>CAZEDT010000066.1:0-19928 GCA_964510795.1 uncultured Syntrophomonas sp.
TACTCGGCATACAGTGTATATTTATACGGTGCCGCAACACTTTTCACACACGCTGCCGTCCCCTTGTCAACCCAGATTTCAGAAAACCGAAAGACCAGCCGCGGTTAATTCTTTGCTGCGCATATTCGGTAAACTGCGAAAGTTTAATTTTAAGGGAACGGCGCACACGAATAAGGAACGCTTCGGGAATGTTCCCGAGTATGGAGGTGGAGATTTGATTGCCATTATAGATTATGGTATGGGTAATTTGGCTAGTGTGGCTAATGCTTTTGCCAAACTTGGTTATGAGACTTTAATTACCCAGGACCCCGATGAGATCCTAGCGGCCGATAAGGTGGTACTGCCAGGGGTAGGGGCCTTTGCCGATGCAATAATGAATATACGCAATAAGGGCATTGATCATACTATTGCTGAAGTTGTAAGACGCAATACCCCTTTGTTGGGAGTCTGCTTGGGTTACCAGCTACTCTTCAGTGAAAGCTATGAAGATGGAGTGCACCAGGGTTTGGATTTGATTAAAGGTACAGTAGAAAAACTCCAGCTCCCGGCAGAATTCAAAGTGCCCCATATGGGCTGGAATAGTATTGACATTAAGCCTGAAAGCACTTTGTTTGCTGGTATCCCTACAGGCAGCTATTTTTATTTCGTGCATTCATACCATGTCATACCTGAGGACTATTCGGTAATGGCTGCGACTGCCGATTATGGCATCAAGATCGTATGCGCTGTAGAACATGGTAATATTTTTGCTACTCAGTTTCACCCAGAGAAATCTAGCGATATAGGACTACAAGTACTAAGAAATTTCGGAGAGATATAAATATGATTATTTATCCAGCCATTGATTTAAAAGAAGGTCAATGTGTACGATTGGTGCAGGGCAAAGCAGAAAATAAAACCGTTTACTCATCAGATCCTGGAGGCACGGCCTATTCCTTTCAGGAACAGGGTGCGAAATGGCTGCATGTAGTAGATTTGGATGGAGCATTTGAGGGTCAGCCTAAGAATATGCAGGCCATAAAGCAGATTGCCGCGCAGATCACCATACCATTTCAGGTAGGTGGTGGCCTGCGTAAAAAAGAAGATGTAGAAAGAGTGCTGGAGATGGGGGCTAGCCGGGTTATCATTGGCACCCGCGCTGTGACCAGCCCAGCCTTTATCGGGGAATTATTAAGAGACTTCGGTCCTGATAAAATTGTTCTGGGATTGGATGCTCGTGAGGGTATGGTGGCTATTGAAGGTTGGGTGGAAAAATCCAGCTTAAAGGCCATTGACTTTGGCTGGGAAATGCAGCGAATGGGCATAAAAACGGCTATTTTTACTGATGTTTCCCGGGATGGATTGCTGCAGGGCCCCAACCTTGACTCGATCAGGGAGATGGCTGAGCAAACCGGCTTAAGTATAATTGCTTCAGGAGGAGTATCTACTGCAGAAAATATAAAAAAACTTCGGGAAATGGAAGCACAGGGTGTTAGCGGCGCTATTATCGGCAAGGCCCTATACGATGGCAAAATTACTATTCAGGAGGCCCTGGAAGCCGCGAAGGGAGGTTTATAATGCTTGCCAAGAGGATAATCCCCTGCCTGGATGTACATGCTGGCCGGGTGGTTAAAGGAATTAATTTCGTTAATCTTCGGGACGCGGGCGATCCGGTGGAACTGGCTGCTTATTATGATAAGGAGGGAGCCGACGAACTAGTATTTCTGGATATTACAGCTTCCTCTGATGGACGTAAAACCATGATTGAAGTGGTTCGGAATACTGCTCGGAAAGTATTTATTCCCTTTGCGGTAGGTGGTGGTATTCGGAACCTGGATGACATCCGTAACATTTTAAATGCTGGTGCTGATAAAGTATCAATAAATTCTGCTGCCATTAATGACCCTACCCTTATAACCGAAGGTGCCCGCCGTTTTGGTAGTCAGTGTATAGTTGTAGCCATTGATGCCCGCCGCAGCAAGATAGGGTCTGAGACTAGCGGATTTCCACCTCCCACATCTCACCTCCCACATCCCAAATGGGAGGTCTATATTAATGGAGGACGTACTCCAACCGGCATTGATGTCCTGGAATGGGCACGCCAGGCCGAATCACGGGGGGCTGGGGAAATACTGCTAACCAGTATGGACCAGGATGGTACTAAGGATGGTTATGATCTGGCTCTGACTGCAGCGGTTTCCGGTAGTTTATCTATTCCCGTCATAGCTTCCGGGGGAGCCGGAAATCTGGAACACCTGCGCGAAGCCTGCCAGGAAGGTAAAGCCGATGCAGTTTTATGTGCTTCAATTTTTCATTATCGTGAATATACCGTTAGAGAAGCCAAAGAATATTTATCAGCTAGAGGAGTTGCTATGAGATTATGATAAACACGATTAAATTTGATGAACGCGGCCTGGTACCAGCTATCATTCAGGATGTACATAGCGGCCAGGTTTTAATGATGGCCTATATGAATGCAGAATCATTGACCAAAACCATGGAGAGTGGTTATACCTGTTTCTATTCGCGCAGTCGTCAGTCTTTATGGAACAAAGGGGAGACTTCAGGACATGTTCAGAAGGTCAGCGAAATCCTGTATGACTGCGATGAAGATACTCTTTTGATAAAAGTTGAGCAAACCGGGGCAGCCTGCCATACTGGTCACTACAGCTGTTTTTACCGTAATGCAGCCGGAGAAGAGGTAGAGCCAGCCAAATTTGATTTGGAAGAAGTTTATGAATCAACTACCGGGCCGGGCATCCTCTATGAACTGTATAGGATTATCCTCGACCGACAGGCAAAAATGCCCGAGGGTTCATATACCACTTATCTGTTTACTAAAGGCCTCGATAAGATCCTCAAAAAAGTAGGCGAGGAGAATGCCGAGGTGATTATTGCCGCCAAAAACCGCAGTCAGGCAGAAGTTATATATGAGACCTCCGATTTGCTCTACCATTTGTTAGTACTGCTGGTGGAACAGGATGTCAAGTTGGATGATATTTTTGCTGAGCTAAATTCCAGACATAAGTAAGGTCACGAAATATACTGGTTACATTTAACAGAAGGTAGTCATAAATAATATTATGCCGAAAAAAAGAGAAATAAGTATAAACCTCCTATTGCGGTAAATAATGCTATGCAATAAAATTGGATAGTAAATTATTTATGCTGGGAGGTTATTATATGTTAAAACAAATATTTAACCCTGCTATTAATATTTTGAACAGGCTCAACTATCGCCAAAAGTTCTCCTTAATAGCTGCGTTGATCCTACTCCCTATGGCCCTAAGCCTGTTTTTTTTATTGCAGGCATTGAATCAGGATATTAATGTGGCACGCCACCAGCAAGACGGATTGGAATACAATCAAGCCTTGAAGAGTTTTATTATGGAAGTCCCCAAACATGGAGTCATAGCCAATAATTACTTGAGTGGTGATACTGGTTTAGCTGTAAAACTGGACCAGGAAACCGAGCAGGTTAACCTTACGGTAAAGGAAATAGATCGCCTGGATGGTTTATATGGTGAGGATTTGGCTACTAACGGCCAGTGGAAAGATATTAAAAAGCAGTGGGAAGATTTGGCGAGCAATGTGGAAGGCTTGACACCAGCCGAGAGTTATAAAAAACACAGTCAGTTAATTTCTAACACCATGAAGCTTGGTATCAAGGTGGGTGATAATTCTGAACTGGTACTGGCTAATAAGCTGGATCGCTACTATTTGACTACTCAGGTAGTGCGTGAATTGCCATTACTAATGGAAAAAAATAGTCAACTGCGGGATTTGGGTTTGAGTTTGGTTATAAAAAAGTCAGCAAGTACTGAAGAAAAAGTAGCTATGATAAGTCTTTATAGTGAAATTAATTCGTTATTGAACCTTATTGATAATGATCTCCAGGTGATGTACCAGGAGAATCCTAAGTTGAAGACCAGCATAGACCCGGCTTGGAATAAAACCAAACCTCAATTTGAGAAGTTCTTATCACTGTCCAGGGAGCAAGTAATTCATCCTGAAAAAATGACAACTAGTCCGCAAAGTTATTATAATGCTGGTACTGCCGTGGTTGAGGCTACGTCCGACTTGTACAGCGTTGAAACTAAGGCGGTTGAAAAAGAAGTCAATAAATACTTGACCGAATTACTGATAGGAAGACAATTTGCTTTATTATGGTTTGCACTTACCCTTTTATTACTGGTTTACATTTTTGCGGGCTTTTGGCTGTCGGTTTATCAAGCCGTTAATGCGCTGCACCAGGCTGGTGCGAGTATGACCGGAGGGGACCTTAGTGTAAGAGTTGACTTGCATACTCGGGATGAGCTGCAGATAGTAGGGGAAACATTTAATCAAATTGGAGAAAAAATTGGCAGTATGGTGGCCGTTAATAAACAGGCCGCAGAGCGTGTAGCCCAGTTATCTGCCGGCCTTTCTGATTCTGCCCATCAGACCGCCGAAGCTACCGAGCAGGTGGCCATAACCATCGGGGATGTTGCTGAAGGAGCTACTAATCAGGCTCAGAACGCTAATATAATACTTGATATGATTGCCAGTTCTCAGGCTCAGGTGAAATCAGGCCAAAAAGAGGCTCAGGCATCCTTTGAACAATCTCGTAATTCTACGTTGGCGGCTGATAAAGGTCAAGGCGCGGTCAACGATGCCGTCAATCGACTGAATAATATGGCTGGTGAGGCACATAATACCGCCATTGCAGTGGAAAATCTAGGTCAACGGGCAATGGAAATCGGCTCAATTATTACCACCATTACCGAGATATCAGATCAGATTAATCTCCTGGCCCTAAATGCTGCTATTGAAGCCGCTCGGGCAGGTGAACATGGACGTGGATTTTCAGTAGTTGCAGAAGAAGTACGCAAGCTGGCAGAACAGACCCGAATTTCTGCCGGCCAGATAGCCGAGGTTATAACCGCTACCCAAGCTGAAACCAAAACTGCTGTACAGATGACGGAAAGCAGTATGAAGGCGGTACAGGAACAGGTAGGGCTATTAAAACGAGTAGGGGAATCCTTAAGTGCTATCGTCCATGAGGTAAAAGCAACTGAAGCCAATGCTCAGCATATGCAAGCATTGTTTGAAGATATCCGCTTAGGAACCGATCAGGTTTCAACATCGATCCAGAAAATTTCCAGTGTCATCGAGGCTTCGGCTGCGGCTTCCGAGCAAGTGGCCGCTTCAGCAGAAGAACAAACTGCTACCATCGAGGAAATTGCCGCCATGACTTCCGAATTGGCTCGTTTAGCTGAAGACCTTCGCACTGAGACCGGCAAGTTCAAAATATAAAACCAAAACTAGGGGGCTCATCCAAACGTTGTGCAACGCTGGATGAGCCTCTTTTATTGTTGCTTTGAGTATCTTTACTGATGTAAGATTTATGTTTATGTTATGATTAATAGAAAGCATCTTAGTGAGTTAATTAAAAAGGCAGGTAGCATTTATGACGCAAATATTAGATGGGCTTAACGAAGAACAACGACAGGCTATATTACATATAGATGGACCATGTATGGTGCTGGCCGGGGCAGGCAGTGGCAAGACCCGGGTGCTAACCAACCGAATCAATTATTTAATTGATAATGGCATTGCACCCGATTCTATCCTGGCGATCACTTTTACTAATAAAGCAGCTCAGGAGATGAGATCTCGGGTAGCCAAAATGCGTCCAGATTATAACGGTAAATGGATTCAAACCTTTCATGCGGCCTGCTATAAAATGCTGCGCATGGACATACAGCATCTGGGATATGATCGTAACTTTGCAATTATAGATGAAACAGAAGGTAAAACTCTTATTAAGGAAATCCTTAAAGAGGAGAATGATTATGAGAGCAAGCCAGAAGAAGTGCTCTATAGCATTAAACAGGCCAAAAACAGCCTCATAAATCCGGAGAGATATTTTCAGAACCTTAGCTTGCCACTCCATATTAAGGATAAATATTATCGGGTTTTTCGTAGCTATAATGCCCGCCTCAAGGAATACAATGCACTGGATTTCGAGGATTTGATTATCCTAAGCATTAAGCTCTTCCGCGATTATCCTGAGGTTTTAGAAAAATATCAGCATTGGTTCCGCTATATAATGATTGATGAATATCAGGATACCAATTATGCGCAGTACGTATGGGCTAATCTCCTGGCCGCCCGTCATCATAATATTTTTGTAGTGGGTGATCCTGACCAATCGGTCTATAGCTGGAGAGGCGCTGAACCATATAATGTTAAGAAGTTTTTAAAGGACTATCCCGATGCCCAACTAATTAAACTGGAGAAAAATTACAGGTCTTCCCAGCATATTCTCAAAGCGGCCAATGCTGTAATCAAGAACAACAATGACCGGGAAGAGAAGAATCTCTATACTGACAATCCAGAAGGGGATAAAATCATCTATTTTTGTGCTGGAGACAGCTTCCAGGAAGGTCAGTTCGTAGCGGATACTATAGCTGATCTGGTAGATAGAGAAGGTAAGCATTACAGCGACTGTGCAGTATTTTACCGTACTCATGCCCAGTCACGTATACTGGAAGAAGCGCTCTTGCGCCGTTTCATTCCTTACCAGATTATTGGAGCCCGTAAGTTCTACGAAAGAAAAGAAATAAAGGACATTTTGGCCTATTTAAAACTGGTCTGTAATCCTAATGATCGCCTTAGTCTGCGACGTATAGTTAATGTTCCACGCCGGGGAGTGGGTGACAAGACCCTGGAAAAACTGGAAGAGTATGCGGTCCAGCAAGGACTTCCTATTATGAATATATTGGCAGATGCTTCTATGGTTACCGGGATTAGCAAGAAAATGGCGGCAACCCTGGAGGAATTCCATGGGATGATAAGGTATTTTGAAGGACTGAATCAATCGGGTGTGGAGATAAAAGATATTCTAGACCAGCTTATGGACATGAGCGGCTACGTGGAAGACATAAAAAAGAATAATGCCGCCGAGGCTCAAACCCGAATTGAAAATTTACAGGAATTACGATCCTTGGCCGTAGAATTTACCAAGGAAGGCATAGAAGGACTCGAAGATTTTCTAGCTCGTATAGCCTTAGTGCAGGATACTGATGATTTGGATTATACCGATGCGATTATGATGATGACCTACCACGGAGCCAAAGGTCTGGAATTTCCAGTGGTTTTTATGACTGGTATGGAAGAAGGGGTATTCCCTTCTTATCGGACGGAAACACCGGAAGATATGGAAGAAGAACGCAGGCTATGTTATGTGGGAATTACCCGAGCCTGCGAAAGACTGTATATGACCAATGCTATCTCCAGATTGTTATATGGTTATGAAAGGAACAACCCTCCATCCCGTTTTATAAAAGAGATCCCCCAGGAATTACTGGCCTCTCCCCATGTTAAAAAGACGGTGAGCAGTATACTGGCCGAAGGGGATACGGTTATCCACAAGAAATTTGGTATGGGTATCGTGGTAAGTATGGAAGATGACCTGATCGCCGTGGTGGATTTTGAACGGGCCGGTACCCGCACCCTGCGTTTAGATATCGCTCCTTTGGAGAAAATAAGCTAGTTTAGTTGTAGCAAACCAGGTGAAGGGTTTCTCAGCAGGATAAAATTAAAGAAATAAAAGACCGGAGCTAAGTCGTTGGGCCAACAGGGGGACGTTCTTCTTGTTGGCTCCTTTCTTTAACCAAGCCAACCAAAAGAACGTCAGACTGTTGGTTCCTGTTGGTTTATCAAACATGAGTTACTGCAGGGAGTATTCCTTAATTTTTTGCCGAGCATGCACTGTCTGCAGGCTGTCCTTGGCTGTCCCGTTAATTTTTCGGCCTGTTGCTGCTGGTCAAGAAGATATTTCTTCAGTTTATCCTGTAAAGACTGATCATTGGTTTGCGCATATACCTTCAGCGCAGAATAAACTCCAGCTGGGCCGGATCGGTATAGAATCTCCACATCAAATTTCTTGAGCGCTCCAGCAAGATAGCGGTCACCATTGCCAGTAATGTACATTCGATACATTTGAAAATATGAGTTGAAATGATACCATCTGGGGTAAGGAGCTTATGTTTGATTGGAAAGGGTGATTATAATTCTTGATACAAATCCGCTATATGGGTTCATAAGAACGTTATTATTGTTTGTCACAGGCAGAGTTTTTTTCGTGCAAAAGGATATAGGGAAGAAGATTACAATGGAAGATGGAAATGTATATACAGTTTTTAGAAGAGTAATAATCAGACGCTTCTTTAATGGAAATGAAAAACCTGAAGGATTGTTTATTGTTAGATTTAAACCAGTTGGTATGACTATTGAAGAAAATATTAAGTATTCAAGAAAACCTATGATGATATTTCAAGGCTTTAAAGGGTTTAGGTCTAAGTATTGGTCAGTTGATTATAAAACGGGAGAATGTCAAGGTATTTACGAATGGGATACTTACCAAGATGCAGTAACGTACTCAAAATCAATTGCTGTGAAAGTAATGACTAATAGGTCAGAACAAGGCTCTGTTTCTTATAAAGTGCTTTATAATACAGAAGAAAATAGGAACTTTATAATAGAGGGTTGAGATAACCTTACCTATTTGGAGGGGTAAAGTCGGTTAGAAATGAGAATATTGCGTAGAAGAAATTTACATTAATAAATATAGATGGCTCTCCTTCTTCGGAGAAGCATTACTATATATGGCAGCCGCCGAATATTGGGTATGCAGGCGATCGAGTATCACCGGTTGAAGAAGCTGCTGTATTGATACCCCATGCCGTAATGCAGAATTTATGCTTCATTACATTTTGTAAATCGAGAAAGACCGTTGAAGTGGTACTGAAGGAAGCTCGAGATAAACTCAAATATGACGGCATTGTAGGACAGGATTTCTCATCAACCATAGCTGGCTATAGAGGTGGGTATAAACCGCAAGAGCGTAAAGAAATTGAGAATAAAATGGTGTCTGGTAATCTCAAAGGGCTTATATCAACAAATGCCTTGGAGCTTGGTATTGATAAAGGAAAAATTGAAACAGTTATCATAATCGGATATCCAGGGACTCGAGCTTCCTTTTGGCAACAATCAGGTAGGGCTGGCCGAAAAGGCAATGTAGCATTTACGGTCTTAATACTTGCTAATCTACCATTTGACCAGTATATAGCAATTAATAGCGATTGGCTTTTTTTAAGCGGTATTGAAAACGTGGTTGCTGATAAAAATAACCTGTTTATTCAACTTGCACATGAGATGGCACAGCGGTTGATTATCGAAAACGGCCTGAGTGTAAAATATTCAAACAAGCTTCAAAAGAGAATTGAGCTTTTCAATGTCGGACAGTCTACATATGCAAATATGAAGCGAAAAGATGATATTGGATTATTAATTCAGTATTTGAGGAGGTGTGGACATGTCACAAAAAATATTAGTGGTAGATGATGAAACAGAAATATTAAAAATGCTCAAACGATATTTTTCACTTAACGGTTATGATGTTTTAACTGCAACTGGGGGACAGGAAGCACTAGACAATCTCAAAAATCATCCGGATATTATTTTACTTGACATTAATATGCCGGATATAGATGGTCTTTCGCTTTGTGAAAGCATTCGTTATTTTGTTTCCTGTCCGATATTGTTCCTTACAGCAAATGTCGAGGACAACGACAAAATCAAAGGTTTTGGAGTTGGCGGGGACGATTATATTGTTAAGCCATTTTCTGTTGATGAATTAGGTGCAAGGGTTGCTGCGCACTTGCGACGGGAAAGCAGACAAAAAACCATGTCAAGAATTTTTTTCAACCGCAATTTTGTGATTGATTACATGGAACGGGCAGTTTATTTCAAGGAAGTTCCTATTCCTCTACTGAAAAAGGAATTTGATATTATAGAAGTCCTATCACAAAACCCCGGACAAGTTTTTGACAAAGAACGTTTATATGAAGCCGCATGGGGATTAGACGGGCTTGGCAACAATTCTGTTGTTGCAGAGCATATTCGAAAAATCCGAGCAAAATTGTCTGCGGTCGGGGCAAAACAATATATTGAAACGGTTTGGGGAGTTGGTTATAAATGGATAAAATAAAAAAACGATGTTCAGCTCTGCCCCTAAGAACAACTTTTATTTTGTTAATGATTGCTTTCGTTTTACTTGCATTCATTTTGGCTGAAGCTGAAAAAACATTGTTTCACAATGCGCAGTTAGATATAGCGTTTCAATATTCCAATACCGTATCGGGGTATGATGATATTAAAGTTTGGGGAGATGGAAAAACCTTTTATATTTCGGCGCATGATAGCGATTTGATGAAACGATACGAACTACTATGGTGGCTACTGCCGCCAATCACCTATATTGTCTGTTCATGCGCTGCCGGCGCTATCTTTTATCAGCGTAAAATGAAGCAACCACTAAAATTGTTATCACTGGCGGCACTGCAAATATCTGACAATGAATTGGACTTTACCGTTTCCTATGGCAAAGATGATGAAATGGGAATGCTCTGTAACGCATTTGAAAAAATGCGGATTGCCATACTTGCGAACAATCTTGAGATGTGGCGGCAGATGGAAGAACGGAAAAGACTAAATGCTGCGTTCTCCCACGATTTAAGAACACCTCTCACCGTTTTAGAGGGACATTTAGATATTTTGCAGTCTTACGGATCGCAAGGGAAGCTGAGCCTTTCAGAAACTATGGATACCTATTCGGTGATGGTAAACCAAGTGACACGGCTAAAAAATTATGTAACCTCCATGAATACTTTACAAAAATATGAAGATATACCGATAGAAAAACACGCTGTTGAAAGCAGTAGTTTTCTCGAAATGCTGAACGATACAGCAACTATTGTATGTGCAAAAAAACGGCTTGCTTTTCATAGCATATGTGAAGTTCCAACGTATTTCATTGATTCTGAAATTGTCATGCAAGTGTTTGAAAACCTGTTGTCAAATGCTATTCGGTATGCTGTTGATTGTATATCGGTCACTTGCAAAAGTACAAACAATGTTTTAATCATTTGTATATTGGATGACGGAAAAGGCTTTGATAAAAAAGGTATTCAAGCGGCTACTGATCCATTTTACAGTACAGATAAAAATGGCGGTGGACAGCATTTTGGTCTTGGACTTAATATTTGCAAGATATTATGTGAAAGACACGGTGGTAAGATTGTAATTGGAAACAGTACAGACAGTGGTGCAATCATAACAGCGTTTTTTGATATGGCTGAAAGATAATCTGATACAGGCAAAATCCCTCTGTGTTAAAAATGCAGCGGGATTTTTTTGCGTTTGATAGATATTTGAGAATTACTTTATAAAATGTGGCTGTAACTTAAACGGATATATGAAAGGAGAATAATTATGTTAGAAATTAACGATATTACAAAAGTCTATCGAACAAAGGGTGTAGAGTATCCTGTTCTAAAAGGTGTTACCGCCACAATAAATGACGGAGAATTTGTTGCGCTTATGGGGGTGTCCGGTAGCGGTAAAACAACCTTGTTAAATGTAATGTCCGGCTTTATCAGTGCCGATGGGGGTAGCGTAGTATTGGACGGACAAAATGTTTTGACTGGTAGTGAAGCCGAACTCTCCAAAATAAGACAACATAAATTAGGATTTGTGTTCCAAGATTTTATGCTGCTGAATGGCTTGACAATTCGTGAGAATGTCTTTTTGCCGCAAATCATAGCGGAAAAACCCGCAAAAGAAATGGAACAAAGCACCGCAAAGTTGCTCTCTCTCTTTGATATTGAGGAAATTGCGGAGAAATATCCCACCGAGATTTCCGGTGGTCAGAAACAACGGGCATCTATTGCAAGAGCATTGTCAAATAACCCATCTATCATTTTAGCCGATGAACCGACCGGAAATTTGGATTCTAAATCAAGTGCAGCCGTAATTGATGCCTTTGTTCGTGCCAAAGAGCAAATGTGCGCTACTATTTTCATGGTAACACATGATGCTTTTGCTGCATCCTATTCCGACAGGGTGATTGTACTGAAAGACGGAAAGGTGTTTGGCGAACTTGTGCGTCATGGGCAGCCAAAGGCATTCTTGGACGAGTTGCTGGACTTCACAAGAAAGGTGAATGGTGACGGTTATGACGCTTAATGAAATCAGCCACAAACTGGTGAAAAACAATTTCAAGCAATATGGCCTGTTCTTCTTCTCTATATTGTTTTCTATTACCATGATAGGGGCGTATGGGGTTCTGCAATATAGTCCTACAGTTACGAATGTATTAGTGGATGGGGGTTCTACACAGACTATTTCACAGGCTATGTTTTTTGGCTCTATGCTGGGCATTATTGTTTTTCAGATTTATGCTGACACTTTATTTCTGCAATATAAATCAAGGGAGATTGGCGTGTTCCTCTCACTCGGCATTGATCGAAGGTCGGTACGAAAAATCGTTGTTAAGGAATACACACTATTGTTTCAGCTTGCGGCACTGTTTGGTCTGCTACTGTCTGTTCCTGCGGCGTATCTATGTTGGTCACTCCTAAATATATTCTTAGAAACACAGGAAACAGCTTTTGAAATTGGTTGGATAGGGCTTGCCATCGCTATTGGTTTTGCCATTTTTTGCTGGATTGTTTTGCGGATTGTCAACTGCAAATATATTCAATCGGTAGATATTATTAAAATTCTCAAAATGTGTGATGAAAACGACGAGGCTACAAACGGGAAGTCGTTACTGCTAATCCTTGGTTTTCTCATTGTTCCTGTTGGTATCGCCGCATTTTTTACTTTTCAGAATATGACGGGTATCTTATATTCGGCATTGGCTTACATTGGCCTCATAGCGGCAGTATGGGGTGTATACATACTAATTATTCAGCTTGCGTCTATTGGGGATATGCTGAAAAAGATCAACACAAAAACCTATTACAAAAACATTGTCTTTTACAATTTGCTAAAACAAAGAATCCGGCAATACACACGGTCAATTTTTGCAGCTACACTTTTAATTGTGTTTACTGTTTTTGGCATTGGCTTTAGTTCCATAGGATTTATTGATGGATACTATGCCTCTATGAATGACCCTTATGACTATACAATTAATGCCACTTATGAGCCATCTGGTATCACAAAAGATCATATCTTATCAGTAGCTGAACAAACGGGTACGAATATCACGCAAATAAAGGTTTTGAATGGTCTTTTAGTGGGTGTCCAAAACTCATATCGGAGTGGTGAAACCGATTGGAGTTCTCGCATTATTGTCAGCCAAAATAACTTTAATACGCTTGCCAAAACTGACATTACCGTTCCAATCGGCAGTTATACTCTATATCATGACAGCTCAATGAGCTATAAGCGAAACAGTTTTTGTGGCAACAGCAGTATATTTTATAATCCGACGACAAAGGAAGAATTCAATCTGTCGCAAAATACGCCAGTTTGTTTTGATGGGTTGTTTAATTCAAAGTCGTTCTTTTCCTCGTTTTTGATTTTGAACGACACAGATTTTGAGCAGTTCTCCGCTACCGTAAGCGGGCAGTATCGGGTGCAATCTTATATGCTGAAGGTGGAGGACTGGAAAAACACGACCAATTTTCAAAATGCCATTTTACAGGAGGTAATTTTGAAAACAGATGGTCAAATTTTTGAAAATTGGCATAATAGTGCAACTTTTGACAAGACAGGTGGCTCTCCGCGGTATTTCTTATACAAAGGAAATGAAACACGAACTGTACGCTTATGGGCTCTTTATCCCCTGTCAAAGCTGAGCAGTACAACAACACAGATTGAGGCCTTTGCTACTTACATAATGCTTATGCTCTTTATTGCCATCATCGCCTTTGTTTCTTCTATTATGGTAATCGGGCTTAAGCTTCTTAGCACAATATGGAGTGACGCAGTAGTCTATGATAATCTGCAGAAATTAGGAATGACGCAGAATAAAATCAAACAGCTGATTACAAAACAAATGGTCTTTATCTATTTCATTCCTACGTTTCTTGGCTGTGCCATTGGTGCGTTCACTACCTACCGTATCATGCTTGTTTCAGCAGTAAGTTACATTGGAAAAGTTATGATTTTAGTCGGCGGGCTATGTTCCCTTGTGTTAGCACTACAAATTGCAATGTTCTTTCTTCTGCGTCACAAAGTCATGCAGGAGTACGTATAACAAGAATTGAATGGTCTTAGCCTCGGCACATAAATCAAAGAATATGCCACCACAACTACGCTCATCCTTCTTATCACGGTTTTCTACGCTCATGATCATGTAACGCACACAAACCATTGTGGTGTGGGCAAACATCGCATCGTAACTCCGGACTTGGAATTCCTTAGCTAAAATCAGCTAGTTTAGTTGTAGCAAAACAGGTGAAGGGTTTCTCAGCAGGATAAAATAATGAAATAAAAAGACCGGAGCTAAATCCGGTCTTTTTTCTATTATTTATTGTTTAACGTAATTTAAACTGAGACATAGAAGCTTGCAGCGATCCTGCTACTTGGGCAAGACCTTCAACAACTTTTACCAGTTCATCCATTAGGGCTGCAGTAGAACTGGCGTCGTCGGCAATTTCACTGCTCTTCATAGCACTATGGGAGATAACCATCGCATTTTCTTCGATGGCAGTACTTACCTCGGCAATTGATTGACTCAGGTCTGTTGCCGACCTACTGAACTCGTCGACCATCTGAAGTACGGATTCTGCATCTTTATCGTAGTTCCTGGCGGTTTCAGCCATCTTATTATAGTCAGGGACTACCCGTTGATTGAGAAAGTCTAACATGGTGGAAGAATCATCACTCAGGCTGGAGACGGATTGGCTAACCTGGTGTATGGTTACCTGAATTTGGGCAGCAATCTTAGATGATTCTTCAGCGAGCTTGCGTACCTCATCAGCTACCACCGCAAAGCCTTTGCCCTGTTCGCCAGCCCGGGCAGCTTCAATCGCAGCATTGAGTGCCAGCAGGTTTGTCTGATCGGCAATCCCGGTAATCTGTGCGGCCATTTGCGTGATTTCATTAACTACCGAACTTTCCTTAATAGCTTTCTCCAACCGTTGCCGAGTGTTGGCGAAAATATCCATAGTCTCCTTCTGTGATAAAGCAATCTCTTTATTAACGGTTTGAGCAGTAGTCCGTATATGCTCAGCATCAGTTTTCCCCTTTTTGGCTCTTTCGGTTATATAATCGGCTGATGCCCGAATATTTTCCGCTACCGCATTGATTTGCTCAGAAGCTGCCGAAGCTTCCTGCATGCTGGCAGTTATTTCCTGGGTGGCATCAACTATGGCATAAGCTTTTTGCTGACTTTGATTGGTTTTAGCGGCTACCTGATCAGCAGCCTTCTCGGTGTGCTTGGCAGCAGCTGTAGCCTGTTTCAATACCCCGTTAAGTTTCATAATCATGTGGTTGATAGTGTTGGATATTTTCTGTATCTCATCAGTATAGGTATTCTCCAGGTATATTTTGAAGTTGCCATTGGACAGCGAGGCAGTAAGGCCAACGATTTCATTAATACCTTTGTTTAAGATTTTGCCGAATTTAAATGCCATGATAAAGCACAATAATATACAAAGAGTAATTATAATGGTTGTGTTGACAGCCACCTTGTTCATGGCAGCCATCCTTTCAGCATGGTCGTATTCTAGTATGAATTGCCAGCCACTATTCTCGATTGGACATGAGGCCAGGATAACTTTGCGACCGGTGAGAGGAGATGTGCCCATACCACTAAAAGATTCACGGCTGTTCATAGCTTTAATAATACTAGCCGCAAAGGGATCGTTACTTTTTTGTAAGGCATCCTTAATATTTCCCTGTAAGTTCATACCTTTGGGAGTGTAAATGTAATCGCCATCCTGGTCAACTATCAGTACAACACCATTTTTCCCTGCGTCTATCTGCTCAGCGGTTTTTTGTATAAATTGGAGAGAAATATCACCTCCAGCTACCCCTAAAACCTGTCCCTTAGAGTCCTTGACCGGAATAGTTATTGATACCAGCATCTGGTTATTAGCCCCAGTATCCAAATAGGGCTTGGTAAGGTATTGTTTATCCGCCTGCAGTGGCTGATGATACCATTCCATTCCCTTTGCGTTGGGATTCAGATAATCATATTCTTTATAGTCTAGCTTTATTTGCTTAACCTGCGCTTCATTCCGAGCCCAGAGCAGGCAATTATATTTTTGCCCTGCTACGTAATCAGCTCGTAGAGCCAGATAACTATTAAGCATAAAATCGTTGTTGGCCACAGTTTCTTGCAGATAATGATTCCAAGAATTTAAAGAAGCATTGTTATCATTGCTTGCAAAACCCCGAATACTTACTGGCATGCTAGCAACCAGATCATTCGAGCGCTGTAGTGGAATTGATATTTTTTGAGCTTCATTATGTACGTTGGCAGTACAAAGGTTAATAGCTTGTTGTTCAATAGTTTTCATACCCAGGTTGAAATTTATTACTAAAGCTATAGAAAGCAGAGTAGTCATTATGGATATAAGTCCGGCAACTTTCCAACGTAGTGAATAACCAACGGTATTGAGAAGGTCGTATTCTTGTGGTTCATTATTGGCATTCTGCTCATTACCTTCTTGGAGTGTAACATCACCACCAATAACGCCAATGAATTGACCTTCCGGTGTATAAACCGGAGTTGTTACGGATACGGTCCAGCTATTAGTAGCACCGGCATCCATATAGGGATCAGTGGTATACAAACCTTTGCTATTTACTGCTCCATGATACCAATCAAAAAGTTCATCATGGGGATTAAAATAGTCGTATTCACTAAAGTCAATCACCAGGGGATTAATATTTTGCTCGCTGCGCAGGTAACCCGGGCAGTTATAGTGCTGTCCAGGAACATAATCCTCCCGCAGGGCAAAGTAAACATTTAGCATATAGGGGTTATCTTCTGAAATCGTTCGCAACAGGCTGTTCCACTTATGAAGGTTTTCCTGGGGATTGCTGCCGGCAGAATTTAATACTAGCTGGGGAAGGTTCTTAACCATGGTTTGGGCCTTCTCTAAAGGTCCTGAGGTGACAAATGAATCCTTTAAAAGGTGGACCAGTTTTTGAGAAATTAATGAGGCGCCCAGAGAACCAAAATTATAAGCAAAAAGTATCCCCAGTAAAAGGCTGAATAAAAATTGATAAAGGCTTATATCATCCTTTATGAGCATGAAAGAGTTAACCAAGACTAAGGGAATACAAACATTGATAATTAACAATGTTTGTGCCAATACGGGTAAATTGGTTTTGCTGCTATTCTCTCCGTGCTGAATTTTGTCTACATACTTACTCGAAAACTGGTAAAAATAATTAGCTAAAGCGGCTAGCGCAGGTACGGATATGCAGGTAGAGCCAATTACAAGAATAATTAGCTGTGAAGAGGAGTATTGGCATAATAATGAAACGATCGGTATACTGATTAGATTTGCAGCAAAACAAAGCAGATATACCCGCAAAAGTATTTTTGAAGACGAGTGCTGGGACATGCTGTTGCCTCCTATTCATAATAATATTTAAGGTGCCGTTGCTAAGATTTATTATATGCAATTCTCTAAAAAACGACAAAATCCTTCAATATATTTAAAATTCTTGTAGTAAAGAAGAATATAGAAAAACAGTATCCTTTTTTAAGACTTAAAAATAGCATTATTTGGTAAGTGAGTGGGGAATGTTTTTGCCTATTCACTGCCAATTGAATCACTTTCTTGTATATGGATCAAATGCGCAAGGGATAATTAATAGCAGGAACCAATAACAGCCGAGGCCTTCTTAGCCAGAGCTGGTAACTTTATGTTATTATTGAAAGCAAATATGATAACTTGTCTATGATTGAATACTAAAAATATATCGTTTTTTGATATAGACCTTAGGAGAAACAGGTTCAATAATTTATAAAGGAGGTCTTGGTTTTGACTGCTCAGAAGGTTCAAATAGAAAAATTACGGGAAGAGATTCGTAAGCATGAATACCAGTATTATGTGCTCGATTCTCCCCTTATAACTGATGTTGAATATGATGCTCTGATGCGTGAACTTATTCGTTTGGAGAAGGAGCATCCAGAGTGGCTGAGTATGGATTCTCCCACCCAAAGAGTGGGCGGCAAAATAATGGAAGGTTTAAGCCCGGTTCAACATCGCTTACCTTTGCTTAGCCTTGATAATGCATTTTCATTTGGTGATTTGCAGGACTTTGATCGCAGGGTACGGAAAATAGACCAGCCGGTTGACTATATGGCCGAGCTAAAAATTGATGGGGTATCAATTGCCCTGGTCTACGAAAAGGGTATATTAATTAGTGCTGCCACCCGAGGTGACGGAGTGGTCGGTGAAGACGTCACCTTGAATGTAAGGACTATTAAAAACATTCCTTTGAAGCTGCGCGGCGATTTACCTCGACTTGAGGTACGCGGAGAAATTTACCTGCCCAAGAGTGAATTTGTTAGGTTGAATCAAGAGCGGGAAGAACGCGAAGAGCGTATTTTTGCTAATCCGCGCAATGCGGCGGCTGGTTCATTACGTCAGTTGGACCCGCACATCACTGCCAATCGAGTCCTGGCCGCTTTTATTTACGATATTATTTATCTGGAAGGACAGGAGATCAACACTCAGCAGGAAGCTCTGGAATTTTTGCGGGAGCAGGGTTTTCCGGTAAATAAAGAAGCCAGGTATTGTGCGGATATTGAGGGAGTTTATAAATACTGTCAGCATTTTGAGGAGCAGAGGCACAGTCTGCCCTATGAGATTGATGGCGTGGTAATTAAACTTAATTCTTTCCTGCCCCGACAGCAACTGGGGCAGACCGCCAAAAGCCCACGCTGGGCCACAGCTTACAAATTCCTGGCCGAGGAAAAGGAAACCAGGTTACTGGCGGTTGAGTTGAATGTGGGCAGAACCGGTATAATTGCACCGACGGCTATCATGGAACCGGTCAGTTTGGCCGGAACTACGGTTAGCCGGGCCAGTCTGCATAATTTTGACCTGCTCAGGGAAAAGGATATCCGGCTTGGAGATCTGGTTCTGATTCATAAAGCTGGGGATATCATTCCGGAAATTATTAAGCCGGTGCTGGAAAAACGCAGCGGTAATGAGCAGGAGATCCCAATACCTGAAGAATGTCCAGCTTGTGCCAGCCGGGCGGTACGGTTGGAAGGTGAAGTTGCCTATCGTTGTGAAAATATTAACTGTCCGGCCCGACTTAAAGAAAGCCTGATCTTTTTTGCGTCCCGCTCGGCCATGGATATTGACGGTATGGGACCAGCTGTGATTGAGCAACTGGTGGAAAAGGGGTTGGTTTCAAACCTGGCCGATCTCTATAACTTGGATCTGGAAAAGCTGGCGGATCTGGATCGTATGGGTACCAAATCAGCTCAGAATTTGCTCAATGCTATTGAGAATAGTAAGGACAGGCCATTGCATCGTCTGATTACGGCCTTAGGTATACGGCATATAGGAGCCAAGACGGCTCGTTTGTTGGCCAACGAGATCCGTTCAATTGATTATTATGAGCATCTTAATGAAGGGGAAATTACTAATATACCCGAGATTGGTCCAAAAATGGCGGCTAGCCTGCTAAGCTTTTTTGCCGAGTCCCGTAACCAGGAAACCATAAAACGGTTGAAGGCCGCCGGCTTGAATACCTCCGAAGCGGAAATATCCACCGAAGACCAGCCCTTGGCTGGTAAAACCTTTGTTTTGACCGGAACCCTGGTAAACATGACTCGTCAGGAAGCCGCAGAAAAAATTGAGGCACTGGGAGGCAAGACCAGTGGGAGTGTTAGCAAAAAAACCAATTACCTCCTACTGGGAGCTGATCCGGGCAGTAAATACGACAAAGCCGTACAACTGGGGGTTTCCATTTTAACAGAAGAGTCCTTCATAGAAATGCTCAATTCTGTTTCACAGTAGACTAAAGATGCGCAGCAAAAGTGAACAGGGGGACGGTTCTCTTGTTCATCCAGTTAAGGGGTTGACAAGGGGACGGGGTTGTTGACACCCCCTATGATACCGGTTGGGGTG
>CAZEDT010000067.1:0-18765 GCA_964510795.1 uncultured Syntrophomonas sp.
GCACCTCTGATTTCCAGATCCCGCAGGGCGATTTTCATCCCCGCACCCAGCTCATTAAACTCGCGGATGGCATTGAGGCGTTTCTGGGCTGTCTCAGTAACCACCTTGTCAGGACGATAAGTAAGGTAGGCATAGGCTACCCGATCGGAGCGCCCTACCCGACCGCGCAATTGATAGAGCTGGGCCATGCCCATGTGGTCGGCCATGTCTACAATTATGGTGTTGACGTTGGGCATATCGAGTCCGGATTCAATAATAGTGGTACATAAAAACAGGTCGTATTGTCCCTCTACAAAGTCCAGCATGGCCCGGGCCAGTTCCTCCTCGGGCATGCGGCCATGACCAACCGCTATTCTAATATGGGGCAGAAGTTTTTCCAGGTCTCCTTTGACCCGATGAATATCCTGAATCCGATTATGCACGAAGAACACCTGCCCACCGCGGCTTAGCTCTGACATAATGGCTTCCTTGATAATTTCTTCGTTATATTCCATTACATAAGTAGTAATCGGGTAGCGCTGCGGAGGTGCGGTTTCGATTATGCTTAAATCCCTAAGACCGGTTAAGCCCATATGCAAACTGCGGGGAATGGGTGTCGCCGAAAGGCTTAATACATCCACCTGTTCTTTTAGGGCTTTTATCTTTTCCTTTTGCGCCACACCAAAACGGTGTTCTTCATCGATAACCAGCAGGCCCAGGTTATGAAATTTGATATCCTTGGAGAGAATTCGGTGGGTAGCAATAACGATATCCACCGAACCTTTCCCCAGTTCGTTGACTATCTTCTTCTGCTGCCCACTGGAACGGAAACGGCTCAATACCTCTATATTGGCTGGATAATTTTCGAAGCGTTTATTAAAGGTTTCATAGTGCTGTTCTGCCAGAACGGTTGTAGGAACCAGTATAGCTGCCTGTTTACCATCCATTATCGCCTTGAAAGCAGCCCGCATGGCAACTTCAGTTTTACCATAGCCTACATCCCCGCATACAATGCGATCCATGGGTTTACGAGCTTCCATGTCCTTTTTCGTATCTTGTATGGCTTTTAGCTGGTCTGGTGTCTCCTGATAGGGAAAATCGTCCTCGAACTGCCTTTGCCAGGGGGTATCGGGCGAAAAGGCAAAACCTTCAATGCTCTCGCGCGTAGCATAAAGTACCAGTAATTCCTCCGCTATATCCTGGATGGAATCAGCTACCCGCTTACGGGTCCTTTCCCACTCTGTGCCTCCTAATTTGCTTAAACGAGGATGTTTGTCATCGGAACTGGAGTAGCGGAAAAGCAGATCTAATTTGTCTACCGGCAGATACAATTTATCCGTACCGGCATACTGCAGTAATAGGTATTCTCTGGTAAGCCCATCACTCTGAACCTGAGTAACACCACGATAAATGCCAATCCCATAGTTTTCATGGACCACATAGTCCCCCAATTTTAGATCTTCCACCAAAAGCCTCTGTTCGACCTGCTTTTTGGGAGCTTTGGTTTTGCCGGTTCTCCTGGCCCACAAATCTCCTTCCGAGACCAGGGCTATGCCCATATCGGGACTGATAAAACCTCTTGTAAAGGGCAGGGAAGTGAAATTAACCCCAGTTATGTGCTGATCACTGAAATGCCCAGCCATTTCTTCCAGCAGGGCCTTGTTCTTGATGGACAACATGACCATATAATCCTTAGCGAGCCATTCCCTCAAGCGTGGAAACAGACTTTCTATACGGTTATGGAAGAGTTCCATTTCTATTTGCGAAATATGTTCATAAAGGCCGACCTTAACCTGGGGAATATTCCCCGGGAAAAATGAATGATAGATCATGGTATGTTCAGCCATGCTCTGACGCAGTTTTTCCTGACTGAGCAGGCTTAATTCCCGAACCATTTTTCCCTCTTTGCGAGCCTCTTTAAGGTAGTCAGAGAACCTTCTGGCCTGCTTTTCCAGAGCGTTAAAAAATTCCCGCGGCTCATCCATATAAATAAGACTACCGGTAGGCAGATAATCCAGCAAACTGGAGTCCGTCGCATCTCCCCCTAGTTCATCCGCAGGATACGCCTGGATTTGCTTTTCCTGCTTGCTGGAACGCTGACTGTTCAAATCAAATCTACGGATAGTCTCTACCGTGTCCCCAAAAAACTCTATCCGGCAGGGTTCCCTATCTCCGGATGGATAGATATCCAGGATTCCCCCTCGTACTGCTAACTGACCAGGACGGGTAACCGTATCCACCCTGCTGTAGCCCGCCTCCAGCAGGGCCTTAAGCAGGCCGGGTAGTGGTAAATCCTGTTCAATAGCCACTGATATAGTTCGTTGTTGCATTTCCTTTGGCGACATAACCTGGTATAACAAAGCTCCGGGAGTACTAATAATAACCCCCTGACTCTTGGGATGGTTAAGCAATTCCTGTAGGGTTTGTACCCTCTCAACCTCGCTCAAGGAAGCATTTTCTTTCATGAACACGAAATCTCGCATTAGAAACAGCGCTACCCGGTTGTCCCCCAGCAGGGGCTTCAATTCCCGGGCCAGATCATACGCATGCTCCTCGGTAGGAACGAGACACAAAAGCTTGCCCCGATATTTGCAAATAATTTCATGGAGAAAAAAGGTCCGGGCTGTACCCGATAAACCACTAACTAAAACGTCTTCACCGTTGGCTATAGTTTTTTCCAGCCTAGTCAACAATTCCTGCTTCAACTCTTATCTATCCTCCCCACCACGCAGGTTTGCCGCAAATATGCGCACCCAGTTTAACGCACATATTTCGGGGCAAGCCCTTAATGTGGACACCGCCAAACGGCCCCCACACCAAAGTGATTAATTCAATTTTCGTATTTAACTGATATATCGAAAAAGGGGTGCGACTGGCGCGGTTTCGCTCCGCTCACACGCAGACCCGTAGCATTGACAAGGGGACGGGGTTGTTGACACCCCAACCGGTATCATAGGGGATGTCAACAACCCCGTCCCCTTGTCAACCCTATACCTTTAACTATAAAACTGCCGGGAGGACAGGGATGGTTGATCCTGCAGGCCCATTTCCATAGCACAATCGCTGCAGAATCCGCGAAGTTCTATGCCGCCTTCGCCTGTCCCGGTTTCCTCCATACTAAAAACCTCATCACAGCATTCACAAATATAATAGATCTTCATAAAGTGTGCTCCTTCGCCGCTTTTTCTTAGCTTACCAGGCTAAAGGAGGAATTATACATTTATGCTTAATTATACGCGTTCATGGCCTCATCTATGCCCATTCGCACCCATTTTTCCAGGGCATCGGCGGTATTTTTCACCACTATATCCAGCTGTTCTTTTTCGTCGGCCGTAAATCTGCCCAGCACCCAGTTTACCGCTTGTCCTGACGGAGGACGCCCAATCCCTACCCGGGAGCGAGCAAAGTCCTGACTCCCTAACCGTTCGCTGATGGAAGCAATACCATTATGGCCACCATTACCACCCTTTTTGCGTATCCGCAGGGTTCCCATGGCCAGGTCCATATCATCATAGACCACCATTAAATCATTTAGATCAATTTTGTACCAGTGTAACAATGGCTGAACCGCTTGTCCACTCAGGTTCATATAAGTGAGCGGCTTGACCAGCAACACCTTCTCACCACCTATACGTATATGTCCAATAATAGCATCAAATCGGCTGTCCTGTTTTTCCACCGGATAGCGGGAAGCTAGTTCCTCCAAGACCATGAAGCCAATATTATGACGCGTATCCTTATATTCCTTGCCTGGGTTACCCAGCCCAACAATGACTTTCATTATATCCCTCAACTCATTTACAAATTATTATTAAGTATAACCTTTATTAGATTACTGATAAAGTCTATCTGTACGGCGTCTTGCCTAGTAAATAAAACTCCTGGCCAAGCCGGGGTACAGGCGGTCATTAAAAAAAATCCCTTCGCTATTTTAAGAAAAATGTTCTTATGAAGTTAAGGATGAACAAGTGCCGCGGTACCATGGATAGCAAGGAACGCTTAGACTGGAAGTGCCAAAAAGCCCGGTTCAATCGACGTACCTTAGTACATCTCAATCACGGGCTTTTCTCACACCTCGATCTTCACTCCCGTCAACAGCCTGACAGCTTGCTGACTTGTCCATTAAGCTGAAACTCCGGCTAGGCCGGTTTTTATATATATATTTAGGCTGCTTTTATTCTTTACCGGCTTCTGTGGCGGCGACTTCTTTATTCTCTATATCGGCTCTGGTCTGTCCCATTACTGAGCATATAACGGCATCCGGATCTTGTAGCAGCTCTATACTTGCTGGTAAGAGAATATCAGCCATGATTACTTTGTCTCCATTGTTCAAGGTAGATACATCAAAAGAAAAACTTTCCGGAATGTCGGCCGGCAGGCAGGATATCTCCATTTCTTTAGTCACTACCTGCAGCACCTTGCCTTGGGCGATAAGTTCATCTTCACCTAGCAGATGAATGCTAACGGTATTGTGTACTTTCTCGTTGCTCTTTAAGGGCAGAAAATCTATATGAATGTATTCATTACTAACCGGGTCCTTCTGCAGTTCTCTAATCAATGCCATAACGGGGTTTTTTTCTCCTTCAATCTGCAACATGAAGACTCCCCTGGTACCTGTATGGGTAAAAGTCTTCTTCAATTCTGTGGATTTTAGCAGTATGGTCTGATTCTCTGCCTCTTTGCCATAGATAACTCCAGGCACCCAGCCATCCCGTTTCATCTGGTTCAGATAGCCATTACTACTTAATTTTCTCTGCTTACAATACAGGTTTGGAGCTGATATCATTATAATTACCTCCTGTTTATCTTTGCATAACGCAAAACGGTCCTCAACTTTCCACAAGCTGGTTGCAGTATAGTCCTTATAATTCACCCTGTCCACTCAGGAGCATCTTTATAAGATAATTTACAAAAACCAGCAAACTTATACAATTACATGAAAAACCCCGATCTAAAGATGTCTCCAGGCCGTCTCCCATAGCGAATCTCATTATTTAAAGAAACTCCAGCTTTTACTTAGCCGAAGGCTTTCGGTCTTCGCTCTTGGCCATCCTTGGTCTTGGGAGAATCGGCTGCATTTTTTATATGGAGGTTAAAAAGCCTGCTCAATCGATGTACTTGAGTACATCTCAATCGCAGGCTTTTCTCATACCTTGAACTTTACTTCTGTCAACAGCCTCACCATGGCTGGTTCTTGATCAAGCTTTTAAGCTTCAAAAAGTTTGCTTACGGAGAGGTCTTCGTGAATTCTCAGAATCGCTTCCCCTACCAGCGGAGCTACAGATAGGACTTTTACATTGGGCAAAAGTTTATCTTTCTTAATGGGGATGGTATTGGTTACAATTATTTCTTTAAATGGTGCGGCTGCCAGCCTTTCTAAGGCGGGACCTGAAAATACGGGATGGGTACAGCAAGCATAAACATCCTTTGCGCCCTTATCCATCATAACTTTAGCCGCAGTGCAAACGGTTCCAGCCGTATCAATAATATCATCCACAATAATAACTGACTTACCCTCAACATCACCGATAACGTTCATGACTTCTGAAACATTTGGCTTAGGACGCCGCTTATCGACAATGGCCAGCGGTGCAGCTAGTTTGGCAGCCAGGTCGCGTGCGCGGGTAACCCCTCCCACATCGGGAGAAAGTACCACCGCATTTTGGCCCAAACCCTTGCCCTTAAAATATTCGGCAATAGTGGGTACTCCCGGCAGATGATCTACCGGTATGTCAAAAAACCCCTGGATCTGGGTGGCATGCAGGTCTACCGCCACTACTCTTTGGGCGCCTGCTTCCACTATCAAATTTGCAATCAGTTTAGCGGTTATCGGATCGCGAGCCCGGCTCTTCCGATCCTGGCGGGCATAGCCATAATAAGGAATAACCGCATTTATCCGCGACGCTGAGGCGCGTCGGAAGGCGTCAATCATAACCAGTAATTCCATAAGATTCTCATTACCCGGTGAACAGGTTGGCTGCACTACAAATACATCCACTCCCCGCACACTCTCATCAATGGCTACATTAATTTCTCCATCCGAAAAATGTGATACCGTGGCATTCCCTACCGAAATCCCTAAATAATCCGCTATTTCTTCGGCTAGACAGGGATTAGCATTCCCCGTAAACAATTTCATCCTCCACCTGGATGCTTTCATACTCCTATTACCTCCCAGCAGTCATGTTAGGACTTATCAACTATTAACTGAATCAACAGGGTATTTATTTCTAAACGAGCATCTAGCTCTTTCTTCGGGTCCAATCAGCAACATTTTTCTGACTAGCCCTTTCAACCCCCAGAGAATTCGCGGGTACATCGCGGGTGATAGTAGATCCCGCACCTGTTACAGCATTTTTGCCCACTTTCACCGGAGCTACCAGGTTAGTATTGCTGCCAATAAAGACTCCATCCTCAAGAACGGTCGGCCATTTATTTTTACCATCATAGTTACAAGTAATGGTGCCGGCTCCAACATTGACTCTCTTGCCCAGCAAGGCATCGCCAACATAACTTAAATGGGGTATCTTGCTGCCTGCACCGATGGTGGATTTTTTTATCTCCACGAAATCTCCTACCTTAACTCCTTCCTCCAGTACCGACTGGGGACGGAGGTAGGCAAATGGGCCGATATTACAGCCGTCCCCTACCTGAGCCTCTTTGATGCGTGAATTCTCGATAAATACATGATTCCCTATGACAGAATCGCTTATACGAGTATTCGGCCCTATTTCACAGCCCTCTCCGATACGGCTGGGTCCTTCAATTATAGTAAACGGATAAATCGTGGTATCCATACCAATCTCTACCTCAGCATCAATAAACGTGCTGGGGGGATCAATTATAGTTACACCTGCCAGCATCATTTCCCTATTTTTGCGCTGGCGCATTCTGGCCTCAGCAAAGGCAAGTTGTTCGCGGTTGTTGATGCCGTATATATCATCCTCCGCATCGGTCAGGAAAACCTCCACCCGGTGCTTATCCCGGATCAATAGTTCTAATATATCGGTTAGATAATATTCTCCCTGAGCGTTGCTGGACCCCAAAGACAAGAGCGCGTTAAAAGCTTCCTGTACCTGAAAACAATACATGCCGGAATTAATCTCACAAATATTTTTTTCTTCCGCGCTGGCATCTTTTTCTTCTACTATGCGTTGGAAAAGGGCGGTTTCATCTCTGATAATTCTTCCATAACCATATGGATTCTCCAACTTAGTAGATAAAACTGTAGCTATGGCCTGATTTTTCTGGTGATGTTCGATTAGTGCCTGCAGGGTTGAGGTTTGAAGAAGGGGTGTATCTCCTGCTACTACCAGTACCATATCATCATCCTGGACAGCTGGTTGAGCCTGCAGCAAGGCATGTCCGGTTCCCAACTGTTCGGCCTGAGTAGCAAAATTTAGGTTATGGCCGACAAACAAAGCTTTTATCATTTCTTGTTGATGCCCAACTACCAGGGTAACCTTGTCAATTCCCGCCCCGGTTACGGCATTAACAACGTGGGCCACCATAGGTGTACCTGCTACCCGGTGAAGCACCTTGGGGTACTTGGAGCACATACGCACTCCCTTGCCGGCAGCTAGTATAACCGCTGAACAATTCACTTGGCTTTTCACCTCACGAAAATAGTTATATCTGTACTTAATACTACTGTATTATACCCTGTAATCAGCAAAAATGTAAAAAGTTCTAACAAATTTTTATATTTAAATAGCTAAATCACCATTAATTGAGTTTAGAGATAAGAAAACTCGGCTTATGCGCCATGCAGGTCTGCCCTGAAAAAAAATTTTTCATTCTTCAGTGGTGGCGCTGCGCGCCATGGGGGTCTGATACGGTAAAAAACAAACCAGCCTGTGAGGCCGGTTTTTAGGGAATTAAATATTAAAATTTATTCTGCTTAATTTCTGCTGGGCTAAATTTAAATCACTGGGCTTATCCACATCCACACCTACTTCGGCATAGGGGGATATAATTCCTTTGCCGCGGATTCCCAGCACCCGGTAGAATCTTTTTTCCGCTATTTCGATACTAAGCCGACGGGTAATAAATTTCCATACCAGGCCAAATCCAAATAATTGGGCCATAGCCAGGGGATTTTTCCTTCGCTCGACTAATTTCACGCCCATTTCCAAACACTTCTCGATCACTGCGCTGCGGATAAGAAATAGATTGCCTCCAGTTACGACTCCTTCCTGTAATCTAACATAGGTACGCTCGACGCCTGGAAATTTTTCTTCATTAACCTCTTTGCGGGTAACCGGATAATAAAAATCACTATCGCTTGCTTCGCACCTGCACAGGAAGTCTTCTATGGCCTCAGTAGAAATAAAGGGGATATCTGTAGGTAGGATCAGTACTTTTTCGCTGATACCCCTAGTCTCCATTGCCCTTACTGCGTGGGCAAAACTTTCCATAGCATTGCTCCCGCCTTCAACAAAAAGCATTTTTTCATCACGAGGCAAAATGGCTTTCAGCGCTTCCACCGGCCCACTTACAACGATGTGTTTAATGGAAGCAGATGCACGCAAAGCCTGATAGACAAAATAAATCATCGGGTAGTTGCCGACAATTATTAAAGCTTCATTGTCATAAGGGGCTATTTTCCTTAATTCACTGCTGCTTTCTCCTCCAGCGAGTATGACAGCATCGTATTGCATCCGTATACCTCCTCAGGGACTAATAAGAAAACTCGGCTTACGCCTGGTTTATTATTGCTGATTTATTCGCCTCCGGGAAAACCGCCTTTTTTTAATGATATAATAAGCACATTTTCCGCGTTTTCAATGTGCTCCTGAGCAAGAGCACTAGCCAACTTTGCATTACGAGCCTGTATGGCTTCTAAAATATTGCGGTGTTCATCCAAAGACTCCTTCATCCTGCCAGGAACCGATAGTGAGGTTAGTCTAAGTCTCTGGATTTGCTCCCGCAGATTACTGATGATAACCGTCAATCTCTCATTACGACTGGCTTTATACATGGCCTCATGGAATTTGGTATCAGCTTCCACCAATTTGTCAATATCGTTTTGAAAAATAGCTTCACCCTTCTCTGCCAGCAGGCGTTCCATATTATCCAGTTCTTCTTCGGTAATCCTTTCAGCTGCCAGCCCGGCTGCCAATGCTTCCAAGGCAGCCCGAATTTCAAATACATCGGCAATGTCTTTCATGGAAAGGTCAGCTACGTAGGCACCCTTACGGGGAACCATGACTATAAAACCCTCCAGCTCCAACTTGCGCAGAGCCTCCCGAACCGGGGTACGAGATACGCCTAGCTCTTCAGCCAGCTGTATCTCCATGAGTCTTTCCCGAGGTTGCAGAGAACCATTCGTGATAGCTTCGCGAATGGCTTCCAGAACTAATTCTCGTAAAGGTTTATAGGAATCTAAATTCACAGGTACGAGACGTTTATTCTGCATTCAAATCACCCCTTCTGTAAGATGAGATTAAATAAGCTTCGGTATATTGCTCCTTCATTTTCAGCCAGGCCTGCTCCGCCGTCTTCGGATCTAAAAATAGAGCAAAAACACTGGGGCCACTCCCTGACATTAAAGCATTCAACGCCCCCAGGTCACATAATTGCTGTTTTATCACAGCTATTTCCGGGTACCAGGCAATACTTACCGTTTCTAAGGCATTGTTCATCTCCTGGGCTACACTTATAATATCATAATTATTCCAGGCTGCAAGGAATGCAGTGTTATCAGGAAATTTATCAACTTTGTCCAGACAAAACCCACCGTAAACCTCTCGGGTGGAAAGCTGAAAATCCGGTTTGACCAGGACTATATTAAGCTTGGGTCCTAAATCAACCGGGGTCAATATCTCCCCTCTTCCCGAAGCCAAAGCTGTGCCGCCCAGCAAGCAGAACGGTACATCCGATCCCAGGCTTGACCCTAAATCGAACAATTCCTCCCTTTCCATTCCCAGGGCAAAAAGTTCGTTAATTCCGGCCAGGACAGCAGCAGCATTAGTGCTTCCTCCAGCCAAACCAGCCCCTACCGGTATATTTTTCTCTATAAATATCTGCAACCCTTCTCGTAATCCAAATTTATTATATAAAAGCTGGGCAGCCTGGTAGGCTAGATTCTCTTCATTGTCAGGTATTTCTTCGCTATCAGTGGTTAGCCGAATATCCTTTCCGCCTCTTTCCAGAAATATCCGGTCCACTAAACCTATCTGATGCATTATCGTTTCCAGTTCATGATAACCATCGGCGCGTTTCGCCTTTATATCCAAAGTCAAGTTGATTTTAGCAGGTGCCTCTATAATAAGCTTAGTATTCATAGTATATTCCTCACCTTTATAACCATTATAGTCGCGAGATGCCTCACTGCCCTCTGTTATATAAATTAATAAGTCTGCTGCTTCTGCCTATAGACAGGTATGTATGTTACCCTTGAAAAGAATCTCCTCCTCTATTTCACCTATTATAACTTTTGCATGTAAAAAAAGGAACGGCCCTAGGGCCGTTCCTTTAAGGGGGGGGGAGTGTCTATATAGCCCATACTGATTAATTAGTGTCGTCAACCGCGATACATACAGTACTACTCAATCCTCTGCCTCGTCCAGCAAAAATTTTCCTCGACGAATAACACAAAGTTTAGCGTTGACAGTGCACTAGATGAACTCCGCGGGGAATCAATTCCAAACACTTAAAAGTGACCTGGGCTTCCTGAGGGCTGTTCAGGCTCATGCCCTGATCACTGGAGGATACCAGACACAAGGGCGGGAACAGAACGCACCACCAATTTTTGCCCTGACCTTCACCTATAATTACCCTTACAGCCTGATATTTACCGGATGGGAACACCATATTACCATAAGACTTGGTGGGAAAATCATATTCCCCTACATATATCTCGACGGGATAATTATAACCACTGGCTTGTATCTTCTGCTCAGCTATGGCTTTAATCCGCGGCAGATCCTTTTGGGCCAGTGCTTTAGCTTCAGCAGCATCGGAAGTATTGATAAACTCTTGCTTCATAAATTGTACGATTTCATCCTTAACCGCTAATTTCAAGGCTTGGTCAGCCGGATCATCACTGTTGGCAATAACATGCAGCCGGAGCACTGAATCAGCCAGGTTTTCTTCTTGCGCGGAAGCGATGTGGATACTGGAATATACAAATATAATTAAAACTATGAGAACACTAAGCTTTTTAAACATTTAGTCTCTCCCCCTTTACACTCTCATTATTACCAGTGTCAAAGAGGTTTAAACTTAGACTCTATAGTTTATTAAATTCAATCACTTCGTCTGGAGCCTGCTCAGCGAAATCATATCCAACCAGGTTTGTGATTTAGCACCTACTTTTACTGACCTGATCTTCCCGCTGCCCAAAAAGGTTCTGCAAAAATGCAGTCATTTCACCAGATCTATAAAAACATCCCCCTAACTGTCTAACCTTCCTTATGCCCCGTACACTATTGGATATAAATACTTCCTCAGCGGTCTGCAAATCGGCTTGCTGAAATCGCCCCTGTACCACCTTAATGCCTTGCTCCCCAGCCATAGCAATTATTTGTTCCCGGGCGATGCCCGGCAGAAGCCCACAATCAGGCTGAGGGGTAAACAACACTCCATCCCGCACCCAGAAGATATTGTGACGGCTGCCTTCAGTTATTTCATTGAATTCATTAAGAAAGATAGCCTCATCAAAGCCATTATTAATGGCCTCGCTATAAGCCAGTTCATTACTCCAATAATTAAAGCTCTTATATCCCAGCAAGGGCTCGGAAGAATGGCGCTGATACTGGCTGAAAATTATTTTCATGTCTCCGCTCATAATTTCCAGCGGGCCTCCCTCCAGGTTAAAATGCGCTGCTCCCTCTTCCTCCCAGACTAATATACGAAGGAATCCTTCCGCCAGCTGTGTATCCAATGGCCAGCGGCAGCAAATCTTTTTTAGGCTGTCCTGGTCAAAGACAGACATATTAAAATCACGTAAGGATCGGTTCAACCTCTCGATATGCTCCGGCAACCAAAGGGGGGTAAACTGTTTAATACGCGTAGTAGTAAAGAAGCCTTGTCCAAAACGAAAAGCCTTCTCCTGCACATGAATTTGATGGCCAAACTCAATCCTTTTCTCCAGCAATTCTATCCAGCTCCTCTCCCGTCAGCAGCAAAGCTCTGGTCTTGGTCCAGGTTTCTTCATATTCCATTTCCGGATTAGAATCAGCTACCAGTCCCCCACCGGCCTGGTAATAAGCATCCTCCCCTCTGGCAATAACGGTGCGTATAGCAATATTTAAATCACAATTATCCAGATAGTCAATATACCCTATTGAACCCGTATAGACCCCACGAGCATGGGGCTCCAATTTGTCGATAATATTCATGGCCATAATTTTGGGTGCCCCAGTGATAGATCCCCCTGGAAAGGTAGCTCGAATTATTTCTGAAATACCGGCCTCTGGTTTTAATTTTCCATGGACTCGGGCATCCATATGAAAAATAGTGGTATAGCTGCTTACCTTGTATAAATCCTCAACACCTATACTGCCAGTTGCGCAGATTTTACCCAGATCATTCCTTTCCATATCTACAATCATCAGCAGTTCCGCTTGCTCTTTCTCACTCTCCCGCAACTCTCTTTTCAATTGTTCATCCTCAGCAGGAGTTTTCCCCCGGGAACGGGTCCCTTTTATAGGTCTGGTTTCTATCTCCCGACCTGTTACTCGCAAAAATCTTTCCGGCGAAATAGACATCAGATCGTATTCCTCGAAATGCAGAAAGGCACCGAAACAGGATGGACTAACCTTCCTGAAAATTTCATAAAAACTCTTATGGCTGCCTGTTAAAAGAAAATGGAAACGCTGGCTCAGATTAACCTGATAAATATCGCCCTGGCGAATATATTCGTGAACCTTTTTTATGGCTTGTATATAATCTTCGGGCTGGAAATTGGATTGAAGCTCCCCTACCCGGGCAGGAGCTAAATCAATTAGGCTCACAGCAGTCATTTTTTCATTTATATCTGCTTCCATTTCTTTCAACCCGCCGGCATCCAGACTGACCATCCACAGCTCTTCCCGGGTATGGTCCATACACAAAAAGCGATCATATACTCCCCAATATTGATCATACATTTTCAAGTCATCTATAACTGTATTATTTACTTTCTCTAAATAATTTTTCATATCGTAGGATATATAGCCCACCAAGCCGCCACAAAAGGGCCAATTGTTTGGGTTTTCTATCCTGCTCTGACCTTCCTGGCGTACTCTTTCCAGGGCCTGAAGGGGATCACCTTGCCATTTTTCCACCTGGCCGTTGGCCCAATATTCGATCTCCTGTCCCCGACTGCGTAATACTGCCCGTGGCTCCCAACCTATAAATGAGTACCTCCCTAAATCCGGGTCGTACAAGCTGCTATCCAGAAAGAAACTGGGGTTATTTCCACCTGCCAGAGCTTTATATAGTTCCCACATATCAGTACAGTTTAATAATTTGCTGTACACTATAATCCTCCCGTAAGTCTATAATTATTAATATGTAGCATATATTACCTGTAAAATGCAAAATTAGCACCTACTATCAGTAAATGTTGAAAATTAAATATCGTCGGCTTTCTGTATCCTGCTATTTTACAGATGCTAACGGGCTTAGCTTCTGTATTTATTCCTTTTTTAAAATTTGCGTAAAAAGCTCTGGGCTTTAAATTCTTATAAAATAACCAAGGAGGGAAGGGTTTCAATGCTGCAGATCATCGTCGATGGAAACACTATTGCTTATCAAGCACATTTGGTACCCGGTGGTCAGGGAAGTTTCTTATTTATTCATGGAAGTGGCGGGGATCATCACAAATGGGATGCACAAATGCAAAAACTCCCCCAAGGTTTCAGCGGGGTGGCAATTGATTTACCAGGGCACAGTTCTTCACCGGGACCACTGCTGAAAACGGTAGATGAAGCAGCCCGGTTGGTGAGTAATCTACCCTGCTTATTATCTCTACCCCGCCCGGTCTTCCTGGTAGGTCATTCCATGGGGGCGGCTATCGCTATAACTATCGCATTGGATTATGGGCATGAAATTGATGGGATTATTCTAATCGGAGGCGGCTCGCGTTTAAGGGTATTGCCGGCCATGTTGGAGGCCCTGCGGGTGGGCCATAAGAATCCTGACTTTTTACGAGCAGGCTTTGCTCCGGATACTCCGGAGGCTATTGTAGATGCTGAACTTTCTGCCTACCAGCAGGTACCGGCTGAAGTTCTGCTTAATGATTTTAGCGCCTGTGATCGTTTTGATCGCAGTAAAGAGGTGGCAGGCATCAATATCCCCACCCTGTTGATTGTGGGAGAAAACGACCAACTAACCCCGGTAAAATACTCACGGCTTTTACAGGATAGCATTCAGGAATCCAAGTTAGTCGTCATTCCCCAGGCGGGTCATTATGTGATGCTGGAAAAAGGAGCAACGGTAAGCCAGTCAATCGAGGAATTCATACTAGGGGTCAGCGGTTAACTCTTTTTCGCAGCAAAAGTGAACAGGGGGACGGTTCCCTTGTTCATCCAGTTAAAGTGCTAGGGGATGAACAAGGGAACCGTCCCCCTGTTCACTTTTGCTGTGCAAGTTTACAGTTCTAGTTTTTTGTCGTAGAGTACCACCGCCAGGATGAATATGAGCAGCGCGAACAAGAACTGGCCCAGGCTAGAAATATTTAGCGCGTTAAGAAATGTAGCACTTTTATCAGGCCCTGTCATAAAGCGAATAGCCAGTGGGTTCAGGTAAGCATCAGCTATCCCCGTCGTGTTGAGTATCCAGCTAAGAATTTTTCCTGGTAGTACCAACACCGCAATAAAAACCACCGTAGTAATCAAGCCTGATAATTTACGGCTCAGCTTACCTACTACCTGGCTGAAAAAGCTGTTGCAGCAAATGAATATTATAAATGCCAGACCGGAGAAATAGAATGCTAGAAGATATTTCACCAATTCCAGATTATGCAGCATCCCTGTAATGGGACTGGTCCCAAAAAATTGGGAGACGCCGTTAACCCAGAACAGATAACCGCTTAAGCCTACCAGCAAAGTACCCACTATATACTGAGTAATTAAGGCCAGCATTTTAGCCCCCATTACCATAGCCCCGGAGACGGGCAGAGACATAATCAGATAGACGGTATTGTTAGCCCACTCGCGTGAAAGCAGCTTAAATGACGATACTATCGGAAGAAAACCTGCCAACCCTAGCAGCAAGAACAATGGACCCATTACTACCGGAGCAGGTTCAGGAGAGCCCAGGAAAAACCAGGCATTGATTAGCAGAACTCCGATCAAAACAATTAGTATTTCGGGTAATATTTCATGTAGATCTTTGGCGTATAATTTCCCCAACATCTTTGTTTTACTTGTTTGCATGCCTAAACGCCTCCTTCATAATCTCCACCAGCGACTTGCCCTTCTCCATCCGCAATTCTTCGGCTATTCCACTCACCACAATCCGTCCCTGGTCAATGAAGTAGACTTCATCCACTAAACTTTCAACCTCGTCAATTTCATGCGTGGAAATTATAATGGTTTGTTCGCCTTCCCGGTAATCATGAATAAGGGTATTAATTATTTCTTCCCTGGTCAGTATGTCTATTCCAGACAGGGGCTCATCCATTAAGAGGTACGGGGCCCGCCGGGAAACAGTCAGCAGTAATTTGCATTTAGCACGCTGTCCCTTGGAGATTTTGCCCAGTTTCATTTCCCCGTCCAGGTTTAGAAACTTGAGCATCTCCTGGTGTTTTGCATCATCCCAATCCGCATAGAAGGTACGGGTGAAATCCGCAGCCTGTTTCAAAGTCCACCAGCCATAAAGATGATCTATTTCCGGCAGATAGGCAATGTTAGCCTTAGTCTGACGTGGTTGGCACCCATCTATTAAAACACTGCCGCTGTCGGGGTTGTTTAGACCAGCAATCATTTTCATGGTGGTTGATTTACCTGCTCCATTGGGACCAAATAAACCTATAATCTTTCCCTGTGGAAACTGCAGGCTTAAGTTATCCAGGGCCACCGTAGATCCAAAAGTTTTACGGACATTATTGAACTCAATCACGTGAACTCTCTCCCTTCATCTCGAACTGTCTGTTAGTCAGCATCTGTATAGCCTCTTCGCTGGAATATCCCAGCGAGCTGATCTCGCTAATAAAATAGCAGAGCAGGGCTTCAGCCATTTCTTCTCTGAAACTGGCCCGGGCTGCTTCGTTGGCCTGAATAAAAGTACCCTGCCCCCGCACTGTTTCAACCATCTGCATACTTTCCATCTCCCTATAAGCTCTTTGTACGGTATTAGGATTTACCCTTACCTTTTCGGCATATTCACGCTGGGAAGGAATCTTATCACCCTGTCGGAGTTCTCCGCGGATAATCTGTTTTTTGTACCCGTCAATAATCTGTTTGTAAATGGGTTGGCTGTTATCAAAGTCCACCTGATTCACCTCCACGCGCATAGTGCATTAGTGTGTTAGTACACTGTAATGCTATTCCTTTTCTATATTTTTGTCAACCATATCAACTCAATTTTTTTGTTTGAACACTATAGAACCGCAAATCCGGCTTTAGCTTGACCTCTCAATCAGGCTATTGATACTATACTAATATGCAGCATTACAATTGATACTAACGACTTAAAACTGGTCTAGCAGTGCCCAATTGTTAGCCGCACAAAAATTTATAGACTATTTTTAGTAAAGGGGAGGATTCGTTAATGAGGCTTTTAACCAGATCTGATTTTGATGGCTTGATTTGTGCGGTTCTTTTGCAAGAAGCCGGTATAATTGATGAACTCAAGTTTGTTCATCCCAAGGACATGCAGGATGGTCTCATTGAAGTTACGTCCAATGATGTTCTGGCCAATGTTCCTTATGTGGCAGGCTGTGGTTTGTGGTTTGACCACCACTCCAGTGAAGAGGAAAGGCTTCAGCTGCAAGGTCAATTTACCGGCGAGAGCCGACTTGAACTGAGTGCAGCTCGGATTATATATGACTATTATGGAGGTTCAGCACGTTTTGGTCGTTTTGCGGAAATGCTGCAGGCGGTAGATAAAACTGACTCCGGTCAACTGACGGAAGATGAAATACTTAATCCCCAAGGCTGGATTTTATTAGGTTTCATTATGGACCCTCGCACCGGACTGGGAAGATACCAGGACTATGCTATCAGTAACTATGCACTAATGGAAAAGCTTATCGACTGGTGTCGCAGCCTGAACATAGAAGATATCCTGGAACTGCCTGATGTTAAAGAGCGCGTAAAGCGTTATTACGAGCAGAATGAATTATTTCAGGAAATGCTGCTCAAGTACACCCATATTGAACGGAATATCATCATAACTGATCTCCGGGGACTTGACTCCATTTATACCGGTAATCGTTTTTTGATCTATTCTTTATTTCCCGAGCAAAACATTTCCATGTGGATAATTGACGGCAGAAACAAACAAAACTGTGTAGTATCAGTGGGACACAGCATCATCAATCGCAGTTCCAAAGTCGATGTTGGTTCCTTATTACTGCAATACGGCGGTGGCGGACACGCTAAAGTCGGCACCTGTCAGATACCATATGAACGGGCTGACGAAGTTATTGCAGGCATTACGGTAAAACTGGAAGATCTATAAGCTACATCGCTGCCTATTTCTGTCCCAGTTAATCAAAAAATCAACCCTCAACAATCACGCGGCCAGGAAAAATAATTCCTGGCCTTATTTTTAGCTATCAGATTAAAACGCAGATCTTCTTCGCTTTTTTATGTATATGTTTAGTTCATCATAGAAGTTCTCACGCGTACCAGCCAGGATAACAATAATCAGTTCTCCATCTTGTTCTAAAATTTCATAAGCGATCTCGTAATTAACACTATCATGGTAGACGTCATAGCCATAAATACCCCTGAGATTCCCTTTCTTCTGTATTCCGGCAGATGGATCTGTTCGGATGGCTAAAATGGCATCATGGTACCTCTTTTTAAGTTCTTTGTCTTTAAGCTTTTTAAAGTACTTTTCCGCTTTTGGCGATAGCTTATAATCCAGCATGGTTAGTTATCGCCAAATATTTCTTTATCTAATTCTGCTGACGTTCTCTCATCATGTGATACTTTTTCTCGTACATCCATTAATAAATCCTGAGCCGCCAAAGGTAATAATCTCATCCGTAACCTAAACTCTTTTAACAGCTCTTCTTTATCTTCTATGCCCTCATCTAAAATGGATTTTAAAACTAAATCGGCATAATCATCATGAGATTCTTCAATTCGCTGGTATTTTTTGATCCTCAATTCATTGTTGTCGAGAATTATTTCAACATTTTCTTCTGTTAACCCCAGTTTTTCATAAAAATCTTTGGGAATGGTAATCTGACGTTTTGCGGTAATTTTACCAATCCTGCTTTCTGCCATTTTTAAAGAAGTCTCCCTTGTCGGTAATACTACCTTCATTATATACACCACCATTCATAATTATGCTGCTTCCTTACTAATCCTTACTACTAATCAGTATACCTTGCCATTCGTGTGAAAATCAAGATTGGTGTATTTTGCTTAATATACGACAGCGAGGGCCTTATCCCAATTATAATTGGTGTCGTCTGTGCTCACTAATCATAAAAAGAGGGCTTGCTCAAATTAATGAACAGGTCCTCTTTTTTGATATTAGTATAACATGTGAAAGTAAGAAAAATATTTATCGAAGGGTTAACCCCCCTCGATAAATATATACCTTTTTATTAAACTGCTTGCTAGATCAATTTCGATTTTTGCAGCAGTTTTTGCACAATCACTGCTACTTCCGCCCGGG
>CAZEDT010000068.1:0-18733 GCA_964510795.1 uncultured Syntrophomonas sp.
GTATTATCCCATAGTGTAATTTAGGATAACAGGCACCTTATTATTGAGCGCTTACTTTTTAACTGCTAAAACAGTATAGATAGCATCATTGATTTTAGTCTTCTTCACAATGTCGAAGCCAATGGTTAACAATAGTTTTACAAGATCCTCTGATTGAATGCGAATGGACATGGGAGGACCTTCTATAATCAAGTCGCCCTTTTCATATTCAAGACATAATAAGTGTCCACCTACTGATAGGACCTCAAATATTTTTGTGAGTGCAAGTGACAATGACTTTACTTCGTGAAGAATTAAGGAAGCCATGACAAAATCGATGCTGTCATTTTGAAGGCTTAATTGCTCAATAGTCTCTTGAAGGAGTTCGACGTTATGCAGTCCTTTTTCTTTTGCTTTGGCTTCTATGACACTGAGCATACGTTTGTCAGGGTCCATAGCATAAACTTTATTGCTAGTTTTCTCAGCCATTGGAAGGGTGAAAAATCCTGAGCCAGCACCCACATCAAGCAGCGTATGGTGATTTTGAATGGGCATTTGACTGACAAGGACTTCTGGTGGGATGAGATGTTCTCTTTGCTTGCTATCTAAGAAAGCCATTTTTGTTAAAAAATTTTGATCCTGTTGATTGTGGTCATGATTGTGATTGTGATTGTGGCAATGATGTTTGTGATCGTGATCCATAGTAAAACCTCCTATAAAGTATAATGCAGACTTTAAATATCTGTGATTGTGTAAAAAAATGAGCAGTTAAATCTGCAAATATTTCTAGCTCATCTTTTAGACAATATTGTAAAACCGTTTTTCTTTAAGATCGTTCACCATTTTCGATTCAGCGTCTCGCATAACCTTTTCTATGGGGCAAGCAGGGTTCTCGTCCATTTCACAAGTGAAAAGAGCACCACTACCTTCAATGGCTTGAATGACGTCATAAAAGCTAATATCAGTTTTAGGTTTCCTAAGACTATAGCCACCGTTTACGCCAGCAGCAGACTGAATAAGGTCAGCCTTTACTAATTGAGTGAGGATCTTGGACAGGTAGGTAGGTGATATATTCATATGACTGGCTAATGGCTGAAGACTAAAATTGTCCTTGCCTTCTTGCTTAATGAAATAAGCCATTATATGCAAAGCATAATCTGTTGCTTTTGTATATTTCATAATTATCCTCTTCCTAAGAAATCGTAGACTGTATTTGTCTTTGATTATACGTGACAGGTTATGAGATGTCAATAACATTTTTCGACAGTAAATTGGAACAATAATGGTTGATGATGAGTATTCAAATCTTTTCTAACAGGTAAACAGTCTTCGAGAAAAATATCCTTCCGCCATAGCCCCAATAGGTTTAAGCGACATCATTTTTGTCTACTCAAGGCACGTTGAGTGCGTGGTAAGGCTATATAAGAAGGCCAAGGCGGATAAGAATGCTGTTTATGAATGATTAAAACATGTTCTCCCAGACGGAAAAATGGAATAGGATGGTCTAGGGGAACAGTGGTAAGCATATATCGGAATTGTGAGAATGCTAACGGCAGTATAAGACCGCGTACAGCCAATGAATAATATTGTGGTTTTTCCAGTTTGAATATTGATATAATTATAATAAGGAGACTCTTAAGGAGGCGGATCAAGTGAATACAATAAGAAAAGATTTACTTGAATTAGTCAATCGAATATCTGAAATAGAAGCAAAAGAAGTCTTGGATTTTGCTTTGTTTCTTGAAATGAAAAGAAATAGAACTGAGTTTAAGGATTTAGAAATTGCCAGTCAAACAAGTTGCGATTTTTGAGTTAATGATATTGATGATGAGGTATGGAATAATGCCTAAACAAGGCGAAATATTTTTAGTACCTATACCTTTTAGTGATTTGCAATCTGTCAAAAAGAGACCAATTTTAGTTATTTCTAATGATCAGGACAACGATGTAAACAAGGATATTGTTGTGCTGGCAATTACTTCAAATCTTAGCGAAAAGAAATATGCAATAGAAATTAATAATGATGATTTGGACGATGGCCAGTTAAAAGTAAAATCATGTATCCGTTGTGATAAAATATATACGTTGTCACAGGATATTATTGTGAGAAAGTTCGGTAAAGTATCAGAGGGTGTAATAGAAAAAGTGCGTTTAAAAATAATGGAGCTAATGAAATGAGAATTAGTTAATTAAGGGCATCTGCTGATAGGCAGGTGCTTTTTAGTATTGTGCATATGTTCCCGCAGACAGGCCATGTGGAGTGTGTCGTGAGGATAGAGCGGAAATAAAGCTATATCTAGGGTTTCCGAGGTTTTGGCTTAATTTTGAATAGGTGTTTTTTGTTCCCCCAAACGTAGGTTTGGGGGAATGTGTGCTATTATACATAAATAGACAGACATGGAAACTTAAAGAGGATATTGCGTGATAGTATGGAAGTATTAAGGGAAACGACCCCTTGTTCAGACAGGACTATTTAAGATATAGACTATAACAGAAGGAAGGCAGGATTAATTCAATGGATACTATCAACATAATTGACCGAGCAATTAAAAAAATTTGGCTTAATCAGATCCCGCGAGATTACAACCGGCATTATTTGCTTGAAGAAGACTCTCTGAAGTGTGCATTATACTTCTATCTAAGGTCAGAATTGGGAGACGGTTGGTTAAACAGATACAGGATTAGAATATACTCAGAGCTTCATTTGGAAAACCAAAAAAGGGCTGATCTCGCAATTGTAAAGGTTGAACCTAAAAACGAAAGAGACGGATATTTCCTAGGAGATTGCATTGAAGAAGTGCTTGCAATAATTGAATTGAAATTAAAAGGAAGCAGTATAGACAGTAGGGTATTTTATAACGATGTCTTTAAGCTGAAAGAATATGCAAAAGCTTATCCCCATGCTCAGCTATATGCTGGTTTTATTCAGGAGTCATTATACAACGAATCAAACTGTTCTTGGTTTGATGGCAGACAAACAAGCAAATGGGCAAAAGGAAGAGTTACTGAATTATTGGGTTACTGGGACAAAGATGAAGATTTTAATGTTAAAGTAAATGCCTATAATAATCTAAACCTCGATGTTATATAGCAAGATTAACTAAGCAGATAAACTGATTTTTGGTTGGTTTCGGGATTAATTCGAAATGTCAAGAGGATGGGAGGAAAAATACTCCCTATGCATCACCCAGCTGGAAGCCTGTATCAATAAGGTGGCTGAAAACCAGCGCGTACTAGGAGATATAAAAAAAAATAACGGAAGTTTGAAAGACCTGGTGATTGAACTGCTCCCTGTCAAGTGGACAGTGAAAAATCTAAAGCTTTAAGCAACTTTTGCGGCCTGGTTCCGAAATTCAATCGGAGCCAGGCCGTTTAGTTTTGCCTGGTAACGTTTATGGTTGTAAAAATGAATGTATTCATCAATTGCTAGTTCTAGTTCATCGTACGAATGAAATTTTCTTAAGTAATACATTTCGGACTTCAGTATGCCCCAAAATCCTTCCATAGGGCCGTTGTCAATACACCGGCTGACACGGGACATGCTTGGTGTGCAACCAGCCAGATCCAGTTTGGCCCGAAATGTTTTGTTTGTGTATTGGAATCCGCGGTCACTATGAAATAAGGGCTTTGCTTCCGGGTTGTTTAGAAGAGCCGTATCAAAGGTTTTAAAAACTAAAGCGTTATTATTGCTATGCCCAAGCACATAAGAAACAATCGAGCGATCTCCTAAATCTAATATTGCACTCAGATAAGCCTTTTGCCCACTGCCATATTTGAATTCAGTAACATCTGTCAGCCATTTTTCATTTATGTGCTTGGCTTGGAAATTTCGGTTCAGAACATTCTCTGCTGTTATCTGGGGTGTAGAAGGTATATATGTCTTTTTCTTGCGCCGAATAACCGCTTGGAGATTTACAGCTCTCATGAGTCTGCGGATGCGCTTTACGTTGTAATGCGTATTGAACTGCCGGTTCAGGTTCAACGTTATTCTGCGATACCCATAGATGCCTTTTACCTCTGTGTACAATGCCAAAATTTGCTCCAACAATGCATTGTTTTCTAATTCTAGTTGGCTTGGCTTTCGGCAGAACCATTTATAATAACCAGCACGTGAGATATTCAGGAACTGACACAACCGTGAAATAGAATAACCTTTTTCCTGGTGAAGCTGCTGTACGACTAGATATTTCGCTTCTTGCCGGCAAAGACTGAGTTTCGCCCCCTTTCTATTTCCTCTAATTTTTTTAAGACATCATTCTCCATCTGCAGTTGCTTATTTCTGGCTTCCAGCAGCTTATTCTCTGCTTGCAGCCGTTCCAGTTCATTCATGTCTTCAAGAGGCTTGCCTTTCCCCCGGTTATCCTTAAGTGCTGAAACACCATGTTCATTATATTTCTTTACCCATCTATATACCTGCGAATATGAAACCTGAAACTGCTCGGCTGTTTTGGTGTAATCTAACTCATGCTCAATGCAATACTCAACAATTTCAATACGCTCTGCTAAGGTTGTTTTTCTACCCTTTGTCATGCGGATGCGACCTCCAAGATAAGATTTCAATGTATCCTCATGACTATTATTGTATTGTTTTATCCACGAAGAAACAGTGCTTCGAGAACAAATTTCATATTTTTCAGCTAAATCAAGCTCGGATCCTTCCCCGGATAGATATTCCCGAACAACCTGCTCTTTGAATTCGCGTGTATAACTTTGATTTTTGCTCGGGTTTGCCAGCCCTACTATTCCGTTTTTCTGATACTTTTTGACCCATACCCTTAATGAGTCCGGATGGAATCCAAATATCTGGCTTAACTGGCTTGGCCCTTCTCCCTGTAAGTATCGTTCTACAATCTCTATTTTCAATTCTTTCGTTAAACTTGGCCGTCGACCCATAAAAATACTCCCCCCAAAGGACAGTTTGTTTTTTTACTGTCTACTTTGAGGGGAGCATATCAGCACAACGCGAGTCCAAGTTTCATCGGCATGTAAGATGTCCTTGTTCAGAAGGGTACTTCTCATATGAGCATGAATCCTTGAAAAGTACTCCTCAGAACATTGGAGTATCCAGTTGCTCATGTTCTGCCTGGGATCCGCACACTGTCCATTCGATCAAACTCACGCTCGATCCGTGCGAGAGGCATCGCATTGGTATATTTACTGTTGAGGATGCCGGCAATCAATTCCGGAGTTGCAAAGCTTCCGGGAATCGGCAAGTTGGGCATGTTAGTACGAATGAAGGGGATTTTATCGCCTTCACCTTGAGCTTTTCACACTCACGGCAGGTATAGACGTGATGGCGGTGTTCTTCTACTTCGAAATGGGCCGGTACAAGTTTGAGTGTTCTCGTAACTTCAACCTTCATATCGTGCAGAGAACTATCACACACCGGACAAACCTGCTGTTCTGCCGGAAGCTCATGTTCAATAACGGTAACCTTCAAACCTTTGAAGTCTTGCTCACGCTTACCCTTTTGTTTGGGCTTTCTGGGAGTCTTCGTCGTCGCTTCTTCGAAGGTAGGTTCCGTCTCTCCCGGTTGAGCAGTAGCTTCGGGTTCGTTGAAAAAGCAAAGCTGCTCCATATCTGCGGGATAGGCTACGGAATCACCGCTGGTTCCATACTTCTTATGAGTACTTAGACGGATCATTTCCATGAGCCGGTTCATGTTCTGGGTCAGTTCGGCAATTACCTTATCCTGTCTTTCGCAGTGCGCAGCCAGTTCTGCCTGTGACATTTCTCTGTAGTTCAATTGAGTTTTATGAGGTGATTTTATATCATAATCCATATACTCATTAGATAAGAGCATTGCTGATAATCACAGGATAATAGCGGAAAAAAGCCCTAAAACAGGGGAAAATAAAGCGATTTTTAATGGTTTTTTTGCGAATTAGGTTAAAGAATAATCCGCTGCTTAACAGGCTTATGTGCAGATGGCTGATCCATAGATAAACCATTTAAAAGCCACCTAAACTGCCGTTCGGAAATTTCAAGAACCTGCTTGTTTTCGTAAAACTTCCATCTGAAGACACCGCGGCTCAATTTGCGGTAGTACAACCACCAGCCGTTATTCGACCAATGAAGGATTTTACATTTATCGCAGGCCCGGTTACAGAAGACATAAAGGCAGTTTTCAAAAGGATCCATTTGCAGCTGTGTCTGAACTAACGTTGCAAGACCTTCGATGCTTTTTCGCATATCACACGGTTTGCATGAAAGAAATATTTTGAGGCCGGCGGCATTCAAGCTCATAGGGAGCGAATAGCGGCAATGGCCTCGCGCAGAGTATCTGGATGAAAACCCGAATACAGCTCGATGGAAACTGCCCCGATCTTAACAATGACAGGAACTTCCTCTGTTAAGGTCTGCTTCAATTCAATAAAAGCTTCTTTGCTTGAGGTCAGCTTTGGCTTCCCGCTTACATTTGGTCAGCCAGTATCTGAGTGTACTAATGTTTAGATTGTTTTCTGAGCACCATGCAGCAGCGGTTTGGCCTGAAGCACGAAAATCGTTTACTTGCTGGCGTCTGATCATGGAATGCTCTTCAAGAGTCATAGACAATTCCCTCCTCAATTAGTATTGAGGTTATTATCTCAGCTATTAAAGGCAGATTCTATGTGCAGAGTTTTATGACAATTATCTTTAGATTACCCTAAGCCGGGAGCCGTAATAGTTGTGCAGACCTTCGGGGATTTTCTAAACTTCAAACCACACCTGCGTATCATTGCAAGCGATGGCTGTTTTGCAACCGATGGAGGATTTATGGTGGGGACTGTACCGGATGCTTCAAGCCTAATAGACTTGTTTCGTGGGGAAGTCTTCAAGATGTTAAAAAAGGCAGGGAAAATAGACGACCACATTATTGAAAGTATGCTAAGCTGGCATCACAGCGGTTTTAATGTCTATTGTGGGCCAGCCATTAATCCAGGGGACCATGAGGGACTGGAGAAACTTGCTCAATATATTATTGGACCTCCCTTATCGCAGGAAAGACTGCTCTATATACCTGCATCCGAAGTACCTGTCGGTTGAAGGGCTATCCTTATTTTTATTGAATATTTATAGTACTGATTTTATAATTAAAACGGTATTATATATTTACAATTGATGGTAGAATGTAGGTGGAGATTGATTATATTCCTTCTAAATAGATCATACTATACATATTTTTATAAGAGTATATTTAGAAGGAGATATCATATGGATAAGAAAATTAATAGTGATGAAAAAAGCACTGTTAATAGTTCTCAAGAGGAGGAACAAAAAATGCCGACAATAGCCAAAAAAGAACAGGCTTCTAAAGAATTAAAATTGTCGTCAAAAAAATTAAATGAAATCACAGTTAGACCTATAGTTAAAAACGGAAAACTATTATTTGATAAAAATAATAAAGATCATCGATATATTATGGAAGAGGAAAGTTAATCATAAATGTTTTACATAGGGGAAGTATTTTGGCTTGAGGTTGAATATGAAGATACTCCAGATGAATCTAAAAGAAGACCGGCAATAATCGTTGGTAAAAGAGAGGATAGCTTATTTATTTTGGTTTCAACTACAACACAATCTCCTAAAGATCCACCTTCTCATTTTGATCAATTTAAGATCCCAATTCATAATTGGCGAAGAATTGGTTTGCCACAAGCATCATGGGGGTTGGGTTATAGGCTTATTGAAGTAACTGAAAATGAATTAAAGAGTGTAGTAGCTAAGACAGATATCATAGGGTATTTGAGTGAAAATGATTTACAATATCTAATTACACAAATTGAACGTATACATAATTAAGACCTCTTAGGAGGTCTTTCATATATTATAGAATAAAACAGCCTGCTGACTAAATTAGTTGTTAGGCTGTTTTTCTTTGCAGAAAAGGAGGAAGGATACATAAAAACCACTGAAGGTAATGTGGTTCATTACGGCTTCATCGAAGCATTCATTGAGGAGCTTGGTACTAAGTACAACATTAAAGAAATAGCCTTTGACCGCTGGGGGGCGGTGCAGATGGTGCAGAATCTTGAGGGTATGGGGTTTACAGTCATTCCGCTCGGGCAGGGGTATAAGGACATGTCGCCATCATCAAAGGAGCTTATGAAACTGACGTTGGAAAAGAAAATAGCTCATGGAGGCCATCCGGTACTGCGTTGGATGATGGATAATATGTTAAGACAGACCTAGCCGGTAATATCAAACCGGATAAGGAGAAATCCACCGAGCGTATTGATGGTGCTGTAGCGTTAATTATGGCACTGGACAGGGCATTGCGACATAGTGTGAACTAACGGAAGCGTTTATGATGAAAGGGGAATATTCATACTGTAAATAATATACAAAAGCTAATAAATTCCTTTTTATGGTACTATATTCTTAATAATGAAAGGTGAATTTATAAAGACAAAACATCTCAAGTGGAATTGGGCGAGATGGTTGCCTTAATAATGGTTTCGACAGGCACTACGGCATGGGAATTTCATTTGAGAAAGGATGAATTCATGGAAGACAAAGCTAATGACCATATTGAGGAAATCCTTTCATGCTTAAAGGATTTACCTCCTGATTTTTCGCGGGTTAAAGTATTGTTCGAAGAGTTTAGGCTTCCTTCGATAGCCCTGGCCCGTATCGCCCTTGATATAGCTCACAGCTGTTTTTGCGAGTATAGAGATGCACTAGAGAAGGGCGATGTAGCTGTCGAAAAACTCTTAAGTTTTTATCTGCCTGAGATATTGGAGCTACTCCTAGCTCATGGAATGAATCCTAATGAGATTATTGATGAAGATAACATAATGAACACATTGCAATGGATCGATTATGAAGATTGCGCCGCGAAATGTCTGAAGCTCCTTTTAGAAAGCGGCGGCAATCCGAATATTGTAACAGAAGATGAATCGCTGTTTGAGTTTGTAAGCTTTCGAGTCGGATATGACGATTGCGAAAATAAATCGTTAGTCAAGTTTTGGCTTGTATTGATGGCGTACAGCACTGCGAGCATCGCTATGGCGGTTCCTATGTTAGGAGGATGAACTAATAAATATTCCATTATGACGATATTTTTCGAAACAAGGGCTAGTCCCCAAAATACTTTTGGGCAAAGCCATAAAGTTTTTTCTTTGGCTGAACCTCAATCGAAATCGGTTAATGAGCGAACGGCCATGCAGACAACGCAGCTTATGCTTTGTGTAAGAATACTGGCTGAAACTGTTGCTAGTCTAACGCTTCGCACATGAAAAAAGGTTAACATTGAAGGGGAAACGAATGAATATCTTTGATTTTCATGAATGGCAGGCACCTATCATTACTTCATATGAAATGCTGTGTGAGCAAATCAAAAACTTAAATTTGTCGGGGAAATGCATCAGAGAAATATGGAATATCGGTATTATTTTTAATGAAGATGCGTATGAAGAAGATGAGATTATGTTCGCCGAAATAGATGAACCCATCATCTTTGTCTTTGATGAATTTAATCTTGAAATCCTATTCTCAGATGGAAGTACTGTTAGAATATCTTGTGATAATCTGTCTTTAAATCAAACCTCATATCAGGGTGTTGAGTGCAGCAGAAGGGCAGAAAAATACTTATCAGCTGTGTTAAATATGCCGATTTCAGAAGTCAGAATTAATACTTCGGACGAATGCGAATTTACTGGTGCCTATGGGCTTGAGCTTCCGGAGCAGGATAAATATATCGAAGAAATAGTTATGAGATTTGATTCTGGGTATTCGCTTCATATTATTGCATGGTATGATTACATGCATTTATATATTACTGATAAGGATGGGAAAATTCCTAATATAGAGGTGGAAAATGAGTTGTAAGCGAGTTTATAAATATAGGGACTATGTTGACATTGACCATATTCAAATTGACCAGGAAACTGTTCAGAAACACAGGTATAGATATTCATTATTTATGGGAACTGACAATACCGGAACCCAAAAATTTAAAAATAATTACCAAAGTACTATACAGTCGCTTTTAAATAAATTAAAGGGGGATAACAAGAATATATATGCGATGAGATTCCTATCAAGTGAAAATCCATGGCATCCAAGAAATTGGTAAGAAACCTTTGATTTACAGCTTTACAAGTGGAATGAGTGATTCATAAAAACCAAAAGCATCTGCTAATAACAGCTGCATTTGGTGTTGCAATCTTTAGCTAACAGATTGCATATAGCAATACATTTGGTATATTAATGGCAGAATAGGAGGTGTTCGTTATGGCAAAAACATCAAATATATTTGCCCGTGTCGAGCCGGAAGTTAAAGAACAGGCGGAGCTTGTTTTGGAGCAGCTTGGTATCCCGATGTCAAACGCAATCGGACTTTTTCTCAGACAGGTTGTGCGTCAACGAGCTATTCCCTTCGAATTGAAGCTTCCGCAAAATAAATCACTGTCAGTGAGTACGCTTACCGAGGAGCAATTTAATGCTGAGATCGAGAAAGGACTGGCTGATCTGACCGCTGGAAGAGTCGTTTCTGCGGAAAGCGTCACCGAAAGAATGCGCCAGGACTATGGCATATGAGCGAATGGAAGGTAGTTTACACTGAGCAAGCAGAGCGTGACTTACGCAGCATATTTGAATATATTGCATTTTCCCTGCTTGAGCCAGAATTTAAGCTTTGCCGATAAAGTGCTTTATACAACAACAGAAAATACTGAAACGCAGTCGCCAGGGGCGGCTTTTATTTTTGATAAAATAACGGTCACCAATGCCCTGATAAAAAAACTGCCTCATGAGCAAGCCAAAAAAACTGAACGAGATTCAAGCATACCGATCAGTTATCTGGAAAAAAGACTGAGCCTGCTAGAACATTAAATATTGGAGGAATGCATATGAGTAAAATTTTAGAAATAAGAGAAAAACGCGCGAAGCTTTGGGAAGAAACCAAAGTTTTTTTAGATTCAAGAAGAGGAAACGATGACTTAATATCAGCAGAAGATACAAACAGCTATGAAAAAATGGAAGCCGACGTTGTAAACCTCGGCAAAGAAATCGACCGACTGGAACGCCAGGCTGCAATTGCTTTATCAGATATACTGTGTATAATAATACATAGATAATCGATGCATTGATTAGAAATGTATTTTAACGGAGGCTTGAACTTTATGTCGGTAAATAATGAAATGATCAAAGGAAGTTCTGTAGTTTTAATCTTAAATATGCTTGACCGAAAACCTATGTACGGCTATCAGATGATTAAAGAAATTGAAAAGGAATCAGGCGGTGTATTCAGTTTCAAAGAAGGAACGCTTTATCCGATTCTTCACTCCTTGGAATCCAAAAATATAATTGAATCCTACTGGTGGGGAAATGAAGGCGGGCGACAAAGAAAATATTATCGTATCACTGCCAAAGGCAAAACCGAGTTAAAGGAAAAGCAACGGGAGTGGGTTATCTTCCGCTCGGCAGTTGATCAGCTTTTAAGCGGGGAGGTCTTTGCATGGGCGTAAGTCTCAATCAAAAAATTGAAAATTATATTATTGAAGTATGCTCTCGGGTCAGATTTCGCGATATTCATCAGGATGTAAAACTAGAGCTAGCAGTCCATATCGAAGAAATTGCAGAAGAACATGTAACCCGGGGCCTTTCCGAAGAGGAAGCTGTTGACGAGGCCCTTGCGCAAATGGGAGATGCTTATCTGATCGGTAGACAGCTGAACAAAGTACATAAACCGAAACCGGAATGGAGCGTTTTGTTAATTTCCGTTCTATTTATAAGTATAGGATTACTGGCGATATATTTTATTCAGAAACAGGGTCTGCTTACCTATGATGGCCGGATATTTGAAAGAAGCGTATTCTTTTCATTTGTAAGCGTAATTATTATTGTAGGCTTGTACTTTTTTGATTACAGAAAACTGGAAGGGTATTCCAAACATATTTATGTGGGAACTCTTTTTATGCTTATCATTACAATTTTATGGGGAAATCAGGCCAATGGCAGCAAAAGTTGGCTGGATTTGGGACCGTTTACCATTAACTTTGTGGCGATCAGTCCCGTATTGCTTATTGCAGCCCTGGCAGGTATATTTAATAAATGGGATTGGAATAAACCTTTTAAGCTGGTACAAGCTATCGCCTTGTTAGCGGTGCCGCTGTTTTTGATTTCATTGGCGCCGTCATTTTCAACCGGAGCTATTTTTATTATCACTGGTATGGTGATGATGATTGTTTCCGGCGCAAAAATGAAACAAGTGATTTTAACAGCAGGTTCATTTATGGCCTTGCTGATCCTGCCTGTTATTGCTAATCCTTATATAATGAAAAGACTAATGGTATTTTTGAACCCGGCGGGAGATCAGATGGGGAGCGGATATTTAAATATTCAACTGAGTAAGGTGATTTCCCATTCGGGACTTTTAGGTCAGGGTCTTACCTTTACCCCCCAGGTTTTACCTGACCTCCATACAGATTTTATTTTTACTTTCATAACCTATACATTCGGATGGATTGCAAGCCTCTTGCTGATTGCCCTGGTGGTTGCGTTACTGATGCGCATAACCTTAATAGCCGGACAAATAAAGATTCATTACGGCAAATTGCTCATAAGTGGATTTGTATCGATTCTTGCCATACAGTTTTTATGGAATATCCTAATGAATTTAGGGCTGGCACCTATCAGCGGTGTAGGTTTGCCTTTTATAAGCTATGGCGGTTCACAGCTCCTCTTTAATGCCGCAACTATTGGGATCATATCAAGCATTTACAGACGGAGAAATGTTTCGCAAGGCTATGTGTTATCTTAAAATTTTTTGATGTAATTAATTAAATAACTAGCCCTGACAGCGGGCACCGGATGCTGGAAAATCAGTATCTGGTGCCCGCATTTTTGTTTTCGTAAGCGCTTAATAACAAGTTGCCTATAAAAATAAAACCGAACAGATTATAATGAATCTGTCTGGTAGGTAATTTATTATTTACCGCATTCTAGCTGTACCCGTTCCGACCAGGGCATCATATCATCCATGGACTCCGGGTACTTGCTGTAATCCGTATCTGGCATATACAGGAGAAGGTAATTCAAATATGTATATATGTTCAGATTGTTTGCTTTTGCTGTTAAGAGGAAGCAGTTAGGATTGTAATCTCTCAGTGTGAGATGTGGGCGTAAAATAAGAATATTGAGTAGAGGCTATTTTATTATCATGCAGAAGTTTCATTTTATTCTAGAAAATTGTGTGAGTATATCGTGGGGTATTATGAATTACCAGGTCTTTTGGTGCATGATATGGCAGTTAACATATAAACAGTAGCTTATTGCGAGGCATTAAGCCCCTTTTTATTGGCTAAATTTGAGTGTAGAATAAAACAGATAAGGGAGGATATTGACATGAAGAATTGTGAAATGAAGCTGGACGGCAATATATTGACCATAACGGTTGATATATCAAAGGAATTTGGCAAATCATCTTCAGGAAAGAGTATCATTATTGGCTCAACCGAAGGAAACGTATCTATACCCGATAATGAGGATATAAAAATTGGGCTGAATGTCTATCGAAAGGTGTAACTTCAGAGAAAACTAATTTTTTGGAGAGAAATACTAATGGCTAAACCATCATTTAACGAATTTGCTGCCATGCTTGATCAAGCCGTAGACAGCATTCCGCCACATTTCCTTCGCGACTTGACCGGCGGCTTTAATTTGCGGAAGGGTAAAAAGCGGGAAGGCGAGTACTATATATTAGGTGAGTACATTGAGGACGGAATGGGTGGCTGTTTTATTGTGTTTTACTATGGTTCCTTTGTGGAACTGCTAGAAGACGAGTCTGATGATTGCTGGGAAGAAGAGATTATTGATACGGTGCTGCACGAAATGCAACATCACCTGGAGTCAAAAGCTGGCCGAGACGATTTAGCTCAAAAGGAGATGCAGGAATTGGCCAGAGTTATGCAAAAGGGGAAATAGGAATTTTCATATAGAACTTGTGTAATACCGGGAACCACTTTTCACTAAGAAAAAATAAAAGTGTCTTGCCGCATCCGGCTATAAAAGCATCGCCGGTTTTTTGTGGGTTTTAGATAGTGTAGATAGTGGGGACGGTCCTTTTTGTCTTGATATGAGATAACAGACAAAATGGACCGTCTCCACTGTCTAATATGACTGGGCTCACGAAGCCGAACTCTTGCAGTAATGCTCGAACATTATGGTTAGCCTCGTGTTTTTGATTTATTATATATTTTTAATAATATATTATATTTAAGGCCATTTTTGGTATTTATGACCATAGACTAAGATGTATTGAAAGTTATTATGATATTTCCTATGAATGCTATAAAGATCCGGAGAATGCATGGAAATTAAGATGACATTTGAAGCGGCCTGGCAAACGGCATCAAAATTAGAATGTTAATATATTCCTATTGCCATCTCCACACATGTGGAGATCATGGTAAGGATATAACGGGGGTAAAGGACGGGCACCAGTGCTTTTGTGAGGGTTTTGGTCAAGAATAGAAGTTCAATAATGCAGTTAAACTTAGAGCAAAGATTAATGGTAAGGAAAATCAAACATAGCATCTGCTGAGAGGTAGGTGCTTTATAATATAGCCGGATATGCGAAGATCAGGTTAGATGTCAGATCTCACAAGAATAGATTGGATGTTTTTTCGGCAAGCGCCGAGTTGGATGTTGACATGAATAAACTGCTTTTTCAGGGATAAATCGGTATTTGTAAGGATGACTTATTATGATAAAATGATTTGATAAAATAGACAAAGAGGAAGTGGCAAAACTGAATACTGTATCGCAGGGCGATAGATGTTTGGACTCCGGACCTTTCTACCACGGCACAAAAGCCGATTTGAAGCTGGGGGACTTCTTGGAACCCAGCCATAGCTCTAACTATGGCGAGCGAAAGAAGGCCAAATACGTTTATCTGACCGCGACACTAGATGCTGCTATATGGGGAGCTGAACTTGCGGTGGGTGACAAACCCGGTCGGATCTATCGTGTGGAGCCCACCGGCACTATCGAGGATGACCCCAATCTTACGGATAAAAAGTTCCCAGGGAACCCAACTAGGTCCTACCGCACCCCACAGCCACTAAGAGTAGTGGGAGAAGTCCTGGAATGGGAGGGACACTCCCCAGAGGAACTCCAGAAAATGCGGGATCACCTTGACGAGCTTAAACGTCTCGGCATCGAGGCGATTAACGATTGACTTCGTGCGATAAAATAGAGATGCACGCAAAAGTGGATAGAGGCATTATTAGAAGTGGAATTTGGATTCCAATAAAGAAACAAATATTGAGTTAATCAAGCTTAAGGAGAGTGGGGGGAAACTCTATGTGGCAATGCCTAAAATGCGGTCGTGAGTTTAAGAACCAGAACCAAGACCACTTCTGTGGCGAGCCGCCGAAAACGATTGACGCATATATTGCCGCGCAACCTGAGAGTGTTCAGCCGTTTTTGAATCAGGTACGAGATATAATCCGTGCCGTATTGCCAGACGCGCAGGAGCGTATCTCGTGGAGCATGCCGACTTACTGGAACAAACATAACATCATCCATTTCGCGGCTTTCAAAAAGCACATCGGGTTATACCCCGGCCCTAAGGCCATAGAGAATTTCGCCGACAGATTAACGGAGTACAAGACAAGCAAAGGCGCGGTGCAATTGCCGTACAGTAAGCCGCTCCCGTTGGATATAATCGCCGATATTGCCATATGGTGCTATGAAACGGGGAATGAACATTGATTGGAGTATAAGTATGCCAAAAGCCCGAAAAATGCTAAGCGACTGGAAAGCGCCTTATATCCAGTCGCTTATGAAATTAATTGAAACCCAGAGCAAGGCAACGCTTGCGCATTGGGCGATTGATTATGCCGAGCGGGATATATTGCCGCTGTGGAGTAAGCATTACCCAGACGATCTGCGTCCGCAAAATTCACTGAATGCCGCTCGTGAGTGGTTATCGGGAGCAATCAAACTGCCACAGGCGAAATCGATAATCCTCGAGTGCCATGCAGCCGCTCGTGAAGCAGACGGATATCCGGTTGCACAGGCGGCGGCGAGGGCGATAGGTCAATGTGCATCGACCATCCATTCGGCACAACATTGCATTGGGCTTGCCTTTTATGGAGCGCTGGCGGTCGCTTATGACCGGCTCGGGACAGACGCACCGTGGGGACAAATCGAGCAATGTGCTGCTGACGAGTGCGGACGAATGCTTGATGCGTTGCGTGCTGTTGCCGTGGAGAGCGAGCAAAACCGGGCTAAGATCAACTGGAAATGTTGACTTTGTCCCGTGGGGGCCGGACATTTTTTGTGGAAAGTATCAGGGGGCGATTTTATGAAAAACTACACAAAAGAAGAATTGAAAGAAGCGTACCGAGCTATAGCTTCAACGCTTAGCAAGTGTGAGAAAGTACTTCCAAAGCTGAAACCAGGTACTTCTCAGCACACTCTGCTCGTACGCAGGATTAAAGCCTTCGACATAGCATCGACACTGATCACAAAGGAATTGGAAGAAGGAGAACAAGGAGACTGAACAGGGGGACAGATCTCTTGTTCCGTCTGAATTACATGCAGGAGGAATTACATGCAGAATACGAAGAAAGAAATGATAGAAGTCTATACGGATAAGTACAGTAAAATCTGTAATGAAAATAGCTTAATTGACAACAGTTTATATGGAATCTATGGTGTAAAGCGTGGACTTCGAGATATAACTGGAAAAGGTGTCCTTACAGGGATTACCAATATATCCTTAATTCAGTCTAGTGAAGAGATTGATGGGGAGAGTGTGCCCTGTGACGGAAAACTCTTTTACCGAGGCTACAATATCCTTGATTTAGTAAAGGGATTTGTTAATAACAAACGCTTTGGATTTGAGGAAATAACCTATCTGCTTTTATTTGGTGCGCTACCTACGCAAGAACAACTGACAGAATTTCAAGAAATTCTGTCAGTTTGCAGATACCTGCCGAAAAATTTCGTTAGAGATGTAGTTATGAAAGCTCCCAGTAAAGACATAATGAATTCCTTAACAAAAAGTATTCTTACCCTGACATCCTACGATGAGAGGGTGGCTGATTTATCATTGAATAATGTTTTAAGTCAATGCCTTACTCTTATAAGCATTTTTCCTATGCTGTCTGTATATGGCTATCATGCTTATAATCATTATGAATGTGGTGAAAGTTTCTATATTCACAGACCTGATGATAAGCTTTCAGCAGCGGAAAACATATTAAGGATGTTAAGACCCGATAAAAAGTATACAGAAATTGAGGCAAAGGTATTGGATATTGCTTTGGTACTCCATATGGAGCATGGAGGAGGTAATAATTCCACATTTACAACCAGAGTTGTTTCGTCTTCAGGTTCTGATACTTATTCAGTCATCGCTGCAGCGTTATCATCTTTAAAAGGGCCAAAACACGGAGGCGCTAATAATAAGGTTGTGGAGATGGTAAATGACATAAAAGCTCATGTTGGCGACATAAAGGATGAAGAAGAAGTAAAGCGGTATTTGTGCAAAATATTGAACAAGGAAACCTTTGACCAAAGAGGTTTAATTTATGGGATGGGACACGCTGTTTATTCCATTTCTGATCCCAGGGCACTTGTATTTAAGGGCTTTGTTGAAAAATTAGCTGATGCAAAAGACAGAAGATATGATTTTGAACTCTATTCTATGATTGATAGACTTGCTCCTGAAGTGATAGCTAGTGAACGGCAAATCTACAAGGGAGTTAGTGCCAATGTTGATTTTTATAGTGGATTCGTTTACAGCATGTTAGATATACCATTAGAGCTATATACACCTATCTTTGCTATGGCTAGAATTGTGGGCTGGAGTACTCACCGCTTGGAAGAACTTATCAATGCAGACAAAATAATGAGGCCAGCATATAAAAGCATTGGTACATTCAAAGAATACTTGGATATTAATAAGCGGTAATGGCAGCTCAGTACCAGGCTTTCACTAGTGTACAGGATAGATGTTTTGGATTTTAGGGGCTTGGCGAGTGTACAGGATAGATGTTTGGCGTGTACATGGGAACAGGTCGATATTTACGGAGTCTCAAGCCATGTTTTTTACGGTTTAGACACTTACTTTTGCGTTTAGTAACTGCAAGAAATACCGTTAATTTACTTGAAACAGTAAGCAGGCTAAAGAGTCTTGGCGTCGGAATCATTTTTCATCAGGAAAACCTCCGAACCAGCAAAAATCTAGCCTGTCAATGGTTTATGGATGGAGATTTTTTCGCTGCATGCAAGCGAAAAAATCTCCATCCTTAAACCATTGACAGGCTAGATAGTTGTAGCGGAATAAAAAAGGCAAGGCAACTCGTTTGTCTTTTTCGTCTTACTCCATATTAACCTTCGTATATGGTAGCTATATCATGTATTCTACGCTTCATTTCTGTGCGGATATGTAACGGCTCTAAACACTCGCATTTATCCCCAAAACTGAAAAGAATATTGTAGTAGTATTCGTTCTCTATGAAAGGAAAACTAACAATGTAATGCTCATCACCGTCTGGCGAAAAGTCTTCATAAGTGCAATAATCAAGTACCCTGTCCATGACAGATTTATGAATACGAATTTTGATTTTTGTTTGCATAGTTGCCAAAATATCAGTAAAATCTAACTGCGGTTTTTGATAATCTCGTGGCGTAAAAAATTCCTCTTGTATTTGTAGGTTTGATGTGCGGGATAGTTTAAATAAGCGAAAATCATTTCTTTTAGGGTTTGTAAGAACTTCCGTGTAAATGCAAAATTGACTACTTAAAGAACCTGTAA
>CAZEDT010000069.1:0-17742 GCA_964510795.1 uncultured Syntrophomonas sp.
ATGAGCTGGGTGCGGGGATGAAAATCGCCCTGCGGGATCTGGAAATCAGAGGTGCCGGCAATATATTGGGAGCTGAACAGCACGGGTACATCCATGCGGTGGGGTTTGATCTTTATTGCCGCCTGCTGGAGCAGGAAACTGCCCAACTCCGAGGGGAAGTACATCAAGATACAACTGTAAATCCGCAGTTGGATATAGATGTGGATTATTATATCCCGGATACCTATATTCCTGATCCTGGGACCAAAATGAGGATTTACCGACGTTTACTGTTGGCCACGGGAGCGGAAGAAGTTGAAGATATCAGGAGTGAAATTGAAGATCGCTTCGGCAAACTACCCAAGGCGGTAGAAAACTTCTTGGAAATAGCAGCCTTAAGGATTAAAGCCCGTGATAAAGAAATAAAGTCCCTGCGCCGCAAGGGTAAAGAAGTAGAAATAATACTGTCCCAGCCTTTACCGGATAATATCCAGATACCAGGACTTAAGAAATTAAATCCGCATACCTTGCTCATAAAAATGGACAGTTCTACATCCTTGCACGCCCTGCAGGAAATACTGGAGCAAATATAATCTATTCGCCTGCAACCGAGGCAATCGTCCGTTGTTGCAGGCGTTTTTGATGGATTTTAGCCGCTGCAAGAAGAACACTGGGATAGAGAAAATCTACTGTAATAGTATATACAGGAGTATATTTGAATCCTAGTAATTGATACTCAATATTGTTGGGAAACATATAAAGGGTAAAAACGACCAGGCATAAACCCAGTGGCAGGATCAGTGGTTTGTAGTCATTTAGAGAGAAGATATCCTGAACGATCAAGGTAAGCCCCTGATAGTAGATAATAATAGCTGTGATACCAGTGATAAACCAAAGAATGAAGAAAATTAATTCCAACCGTTGAAAATCACCGAATCCGGATAAGCGGTAGACCTCCAAAAGCGGAAATTGGTAGAGATCAACTAACTTGGCTCCTAGAATGCCAACCATTTCAAAATCCAGTAATAATAATACCAGGCCACCAGCCAGGTACCACCAATAAAGCTTGGACTTATTTTCTTTGAGATCAGAAACCATAGGCAGAAATAAGGCGAAAATGATAACTTCAGCGAAAGGCCAGTCGGCTGCATATAGAGCACCGGCGGCTATAGGTTTCCAGTCCGCCAATATGGGCTTGAGATGGGAAAGGTCTATGAGTGGTACAGCTACAAGAAAACCAGCTACAATGAAAAAAAGGCTTATCCAGATAAATAATTCGCCCAGACGACCTAGGATGATTAAGCCCTTATAAAGGCAGTACGAACAGGTCAGAACCAGCAAAGTATATAACATGACAGTAGGGAGCAAAGGGTAGATTATTAATAAAACCACAGCAATATCATAGTAAAAAGATATTAAAATTAAAAAAATGCTCCCTAGAAAAAACAAGTTAAGCAAAGTTCCGGGAACCTTACCCAGAACTTTAGTACTGATAAGGGTTATTCTCTGTCCGGGAAACATACTATGCAGCTGTATTATAGCAAAGAGAACGTATAATCCCGCTCCCAGGCCCAGCAAGGTAGATATCCAGGCATCCTGAGCCGCCGCATCGCCGGTTAGGAATACCAGCGAGCTTCCAGGTAAAAGCATAAAAATCAAAAAGGCCAGTTGTTGACTGGATAGAGGTGTATCTCTCACAATTAATATCTCCTAAATTTATTAGCTAACCTGAAAAAACTTGTCTACGCTTTCAGATACGGGCTTAAGGATAGTTAATAAAGTCTTGGGATTGGGTAAGACTTCCCAATTCATGGCGTAATCCATTCCATAGAATAATCCTATTATTAGAACTAAGCTAGCTACAATGAGCACTTTATACTCCCGCTGCCGGATAAGAGGCCTTACTTCCAGAAATAAGAATAGGCCGGTAAAAAGTCCTAAGACATAAGTTAGACTAGATGGCATATATATTCCTCACGCTTATTGAAATTTAAAAGATTTATCGGCCAGATAGAACTGGGAAATACTTGTTTTTACCCGGACATCAGCTTCGATGAAAGGATATAGTTCATTCCAATCCGAACTTAACCGCTGCCATTCATCAGGTTGGTACTCGTATAATTTAAGTCCCCAGCCTGGAATATCACTATTTAGCTGCTGGGATTTATTAATACAGCTATCTATTTGTCTGGCGATTTCAACATTAGCAGCTTTTTCGAGTTTATTGATCATAGTGGGGGTGAGCAATTCACCACTGCCGGATTGTTCGTAAAAGTTAAGCTGGGCATCAATTTCCACCTGCATCTTTAAAGAACCTCCGCTTAATTGGGGTTTGGTTTTACTGCTGAAACGAACAATTTCCAGGACGACATAATCCTGCTGATTCAACGGAGATTTTACCGTTAATAAGCCACCTATTTTGGTATCAGAGCTTAACCAGCGGTAGCCGCTGCTTTCAGTTTCATTTAGCGACCCGACCATTTTATTGCCTTTAAAAACGGCGGTTCCATGCAGGGCTATTCTCTTTTTATTATTATCTGTCGGTTTGGGATTCTTATCCCCGCTGGCTTTAGTTTGATTAATGCCTGGAGTTTCTTCTATAATTAGCTGTGGTACAGCCGGTTCAATGCCTGGTGTCATCAGCTTATAAGTGAATTCATCTATAGTTGTCGGCACATAAATACCCATTTGAAATTCATTGACTGAAACCAGTTGTTTAAGGCCTCCGCCCACAGTGCTGACCTGAGACAGTATCTCCTTTGGACTGGTTCCTGAGGTTATTACCAGGTTGGTGTCCGGTCTTATGTTGCGGTTGCGACTCATAAAATCTATGACTAACGGCAGGGCGTTCATGGATAAATTCTCCCCCAGGACAAAGGTCTGAACATGTGACCAATCAGGTACCAGGGAAAGGGAGAGATTAATTCGGCGGGCTGCTATAGCTACACCATAATCCTGGCTGCTGCTTAAAATGGTTTTCATTTGACCACCACCTGCTTCGCCTGGACTCGTAGGTTTAGCAAAAAGGGTAGAAAAAATTATTTTTTTATCATCGCTTATATCAATCCCTATGCCCATAGGTATAGCGCTGGCATTAATTTCTCTCCTGTCCCAGCACCCAGCTGTAGAAATTAAAAATAAAATTATTATAAGTAAAAGGTGTTTCTTTGACATTTAAACCTCCAGCTTACGGTATATACTGAGAAAGTAAAAACCTCTCGAGGATATCCCTGCTTCGGAAATACAGAGGTGTCACTTCGAGACGAAAGTCGTTAAGGTTTCAAAGGGACCCGCGAGTGGCCATTGATAAAAATAAGCCAGACCCATATAGAGACCGATAAAAAACAGAGCCATAAAGACCTTTAGCTCAGCATACAGTTTCTTTTTGAGTAAGCCGGGTACCTCAATTAGTATAATTAGGAGATAGATAGCTATTAAAAGCCCAATCATAATACATATCCTTATTCTTTATACTTCCAGCATAAGTGCAACCAGGGCTTCTGCCGTCGCCTGCGGCTTGGCACAAGTCCGGTTTTCTTTATTTAACGAAAAACAAATGACTTATCAGTCAAATAGCTTCTGCGCAAGTCAAACTCAACCTCCAGCTCATATGATATTTCTGGAAAAACTTGATCCCATTCAGGTTCAAGTACATTCCATACCTCCGGATCGGAGCCATATACCATTTCTCCCCAGCCGAATATATCACTATCCAAAGATTGAGCTTTACGTATGCACATATCCATCTGCTTTTCTAACTCTTGCTCAGCAGCATCCTCAATAAGCTTAAACATTTCCAGGGAAAATAAATTTCCGCCGCCACCCTGTTCATAAAAGTTGCCTTCTCCTTTTATTTCTATCTTCATTTTGATCTCCTTATCCTGGATTTGAGGAGTAATTTTAGCCTGAGAACGAGATAATTCCAGAGTAATCCATTGTTCTTCATCCAGGGGAGAGGGAACGAGCAATAATCCACCTTGAAGCATCTTCCGTCCCATTAATCGGTAGCCCCGACTTTCCATTTCATTGAGGCTGCCTACCATTTTGGTCCCTTTGAATACTGCCATTCCTGCAAGCAGAAGTTGTTCCTCGGGTCCATTTTTGCTAATCGTTATCATGGGTATTACCGGATCAATCCCTGGACTTTCAAACCTATGTAATAATTCAGTAGTATCTACGGGAGTGTAAATACCCATTTGAGTTTCCTGGGCTTTTAAAACATTTTTAATGGCTGTAGCCGTATAAGGTTCAAGTATTGGTTTAACATTAAGGATTTCTTCGGGACTGGCATTATGAGCTACAACCATGGGGTTGTTCTTACGGGCATAACGGTTGCGGGCTAAAAAATCTATCATAGGAGTTATATCTTTTTTTGCCATGTTTTCTCCTAATACCGATAATTGTACGTGACTCCAGAGCGGTATGGTGGAAAGGGACAAGCTCATTTTTCTGGTTGCTTCGGTGAAGGTTTTGCCGCTGGAAGAAATTACCCTAAACTGAGGAGTATCTCCCTGGGGGTTTTCAGGGGGACTGGGGTTAGCTAGTTGAGTACTTACAATTATTCTGCCATCTATATATTCTGAACCGAGCACCAGGGGTATGGAAGCATTATTAATCTCAATTTTCCCGCAACCGGATACGAGAATAGTTAATAAGAAGACTAGACATCCTAGTTTTTTCATCACTTAGCCTCCCTATCATCATAAGTCGCTTGACGTTTAACATCTTTCATGCCCTCCAGATAAGGGCGTTTCTGGTTCTTGAACCAGGGGCGACGGACAATGATATCCCCCATCTGTTGGAGATTAAAAGGTGCCAGAGGTGCAAGGTAGGGCAATCCAAATGATGAGAGAGAAGCCATTCTGAGCAGCAGCAAAATCATCGCTATTATAATTCCCAAAAACCCGAGCATGCCAGATGCAAATAGAAACCCAAAACGGGCAATGCGGATAATTATTCCCGCATTATAGGAAGGTGTAACAAAGGAGGCTATTCCCGTAAAAGCGATGACTACCACCATAGGGGTAGAAACCAGACCGGCTCGTACAGCTGCATCTCCTATGATTAAAGCGCCCACAATACTTACCGCGGGGCCAACCGCTCTGGGCAAACGGAGACCGGCCTCGCGCAGCAATTCAAACGTTGCATCCAACAAAAAGGCTTCCAAAAAGGCCGGGAAAGGAACCCCCTGCCGGGTGGCGGCAATGGTTAACAAAAGCGGGGTAGGAATCATTTCATGATGATAAGTGATTATGGCTACGTATAAAGAGGGAAGAAAAAGGGCCATTAAAAAGGCAACAAAGCGCAGCATCCGAAAGAGAGAAGCTGGTATAAAATGAGTATAATAATCTTCTGCAGAAATCATATATTCAGGAAAAGAGATGGGTACGACCAGAGCCATGGGGGTGCCGTCTGCCAGAATACAGACTTTTCCTTCTAGTAGATGGCCACAAACCCGGTCTGGCTTTTCAGTATGCTGATACTGAGAGAAAATGGTCCATTTATGGTCGGCAATTAGTTCAGCCAGGTAACCCGTATCAAATACGGCATCAATATCAATCTTGGACAGGCGCCTTTTAACCTCCTCAACCAAACCGGGCGGGGCGATATTTTCAATATAACATATAACCACATCGGTCTTGGAAATTCTGCCCAATACCATTGATTCAATTTTAAACTGGGTCGATTTGATTCTTCTTCTCAGGATGGCAGTATTAAAGCGCAGGGTTTCATTAAACCCCTCCTTGGGGCCAAATACGGTGACCTCATTGTCAGGAGCCTGAATTGGACGTCCCGGCCAGGAACGTGTTCCGGCTACCAGACCATGGGAATAGCCATCAATTAATAACACTGTATCTCCAGAAGTAATGTGGTGACAGACTTCTTGTAGGCTTTCTAATTTTTTTAGTTCAGCCAGACTAAGGATATGATCCTGCACGTGGCTTAGGACGTCCAGATTTTCAAATTGAAGGGCGCTGTTATTCTGCATATTCAATTCCAGGAGTAAGGGCTTGAGCAAATTTTCTTCAATCTGTTTTTTATCGGTCAATCCGTCAAAGTACAATATAGAGGCTTTGACAGCTGGATTGCCAAAGCTAAACAGCTTCATGACTGCATCGGAACATGAGCTTAACAGGATAGTGAGTCTATCCATGTTTTCTTGCAGATCAGTGGAAATCGGCAATTTTATTAGTTGCCCGGGGGAGGTATCTTCTTTAGGGCTTCCTGCATTGTTTATATAGCGCATTTATGTCCCCCTGATAAATTAGATCTTTAAAGCCAGTTAAGCTGAAAATCGAATACATCTAGTTTTAGCCAGGAACACCTTGCTTATTCAAAGGATCTGGGGGATTCCCAGGTTCACGAGCAGGAATGTCCGGTGTAACTTTAAATAAGGTAATAATGAAGATGATAAAGGGAATTAGGATAAAAAACCCTGTAAATATGTAAGGAATAATAGACAGACTCCAAATTACTACTGACAGATTATTACTGCTTATTATTATGGATAAGATTCCTATAATTACTGAAGTTGGAGCAGCCAAAAAATGGTAATCTTGCAGATTGAAGACTTTCTGGATAGTAAAACAGGCCATAAACCAGGGGAGGGTTACGCCTCCGAAAATACCCACTATCCATACACCAATAAAGACAATATCCAGGTTTTGAACAAAATTTCCGATTCGGGCCAGCCGAATCATATTAATAGTTGGAAAAATAAAATTGAGGGAGGGTATGGTCCCCAGGGTTACAATTACTGCAAAGGTGACAAAAGCCAGGATTAATACATAAGTAATGAGGACTTTATTCATAATAGCGGGGGCATTTTCCTTTTTAGGCAGAAAAAATGCCAGACTTAGTACCGGCATCATTTTCCCTAAAACAAAGGTTGCCGCTAATATACCTATGCTGAAGGATTTATAGTTAATGTAACCAATGGGCCGGAGACGTTCCAAATGCAAATTGTTTAATAAAGAGATTACAACAATTACAAAAGTAAAAGAGATGCCTAGCAAAACAAAGATTTCACTAGTCCGAGCAATACTTTCCAGACCGATTTTTATTGCGGCGAATCCCAGCAAGAGAATAACCCCGATAAAAACACTGATGGGTGTTGCGGGCAGAACATTCATCTTCATAAACTCGACAAAGATACGCAGAGTAAAGGCACTCGTCAATAAAAATATAAATATGTAAATAGATCCCAGGATTCTGCCGGGGATTTTACCCAGGTGTTCATCCAGAAGGAGAGGAAAGGGTTGATTACTCTTTTTGATAATGTGACTGTACATAAAAATTAATAGAGCACCTAAAAATACCACCGGGATAAATGTTAACCAAGCATTATTATAGGTAAGATGTATTAGTCTATGAGGCTGCTCTAATATACCTACCGGCAATACCAGCAAAACCAGCATGCAATACAATTGGAATTTTGTGATTTTAATCATATCTTGAACCACCTTAACCTGAATCTAATTTAGTGTGACCAAGTACTAGGATAAATATAACCGTAAATATTTTTTCTGAGCTTGATGGTAAAAAGTGAATAAAAGGGGATTTTGAGTTATATACTATCACTGAGAAAGAAAACAACATTTTCAATATTTTTGAAAAAAGGAGGGATAGTTGTAAATGAAAGCAACAGGCATTGTACGCCGTATAGACGACTTAGGACGAGTCGTAATCCCGAAAGAAATAAGAAGAACATTACGTATACGTGAAGGCGACCCTCTAGAGATTTTTGTGGATCGTGAAGGGGAAGTTATTTTAAAGAAATATTCTCCGATTGGGGAATTGGGGGATTTTGCCAAAGAGTATGCAGAATCACTTTATGAAACCATAGGACATATTTCCATGATAGCTGACCGCGATGTAATTATAGCCGTAGCGGGAGGGAATAAAAGAGAGTTCTTAAGCAAGCCCGTGGGCAAATTATTAGAAAAATCACTGGAAGATCGTAATACCATCATTATGAATGATATGGAAAACGTAGACGATGAAAACATGCATATTATCCAGACTGATGACCGGGAATATACCATAAGAGCGCAGGTGGTAGCCCCAATTATTACTCAGGGTGATCCGATTGGTGCGGTCTTGATTGTGTCCAAGGAACCCGGTACCAGGTTAGGAGAACTTGAGGTCAAGCTGGCTGAAACTGCAGCTGGATTCCTGGCCAAGCAAATGGAACAGTAATTGGTTTAGAGAAGCGGTCTTAATGAGGCCGCTTCAGACCGATGACACAAGCTAATCGCCGCTCCTTGCTATCCGTGGCATCGCGGCACTAGTCCATCCGTGAACGTCTCAGCGTTATGTCGAAAAGCCCGCTCAATCAACGTACTTTTGTACGCCTCAATCGCGGGCTTTTCTCATGCCTTGATCTGCATATCCGTCATCGGGCTGCACTTTGTTGGCAAGCAAAATTAGCTTGACTTAATCCACGTTCTGGACTATCTTAAGCAAAGATTTTAAGCTAGGGAGGGTGCAATGGATAAAAAGGGTAACTTTCTTAAAGGCGCTCTGGTACTGAGTATAGCCGGTGCTATAAGTAAAATATTAGGGGCCATCTACCGGATACCCCTGGCGCGTCTGCTGGGTGGCGAGGGAATGGGTCTCTACCAGATGGCCTACCCTATCTATACCACTATTCTGGCGCTGGCTACGGCTGGGGTACCAGTAGCTATATCTGTGCTTGTTTCCAGAAGAGAAACTGAAGGTTATAGCGGCGACAGCAAAAGAATATTCCGTGTTTCCCTCCTTATGTTATTTATATTTGGAATTATCTTGACCCTGCTGATAATGCAGGGAGCCCACTTTTTAGCAGGCAGTGTGCTGCATGAACCTCGTGCCTATTATCCAATCTTAGCGGTAGCCCCGGCTATATTTTTTGCCGGATTAATGTCAGTATTCAGGGGTTATTTCCAGGGACAACAGTGGATGATGCCTACCGCAGTTTCCCAGGTGATAGAGCAACTCTTCCGTGTTACTGCGGTATTAATACTGGCTTTCCTGCTTTTCCCCCGGGGATTGGAATATGCCGCCGCCGGTGCAACCTTTGGTGCGGTAGTGGGCGGATTAGTCGGCCTTATTGTATTGATAATTTTCTACTGGCAGTATCAGAAGAAAAACAAAAGCAGGCCAGCCCTGTGCGGACCAGCCAGCTCTATGAGCCTGGCCAGTGAAGTGGTGCGCCTGGCCATACCAGTATCCTTCGGAGCAGTAGTACTGCCGTTGGTGCAGGTATTGGACGCGATTATTGTACCTGGACGTTTGATGGCGATAAACTATACCACCTCACAGGCGACCGCTCTATATGGTCAGCTATCCGGGATGGCAGCGGTTTTGATCAGTCTGCCGACCATTTTTACTATATCTATTGCTACCAGTTTGGTACCGGCTGTATCTGAAGCTCTGGCCAAGAAAAATTTCCTGGAGCTTAATAGCCGGTTGAATTATGGGCTCCGAGCCGCTATGATTATTTCCTTGCCTTGTGCTGCTGGCCTCTATGTACTGGCTTTTCAAATCTGTGATTTACTCTATGCAGCTCCGGAAGCGGGTTTACCTCTGGAGGTATTAGCCTTCTCCACTATAGTTCTGGCAGCTTTTCAACTATCCAGTGCCGGGCTGCAGGGTATAGGCAGACCTGAGATCGCCATGCGCAGCCTATTAATAACCGGAGCACTCAAGGTAGTCTTCAACTACAGCCTGACCAGCATTCCTATGCTGAATATTCAGGGGGCGGCTATCGGCACGGTCCTGGCATTTGCGGTAGGATCATCCCTCAACCTCTATTTCCTCAGGCGCTACACATCTATTCATTATGAAGCCGGACGCCTGCTTAAGCTGGCTCTGATCACAGTAGTTATGGGCATAGCAGTCAAAGTATCTTACGGATTAGTGGTTGGGATGGGATTACATTCGCATATCTCTACCCTCCTGGCAATTTGTGTTGGGGTAGGCATATACGGAGTTCTGCTCTTAATACTAAAAGAAATTGATATGGACATGGTGAAACGACTAGTAAGGTAATTCATTTACGCAGTAGACTAAAGATGCGCAGCAAAAGTGAACAGGGGGACGGTTCTCTTGTTCATCCCCTAGCACCTTAACTGGATGAACAAGAGAACCGTCCCCCTGTTCACTTTTGCTGTGCATCATCTATAAAATGTGAAAGATGACCAAGCTAACATAAGAAAGAAGGTACAGGCATGAGTCGGAACGGAGAGGCATTAGAGGAACTTATTGGTATAATGGACAGGCTTTTGGGGGAGGGTGGATGCCCGTGGGACCGGGAGCAAACTCATGAATCACTGGTGAGATATTTAATCGAGGAGACTTATGAGGTAATTGAGGCAATAAATCAACAGAATATGAATGAGATGGCATCAGAACTGGGTGATGTATTATTACAGATAGTTTTCCATGCGGCCCTCGCCGAACGTGAAGGCGCCTTTTCTTTTGCCGACGTAGCCCGTACAGTCAGCCAGAAAATGATAGACAGGCACCCCCATGTATTTGGGTCCATGGACCTCAAAACCGCGGATGACGTTTTAAACAACTGGGAAGGTTTTAAAAAGAAGGAAGGGAAAAAATACCTCCTGGAAGGTATTCCTAGTGGATTGCCGGCTTTAATGAGAGCTGAAAAAATGCAGGAAAAAGCCGCCCGGGTAGGATTTGACTGGCCTGATTCAGCTGGAGCAATCCTCAAGTTTAAAGAAGAGTTGGATGAACTGGTCGCAGCCGAGAACCAGGAGGACAAGTTAGAAGAAATGGGCGACGTCTTTTTTGCGCTGGTAAATGTAGCCCGATTGGAAGGGATAGAGCCCGAGCAGGCCTTGCAGGCTGCGAACGATAAATTCAAGCGTCGCTTTCACTATATAGAGCAAAAAGTAGAGGCTGCAGGGGCTAAGTTTGAAGAATATGAACTTGCAGACTTGGATCGCATTTGGGATGAGGCCAAAACCAAAGGTTTATAGATGCGAATAAGGTGAAACTGCCTAAGAACTTTTATGCCTAAAAAGAAGGATTAATCCTTAAAAAGGCGAATAGCACAGTATACTAGTAACGCATACAAAGGAGGGATATCTTGAATAAGACCGAATTAATCAGCGAGGTAGCTCAAAAAGCAGATATGACCAAAAAGGATGCAGAGAAAGTGGTGAATGCTTTCTTCAGTACAGTTGAAGCTTCCCTAAAAGCAGGAGATAAGGTTCAACTTATTGGATTCGGCACATTTGAAGTGAGAGAACGCCAGGCCAGAAAGGGCAGAAATCCTCAAACCGGGGAAGAAATTAGTATTCCGGCTGCTAGAGTACCAGCTTTCAAATCCGGAAAAGCATTAAAAGATGCTGTAGATTAAGATGCGTCTGGACAAATTCCTCAAAATATCCAGAATAATTAAGCGGCGTACCGTTGCCAAAGATTTTGCCGAAAACGAAAGAGTCATGGTAAACGGCAGGATTGCCAAGCCCTCTACGGAGGTGAACAAAGGAGACATACTTACTCTGCGCATTGGTGACCGTGAGACAGTATTTGAAATTCTTGATATAAAAGATAATGTAAAAGCCACCGAAGCGAAAAACTTATATCGTACCATAGAATAATGAACCGCCCTGTATAATACACTTATGCAGGGCGGTTATCGCTGTCCCTGGTTATCGCCATTCCTCCCCCCTAAAACTATTTCCTGTCATATTTACCATTTCCAAAGCATAGCTTTTCCCAAGGATGTTCATGTACTGCGTTGGCAGAGACCAAAGAATAGCCAAATTCAGCTGGCAATTATCAGTCAGCTAATTGCTTCGTATTTCTAATTAGAAAGGGGAATTGAGGGAATGGCAGAACACTCCATTAGTATGGTAAATCGAAAATCCATAGATCTGGCTGGCGTGACCAATGTAATTAACTTTGATGATGAAGAAATCATTCTGGATACTATGATGGGTTGTTTGGAAATTGGTGGACAAGAATTGCATATAACCATGCTCAATCTTGAGAATGGTAAGGTATCAGTACAGGGGAGCATTAATCATCTTGCCTATAAAGCACAGGGAGCAGACCTCAAAGCCCGGGGGAAAACCATGCTGAGCCGTTTATTTAAATAGGGGGGGTGTTAAATTGCTGGGTCTGCTTGCCCAGATAAAAACATTTTTTCTCACCTTATTATTAGGTCTAACAGCGGGAATAATCTTTCATTATTACCAGTTGACTATCCGCGCCCTGCGAGCGGGTAAATATTCACTCTATTTGCTGGATTTTTTTATATGGATATTAATGATCCTGTTAATAGCTGTGGGAATGCTGTTGATAAATCAAGGCGAACTGAGGATTTATTTCTTTTTAATCCTCATAGCAGGTAATGTTATTTACTTTAAACTGATGTCCCGGATTATGGAAAAACCCTTAGGATTACTGGCTTCGACCAGTGCAAAAGGATTAAGGGTTATTGTTACAAGTGCTAAAAAGCCCGCTAAATGGCTGCAACAGGTGATTAAAGCACGGGTGCACACACCACCGCCGCCCGACGATATATCTGAATAAAAAAATATTTTTGCCAGCAGGAATTAGCTATGGCTTCCCCGAAAAGATATGCATAGTAAATTTGTCCACAGTTTGTGGATAATATGTGGATAGTGTGTTGTGTATATGAAGATAGAAATCAGGGGAGCTGAGAAACTTAGCTTCAGGGAGAGACAAGTGGTGGTGCTCAAAGAAATGGGCAAAAGTACTGAAGAGATTACCCGTACGCTCAAGATCAGTGCCAGTACTGTCGCTACCCTGTATAATCGTGCCCGTAGCAAGGGCTACGAAGTAGTAATCGTGCTTCCTGGTGACTTTATGGGACTATATGGCGGGGAGGACGAAGATGAAGGACAATAATAAGCAATGGAAGCCGGCAAGATTAATTATTACCGGTATGCTATGTATGGTGTTAGTACTGACCATAGTGCCTAGGGCCAAAAGCATTATAGAACTTTCAGCTCGCAAAAAGGAGCTGGAAAAAGAAAAATTAAGCCTGGTCAGAATCAATACTGAAAACAGTAAGGAATTACAAGAGTTAAAATCTCCCGAGGCCATGGAACGCATTGCCAGAGAACAACTGGGTATGATTAAAAAAGGGGAACGAGTAGTGGTTGAGGTAATGAGCCATAATTAATAGACAGTTTAAGGTTGACTACTCCTGGGACTTTGCATACAATAAAACTAGTACAAATTGAGGGGGATCTTAATTTCTATGCCAACTGAACAAACTAATATTGTGCCTGGCGAGATTGTAGAAGGCAAAGTCCAGGGGATTACCACGTTTGGAGCATTTATTGAGTTACCGGGTGGATTGGTAGGTCTGGTGCACATTTCGGAAATCGCCGACACTTACGTGAAGGACGTCAAAGATTTTATTAAAGAAGGCGATGCGGTTAAGGTAAAAGTACTCAATATTGATGGAAAGAAGATTGGGCTTTCCATAAAACAGGCACTTCCTCCTAAGGTTGTTCCGCCGGCTGCTAGCCAGCCAAGATTTAACCGTCCGGATAACCGGAGAGATAATCGAGGCTTTAACAGCCCGAGAAGACCAGAGGCCCCCGTGACGCTGGATGATAAGATCAGCAGATTTCTGAAGGAAAGCGATGAAAGAATGCAGCCCCTTAAGAATAAGGTAGAGACCAGAAAAAGAAACAAATATAATTCATAGCGAGATTTATGAAAGCACTTCTGATGGAGTGCTTTTTTCATGGGGAAATAATTGTAAAGCAGGGCGATTGCTCAGAAAAAATTAATAAACTATGGCAGTGGGTTAAGTGGCGGTCCCTTTTATCCCTTGGCTGTGCATAATATTTGAAGTAAGCTAAAACACCAAATGTCCCATGGAATCTCTCCCTGCACCATTTTCCTAGTCAAAAACAATGGAGGTAATAAAATGAAATACGGAGCTATAGATATAGGTACTAATTCCTGTCGACTATTAATTGCTGAGTTGGAAGGGGAACTGCTGACCCCGGTTTATAGCGAACTACAGACGACCCGTATCGGCGAAGGATTGCATCACTCCGGAATAATCAGCGAGGTGTCCATGGAACGAAACCTGCTCTGCCTGAGCAAATTTCGGAATACCCTGCAAGCATACGGGGTGAATAACTATCGAGCCATTGCCACCAGCGCCGTTCGTGAGGCCGGCAATGGCCAGGAATTTGCCAAACTGGCCGCCGAGCAGAGCCAAATTGCGGTAGATATAGTAAGCGGGGAGGAAGAAGCCCGTCTTAGCTACCTGGGGGTTGAGAAGGGTTTGAATTTAGGGCATCCCCCGCTGGTGGCAGATCTAGGTGGAGGGAGTATAGAATTTATATGCAATGAGCAGGAGTTCGTCTTATCCATACCACTGGGGGCGGTGCGAGCGACCGAGCTGAATATGTCGGTTGAAGAAATAAGTCAGCGCTTAGACCGGTTGGAAGGGATGGCAAACAATTTCAGGGAACACCCCCTGGTTTTTGTGGGCGGATCGGCTAGCAGCCTGGCGGCTATCCAATTAGGTCTGGAAACATTTGAATCCAGTCAGGTCCATGGTCAGCGCTTAAGTCAAGAAGATTTGGCTGAACTCCATCAATTACTGGAGAAGACCCCTCTAAACCTTCGCCGCAGAATTCCAGGTCTCCAGCCGGAAAGGGCTGATATTATTGTCCAGGGGGCTTTAATCATACTAATGACGTTACATAAGTTGGGCAAGGCAGAGATGATAGTGAGTGAAAGCGATCTCCTGCAAGGCATTATATGGTCAACTGGGGTCCTGGTATAGTAAAAACGCTTATTTTGCGGGGATAAATGTAGAAGAGTCACTAAAACTGCTTTAGAAAAGCCTATAAAAAGGGATTTTGTTTGAAGAAAAATATTAGAACGGTCTTGAGCTGACAATTTATATTCAACCTCCCTTGGTATAATTATGAGACTCAGGCTTAGGGTGAGGGGGTTAATAAATGTTAGACCGACTGGAAATATACCCTTATCAAAGATTAGAAGAACAAGTCCCGCGCAGAGAAGCAAGAAGGAGGGTCGCTCACACCGTTCCCAGGATAAATCTACAGTTGGACCGGATTTTCAACATGCAGAATTGGAATCTCTTGAGAACCTACTTAGTTGGTTTGATGAAAATGGAGAATCTGCTCCTGGCCGGAGGAGCCATAATTATGTCACGGGCCTTTATTCTGGGGGAATTACTGCCATTTATTTTTGCATTTGTGGCAGTCTTTGCGGTGAAAAACCGTTGGCGAAGCACAATCCTGGTTCTATTTACTGTAGTGGGTCTGTCAACTGTATTGCACGGGGTTTCCTTGGTTACCGATGTCATTACGGTGGCCATTCTGGCCTTGGCACTAAATTATATTGAAATAACGGAAGAAAAAAAGTGGTGGGGCTTACCGGCCATAACCATGGCGGTGGTTCTGGTGCTTAAGAGCACGGCGATGTTTATTAATGGCTTAAATTTCTATCAAGAGATGGTAATTGTTTTTGAGGCCATGATCAGTGCCGTTATCACCTTTGTTTTTCTTAATTGCAGTCAGGTTATCAAGCAGAAGAAAGCCGTAGTGGATTTTAATTTTGAGGAAATGGCGGCTTTTATGGTTCTGGGTATTGGACTAATTATGGGGTTGAACGATGTTCATCTGGCCGGCTTGGCCGTAAGCGGTATTTTATGTCGATTGGGGATAATGACTGCAGCGTATATATGGGGGACTGGCGGCGGAGCCATTATGGGCGTCATGTCAGGCATTCTTCCCTCCATAGCCTCTAGTGTTTTCGCGGAAACCTTAGGTATGTACTCCATATCAGGCCTTTTGGCCGGCGCTTTTAGAAGCTTTGGGAGAATAGGAGTAATTATAGGATTTATGCTGGGTACCCTGGCTCTGTCTATGTTTATTTCCGAAAGCCAGGTAACTATTCTGGGCATGTGGGAAACAGGCATTGCCAGTCTGATTTTTTTCATATTACCAGAGTCGCTGAAAGAAAAAGTTCCTTTTCATACTATCAGTCCAGTATCTAACGTTAAAGATGCTGATTTAAAAGTGCTGGATAGTCGCGTTAAGGAGTCGGTTGGCAGCCGTATCCATCATCTGGCTCAGGTTTTCGATGAACTGAGCTCCACCTTTACAGGCAAAGCTGAATCGGGAAGCCCTCGGGGCAGCTCGTATTTGAGCTATCTATATGATGAGCTTTCCCATGGCTTCTGTGATGGGTGTACTCGTTTTAACACCTGCTGGAACCGGGACTGCTACAGTACTTCTCAGGAAATCCTTGATCTATTCAGTATAGTTGAAAGAGAAGGGCAGTTGAATTATGAAGATTGCCCGTCCAGCTTTAAACGTAAATGCATCAACGGGCGAGAACTGATAACTACCATAAATTATCTTTTCGATAATCTGCGGGTTAATGAATACTGGTCGGATAAGATGGATGAATCCCGTGAACTGGTGGCCCGGCAGCTTAAAGGGGTAAGCCAGGTGGTAAGAAACCTGGCCGAGGAAATGGATGTTGATTCTTCAGTAGATCTGGAGCTGCGCGACCAGCTGCTCAAAGCCTGTAAACGTATGGGAATTAATCTCAAGGATATCACCCCGATACGTGCCCCGAATGAACAAGTCTATCTTAATGTTATCAGCGGGTCCTGTGTAGATGGCAGCGGTTGCGAACTCAGCATTGCTCCCGCCTTATCCTCAGCGATGGGTGATAAAATGGAGGTCTGCAAGAAAAAATGTCCGCAGTTAATGGGCAAGGGAGCCTGTGAATTTACCCTGACACGGGCTTTCAGTTACCAGGTAAATAGTGCTGTGGCCCAGGTGGCTAAAGAAGAACGCAGCGGGGACAGCCTGACCATCACCACGCTTAAAACGGGTAAGGAATTAATAGTTCTGAGTGACGGGATGGGAGTGGGAGAGCAAGCTTGGGAAGAGAGCAGTACAGCGGTTAAATTACTGGAGGATTTATTGGATAGCGGCTTTGATAAGGAGCTGGCTCTGAGAACTATCAATTCAGTACTTTTACTGCGCTCCCGCAGTGAAACCTTCACTACCATGGATATGTTAATGGTAGATTTATATACCGGTGAAGTAGATTTTATTAAAACGGCCAGTGCACCATCATTTATAAAAAGAGCCAAACAGATCACTATGATCAGTTCATCCTCACTGCCGATAGGTATTCTGGAGGATGTAGAACCGGTTAGTGAAAGGAGAGCCTTACTGCCCCGGGATATGATTTTAATGGTAAGTGACGGGGTAATGGAAGTATCCCGGGAGCTTAACGGCGAGAAGTGGATACCAGAGTTATTAAAACAAACGGCTGAGACAGACCCTCAGAAAATTGCCGAACTGGTCATAAATCGTGCCCTGAGCTTGGCCCGGGGTAAACCTGCCGACGACATGACCGTAATTTGTCTTAAGCTAGAAGTGGCCCAATAACATCATAACCTGTTTCAGCTCCGGGGAAAATCCTGGGGCTGTTTTTTATTTCAGGTTTGACAATTGGGTCAACTTGGGTAGGATATTAATAATAGTTCAAGTTCGCAGTTTATAGATTATGCGCAGTAAAAGTGAACAGGGGGACGGTTCTCTTGTTCATCCCCTAGCACCTTAACTGAGCCAAAAGAGGGACGTTCTTTTTGTTGGCTTTGTTAGTTCAAGTTCACGACACGATTTAACTAATGTCTTTCAATTACTCGCGTTAAGGGGACCGGTATTGTTATTTTCGGGGAGCTGGGTAAAGGAGCCAACAGAA
>CAZEDT010000070.1:0-17203 GCA_964510795.1 uncultured Syntrophomonas sp.
TGTTTCTCCATGGGAGAACATGGGGACTCCAGCATGATACCATTTTCTCATGTCAGTATCGGCGGAAAGCCTTTATTTGAGTTAATGAAGGAAAAGCCAGATATTTACGGCAAGCTGGATTTGGAGCATGTTTTAAATCGCACCCGCACTATCGGCATGGATATCATAAATGGGAAAAATTCCACGGAATTTGGTATTGGTTTTGTACTGGCAGATATAGTTAAAGCAATTTTTCATGATGAACATCGAATTATGCCTGTATCAGCTTTATTGGAAGGAGAGTATGGGCAAACGGAGTTACATGTTGGTGTTCCAGCCGTTGTTGGTAAAAATGGAGTTGAGGAAATAATTGAGTTGCATTTAACCGAGGCGGAACAGAATTTATTTGAAGAATCCTGTAATGTAATTCGCAAGCATATTGCTTTGGCAGAACAAATATAGTTACGGATGACAAGGGTGTTGAAAAAGTTGACAACCCTGCCAGGGCGAGCAAAAAAGTTAAAAGCAAGGCAATCGGAAGACCAGTGATTGAGGCGTACATGGGTACGTCGATTGAACTGGTCTTCCGAATTAACGCAGCTATTAACCTTTTTGACGTTCTGGTCAAGCTAATAAAATCCTATCATCCGTCAGCTGTTTTTTTCTTTCCCTGGAGTAGTAAGTTAACAACTCCTCTATGGTCATCTTTTTGCGCTCTTCACCTTTGATATCCAAAATAATCTCACCCTCATCCATCATAATCGTACGATTGCCAAGTGCAAGGGCGTCTTTAATATCGTGGGTGATCATCATGGTTGTTATTCTGGATTCACCAACAATATCCGTTGTTATTTTCAATATTTTTTGGGCTGTCGCAGGATCAAGGGCGGCTGTATGCTCATCTAAAAGTAAAAGCTTCGGCAAAGAAATAGTGCACATAAGCAGAGTAACAGCTTGCCTTTGGCCTCCCGACAAATTGCCAACCTTCGTTTTCATGCGGCTTTCCAAACCTAAATCAAGGCGGGCTAATAACTCTTTAAAGTACTCTGAATCCCTCTTGTTCAGTGCAAAAAAGCTTTTGTGAGCTTTTCTGCTGTAAGCAAGAGCTAGATTCTCCTCAATAGTCAAAGAAGGGGCCGTACCTTTCATGGGGTCCTGCATAAGCCTGCCGATGTCATAGGCCCTTTTATAGTCCGCCGTCATAGAAATATTCTTATTATCCAAAAGAATGGCACCACTATCAATATAGAATGCGCCGGCGATGGCATTAAATACCGAGGACTTTCCGGCACCATTTGAACCTATTATCGTTACAAAGTCTCCCGGATCCAAGTGGAGGTTTATTGAATTTAAAGCCTTTCTTTCATTTACAGTTCCAGCATAAAAAGTTTTGCTGACATTTATTAAATCCAACATATTATTCACAACCTATTTATTTAAATGGTTGTTTACCTCCCTTCTGATCTTATTCTGCTCAATGATTGCTTTTATGGAAGGCCCGGAAAGAGCAATTATTACAATGACTGCAGAAATCAGTTTCAATGCATATGCAGGGAACATGTCTATTTTCAGAGCAAATGCCAGGATTATTCTGTACAGGATAGAACCAAATGCTGCGGAAACCAAGCCGATGGTAACAGATCGTCTGCCAAATACAGTTTCACCAATAATAACTGATGCCAGGCCAATGATGACCATACCGCTTCCGGAGCCTACATCAGAAAACATCTGGTATTGACAGATTAAAGCACCGGATAAAGCTACACAGGCATTACCAGTTGATAAGGCTATACATTTCGAAACGTTGGCATTTATTGAGGATAAACGAACCATGTCCTCATTATCCCCTGTGGCGCGAATGGCAAGGCCAAATCTTGTTTTAAAAGATATGGCCAAAATAGCTATTACGATTATGCATATGGACAAGGCGAGAAGGGTCTCCCCCATCCCGCCTGGTGCCGCAGCCATGGATTCTACCATAGAAAAAACGGTCTTGCTGCCAACTACGGATAGATTGCCTTTTCCTCCCATAATTGCAAGGTTTACAGTATATAAGCCGGTCATAACCAGTATTCCAGCTAATATGGGGTGTATGCTTAATTTGGTATGCAACAAACCGGTTGCCAATCCGGCTAATGCGCCGGCTAAAATAGCAATGAACAAGGCAAGAAAAGGATGACCACTTATAGTCACCACAGCAGCACAAGCCATGCCAAGGGAGAAACTGCCATCAACAGTCAAGTCCGGCAGGTTCAAAATGCGAAATGTTATATAGATTCCCAATGCCATGATGGCATATAGCAAGCCCAGCTGTATAGAACCAATTAATAGTGTCATATTATTTCCTTTTCTTATAAGTTCAGTTAATTCTATTTACTTAAGAATAACAAACTTTTGCTTTAATTCATCTGAAATGGTGATACCCAACTTATCGGCCGTATTGATATTAATCATATTGGCATATTCTGCAACCTGCTCAACATGGTTTTCTTTAATGGTTTGACCATTAACAATACGTACAATCATTGCTGCAGTTTGTTTTCCCAATTTAGTATAGTCTATACCCACTGTTGCCAACGCTCCATCTTTAACCATGGAATCGGCGCCTGCATAAATAGGAAGTTTGGCATCGGTTGCCACTTTAACATAAGTAGCCATGGCTGAAGCGACCGTATTGTCATTTGGTGTAAAGAAAGCGTTAACCTGGCCAACCAACGAAGATGCAGCTTGTTGTAAATCGGCAGTACCCGTGATGGTAGCTTCTTTATATTTAATACCGTTTTTGTCGCAATAAGACTTGGCTATTGCAATTCCGCTGGTGGAATTTATTTCACTGCTGTTATACACAAAACCGAATGTTTTTGCCTTGGGTGTTATTGTACCCGCTAATTTAAAAATATCTTCTATTGGAATAGAGTTTGAAACGCCGGTTATATTACCGGTGGTTTCTTCGAAAGAAGTAACCAGACCTGCTTGCACCGGATTACTTACTGCAGAAAACACAATCGGCACAGTTTTGGTGGAAGCCCGTGCGGCCTGAGCAGCAGGGGTTGCAATGGGAACAATCATGTCAATATTGCTATTAATAAACTCTTGCATAATAGACGGCAATAAGTTCATATCGCCATTAGCGTTTTTGGTAATAATTTGAACTTTATCTCCCATGCCCTGTGCTTGTAATTCCGAAATAATCGTCTCACGGATTTGATTCAAGGACGGATGGTCCATGGGCTGTACAATACCGATTTTAAAGACTTTTTTCTTGGCGGGTTCACTTTTGCTTGAGCATCCGCTTAATGTGCTGAATGCCATGATGAAAACGAGTAACAATACGGCTAACTTTTTCATAAATAATTGCCCCTTTCAATAAATTGCAGATAAGGCTCAATAACGCCAAAAGGTTGATAATAAGCCAATAAATAATAAACCTGCCCCAAATTTAAGGACAGATATCACCTTAATTATTATTGGAATATTTTTATTAGTATGGTAAAAGATATGATAGCTAATAGAAGTTATTTATATGCTAACTTACGTCTTAGCTGCGTGATATGATGCCAATATCTCACCTCATCTCATCTCATTCCCCAGGTGGAACCTTACTGGAGAACGTCTCACCGGGTTCTCTACTATTCTCTGCTCTACATAGGTACATAAGCGTTATTTTCCCTATGTATTATACTTAACTATTTCATTATAATTTACGTATCTAAAAAAGGTCAAGTATTGTATCAATTCAGCGTTGTTGTAATCAATCAAAATAGCAATATCCTACAATCAAATAGCACACCTGTAGGCTAAGGTTTAATTAACGTTAATTTATAGGAGGTAATAATATGAATAAAATGAAAATATCTGATTCCTTTGAGACAAATACACTTAGTTTTTTTGATAGGGATACAAAGATATCAGAGATCAACTGGAGTAAACACCCCAAATATGACGGGGTGTATCTAAAACACTTAATTCAAGGCAGTGATACAAATGGCGCTTTAAGCTGTCATATAGTGAAAATAGAACCTAATTGCACTATTGATACCCATACTCATGAGGGAATATTTGAAATTCATGAAGTTATTGAAGGTAGTGGGACTTGTTTTCTCGTAAACAAGATAATAATTTATAGTGTTGGAAGTGTCGCCGTAATTCCTGCTGATACCATTCATAAAATCGCTGCAGGTAACGATGGCATGTATATTCTCGCTAAATATAGTCCTGCACTTATGTAGCAATTTTTTTCTTAAATCATTATATTCCTTTTTAAAAATTTCATAGGTGTTACTCCAGTGTATTTTTTAAACAAATTGATAAAGTGGCTTTGGTCAGCAAATCCCAATTCCAAAGCCACTTCTATTGGTGAATTGCCCTTAAGTATCAATTCCTTTGAGCACTTAATCTTTAATTGTATTAAATATTCATATGGGGTCAAGCCGATTTCTGTTTTAAACAATCTTGAAAAATGATATTTACTCAGGTGTGCTATATCTGCTAAATCCGACAATGTAAATAATTCTGTACAGTTTTGATTTATATAATTACACACCTGATGAATGCAATTACAATTCTGTTCTTCGCGATCTTCAATATCACAGAAACATGAAATGTCCTGTAATAGATTCATTAAAATGCATTCTCTATCTAATACAGATTCATTATGTAATATCTGCTCACAGTATGAACTTATTTTAATTCCAAGCTCTACATCGGATACAATTGTGGTTTTGAATCTAGTACTTTTTGCACGTTCTTCGTTGTAATAGAAATTCAAATCCCTCTCCAAGCATAACACAAAGTGGTCAAATCCATTATCATCAATAGATTGTAATGTATGTGGTTCACCAGCATTTATTAAGAAAACATCTCCCTCATGTAACAAAATCTCTTTCTTATCATCTTTAAATAATGCGTTACCTTTTTCTATCGTGCCAATACAAAATAAACGATGCAAATGAAGAGGAAATTTTTTTATCACACTACGTCCTTTTACCAATTGAAGGTTATCCAGATTATTTATTGTGAAAAACTCGATTTCATTTCCTTTTATCTGTTTCATAGATATCCCCTAAAGCCTTATTAGACTAAGTGCTTATCCTCTATTTACAAGCATAGTCGAAACCCGTTCATAATTTCCTTACTACACACTCTACGTGACTGGGGAACCTTTAAATAGGCTGTCTTAAGGTTTCAATATATCATTCCATTTCACCAGTTCTTCGTGATCTCCGCTAACATCCTTAATAACAACATTTTCGAACTGGCTCAACTTTTTTTTCATCCTTCTAGCCATCTTCTTAACATCTTCATTTTTTGTGGTTGTTGTTCCTTTAATGATCTGATTTATAGCTGAATCATTAACAATAATGATTATCTCTTTGGCTTTATATTTTTTCATTTTATTCAAGAGTGTTAATAATGCAATCTGTCCTACAATTGCCGGTTTCTGATATTCTAACATGACGGAGTTTTTGCATATAAGCTCCTGCTCATCATAAATACAATATTGTATTTGTACATCCTCCCCTTCATATTGGGTTGAAATCCCTGCTAAATAAGCTTTAATCATTTATATATCTCCTTCATCGATCTGCGCCAAGAGATTGTGCATGTCCGTCGTCGGTGGAACCTCAACTTTCTAGCGGGCCAAGGTACGGGGTTGTAAAAAGGAGGTCCAACCTGCAGCTAATATGCAAAACTCTCAATATTCTCAGAGACTCTCTCTCCAAATTCGGTAAGAGCGATGCTGCCAAGCTCAATTTCTGCTGTATCAAACAGAAAACTTGGATTTCTCTTCCCCTCATTAACCGTTTCTTTGAAGTATGAAAAAAGAGCAGATTTCGTATGCTGTGCGTAGTCATAGTCCTGCAGGGGGATATCATAATCCAGAGATATCAACCCTTTTTCCTCAAGCTCACACAAAACTGTTCTAATCTCCTTCACAGTTTCCATGCTGTCATCGATAGCATTTATATACACCGGTGCAAGAGACACAAGCTTAGCCTCTTCCTCAATACTGCTGCTCATAATAAAGCGGCTGACAGGCAAATAGCTGCACTTCACAAACTCCATCAAAAAAGATCTTTCTTTACTGTTAATTGTCAGAGATTCCAGAGAATGAGCGCAGTCCCCTTCCAAATTGGATGTATGACTATGGCTGCAGCAATCATCGCTACAGCTATGCGAGTGATTTTGCTGATCCTTGTGGAGTGGTTGGATTTTATCTACATCATTATTATTCATATGTTTTCTCCTATTCTATAAATACTTTATACTTTGGGGAGCATAGATTAATTTACTTCAAAAACTCTCTCTTCCAATTATAAGGTGTGTTTCAATTCTCAATTGCTATGTATGTAGTGACCTTCCTTTTCCAACTCACTTAGTCTCTTTAAATAACTAACAAAGTTTTCTAGAGTCCCGTCATCTACTTCACATAATGAATAATCATAGGTACTTTAATCCGGATTAAAAGAATAAATCTTTGTTACATCGTCAATGAAGAAATCTCTAAAAATTATTATCACCCCTATAAAAATGCTGGATACTTTTTATCATTTTCAGTGTAAAATGCTTCCCTTATTATAGACCTATTATTAACCCGATGATAATACATTGTTTATCATCAAAGTTACTGATTTTGTTCTTCCATATTTATTTTCACATATTAAAAAGCACCTACCTCTCAGCAGATGCCCTTAAATCATTATTTGATTGGATTTATTCTTTCTCTGATACTCTAGCTACTTCACTTCCACAAGCACTGCAAACCGTCCCTTTTACACCCGTGAAGTGCTTGGATATTCCGAAGAATGTGGATGGTACCTGGACTTGAAAAGTTCCATTGGATTCACATCCACGCGCCATACCCCATTTGAATTGGTCAACGAAGTGTAGAAGCGGGGGCTATGCTTATCCTCATTAAACAAGTAAGAATACTGGGCTACGGCTGCCTGTGGATTCTTAGCATAGGCTTCTTGGAAAGCTATAGCTTCGCAACTTGACTCCAATACCTCTGTAAAACTTTGTATTTTGACATAGGTATTTCGCAAATCTTCGTTATCTTTAAACATCTGCTCAATTTTCTCCTTATCCGGGTGGTTGTTGGTTACCCGAACATAACCCTGCTGGTCAACTTGGAGTTCAACAGGCGTGGAGGTATCTATGCCTAATTGTTTGAACATTTTATTTATTGTAGCTTTAAAACTAACTAGGTCTTCATCCAGTTCCTTTTGAATATCATTCCCGCAAATAACATTGCCATGGGCGTATTTAAAGAGCTTCTGGGCTCCCAATGCATCAGCGCTGCCCAGTAGCTTAGGCTCAGTTTTTTCGGGAACCGTTTTTAAGTATTGAGCAAAGTCAGTTTTTTTGTCGGGGTAACCCTTATTTGCCATAATTCCCGAAGGACTTGTACTCATGTTTTGGGTTTGAACCACAGATGCTATTTTCAAATCATTAACCCCCTTTGAAAATGAAGCTATGATTTTATATCGAAAAAGCATGCAATGTTCATTAGTATTAAACATAATTTTCTTCATTACAAATGTACTATTCTCCGTTTTCTAACCCTTATATATCCTTACCACGCACTCCACATGTGTCGAGAGCATAAAAGGGATATACTTCATAACGATGCACATATTGTATATTAGATATTCTCGACCAACATATTAAATACTTGTCTTAATAAGCACTGGATTCGCTCTGTTGGCCAGACCAGTTGGACATTAGGGTTAAATATTCAGCCCCTGACAAATTATATCCAGTGGAATTATTGCTCTCGGCTTTAACTTTAGAAGTATTATTAATTTTGTTTTGAAGCTTTTGCTTCTTTGCCCCTTCAAATAGATTATTTGCATTTTCTTCTGGTATTTCTTTTTAACATTTATTAACTTTAATAAACTGGTCAAACAGTTAATATTTAATAATTGTCTAGCTTTTTCTATATCTTCTCTGAAGTAAATTTTCAAACTGCTGATTTTGTAACTGCCGAGCAGATAAAAACCCTATTCCAAGCCTAAGTACCGCCAGCTGAAAGATAAGACTCTGCGCAAACAGAAGCAGAAGGCTCAGGTGGAAAATGCAGGGAGGGACGAATTACAAAAACGCATAGCCGATATGAGCGCTTTCCTGCGGAAGCAGCCCACCGCCATTACCGAATACGATGTGCTCACCTTGTGTGGCTACATCATATTAAAATATTTTTAACGCCTTTTACAGTGTCTAATAATTGCGATAAATGCTAAGATTATTGCTGAAACCAAAGCGATAAATGCAAACAGGTATCCCAATGGGATAAAACCGAACGACTCCACCAAATAACCTTCCGCATCTACATAGCTTCCGTTGACATTATATGCAATAGCGCAGAGAATGCACCCAATAATTGAAACCAAAGCTGTGCCTTTTAAAAAAGCTGTTTTTTTGTCATTTTTCCATTTTTGAGCGATTTTCCCCAATGATTTGGCTTCTTCCATGTTATTTACTCCTATAATCTCTGCTTCATACTTTTTTAATTCAGCTTTACATTCCTCACAATTATCTAAGTGTTCTGCAATCAATTTGCGGCTATCCGTGCTGCATACATTATCATGATAAAGAGGAAGCAAGTCTCTAATGATATCACATGATATTTTCATAATAAATTCTCCTTCAATTTTATTTTTGCACGGTAATATGTGACTCGTGCCCACCCTTCGGTTTTTCCAAAAAGCTCGCCGATTTTCAGGAATGACAGTTCTCCGAAAATTCGCAATGAGAAAACCTCTTTGTATGGCTCTTCCAAGCTGTGCAGTGCTTTATGAATTTCGAAGGTTTCTTCTTGATTAATAAAACCGCTCTCAAAATCACAGGTTTGCTCCTGTTCAACTGAATCGCAGGTCATTAATCGCTTTTGTTTACTGCAAAATGTAAAATAGGTATTTTTTGCAATTTGGCAGAGCCACACACACAGTTTACATTCTCCTTTATAGGAATCAATACTCCTTAGCACTTTGAAAAAAGTATCCTGTGTGACTTCCTCGGCTACTGACGAATTGCGACATAAGGAATAAACGTATCTATACACATCATCGAAATATTCGAAATATATCTTCTCAAATTCTGGCATGTCATCACCTCACTTTCATAAATAAGACTGATGAATATTATATTCGTTACAAGTTTCAAAAACATTTTAAGCAGGGTTATTAGAACCCTGCTTAATACTTGATTTCGTCCAGTAGCAAGATTACAAATAGTTCCCACTACAAGTTCAAATTTACATTCATTCTGCTCTCTCACCGAAAAAAACATCTAACTTGCTCTGTCAATATACAATGGTATCTAATCTGCTCACTAAAAATCAGGCTTTTATGACTCTCTATCCGAGTAGATCACTTCCATTATTATAATCTAATGGTAGCATCTGGGGAACATTATTATTATTTACCTATAGTAAAAAGCACCTACCTCTCAGTAGATGCTCTATCTTGAAATTCTAAAATGAGTATATTCAACCTTTATCACATTATCCTTTGTTTGGTCAATTTAGCTTTATTCCCTTTTCCGTCTTATAATGATAGCTTTCCTAGATCGTTTTCTTGAAAGAAATTTACGATAGTTGTCTCTACAAAGCCAGTTTGCTTTTTTCTCAATCTACAATTAATCATACTTCCATAAGCTGTTTTACTGTATTACTATTTTAAAATAGTAATATCGATTCCAAGTTGCTTTGCCCTTATAATCATATTTCCTACATTGGATATACCCCATTGGGTACAAACAACACATATTCCTGTTGTTGTTTTAATGACTTCATTTTGAGAAACAAAGAAACGTCTTTCGTAATCAGCATATGCTTTCTTAACTTCTTTCAATTCCCTAACAACACCAAGTGAGCCCTGTAGACTTCTGTCAAAAACAGCTAAGAGCTGATCTGTTGTAATGTCTGGATTCTCTTCCATGTATTTCTTTACAATTGCAAGTACAAGCCGGTTTTTTCCATACCTCTTTCCATCAAGAATATATTTTGTAGTATCCCTTCCAGAAGAATCTGTAGAAGTGCCATAAATGGATTCGTTTTCTTCATCCTCTTCTCTATTTTCCGGCTTCGATTTTAAGTTTTCAACCTCATCTTCCAGTGCGGCTACTCTGTCCATAAGTTCTAAAATAATTCTATCGTAATTCATGAGTTCAACCCCTTCCTTTATCATGGTAAAATCATACTGTTTACAAATTACATCGTCAATAGTTAATCAATGTTTTTGACAGTTATTTTATTAACACCGCTTTCACAGTATATCAACTGTATTTATCCAAATAACTATTATTGTACATAATTATCATTTCAGAAAACTCATATTGGATCTCATCAGTGGTTATAACATGCCATTGTAACTACTACAAGCATATTAAAAAGCACCTACCTCTCAGCAGATGCTTATAAAAATAATTATAATGTTATATCAATATTATTAAAATCAGCACAGCTATTTAATATGCCAATTTTAATTACCATTTTGAATTGAATCCATCAAATCGTAGAAGTATTTATTTTCATGAGTCTTATAAAGATTGTACCAGGCATTTAACGTTTGAGCTGAAAATACATCTAATGCTTTCAATATGTGTAATGTAAATTCCAACGGAGCTATTCCAGTAGCAGTAATCAGATTACTATCAGTTACTGCAAATTCTTTTTTATAGTACCTTTCTCCGGTATAATTTGGGCAGGTCATTTTAAGATACTCCAGATCATTGCTTGTGTGCCATCTATGATTCAGTATCCCGTTCTCGGCAAGACCAATTGTAGCACCACAAATTGCTCCCACGACAGCATCTCCCTTTAGACACTGCGCAGCCATTTTAATAATGGGTTGATGAATTGATTCTGTCCATGTATTTCCACCAGGAAGAATTAAAGCTGCAGTTTCTTCAATATTGCACTCGTCAAATTCAATATCCGGTATAACTCTCAACCCACCCATCGTAATAATAGGAGCTTTCGAATTACTAATAGTTACCAGTTTCAATGGTCTATGTCCTCTTTTAAAATATCTTTCAGAATATAGTTCCGTGTTTAGGTAAGCGACTTCCCAGTCTGCCATCGTATCAAAAACATAAAGATATACTGTACTATTCATTTGCATTCCTCCCTTCTCTTCACACTATACAGCCTAGTGCTTTCAATATTTACCCCCGATATATCCTTACCACTGTCTTGATGCGTTACAAGAAGAACGTCCCGGTGTAACCCTCTCGGTGTAACCCTAACCCCCAAGTCTAGCTACGGGATTAAAAATTTCCGTCTTTGAAGCTAGGTTTAAATGCCTCAATTATACTTGGCTTCTCAACTCTCCTCCCACTACTTAACTTCCACTTGATATCGTAATACCGTTTTAAGTTTACCGGATTCGGTCTTGCGAGGGTCTGAAAGATATATTTCACGATGCTTATAAGAAGTTCTTTCATACCCATTATCCCTGCAGAACTGTTCCATTATTTCAAAACTTGCTGGTTCATTATCATAGCTTCCCAAATGAAGCATTTGGCAACATAGACCTTCAGATATTGAGCCATATTTTATTTTATCCAGATAAATATTTGGTTTTTTCTTTTTTGTTTCAGATAAAAAGCGTTCAAACAAATCTACAGTTAAAAATTCTGGCTGACGAATCATAATCGTGTATGCAAAGTTGCATTTATCTGTGGTTGACAAGTTTTTGTCAATCAAATCCCACAAACCTTCAAGAGGAAATACAGTATAATCATAATAGCCTAATGGAACATTGTCACTTTTGTAAGACATCTTTACCGCATAACTAAAACTATAAAGCGCAGCAGTGGAGATAGCAAACTCCTCACCATTTGGGTCGCCCTTGCCGTCAATCATAATATAATTTATAGACGGCACTGAAACTATAACCGGGCAATTCTTTGGAAGGTATAAATCTTTATATGCCTTTTTGAATTCTAATTTTTCCATTATATACCTCCATTTTTTTTATACTGAAATCAGTATAGCAATTATAATATGACAACTGTATGTCATATTATAAACATTTCCTCAAGTCATCTTCTGTTTTTCTTTTTACGATTTCCCGAATATGCTCTGGCTCTATAACCTCTGCAAAACCGTTATATCTGTATACAGGCCCAATTATTGATACTTCTGGTAGCCTCTTTCGCTTGGCGCATATAAAAACATCTGCCTCTCAGCAGATGCTCTTAAACTTTAGTTCATTTGCTAAATTATTTTCTACTTCTTAATCTACAGAATACCCAATATTTTCATCCCTATCCGTCTTTTCCTTCTTATATATCCTTACCACGCACTCCACATGGATGGAGAGCACAATAAGAACATACGTTCCGAATCTGCAATTTATGTTCCTTTCACACAGTGTATTAAGAAGATATTATCATGAAATCTATATTTATTGGATTAATCCTTTTAGAAAAACTTGATATTTTAGGGACTAATTATTTAAAAGACATTAATATGATACCATTCTCACCATCAATGCTAGTATCAAATTGTATACCCAAGGCTTTAAGTGCCGTATTTAAGGGAATAAATATTCTGCTATTTTGTCCAGCTAATATACCTATTTCTTCATTGGGCTTAGAACTATAAGAGTAACTCTTGGTTTTATTATCGTTATATAAATAACCTTCACAATAAGTTTGGGTTGCATTAAGATATTTCAGCTCAATGGCAACGTACTTATCAGGATTATTTGCACATAAATCGCCTTTAATAAACGGGTTATTGTTGCTCTTTTCTATTCTATAATCATTGTAGTAAGCACTAATAATAGCACTCAGAGGAGCAACTCCCAAATAGTAATTGCCATTATCATCTTGGAGAATAATATCTGAAGAGATGCGATACATATTGTTGTCCAACCTTAAAACAAGTTGCTGTCTAACAGCTTTGTACTCTGGTGATTTTGTACGTGTTTCTATTGGTGTTGGAGTTGGTGTCGGGGTTACCGTCCCACCCGCTGAAACTACAGAAGCAACATAGTTGTCTGCATCCCAGCTTACAGTACCGCCAAAGGCTTCACATACAAAACGCATGGGAGCAATGGTTCTACCGTTAATGATTTTAGCAGGAACATCAATGACTTTTAGTGCGCCATTGATAGTGGGTGATGCCGAACCTATGGCAACAACTACTGTAGTATCGCCTTTGACTGCACTTGCAGTTTTGGTGGCATCATCCCAGGAAACGGTTGCTCCCATTTTTTCGAAGATAGCTCTTAACGGAACCATAGTACGACCATTATCGATAATTGGTGCTACATCAAAATTTACTGTTTGTCCGTCAATAACTACGCTGGGAGCAGTATCAGCCGCAATAGCTGGAACTGCAAACATGGTCATCAGCATCGCTAGACATAATAAAATCGCTAATCTTTTTTTCATTAGATAATTCCCCTATCTTAATTAAATTTACGATATCAATATTGGACAATTCACAATACTTAAACTAGTAAATTTCCCCCTTCATAATCAATTGTTTATGCCTGCATTTTTTAAAATAGCTCAGCAATACTATACTGGAATTTCAGTTGCAAATAGATTCGTAGATATTTCCCATAAAGCAATATTATAACCATATTATCGTTATTACGTGATCATTCAAAATAAGCAAAACATAACCCGCTTTTTGGTGGGTTTAAAGGCTTTATGAAATTGAAATTCTATTTAATTGAATCATATGTTTCAATATAGCAGCACAGGTTATAGGCGAGATTTGTTAACCTAAAATGTTCTCCTTTCGTTACCCCACTTTTATCTGTGTGCTCCCTGGGGGTAATTAAATTTTTTCCTATTAGTTCTTGCTCATATAGTTCAGCAAGCTCGGGGTAAATTAACAGTCATCATTGGGGGATAGTTAAAGAACGCTTCATTGACAACATGCTTAACATGAGTATCTTGCTCAGAACATTCTGATATTCCCTGTAAAAGCATTTTTGCTATTCTCGGGGCGGCAAGGTGAATTGCAAATTCTATATAGGCTTCTTTGCTTTTAGATTATCGTTACAATTGATCTCGTTTTTAAACCCTTCAATATTCATAGCAAAATCCCCTTTTTAATACAAATTCACAATATTTATCATCTTTTAAATGATCATAGAATTAATATACCTCTTTCACCTTAAACACTGACCTTATTTTCATTCCTTATAGCCCTATCCAGTGCCATAATAAGGGTACCACCAGCACCGTCAATATGCTCATTTTCACATAGTAAATCATATCCCCAAATACTCAATATCACCTACCTTCCATTCCGGCAGATCTCTTGAATACATTGATTAATCAATCAAATCAGAAAGGATAATCACTTACCCCGTCAGTAGTACTTTGAAAATTATACCTAACCTAATCGATTTCCTTTTCAAACCCAGCCTTATTTTCCTATTTAGAGAGGATACTATCGTTGTATCTAATTTTTAGTGCTACATTTAGTCCATTAATAGAAAATCTTTTTCTAATTCATTCTTAGTAATAGAATAAAAAGGCCAGTCATTTTTCCCATTAGGGGTTAAAGGACATATTGCAAACCCTATATTATAATTTTCTGCAAATGATAAAAGACCTTTAAGTTGCCATTGATTAATTCCTCGCACAACAGAGCCTTTTGAATTACATCTTGAACAAAATTCTGAAGCTATCCTTTTAGAATAGAATAACGGAATAATTTTCTTGTTATCCTTAGTAAATTGATTTGCAATACATATATAAGTACCCGTTACCTCTTCATCTATATATTCCATTAAAGTCCAAAAAGGTTCGCCTATTACTTCCTGACCAGGCAAAAATGCCTTCTTAACTTGCATTGCAACTATTTCATTAAATGTCGGTAAATCTTCTATTCCTAAAAGCATGATACCTTTATCTTTAGCAAATTTTTCTGCCCCTGATTGATAACCTGATTTGGTAACCATAACACCTGCTATGTTATCTAATTCGCTTAATTTTGCCCAAAAATCTCTCACTTCTTTTATTGTTACTGGACCTGCCCAATCCTTGCATTCTATAGCTACTCTGTATCTAATATTCAAATGATGAAATTCATAATAAACATCAAACTCATTACTTGTTCCATTTCTCCCTATAATACAAGTTCTCTTTGAAACTACTGTGTTATAATCCTTTATTCTTATAAGACTTGAATATATAAAATGTATAAAATTCTCCATTTCAGACCCCTTTTTCATTTTTCTCTCCCGTCTTCTCAATTTCTATTCAAATAAATTATATCTTCCAATATATTCTAATCTTACCACAAGTTCTACGATAAAAAGCACCTGCGTATAATCTTGCAGATGCTCTTAAATATAAATCGTATTTACTTTTAATATCTTTCTACTGCTTAATCTACCTCAGCCGCAATACTCTCATCCCTAACCGTCTTTTCCTTCCGATATATCCTTACCACGGTCTCCACATGCGGCGACCATGGGAACATATCTAACGGATTTTCCGTATATTTACGCATTAATAATGTATATTATTCCATGTTTTAAGCCGATTATCGAGTATTGTTGCATAATTATACAGTCATTTTTTCTATATCCTCAAGGGTAGGGTAAGCAGCCTTGATACTTTTCAATATTTCCGAAAATTCTACAGATAAGAACAGGCTACGAGCTTTAACCCGCAGCCTGTTCTGTAAGCATTTCATGGTCTACTTCGCTAATAAATTATAAACCACCTGGGCCATTTCCGCTCTGGTAGTGGCGCTTGTCAGAGTGAGCATTCCATTGTTCCCTCCAATGGTTCCGGTTTCAACCAGCAGCGTCATGGCGTCCTTTGCCCAGGAAGCGATCTGTCCGGCATCACTGAAGCCTGCAAGCGTTTTTCCTGAGTTACCCTGAGGCAGACTGCTTATGGTTTTGAGAGTGTTATACAGCAGGGTGAACATCTCCTGACGTGTGATTTCCTTGCCCGGCTCGAACAGGTTGTTGCCTACGCCCGCCGAAATTCCAAGCCGCTTGGCCGCCGCGAGGTAGCCGGTATAGTAGGTACTGCCCGCGTCGGTAAAGTTATCCTTCGGATTTGTGTCGGATGCTATATAGTAAGCTTTCATCAGCATAACGATGAATTCACCTCGGGTCAGCTTCGCATCGGGGCTGAATTTACCGTTACCGGTTCCAGTCGTGATACCCCTTGCCGAGATAAAGCCGACCGCATCGCTATACCATGCCGTGTCGCTCACGTCGGTGAAGCTGACTTTGTTATATACGACTGCGTAATTACTGAAATGGGTGGTCGTAAAGGTCACGGTTCCGGTTGCAGGATCATAATGCCCGTTTGGTACTGAAACCGCATTCCCGCTGCCGTCTATATACCATATGACAATACTTTCAGGATGGGCAAGCTCTACGGTTGTCGGGGTATAGGGTATACTCACCGTTACTGGCGCGTTGGGATTGTTCCAGTCGGTCTGTTTGCCGTCAATGGACAGTGTGAGCTGGACGAGCGGCCTGTCACCGATGGCATTCTTGACATCCTTCGGTAGATTGGATTTTTCTCCCTGACCGATAGAGATTTCCGCCTTGCTTCCGCCGATTCCCGCAACACCTGTCAGCATATTTGAGGGAATGATTACTGTTCCTGTATCGGTCTTGAAGGACAGGGCACCTTGTTCATCTTGCGTTGACAGAATTGAAGTCGGGATGCCCAACGTATAGGTCTTTACGTCGGGAACAGACGGTACTGTGATAACTGTCGTTTTCCCTTTAGACATAAGGCTGTTTCCCGAGCCTATGTCCACGCTCGCATTGCCGCTACTTTTATCAACTGTGACCGGCAGTTTAACATTTGAGCCGTTACCTGCGTCAACCTCCGAATTATAGGTCGAAGTGGCAGGCGCTGTGCTTCCGCCGCCGGAGGGAGATCCGCCTCCGCCGATGTACGTCCATTTCGCGTAGACGGTCGTTGCGGCATTTACAGGCGTCGCGGAGGTAAACTGCGTACCTGAGCCGTTTTCTCCTGTAAACCAGCCTCCGAAGGTATAGCTGTTTCTCGTGGGATCAGCCGGCCAAGCTGTGCTTCCAATGCTCTCGCCTGCATTAACGGTTTTAGTGGTATATACCGAGCCGTTACTGTTGAAGGTTACAGTATAGGTGGCGGCAGGCGGTGTTGAAGTTACCGTCACGGTTGCCGAGCCGGATTTGCTGCTGTCCACCGTCGAGGCTGCCGTTACGGTCAGTGTGGCTGCGGTTTCATC
>CAZEDT010000071.1:0-17030 GCA_964510795.1 uncultured Syntrophomonas sp.
CCGGAGTCATGGCTTTCACCGTAGCCTGCGTGCCCACCGGCATAAAAATAGGAGTTTCAAATACTCCGTGAGAGGTAGCTAATAGACCTAATCGAGCGCAAGTCTCAGGATCAGTTTTCGTTACTTTGAAATCCAGCATTAAATTTGGCATCCTCCACTAAAATATTGAGCTGTAAAAACTATTGTTGCAGTTCTTGCCAAGGTAATTTCTGTTGGCAGTTATTATGTATATAAAGCCTCTCTAACCGGCATCACTGGATAAAACAATGGATTATACTATAAACATCGCATCTCCATAGCTAAAAAAACGATATTCTTTTTCCACTGCATGGCGATAGGCTTCCAGGGTGTGATCGAGCCCTGCAAAGGCTGCTACTAACATAATTAAGGAAGAACCCGGTAAATGAAAATTAGTAATAATACTATCCACCGCTCTATATTGATAGCCGGGATATATAAACTTATTGGTTTGACCTGATTGGGCCGTAAACCCATGTTCCTCATTATATACTGTTTCCAGTGTTCTTACCACTGTTGTGCCTACTGCAATAATATTTTTCCCATTTCTTCTGGTTTTATTTAATAATTCTGCCGCATTTGCATCTATCTGGTAATATTCATAGTGCATCTGGTGCTCACGAATATCCTCACTGCTAACTGGCCTAAATGTTCCCAGTCCTACATGTAAAAGTATCTCGGCTATATTGACTCCTTTGGCTCTCAAATGTGTAAGCAGCTCTTCGGTAAAATGCAAACCTGCCGTAGGAGCCGCTGCTGAACCTGCTTCCTGGGCATAAACTGTCTGATAGCGGCTCTTATCGAATTCCTCGGCCGAGCGGTTAATATACGGAGGCAACGGCATATTTCCCACCTGATTAAAGAATTCCAGTTCGTTCGGACAATTGTGAAACCTCAAGATACGTCCGCCGTTTTCCAGTTCTGTGATAACCTCGACATCTACCTCGGGATAGTTTTCGAAGAATACCCGGGTGCCTACCGGCATCCGCCTGGCGGGCTTAACCAAAGCCTCCCAGTTATCACCTTGCTGGTTCAATAACAGTATCTCTATCCGAGCGCCGGTGCTTTTATGACCAAAGAGACGAGCAGGAATAACTCTGGTATTGTTAATTACCAGAGTATCTCCAGGATTAAGATGCTCGATCATATCCTTGAAAATTCTATCTTCCAGTTCTCCAGTCTGTCGGTTCATTATTAAAAGACGAGAGTGATCCCGTGGTTCCACTGGAAACTGAGCAATTAGCTGAGGGGGCAAGTCAAATTGATAGTTCTGTAAATCATATAGCTCGTTGGCATTTTCTTTGTGTATCATGCTATTTTATCTCCTATAGCGCTCTACTTCACTGTAGAGACAGCCGCAATATTGCTGTCGGTACAAGCCCATTTCCCTGGAGGTGACTCCAGTCTGCCGAAATCCCTCCCGAAAATCACGATAAAGGAAGGGCACGCCGTACTTTTCTCCTATCGCCTCCCCCAGTTCCCTGATGAGCTCGTGTTTCTGGTATTTGCTTACCAGAAGGGTAGTAGAAAAATAATCAAACTTGCCCTTTTTAGCTATATGAGCCGCTTGCTCCAATCTCATCTGATAACAAAAGAAACAACGCTTGGCTTCCCGGTGAGTTATAGCTTGAAAATAGTCCTGCGGCTGATAATTATCATCATAGACAACCTTAAGATCAACCGCCTCGGCATACTGTTCTAAAGCACCTCTACGTTTATCCCACTCAGTATAAGGGTGGATATTGGGATTAAAAAAATAGCCCATCAAATCAAATCCCTCTTCCCGCAAAGCAGGAACAGGAAAACTGGCACAAGGCCCACAGCATATATGTAGAAGTACTTTTGGCATTTTATCACTTCCATAATTATTGTTCTACTAAAAGTGAACAGGGGGACGGTTCTCTTGTTCACATTAGTGCCTGTCCCCATTACATTTTAATACCTAACACGCTTTATGGCATTAACCAGATGGCAAGTTATTCTGTTTTTTTTGATAGCTGGGTATTTGGACGAAGGTTGACAAGGGGACGGGGTTGTTGACACCCCAACCGGTATCATAGGGGGTGTCAACAACCCCGTCCCCTTGTCAACCCCTAACCGTTCCTACTTGCTACCACAAATATATCCGTGCTAATCCGCGTCTAAAGAAGTTCTCCTCTTACTGCGCATCTTTGGTCTACTGCGAAATATTAATTATCTACATTACGTCTCCATGTCTTCAAATAATGTTGGTTCTTGAATACCTGCTTGCACGGGGTAACCCATAAGACGATACGCATGTTCAGTAGCTATTCGTCCCCGGGGGGTTTTTTGAATAAAGCCCAGTTTCAATAAATAGGGTTCATAAACATCGGTAAGAGTATCGTTTTCTTCCGAGATCGATGCGGCTAGAGTCTCCAGACCAACCGGCCCGCCACCGAATTTTATAATTATAGCATCCAGGATCATCCTGTCAACTGTGTCCAGTCCGTATCGGTCTATGTCTAACATTTCCAGGGCTTGGCTGGCGGTCGTTTTATCAATACTACCATTAGCTTTCACCAATGCATAGTCACGTACCCTCTTGAGCAGACGATTGGCCACCCGTGGTGTTCCCCGTGAACAGCGGGCTATTTCCTGTGCCCCATCCTCACTGATCCCAATTCCAAGAATGGTTGCAGCCCGGACAATAATTTTAGTCAGATCATCAGGACTATAAAAATCCAGCCGGCAGTTTATACCAAAGCGGTCCCTTAAGGGTGAACTCAAAAGGCCCGGCCTGGTAGTAGCCCCAATCAGAGTAAAAGGGGGCAGGTCAATCTGCAGGGTTCGGGCGGCTGGACCCTTGCCTATAACAATATCAATAATATAATCCTCCATGGCCGGGTACATAATTTCTTCGATACTGCGGTTCAGGCGGTGTATCTCATCGATAAAGAGCACCTCTCCCGGTTCCAAATTGGTAAGTATGGCCGCCAGATCACCCGGACGTTCAATAGCTGGCCCCGAGGTTTTACGTATAGACTGGCCCATTTCATTAGCCATAATGGTTGCCAGGGTAGTTTTACCCAAACCCGGCGGTCCACTCAGCAGAACGTGATCCAGGCTCTCACCTCTTTCGCGAGCGGCTGATATAAAGATACTCAGATTCTCTTTGGCGCGATCCTGACCAACATAATCAGCCAACCGTAAAGGCCGCAGTGATCCTTCATTTAAATCTTCCTCAGCTAAAAGCTGGGAAGATATCAATCGGTTATTAGACATTAACTTGCTCCCTTCTACTTTTTCGTACAAGAGCTTACTTCTTTATGAAATCCTATATCTTTTTTATCTCTTCCTGGCTACTTCTTCATCGTCTCAGCACACGATAAACCATAATTTCCAATGTCCTCGTCGGTTAAATTTATGTATTACTGCGTTGTCGTCAATCGCTATACATACGATATTGCTCAATGCTCTGCCGTGTCCTGCAAAAATTTACCCTAGGCGAATAACACAATTTTTAGAGTTTACCGTGCACTCGAGCTTTCTGCTTTAGTACCTTTTTAATATTGTCCTCTACCCTGTCAGCCAATTCTCCTTGCGACTGCAACTCCATGAGCAGGGGAAAGATTTCGCTGCGGCTGTAACCCAGGGTTTCCAATGCTTCCATTATATCTTCCAATATACTATTATCTTCTGGACTGGCCAGGATTGCTCCCTGGTAAGAACCGATTTTATCTTTTAACTCAAAAATCAAACGTTGCGCGGTTTTTTTACCAATACCCGGAACTGTGGTTAGGCTTTTCTCATCTCCACTGGCAACGGCCTGAAAAAATCGTTCTGGTTCCAGCGTCCCCAATATATTCAAAGCAGCTCTGGCGCCAATACCGCTCACCGTTAACAACAATTTGAAAAGATCCAGTTCACCACGATTGAAAAAACCATATAGTTTAAACTCATTCTCCATTACCTGCAGATAAGTATGTACCAGTATTTGTCCACCAACTGGCGGCAGCTGAGATAGCATACGGTTATGAATTTGAACTTCATAACCCAGTCCAGCTACCTCTACCGTTATAGCATCCGGCATAGCCTGAAATAACTTACCATTCAAGAAAGCAATCATATCTGAGCCCTACCTTTATAGATTCTCCCTAGTTTACAAGAATGAATGTGACAGATAGCAATAGCCAGGGCATCAGCTGCATCATCTGGCTTGGCCACTTGTTCCATACGCAAGATTTTCTGCACCATTATCTGTACCTGTTTCTTTTCCGCATTGCCATATCCTGAAACGGCCTGTTTAACCTGCAGCGGAGTGTATTCGGCCAATTCCAAATCCCGCGCTGCCGCCGTCATTAAGAGAACTCCCCGGCTTTGGGCCACACTAATTACTGTTTTGGCATTTTTGAAGTGAAACAATTCCTCAATGGCTACCGCATCAGGCTGAAATTCATCCAACAGAGTATTGAACTCACGGTAGATTTTCAGCAGGCGCAATTCCATAGGCAAGTCAGCAGCAGTACGTATAGTTCCATAAGTAATCATATTTGCCCTACCCTGTACAGACTCAACCACCCCATAGCCGGTAGTCGCCGTACCCGGATCTATCCCCAAAACCAACATGTCCTCTACCACCTTAGTTTTTGTATACCTCCATATTACTTCAAAAGCTCCTCTCCTGCCATGTCTAATACCAGAAAAAACTAAGGCTTAGGGCCTTAGTTTTTAAGCGTATAGGGTTTTCTTAACCTGCTCGGTTGTCTGATACACTTTATACTTAACGTTAAAACTGTGCTTGATCTCAAATGTATTCATCCATATTTTCCAGGGCATCGTTAAGCTCTTGTTCGTTCATGAACTCGTATTGGCCATCCCGTATCGCCTGTTGAATCTGCGCGGGCAAGGTATCAAATTTTATTCTCGTTACCTTTAATAGGCTATCGTTTTTGTTATCCGGTCCGCGGAAAACCCCTATCATGTTGCGATACTCTTTAAAACGTAGTTTTCCCTTGTCCTGCGGTGACCAGTCATTCACTTTTTGATGAATCATCAAGGTTTCTTCCTGCCACTTTATTGTGAACCCCTGGGCAGGACTGTATTTTTCGCAAACTTGAGCTAAGGTTTTGCCTATAATGTCTTCTCTATAAGGAAAGCTCGATATCAAAATCTTAGCAGAAGGAACGTATTCCTTTTCAAATATGATGGGCGTATCTTTGGATATCCGAGGTTCCAAGCTGGCCATATGTATAACTGGTTTTTTAAAACCAGCAAAATTTCTTTCTGTTTGGACCATGTAAGCCAAAGCATAACCCAGGATAAAACTGGAACACAAAATTGCCAGCAGGACCACCCCTACGCGCTGTCTTTTCACACAAATCACCTCTTATTACCATTTTTGCCTCCTTCCAGCTTTTTATACGGTAATAATCGGCTTTATTTTTTGTATATACGCAATTTACTTACATACTTTTACATTTCAGGACTTTCTTTGCTTTCTAGCTGCTAGTATAATACTTGACAGTAAGTCTATAATAAACATATAAAATGTAATTAACTATTATTTTATATCCTTACCGACTGTAAGCTTAATTTGTTATAAGGAGGTGATTAAATGATTCGCTCTGAAGTACTGGATAAGAATCAGATGGCAGTTTTAGATGCCTTAAACACTGTTAACAATGATTTATTGGATTTTGACAGAGTGTTTAGTGAACTTGAAGTGAAAAAGTCAGAACTTGCCTGGTCAGAGAACTTGGTTCCCCGTGATATAGATTTGGATGAATTTGATTGGGCCGGTATAAAGTTTAAAACAAGAGATTTTGATGCAGACAAAGTTGTTTTGCATGAGACAGTTAAACCCGATAGTTTTAATTCACTGGAATTTTATAAATCGATTGAAGCAGTTATTTCTAATGGTTACCTTTGGGAAGTTGAACAAGATGAATACAGTCTAAGTCCGGAATTCGAATTAAGTATGGGGTTCAATCCCAGAAACCATCGCCGGACTGATAGCCAAGACATTAATAAACTGCTGCGTCAATTTGACCGCCTTTCAGAAAATGAAATAGATATATTATCTGCGGATGATAGTATTTATGAAACCAATTACAAAGTAGTAAATAATTTCGAGATTAACGTTCCAGTGAAAGTTTACAGCGAAGGCGAGGAATGGATTATTAAAGCTAATATTCCTGATATTGTACTCAACAATACCTCCCCAGGAAGTGATATCTTTCCAGAACAGCTTAATTTCAAGAGTGTTCTGGCACTTTTACCGGAAAGAATTAATACCCGGCAACTCCAGCCTACTTTTGTGAATGGTCAATTCCGTCTGGAACTTCCTAAACGAGAAGAACTGAGGTCCAGCCGAGTTAAATAGCAGAATTTGAAAAGCGAGCTTCTTGAAAAACGGAAGCTCGCTTTCTATATGCTTCTGATTCAACACAACCCTATTGGAGCCAGTGTGGCTTTTTTCTTGATTACAGGGTCGTTAACATGTACATGGCACCTTCGCAGGGTAGCCTCGCATACAGGAACCTGGTTCCCCAAACAAGACGAGCAAACTGATTAGGTTGACGACCTAAATACACAGCATTTCTATCATCACTATCAAACATCTTAAAATTAATTGATAGATACTCATTTACCGAATAGTCTCCTCTGTCTTTATATATCAGAACAATTCCGCAAAAATCCCCTATACTCCCCACATGTTGGAGAAACCTACTGTTTCATTCATGATCAGGTTGAAAAAGCAAAAAAACTAATTCACGCTGGAGGCAGTATAGCTGGCCTTGCTTATCTATTAGGAGTTCCAGCTTATGTTGCAGCTGCAGATCTTTGCGATTGGAGTGGGAACGGTTTTTGCTTGATCCAGGGGCCAACAAGTTGGTTTTGTGTTCATACATAATAAATAAAGGTGAAATGTCAAATTTTCCAAAAAACGAGTGTTATAATTATAATGAGGGTACGTTAAGAGCAAGTGTCTCCATCAATATGTGCCCTTGAGGAACAAGCGAGAACACCAATTCCATTTTTTTATTATTATTGAAGGGGAATGTCATTTTATGGACCTTAAAACAATAACTTTGCTTGTCCGATTATTAATCGTGATTATTGGGGTATGGGTTTTGGTAAGTTCCGTTATTACACTTATTCGGCCTGATATAGAAATCAGGTTTGTGGGGACTGGATTTATGACTTGTGTTGTTCTTGTCATTATTCATGAAAACTTGTTAAGGAAAGTCAATAAGTAGACACGGGGACGCTTCGTAACTATAGAAAAACACATTATAAAAACTGGAGAACCCCAGAAGAATCAAGAAAAACAATACAAAAGCCCCTCTCGGGGTATAATTAAGTTACCACAAAAAACATACCATAAAGAGCTTTTGTATGCTCGATATTAAATGTAAACACTTAGCTTACACTTATTCTGTGAGCTACATGGCCGCTCTCTGAATGAGCGGCGTTTCTGCGGTTTTTAGTCTGGCGAGAACTTTTATATACCTTTCATGTTTTCACTCCTTACTCTTATTGAGATGTTTTGGTGGGCGCAGAAAACCACGTTTAATCTCAATATCCAGCTTTTTTAACGATTCATATTAGATAAGAATTTGCTCTTTCACCTTTCTCAGTATTTCACTGGTTAATATTGCAATGCTATTATTACTAATTAGCCCAATATTACCCATGCAATTATAATTTGCATACATAAAGTCGTTACCATAGTAAATTTAAGTGAAATCTAACTTGACCATTGCAGTAGATGGAACTGACCGGCAGACCCTTATCTAAAATATGGGCATAGTCAAATAGGCTATAAGAAATACACAATCATGCCGTGAAAAAATCCTCATAGCCAGCTATTTTAGAGATATTATATACAAGCCTGCTGAATCAATCCTCATAAGGTGTCCATTGCGAATACTCATCTTCAAACGGCATTGGCGTGACATAATCATCAGAGAATTCATCAAAACTTAGCTGAGGAAGTTCCTCATAAGGCACCTCTTGAGCTTTCACTCTGCGGGTACTTCTGAGGTTTTAATCGTTCGCGATAGAGAGCGGTTGTTCCCTAGGGGTGGTCGATGATAGGAACTACTTAATACGATATTGACTTGACATGCATTAAGGCAAGATTAAGTATTAGACTAAAAATGGGTGTGAAAAATATGAAAAAATGCACATTAATTGTAGTTGTTTTTGCGATTTTGTCAGTGATGGCGGGAATCGCCCAAGCGATTTCTTCGGGGCAACCGGCGGCTAAAACATCTGATATACCTAATGTAATGCAGCAAATGGGCAAATCAAAACAGGATCTTCTGAGTTACAAAGCCAAAACCGAACTGAAATTTGCCGAAATGAAAAAGGATTATCCAAAGTGCAGTGTACAAGTGACCATTACCTTTGCCAAACCGGTAGCCAGAAACTAACTTGAAGCTCTGGTGAAAAAACATGATATTAAAGTAAAAGTTATCAGAGGGAGAACAATTGAGAAAGGACAACGCGGAACACTCCAAGTAGCGCCCGAGCAAGGCAATCTAATCAATGAAGCAACATTCAAACACATGACCTCGTCGAAAACCAGAGTTTTTAAAGGCTTCATTGAACTCGTTGGGGTAGTAAAAGTGAAAAATATCAATCATTTGATAAAGGATCGAGCTGTCTTTTTGGTGGATCCCAGCTATGACGGGCATTTGGTTTTCAATCCCAAAAACAATGACGCGCCAGGGGCTTTCTGGAGACTTGAAGATAATCAAATGGTTGCGTATTAACCGTCGGCGAAAGTAGACTTGCAGAGGCCATCCCTTGAATCCAGAGCCCCGCTTCAGGTCATTTGGTTTACGGATGGAAAAACGGAAAACGTGCTGACGCATAAAAAATTATTTCTCAATACCAGAAATATACGAGCAACTTTTCCAAGCAAGAGTTTAAAAATAATTTATATTATATTGCTCACACATCTATGTTTGCAGAAAGTTCTAGCTTAAATCATCTTTTTTTGAGGTATTCGCTATGTTTTAGATAGGAATTTGCTTTTTCACCTGCGATCAGCCTTAATAGCATCTCCCTTGTAGGGCCGGTTTTGAGAGTATTCCCATTTTAGCGGAACCTTTTATCCCTTAGACAATGGCCATGTCACACCGCCTTCCATCGTTATGTTAAATGTACATCATAACGATGGAAAAGTCCCGTGCCTTTGGTAAGAAACACCGTATTTATCAGGTTTTTATACTGCTATTTCGGCTGATGCTATTCCGTGAATCCAGGTTTACTAAAACATTATTCAAGATCAAGTCTCAATTTAGCTGAGTTTCTCCATCAGTTCATCGGGAAGGGAGAAATTGCTGAACAAGTCCTGCACATCATCATGGTCTTCCAACACATCAATCAGCTTCAGAATCTTAAGCGCTACAGCTTCATCCGTGATCTCAACGGTAGTCTGAGGAAGCATTACGATATCTGCGTCTTCAATTTTAATCTTCTCTTTCTCTAATTTATCCTTAACTTCCATAAACATTTCCGGAGAAGTAATGATTTCCAGAGCTTCTTCATCTTCGCGCACATCATCGGCACCGAACTCAATAGCCAGCAACATGAATTCTTCTTCATCCATTTTTATATCTTCTCTATTAATGGTAATCAAGCCAACCCGGTCAAATAAATAAGAAACGCAGCCAGTTTCTCCCAGATTACCCCCATATTTTGAAAAGAGGTGACGAATATCTGAAGCGGTGCGATTACGATTGTCAGTAGCGATATCCAGCAATATAGCTACTCCGCCAGCGGCATAACCTTCATAATTGAGTTCTTCAATAGCATCACTTTCAATTTCTCCGGTGCCCTTTTTAATAGCCCGACTGATATTATCATTGGGCATATTAATGGCCTTGGCTTTTTGAATAGCCAGCTTCAATTTGGAGTTAGCTTCGGGGTCACCGCCTCCGGATCTAGCCGCCAGGATAATATCCTTAGCCAGTCTGGTATATTCTTTACCTTTTTTTTCATCGGTGCGGGCCTTCTTATGCTTGATAGTAGACCATTTGGAATGTCCGGACATCTAAGTGCCTCCTTAAGTCATTTCTAAATTACCAAATCCATGGTATTATCTTTTTGCTTTTCTTAATATAATCTAGATACTCCTCGTCAAAATGACGAATTAAAAATTCCTCTTCGATATTAACTCTATAAATCAAGGCAGGTACCGTAGAAAATAAAATAATTAACATCCCACCCCAGGAATTGAAAACCATTGGTAAGGATATAAAGCTTAACAAAGAGCCTAGATATAGAGGATGCCTGATCCTTTGATAAGCTCCGGTAGTAATGAGCTGATGGTTTTTATACACTGAAACGCGGGGATTAAAGTATTTACCTATCGAGCGAAACCCCCACCAGCGTACCAGACAGGACAGTATAAACAGCCCAAAGCCTACGTAGATTACCGTCGGCTCCCAATCCATATTCCGAGTGTAGTGCTTTTCTACAAAATCAATTGTAGCAAATAATAGGGCCAACATGAAAGATAATTGCAGATATAGATAGCTTTTTTTATCATTATCCTCGATTACATAATCATCCGGGTCCTGATATATCCATACTTCTGATATCAGCTGCCAGATAAGGTACAGGGTGAAAAATGCTGCTATCACTGCAAAATCAAATCGTGGCAAACTCTTCCAGCCTAAATATCCGACATAAATAAATACTGCCAGGGCACTGACAATCCTTATTAATACATTGCGTTGTCTGGTATTCACTATTGGTTTCCTCCCAGCTCGGCAGGTATGATAGCCACGGGCGGCAACTGCCGTTTGTGGGCGCTCTTTCTATTCATAGACTGAATCTGGAATATCACTCCCGCATCACCCTGTCCAGAACTGATATATTCGTCCAATGCTTTATAGGTAAAACCCATTTCTCCCTCATCAGTCTGTCCACCCCATAAGCCAGCTGAAGGTGCCTTATTAATAATGGGCTCCGGAATATCTAAATACCTGGCCAGCTCATAAACCTGGTCCTTACGGAGATCTCCCAAAATCTGTAAATCAACTCCGCTGTCACCGTATTTAGTGGAATAACCAACCATGATTTCGCTTTTGTTGCCGGTTCCTAATACCATGTAATTCTGAGCCTGGGCAAAGTAATATAGGCTGAGCATCCGTAAACGGGGTTTAATGTTGGCCTCGAGAAGCTTACCTGCAGAACCTTCCTGTTTAATTGATGATTGAAATTTATTCAATAAGAGTCTATAGACCTCATCAAGCTCAATTTCCTGGCAAGGAATTTCTAATGCTGCGGCCACCAGGCGACCATCAATTACATCCTGCAGATGGCTTTCGCAGGGCATAATCAGGCCCATACAATTGTCAGGGAAAGCTCGTTTAGCGAGAGCTCCTGCCACCGCTGAATCAATACCGCCACTGATACCCAGAACCACTCCATTACATGCGGCTGCCTCAATCTTTTCTCTTAGCCAGTCAACCAGATAATTACTCAGTGCTGCAATGTTCATAAATTCACCTCCTGAAACGATTGTGTGACGGGGGACGGTTCTTTGACACACCAATCAGCGTTGACTGGGGCCTCATATTCATACTCAGTATTCAACATTAAAGTAGTAAATCCTGCTTTTATGATTTTACATTGGCTTACTTCAAGTTGCGCATATGACCAAAAGTGAACAGGGGGACGGTTCCCTTGTTCATCCAGTTAAAATGCTAGGGGATGAACAAGGGAACCGTCCCCCTGTTCACTTTTGGTCCCATAATCTATAAACTACGAAATTTATATCCCAACTACCTCTATATCGCCCCAGGCAGCCATTTTATCATCCTTAATTGCCAGGACGCCGCTAATACCTTTGATAGTTTTTACAAATTCCACAGCTTTCATTAAATCATTTTGGTTTTGGATCAAATTAGCCGCGCCGGTGGCTGTGGCATCAGCCAGGGCAGCATCGTTCCCTAAAATAACCACTGCATCAGCTTTACCCAGACTTATACTAGGACCTACCGTTCCCGAGGAAGTACAGATGCCTAAGGGACTTTGCTCAGCCTTAACTCTAATTGCAATTTTATTGCTGAAACGGGATTGGCCGGCAAAAACCGATATCAAGCGATCATTTTTACAGTCGAGATAGATATCACCGCCATTTTCGACGATTACTTCCTCCACCTCGGTTCTCAGTTTTTCTCCCACCGCTTGGGCAAAAGCCCCAGCAACAGCAGCCATAGGACCTACCCCTACGCAAAAAGCAGCGGCAGACATGGCAGCTGCCAGGCGCGGAGCTCCAGGCAAGAGCGGCAATGGTATAAAAGAAGTCCTAAATTCAGGGTGCATACTAATATAGTATTCCAGCTCCCCCCGCAAGCAGCGAATTTCTTCCTGACATAAAGAGAGCAGGCGATCAGTATAGCTCACCCGATCTACACCAATCGCCAGATCTGTCTCCTTGATAATTACCTGAAAATACTTTAAATCCCTGGCTTCATGCAAAGCTCGGTAATCTCTTCTCACATATTGTTGTCCAGGTTTTTTTTCCATTGCTCCTCCTACACAGCCTCTTTGACCTCAAAATGGAGCTCAATGGCTCGAGTTGGGCAACAGTCCAAACACATGCCACATACTACACATTTTTCATTATGGAAGGATACCTCCATGCTGTCTCGATCCATATCCAGAGCTGCAGTAGGGCAGAAGGATGTACAGGCTCCACACTGTATACAAATATCTTCATTCCACACGATACTTTCACTTAAAGGCTCCATGTGAACTCCCAGACCCTCCATAAATTTGATGCCTTCATTATAACTGTCCTGGGTGCCCTCTAACTCCATCACCAGGTAGCCTTCCTTCTGGGCATTAATGTTGGCCTTGAGAATATTTATTATAAGATCATAATTTTTAATTAAGTGATATATTATTGGCTGCTCGGACTGAGCCGTAGAAAAATAGCATACTAGTTTGTTTTTCATCACTTAGCCCTCCCGTTGGTGGAATGTGACCCGTTAGGGGTTCGTTCTGGTATCGACTTAAAAACGATGTCGGTATCAGCCGATGGAATGCTGGCGACTGGCTGGGTCAGCTCAAAATCGCCCTTAATAATCCACTGTTTCAGAGTCTCGGCTATCTTTCTGGCTCGGGGATAGCTGGATTGAGGTGTGGTTACTACGGTTTTGCCATTAATATTTATTCTACCGCTCTTAAGTTCCTTGAAGTTAGCGAATCCGAGATCAATAGGCTTGGAGTAGGGATAACCTTCATTGTAATCTACAATCGGGCAATAAATATCTTCATCTTTTACTGCTGTATAACGAAGCATTTCCTCATCCAATATAGGAATCGGTATCCCAATACCCACTGCCATGGTTGCACCGTAGCCAATATAGCTCAGTCCCACCAGCCAATTAGGATCCATACCCTTTAGGTCGCCTATCAGTGACAGTGTACCAGCCGTTACTTTTGGCACTCCATTTTCGCCTCTTAAGACATTAGGGTGATGCTGGGTACCATTCCAGGCTACATAACCTATGCCTCCCCCTAAAAAGATGCGAGTACCAATACCGATAGTTCTATAATAAGGATCATTCAACAAAGGACTTAATTGACCTGAAGTTCCATAACTGGCGTTGCCAATTCGCGGCTTGAGAATTCCCATATAGGTATACAGCGTGCGGTCTCCTAAATTTATTGCGCAATTATAATTTTGGTAGGCATTGCGCGGGTTAAACAAAAATGCATCATTCACATCATCAAGCGTAATAACAGTATCTACCTTTTTATTGGGATAACAATCTGTTCCGTAAGCTGTAGCTTCCAGACGAACCTCTTTGCCAGCTACCAGGTCATGGATTACATGGCCGCCCCCGTAAGTGAAGCGACCGGGGAAGACCTTGTTTTCAGGATCGTTTTCGGCCAACTGAGCAGCACCTATATAAGCATCCACCGCAGCAATTCCCGAGTACGCCTCTACTCCATTCAGCCAGACCTTTTTCATCTTTATGCGCGGGTTGGAATGGCCGAAATTAATAAACGCTCCCGAGGAACACATCGGTCCAAAGGTTCCAGTGGTTACCACATCTATTTCCTGGGCCGCCTTTTCATAACCTTTCTCCTCTACAATACCGATGACTTCTTCAGCTGTAACGACTACAGCTTCACCTCTTCTGATCTTTTCATTGATTTCTTCGTAAGTCTTTTGTACTGCCATTATTTCTTCCCTCCACCGATTAGTATTAAACATGTTAGGGGAATTTAACTTTAGCGCAAAATGTTTCACGTGAAACATTTTGCACCAGCTACTGAATTCTAAATAGGAAGCAGGGGGACGATTATTGTGCTTCCTTTTCGCAAAACGTTCTTAGTTAAACAGGCCCATCAACTTTTGAGCAGTAAGCACAGCCGCCCGCGCATCCTGCGAATAGGCATCGGCACCTATCTTATCCGCATAATCCTGGTTGAGAACTGCACCCCCAACCATCACTCGGGCTCGCAAGCCCCGTTCTTTGACTCCATCAACCACCTCTTGCATGCGGGGCATAGTAGTAGTCATAAGAGCACTTAGACCAATTATATCTGCATTTTCCTCAGCTGCCCGGTCCAGAATCGCAGAAGCCGGAACATCTTTACCCAGATCGATAATTCTAAATCCATAGTTTTCTAATAAGACCGCCACGATATTTTTTCCTATATCATGAATGTCTCCTTCCACAGTAGCTAAGACAATTACTCCCGTGTCACTTTTACCCTCTACCGCCAGGAGTGGTCTTATTATAGCGAAGGCCCGCTTCATGGTTTCCGCAGCCATCATCAACTGCGGCAGGAAATAGCGTTTTTTTTCGTAAAGCTCGCCTGCTTCTTCTATACCAGGAATCATGGCCTGATTTACAATTCCCAAAGCATCTAACTGGCCTCCTTGCAGGGCTGCTTCTATTAAGCCGGTTATGTTTTCCTTATCACCCTGCAGTACGGCCTGCTTAATTCTATCTATTACAGAGTTCCCTGATTTAGGGTCAGGATCAGCCGCTGACGAAGATATTGGGGCTGCCACAGCGACTTGATTTCCTGCCACCATTTCGGGAATATTACACTTTTCACAGATAGGATGCCGAATGGTTGGCTTATTATCCACCTTATAATCCCGATAGGTGTCAATATATGAGGAACTCTGCTTATCTCGATTGAGCAGCACTGCCGTAGCCCTCGTAACATCCATCATCCGCTCTTCAAAAGGATTCATTATGGGTAAATCCAAACCGGCCGCCCAGGCCATAGCCAGATAGGTTGCATTCAATATATCCCGCGCGGGCAGTCCATGCGAAACATTACTTACCCCCAGCACCGTTCCCACGCCCAGTTCTTCTTTAATCATTTTCACTGCCCGAATAGTCTCCATCACCTGTTCCTGCTGTGCGCTGGCGGTCTTTACCAGACAATCGATGAATATGTCTTCATCCCGCAGACCGTATTCTTTAGCCCGCCTATAAATCTGACGAGCAACCTGAAGCCTATCTTCAGCCCGGTCAGGTATACCATTATCACCAATACATAAACCTAGCACAGCGGCTCCGTATTTCTTGGCCAAGGGCAGTATTATATCCAGGTTTTTATCCTCCCCGGTGGTGGAATTAATCAACGGGCGACCTACAAAATTCTTTAAGCCCGCTTCCAGCGCTTCCGGGTTGGTGGAATCTATCGAAATTGGCACATCCAGGGCTGCCTGAATCATGCTTACTGCCTGCTGCATAGCCATCACTTCGTCTATACCTGGTACACCCATGTTTACATCCAGAACAGGCGCTCCACATTTAACCTGTTTCCTGGCCTCTTCCACCACTATCTGCATTTGCCCATCTCTAATATCCTGGGCTAGCTTTTTCCTAGCGGTAGGATTAATCCGCTCTCCGATGAACGCCAGGGGCTGATCATCTCCAATCAACACGTATCGGCTCCGCGATGCCAGAGCTGGATATGATTTTATCTTTTTGGCCGCAGGCGACAGCCCTTTTAAAGCCCTGGCCATAGCCTGAATGTGCAGGGGGGTGGTACCGCAACATCCGCCAATCAGGTTGGCACCTGCTTCCTTCAATCGCAGTGCATATTCAGCCATATCTTCCGGAGTATCTGGAAAAACTGTTTTTCCATCCACCAGCCGCGGCAAGCCCGCATTAGGTTCTACCGATAAATAAAGCCGGGTGTGCTGTGACATCTGCTGAATAACCGGCAGAAGCTCACGAGCTCCCCCGGAACAATTCGCCCCGATAGCCAGCGGCTGCAGGGCTTCCAAAATGATGGCAGCGGTGACCGGATCTGTGCCCATCATGGTCCTGCCACCGTCCTCATAGGTCATGTGGGCAATAACTGGTAAGTTGGTATTGTGTTTGGCGGCAATTAATGCAGCTCTCATTTCACCGATATCAGTCATGGTTTCTATGGATATAATATCGGCCCCGGCCCGTGCACAGGCTACCAGCTGTTCTTTAAAAACCGTATACAAATCATCGAAATCCACATCACCCATCGGCTTTAATAGTCTGCCGGTAGGTCCAATTGAAGCCGCCACCAGGCCGTTCGAACCAGCAGCACGACGGGCAATACTTACAGCCTCAGCATTAATTTCTTCCACTCTATCTTCTAACCCATATTCAGCCAACTTGAAACGATTGCCGCCGAAGGTATTGGTCTGAATAATGTCTGCACCAGCTTCCCGGTACTGTTTATGAATATCAAATAGCACATCAGCATGCTCTATTCCAAATAACTCTGGACATATACCCGGACTCATGCCTCGATTCTGTAAAAGAGTCCCCATGGCACCATCCAATATTAGAATTCGCTCCCGCAGTAAGCCAGGCAAATCATTTACCACAAAACCACTCCTTATCTTAATAAAAACAAAAACCCTCTTCGTAACAAGAGGGTTCATTAATTGACTCCCTCTCATCTCCCAGGAATTAATCCTGCAGGATTTGGCACCATGCCTAATAGGCGGTTGCCGGGTTTCATCGGGCCAGTCCCTCCACCACTCTGGATAAGAGTATTAA
>CAZEDT010000072.1:0-16274 GCA_964510795.1 uncultured Syntrophomonas sp.
TCCTTAATTGCGACCACAGGGAGCATATGTAATACCCGAAGGGTGCAACATTCAGGAATGTTATACTTTCTGATACGGCAAAGAAAAACCCAGCAAAATTATTTCGCTGGGTTCGTATTTATAGTATTCATTTTTTATCTACACACGGTCGTCATTTATAAGCAGGCGGTCAATATTCAGGGCTTTGATTTTTCGATATAATGTCTGCCGGGTCATTCCCAGAGCATTAGCGGTATGGGATATATTACCCCGATAAATCTGCAGATGTTTTTCTATAGCCTCTTTTTCTACTTGACCCAGGCTGGCTTCAATTTCCTCCCGGCTGTTTACTTGGCCCGGCTGAGGACTGCCCGGTAAATTATCAAAGCTCAATTCCTCACCCTGACGTAAAATAAAAGCTCGTTCGATGGTATTTTCTAACTCCCGGGCATTGCCAGGCCAATTATAATTCATCAAAACACTGAGTTCCTGAGGCTTTATGGTTATAGCCGGCATATCACAGTAACGGCATTGTTTTTCCAACAGGTAACCGGCTATTAAGGGAATATCTTCTTTGCGCTTCCTTAACGGGGGGATTTGCAGATTTATTACATTTAAACGGTAGTATAGATCTTCCCGGAAATTACCCTTTTCCACCTCGTTTTTCAAATTACGGTTGGTAGCGGCTATTATGCGCACATCAACCTTTTTCGCAATATGACTACCCACTCTGGTAACAGTCTTATCCTGCAGAAAACGCAACAGGCATACCTGCATATCTACCGGCATCTCACCTATTTCATCCAGAAATACAGTCCCGCCATCAGCAATTTCGAATTTACCCGGGCTGCCCCTTCTCTTAGCTCCCGTAAAGGCGCCTTCATCATAGCCGAATAATTCACTTTGAATTAGTTCGGATGGAATTCCCCCACAATTAATAGCAATGAAAGGTCCCTGTCTTAGGCTTTCCTGATGAATAGCCTGGGCAAATAGTTCTTTCCCCGTTCCGCTTTCACCTTCCAGTAAGATAGTAGCTGTAGTCCTGGCAGAACGCTTCGCCACTGACTTAATCTGGTTAATCTCAGGACTATTGCCGATTATTCTATCAAAAGCCGAGGCTGCATAAGATACAATTTCTGTGGCAGGCCGCCTGGTATCGCGCAGATTATCATCCAGTTTATTAAATAATAGTACCAGTTGCTTGCCATAAGGCGTATTAATAGGTTGTTTATATATTACATGACAGGGTATTTCGTTATCCCAGAAATGCAGATTAAACCTGTTACTGCAATCGGCAGTTGAAATCTTATTAAGATTGCCTATAGAACCATCATGAACCAGCAAATTACTGATATGCATCCCTTTAAGCAAATCCTTGTTAGGGATTTTAAGTAAATTTATAAACGGTTCGTTAACATTGATTATCCGACCATTTTCATCGAGCAATACAACACATTCCGGCATAGCATTCATAAATGAACTGGTGTATTCATCTATCATTAAGGTATATTTATATCTCTGCTGTACTAACTGCGCTGCCAAATATAATATATTAGACATTTCAACTGTTATGGGTCGGCTGTCGCTTAATCCCCAGTAAAATTGTATTTCTCCTAATTCGTTAAATATGGGAACTAGCTGTGACCTTATGCCATTATCATAATTAACCTCTACAACTTTGCCGGTTTGAACTAAATCTTTGAGCTGGTTATTATTATTAACTAATTCAGCCGCCGGACAACAATAGCCAATAACATCCTCTGACTGGCAGGAAATGATAATCCCATTTGGGTCCGTAACTATCATCTTGACATGATTTCCCAACCTTGACGAAAAATCCTTGAGCAGTGGCGCGACCAAAGCAATGGTACCATAACATTCATCCAACTTGTGCTGCAGATCGTCTTCTTGCACCCGATGATCGCAGAAGTTAACATTAAGCTCCAGCTTGTTCCTCAACAAGTTTTGCTCAGTTTCCATCCGTATTTCTTCCGGAATTATGTTATTCTGCTTAATTCCATCCCATAAGGTCTCCAACCTATTTTCACGAGATAAAGTTATCATTTATTATCACCCCTTATCGGACTAACAAACGACACATAAATCAGTATAATTTCATATTACAACAAGCCTTGCAAAAAGTCGACAAGATCCAATATTCCAAAATTATGCGCAGTAAAAGTGAACAGGGGGACGGTTCCCTTGTTCATCCAGTTAAGGTGCTAGGGGATGAACAAGGGAACCGTCCCCCTGTTCACTTTTACTGCGCCCCCAGCATTTCGGCAAAGCTTTGGATACGGTTGCGGGCCTGTTCGAAAGACTGGCCCTGCACATCTACCTCGAGATGGAGCAGTGGAACCCCGGCTTCGTCCAGGGTGCGACGGTAAAATGGATAGTCGAATTCTTCCATCTCGCAGAACTTCATCATACAGGCTATTACCCCATCCGCTCCGCTCGCCTGCACCAGATCCGGAAGCATAAAGCGACGGGTTTTATCAGGATCAATTAACAGCGGACACCCACTCATCAGGCTCCAACGACGGGCCAGACGCTCCAATGGATCACTGCCCGCCGGTACATCCACCCTGAACTGGCGGCTCTCCTGGGCCAGATCATCGGCTGCCACGGAAAGATTACATTCAGTGAAAAGGTCGAGGAACTCATCCGGTTCGGCCATGATACCAGTCAGGATGACTCTTTTGCCTGTCCATTCTTCGACAGGCTGCCGCTTCAGCTCGTTCATTAAAATGTTTATCATTTCCGTGTGTTCGGCTTTATCCATGAAATAACCACTCTTGATTACCAAATGACGAACCCGAGCCGTAATGGTCCGCGGGTAATCACGAGCAATTACTGTAAACTCCCTTAGCGCCTGCCGATGAGTATTGTAGACGTCAATAGCCTGGTTTAAATCCTCATCGCTGACCGGGAGTTGGCCGATTATTTCCATTTCGTGGCGGATACGGGCATATTCACTTTTTAGATAAGTCACCGCCGCCTCTATACCGCGGTTATTGGGATGGACCAAGGGGATATGCCGGACCTGAGGTACAGCCACTTTCCAATCCTGCCCGAAACATTTCAGATGGTCACAATGGGAAGGAATGATTACTGCTGATAATTTATCGTAGGCTCCACGCATACCTAATTCCAGATTGGTCTGCACCAGAGAACAGGCAAAAGCCGGGAAATACATGGTGGCATGAGAAATATTAGTCCGCGCTCCCCACATGCCTATCGGCAGCATCCCGGCCGCATAAATAATCTCTTCCGGACAGTATTCAGGTACACAGCCTATTACCGAACGTTTACGGGTTGCTAAAAATTCCTCGACTACCCGGACCGGGTTATCAACCAGCGCTTGCATCTTATCAAGGATAGATTTAATACTATCCACTATGCTTCACCTACCTTACTCTTAGATGTGGCCTTCTTTTGATCAATAATTTCCGTCAAAGCCTCCAACTGCTGGACAACATTTGATCGAGCATTTGCTTGGATGAAAGCTTCTCCATCTCCTACATTGCTAATAGCTCTCTTTGTATAATCGGATTCTGCAAATACTGTACAGGTACTCTGATAGCAGCTTTGTCTTGTGAGGCTGCACCCAGATCAGCCAATTATCTTACAGCAACTTCCAAAACCCTGGACATTACGTCCAGGGACCTGCCGGTACCAGCCACACATTTATCATTCATGACGAAGGAGCCGACTGTTCCCCCCGGCATGTATGAGCAGCATCTTCTGGATTTATTGATAATAAATGGTATTTATGTTATTTTACTAATGTTTACATAATAGCATTAAGCCTATATTCCATCAATGAGGACATTGGCAGTTTATCCCTATTTCCAAGCAAAATAGAAAACAATCAGCATGGCACGAGAATAACCAACGGCTTACCCGAAAATATCGTATATGAGGAGGCTCTAATGTGATTGCCGGTATTAGCCACTTAACTTTTATCGTTAAGGACCTGGAACTTGCATCAAGGTTTTTTCGATTTATCTTCGATGCTGAAGAGATATACTCCAGTGGTGACAAAACTTTCTCCTTAAGCAGGGAAAAGTATTTTTTAATTAATGATCTGTGGATTTGTATAATGGAAGGTGATTCACTCGCAGATCGCAGTTACAACCATGTAGCCTTCAAAATATGTGATGAGGAATTCGAGATCTATGAAGCAAGAGCACAGTCGCTAGGAGTTGATATTCGTCCGTCTCGCCCAAGACTGGCAGAAGAGGGGCGTTCCTTGTATTTCTATGATTTTGATAATCATCTCTTTGAATTACATACAGGTTCATTATCAGAAAGGTTAAATCTATATGCCCGATAAAATGTATTCCTTATCTTCCACCTGAACCTCACCTGGCTCAAGTTAAATTGAGAAGTCTTCCGTATGTCGGACCGCTCTGTCCGGAAAGGATAGAATAAAATGGTTATTGCCAGCTCAGTTGACTTCGACTACTATATCAGGGTAGAATTCATAATATTCATAATAATTATCATCATATAAATGAAGATAATTAGGGAGGGTAATCATTGCGTACGCAACCTGAGCAGATCATTGACCCTAAGGCCTTGGACTACTGGAGGGTTACCGGCAGTATAGGTTCCTTATTTTACTGGCTCTTCCCTCTGGGAAGCTTTTTTTCGCACCGTTTTTGGGGATGGCCACTATGGATAGCCATTATCCTGACAGTAGCGGCTCTGGGCCTCAGCTTTTTTAGCATTATCACTGCCCCGACCATCCGCTGGAAGACCTGGCGCTATGAGGTTACTGAGCAGGATATCGAATTACTTTACGGGGTAATCGTTAAGCATCGCCTAATTATCCCCATGGTACGAGTGCAACACGTAGATACTGAACAGGGTCCTATAATGCGTCGCTATGGCCTTTCTTCGGTAACCATCGCTACCGCTGCCGGTGATCACGAGATTCCCGCTCTGGCTGATGAGGTTGCCGATCAACTCCGGGACCGTATATCCGAACTGGCAAGGGTGGTGGATGAAGATGTTTGAACCTCAGCGTTTGCACCCCCTGGGCATTGCGGATTATGTGATTAATAATCTTTATAAACAACTGGGCGCCTGGTTGCCGATGGTCATTTTGCTGTACAACAAACCCGCCGGGAAGGCATGGTTATTACCCTTGCTGGGAATCATGCTGGGATTGTTCTTGCTCTATGCTTTTTTCTACTGGTATCGTTATTTTTATTATATAAAGGATCATGAGCTGCGCCTTGAATATGGGGTTTTGTCACGCAAGAAAAGATATATCCCCCTGGAGAGGATTCAGAGTGTCCAAATTACGGCTGGAATCCCGCAGCGTATTTTCGGGCTGGTCAAGCTCCAGGTAGAGACCGCCGGAGGAAGCACTAAAGCGGAGGTTGTACTTCCTAACATTTCACGAGACCAGGCCGAAGCCCTGCGCCAGTTTCTGCAGAACGCAACCACCCCTATTGAGGATGATACCAGCTCGGACTTGATAGAGTACCGCCTATCGGGAGGCTCTTTGCTGTTGGCGGCGACCACGTCTAACCGCATAGGTTTTATTTTTGCCGGTTTGCTGGCTTTACTGAGTCAAATAGATCAATTCTTTCCCCAAGCTGCTGTTTATCAGTTGCTTGATCGTTATGCGGAAGGGTTGCTGACCCAGGGATGGATAGTCATTGTTGTGTTCATAATCCTAGTGTTCCTGTTGGCCTGGCTTATTTCACTGGTCAGCGAAATGATTAAGCTGGGTGGATTTCATTTACTGGTAGAAGGAGATAAAATCAAAATCAATCATGGTTTGCTGGAGAAACGACAGGTTACTCTGCCGATCAAACGAATCCAGGCCGTAGAGGTAATACAAGGTCTCCTTCGCCAGCCCTTTGGTCTGGTAAGCCTGCGGGTGGTCAGTGCCGCATATGGAGGAGAGAAAGGGGAAGCCAATTTGCTGTTTCCCCTTCTAACCAGAAACGAAGTTTTACCGTTTCTAACCCGGGTGGTACCTGATTTTGCAGTAGAAAATTTTGACCTGGAAGGTCTGCCTGCACGGTCTGCTAAACGCTATTTTCTTTTTATGCTAGCACCAATAAGCTTAGTAACAGGAGCCTGCAGTATTTGGATTCCCTGGGGTTATTATTCCTTGTTGCTCCTGTTGCCCTCGGCGTGGCTTGCTTACCTGCAGTTTAGTGATACCGGATGGAAGCTGGATGGTAAAAAGCTTTTAATAAGATCGAGATTTATTGGGCAGGTAACCAGCATTATTCCTCACCGCCGGATACAGTCACTGGCCGTAGCTCAAACCTATTTTCAGGAGAGGAACGAGCTCGCCACCATTAAAGCCGCCCTGGCTTCTGGCGTGGGAGCCAGAATTGTAAAGGTGGTGGGTTTGGACATAACCCAGAGCCGTGCAGTAGAGGAATGGTTTGGCAGTAATACAAAGGTTCATTAAATACTCAACACATAGCATTAATGAACCTGCAATTAAGTCTGGTAGTTGTGGATTTACTTTAATATTTATTATTGTCTAGATGCTAAACAAATGTTTATGCAAAAATGTAAAAACAAATTCAACGCGCATTACGCGGACCAGGATGGATTAACGCGGCAGGAATATAATTAATACAGCCGGTTAATATCGCTATTCCATTACGTAAACCATATTTTCATCAATTGTTGCACCTTACAGGTATGTGACCTTGCGGTTACTGCTAAGGTTGTTACCTGCGAGCATTAGTGATTAGTATATTAAAAAGCTATCTGCTGCTCTGATATTGCTTGATAAATTTCGTTGTTTATAGGAATGTAGGTCACCTGCTGCGGATGTAAGAAATACATTGGGTCCTGTATAAGGCTGGGATCAAAGCCTTCTTTCTGGAGTTGGGTCTTCACCTGCTTAAAACTGTTGGTGGAATCTACTTGGTCCCGCAAGCGCAGGAAATAGGGGCGTGCATACACGGGCAGGTTTTTATAAACATGTTGGGCAAAGGCATCCATATCCAGATTTTCACCCTCCAGAACCTTTAATGCTACCATTCCGCAGCGACCTTCGGTGCCCGGAACCTGAACCCCATAAACATTACTGTCTTCTATCTTTCCGAAGCTGTTCAATATATCGGCTACTTCATTAGTGGACACATTTTCGCCCTTCCAGCGGAAGGTGTCACCCAGACGGTCTATAAAAGATACCCATTCATTATCATGTAATTTTACCAAGTCGCCAGTATCAAAATACTGGTCACCTTCCTTCAAAACGTTGCGCATTATTTTAGCCTTGGTGGCTTCAGGATTGTTCACGTAACCAGCGAAAGCGGCCCGGGCATTAATTTCACAGATCAACAAACCGATTTCACCCGGCTTACATTTTATTGCTTTACCCTGGTGGTCGGTAACCATACTTTCGTTTTCAACATCGTAGCGTACCACTTCCCCTATTCTAATGCCGGTAATGCTCAACCTTCCCATCATACCGGGTACTTCTTTCATGTTGATAATCCGGGCTACTCCTTCAGATGCACCATAGACTTCAAAAATGTGTTTAATGCCAAAGCGTTGCTTAAATTCCTGCCAGTATTCCCCCCGCATTCCATTACCGAGGATGAATTCCAGCGGGTTGTCCTTATCATCCTTGCCAAGTGGCTGGTTGTTTAGATAGCGGCACAGTTCACCGATATATATGAAGTGGGTAGCCTTATATTTTTTTATATCCTTCCAAAAATTGCGGGCCGAAAACTTGCGGCGCAAAGCAATCGTACTGCCGTGCACCAGAAAACTGGCAAAGGCTATATTGGAACCACTATTGTGGTACAAAGGCAGACAATTATATAGTACGTCTTCGGGCAGCATCCTAAGGCCCAAGCCTCCGCAGCTATTGCCCAGCACCACCCAATTCTGATGTTTGCTGGCGGTAGCCTTAGGAAATCCTGTGGTACCAGAGGTATATATGTAGTACAACAAATCTTCCGTGTTTATGGCCGATGTAGTGCTAGGATTGCTAACGCTCAGGCCGGCTAAAAGCTTGTTAAGATCTTCGTAAGGAAGCGCTGAATTTATCTCACAGTTGTCATTCTCAACCAGAATACAGGCGGGTGCTTGAAACGTGATGTCAGCATAAACCTCTTCAAAAGCGGACAGCAGTTCGTTGCCAAGGATGATCGCCTGGGCATCACAAATATTGATGGCATGGGCCAGTACCCGACCTCTTACTCCTGTATTGATGAGGGATATCACCACCCCCAGTTTGGCCAATCCGGCTATGGCAATAAAGTATTCGGGCCGATTATCCATAAGTAAAGCTACTACATCCCCCTTTTTAAACCCCCGCTGAATAAAAAAATGGGCATAACGGTTGGCTTGTTCATTAAACTCTTGGTAGCTAATTACGCGGTCGTCATAAAGTATGGCTGGGTGTTTTGGCCTTTTAAGGGCCTGCTTTTCAAGAATTGACCCCAGCGACACCTGCTGAGGCCTGCTGAGCGATAATGTCGCTATTGCTCCTTCAATTTTTGATATCTGTCTGCGCATAGCTTTCATTATTATTCTCCTCCCTCTCAGTTATCAGCTCAAGGTTGACTCTGCTATTAATCGACTGGTGATGCTGTACTGCTGACTACGTTGCTAAAGAAATCGTTTGTGATCCTAATAAGTTGCTGCTATATTCACCCGGGATTATTTAATACCGTTGTCTTAGGTGTATTTTATTTGTATTATATACATTATTTTCCTTTATTGTTTTTACAGTAACACAATAAAACCCTCTCTGGGAAGTCTTTTTTTCATGGATCGTTGCAGCTTATCGGCGAAAATAGGCAAAAAAAAGCCAGGGAATATTCCCCGGCATTTCTTATTAACGAGTGGTATTACTGTTTGGGGGTTTTAGGCACATCCGGTATAGCCGTCATGTTCAGCACTTTAGCATCGGCAGGAATTTTAAATAAATCATCTGCTTGTTTACCGATATTATAGTTTTTATATTGAACAACCATGCTCTCGTCAGCAGATTTGGCTTCCATTTTCACTGGCATGCCAATATCTTTTCTTAACCACATTTTGTTGGTACCATCAGTTTCATTTACAGTTACTACTACACAATCATAGCCGTCCATTTTTTCATGCCCAACAATTTTATAAGCTGCCTGATCATTTTTCTCGCTCCATTGATTGGGCATTTCAGACTTTTCTTGCATATTTGATAACTTCATGACCGTTTTATCCCCCGGATTATACATAAACGTTTCACCATTAGCGTCTACAATAGTAATGAATTTCAGGCCATTGCTTTCAGCTTCCATCCGCATTTTTTTGCCGCTAATCCAATACTTGCCCTGAACGTTAACCGTTTTCCCATTACTGGTGCTGGCGCTTACCATCTCAAAAGACATTTCGGAAGCTTCCCGGGCAGATTTCATGACATCGGCCAGTTCATTGGAACCGCCTTTTTCTTGGACTGCTGCTGGCGCTGATGATGTCTCCTTCGCCTTTTCCTTACCACAGCCGGCCAAGCCTGCGCAGCTAACTATTAAGACCGTCATAAGCAAGATAAGCATTTTTTTCTTCATAAATTAACCCTCCCCTTAAAATTATTCCGCATATTATTTTTTAGTCTCGGCTCCACAATAATATGCTTATATATGCTTAATAATACCACAAATAACCATTTGAGTAAGTCGGTTAGGGGTACCCAGGGGAAGGTTTTTGATCACAATTATTTAAACAAACTACCCCAACGCCTATCAACCTGCTTAACGATATCTTCGCGCGGCTCTAAAGCTGCTGGATATTCGCCTTTCATGCGTGCATCAATTACTATGGGGAGTTCATAGTGGATAGAGTTTTTAATAACTTGCTGCTTGGCATAGATATCCAGGGCCGGGTCAAACCGGGTGAATACAGTCCATAAAAATGCGGTCTGGTCAGCAATTTCATCTACATCATCGACCATTATCACCAACGGCCATTTATCCAATCCTTCAGGCTCCTGGCGGATTAATTCTCCCGCCAGCTCTGGATCACTGTCGTAATCAGGACCAGACACCAGCAAACATCCTCCACAATAGGCCTTTATTTTATTGATACCCGGAAGTGGGCCTCCCTCGTATTTATCAGGTACTTTCCTTATCGGGTCGCCTATACCCAGGATTATAGCCTTGCTGCCTTGATTATACAGGCGCCCGGTATAATCAAGGGTATCCATGGCCGTATCGTGGATAATAATTAAATCCCGAGACGGGTTAAAACGTATCAGGATATTTTCCAGCAAAGTAGAAAAGTCCTTAAGATCCAGGTCAACATTGGTTAGGAGTAAAACCTTGGTAAGACTCAACTGACCTTCACCCAGTATCCTAAATGCATGGGCCAGGGCCTCACGGAAATAGCTTTCCCGCACGACGGCTGCGCATAAAGTATGAAAACCGGCTTCAGCGTAAGTCCACATTGATTTTAAACCAGCCATCATTATAGGGAATATCGGAGAGATTAGCTCCTGCATCCATTCGCCGATATAGTAATCCTCCTGGCGCGGCTTGCCCACAATCGTGGCCGGATAAATTGCATCCTTACGATGGTAAAGCTGCTGGACATTAAAAACCGGAAAATCGTGCACCAGGGAATAATAACCGTAATGGTCCCCGAAAGGTCCTTCCGGCCGACGCACACCCGCAGGCACATGCCCGCAGAGGGCGAATTCAGCCTCTGCTACGAGGGGATGGGCATGACCATCCACCTGCACCATATTAATCTTCTCTCCCAGCAAAAATGAGGCATAGAGCAGTTCCGGCAACGGTTCGGGCAAGGCCGTGATAGCCGCGACAGTGAGAGCCGGCGGTCCACCCAGAAATACCGAAACTGGGAGATTTTTCCGGGCTTGTTCAGCCTCATAGAAATGAAATCCACCGCCTTTATGAATCTGCCAGTGCATACCGGTCTGGTTCTCAGAAAATACCTGCATACGGTACATCCCCAAATTATGCTCACTGGTTCCGGGCTTTTCAGTATAAACCAGCGGCAGAGTAAAAAATGGTCCTCCATCCTCCTGCCAGCTGGTTATCACCGGCAGTTCATGCAGGTTGACCCGAGGCATCCGATTCTCCAAAACAGGAGCTTTACTGCTTGATACCTGCCGCATTCCGACCTTTGTCAAATCCAAGAGCCAGTGCCGTTCCTCCCACAAAGATTTGAAACGGGGGGGCATTAGTTTATCCATGGCCTTAATAGCCTGGCGGATGGTCGCTTCCGGTTTGGGACCTATAGCTATCTCCATCCGCGGCATGCTGCCGAATAGATTCGTAGCTACAGGGAATTTCGACCCCTTTACCTTAGTGAATAACAGGGCCGGTCCATCCTCAGCCACCACCCGGCGATGAATTTCGGCCAGTTCCAAACAAGGATCAACCTCAGCCGATACTTCAATAATTTGTTTTTCTTTTCTTAGTTGATCAATAAAGCTTCGGAGGTTCTTATGCATGATTTATTCTCCACAATCTCATTTATTTTTGTACAAATCAATTTGGCAGCATGTTTGCTATTATCCAATAATTGCTCAATTTCCGACGCCTGCGCCTGATCGATATGTATTCCGGCTACCACTGCTGTAGTCTGCCTGGTTTCCATGCAAACCTGACGAGCCAGCATAGCCGCTACTTGATCATCTTTATGCCCGGACCGAGGGGTAATCCAGGTATCAACGGATACTTTATTATCGTTCGCACTCAGGCTGGGCACACACATCGCCATAGCCCCCACGTGAGGTTTCTCTCCCCCGGTAACAGTTATGGAAATCCCATCTGCAGTCACTACCGCCAGCATATTAATGAGATATCTGCCCTCACCATAGCTTAGTTTAATTTCTTCCTGGTACATATTATCACCTGCCTGCTTCACTATTTCGACTTTTCATAAAAAATTCCTACTCAAGTTGAGTATGGTTTATTAATATCGGTTTGTAAAATCCAAAAAACAGATTACACCTATAATTATCTACTTTTAATTTTTCCATATTGCATCGCATATAAATATTCCTTTTATTGGTAACACATGCAAACATTTGATCATATATTATAGCAAATTTGTATTTAAGGAGGTTGAAATATGTTGCCGCCAAATAGTCATATACACAACTTTAATGGTATAACCACCAGGAACAGAAGGCATCTTCATGGATTTGCTGATAACACTGGAATTAATCTGTCTACAGGAAGACATCGTCATTGGTACGATGTTGAAACGAACCGGGTGCTAGGTCATACCCACCGTCTAATGAAAAAGACCGGTCTCAACATTAATATAGGGAACGGCCGGCATATACACCGCGCCGAGGGAACATCTTCCCGTAATTTTAACCACCGCCATGCTTATCAATTTAGAACCGGCAGGAATATACCTATTAACTAGAAGGAAAAGGGGAATACCCCATTATGTTCTCGATAATTATAAGCAGTGAAAGCTAAAAGCTTCCACTGCTTTTTCTAGCTATATATAATTGTACTCCAGTAGGGGTATTTATTGTAATACCCCGGTTGCAATGTTATTATGAAAACAATTTACTCATGGTAAATAGTTAATTTGGCAATTAATGATACGGAAAGAGAGCTGGTAGCCAGTGAAACTGACTGCGGTTTTGCAGCGGGAATGGCAGGAGAACCTGCGCAACTATAAGACCTTATTTTTACTGATGTTTATTTTTGGCGGCATTCTCATGGCCCTGTATACTGAAGTGGGTCCTACAGCCAATTCCAGCAACGTCCTGGATCCCTTTTTTGAACTGTTTGCCATACTTTGCCCGATGATTGGCATTTTTGCTGCTATGGACGCAGTGGTAGGAGAAAAGGAGAAGGGTACGCTGGAACTGGTGCTTTCCAAGCCCTTGCCTCGAAGTACCTTGTTACTGGGTAAGTATTGTGCCTATGTACTGATGATTGTGCCACTTTTAGTAGCCGAATTAATTGCTGCTTATTACTGGGCTCAGCTATCCGGCATATCACAATATCGCTGGCATCTGGCCATGCCCCCTTTAAGCCAGTGGCTGACCCTGGTGGCCATAGTCAGCTGTGTTGCTTTGTTTTTCATAGCTCTAACCACCTTAATCTCCATGTTCGCCCCCACTACTGCTACCGCCGCCCTATGTGCTCTGGTCTTTATGGCTCCGGCCCATCCACTGGGAGGCGAATTCCTATCACGGGTCGGCCTTTTGTTGCATATTGATAGTTTTCAAGGACTGCCCATCGCGGTGAAATTCTTCCTCAGCGTTTTCTCCAAGTTTCAAAAGTTCGCTCTGACCAGCCCCAGCGACGCGCTGATCTGCTGTATATCACTATTTATCATGACTATTTTGGTGCTGCTCCTGAGCAGCTGGATCTTTGAGCGGCAGAACGTCGCCTTCAAGAACTAGGAGGAACCATATGATGGAATTTGCGGTTGATGCTCAAGGATTAAGTAAAAACTATGGTCGCTTACAAGCAGTGGACAAGGTAAGCTTCCAGGTTAAGAAAGGTACATCTTTCGGCCTGCTGGGATTAAACGGAGCCGGCAAAACCACTACCTTCAAGATGATGGTGAGTCTGATTAGGCCAGATAGCGGAACCGCTATCGTGGCCGGTTATGACGTGGCGAAAGAGCCCATGAAGGTACGCTCTCATATCGGTTATGTGGCCGAAAACCCAGCCTTTTATACCCGCATGACCACTCAGGAAACCCTGCGCTATGTCTGCAGGCTTCTGGATGTACCTGTCAATGAAGCCCCACGGCGCATTGATGCGGCACTGGAAATGGTAGGCTTGGTGGATAAGAAAAACGCTTATGTGGGGGGGTATTCACGAGGCATGCGGCACCGTCTGGGGTTGGCTCAAGCTCTGCTGTCCGAACCCCAAGTCCTTTTCCTGGACGAGCCTACCCTGGGCTTAGATCCCTTGGGAGCAAAAAATATGCGGGATTTGATCCTGCGACTGCGGCAGGAAAGAGAGCTTACCGTTTTGATGTCCTCCCACGTACTGCCCGAGGTGGAAAGCATCTGCGATGTAGTGGGTATTTTTGACCATGGTCACCTGGTCGCGGTGGATACCATTGCTAACCTGCGCAGTACCGCCAGCGACAGTATCAACCTGGAATTACTAGTGGCCGAGCCCAACGAGAAACTCCTCCAGGCTCTGCGGCTTATACCGGGAATCAATCAGGTAGAAATGGTAGAAATGAATGGCAAAATCGATATCAATGCAGTTAAAAATCAGGAATTGCGCCCTCTGATACTTCAGGAAGCGCTGAACAACAACGCTCAAATCCTGGCCTTCGGCCTGAAGGAAAGCAGTCTGGAGGATATTCTTCTGCGCCTGGTACAGACTGAAGCCGCAGATTAAGTGGATAACAGCTGAGTCAGGGGACTTCTTAATCCCCTGACTGACTTTCTCACCCCAACCACCCCTATCTTCACAGACATGTCTACCTCATCTCTGACTCACAGACTCACTACTTGCCCCGGTTGTGTTCTTCTCACTTTAATAAATTACCCATACAAACAAACCGCTCCTTGGGTTGTCTTTTTCTCATCCGCTAGTTCTTTCGCATAGACTCCACCAGCGCCTGATCCTCAGTAAACATCTTTTTATAGGAAAGCCCCACGATCATGATGCAGCCAATAGCTACCGAAGCAGTCATCATAACCATCACCACAAATTGATACCTTACCGCCGATTGGGGATTCATGCCCGCCAGAATCTGACCGGTCATCATCCCGGGCAGACTTACCAGACCAACTACCATCAAAGCGTTTATGGTGGGAAGCATGCCCGAACTAACCGCTTTTTTCACATGAGTGAGCACTGCTTCCCAGGGACTGGCACCGAAACAAAGCAACTGCTCCACTTCCTCGGCATGGGCGGAGATGTCACTATACAACCGATCCAAACACAGGGCAATGGCGTTCATGGAATTGCCCAGCAACATCCCGAAAATCGGAATTATGATTCGGGCCGAATACCAGGGCTGAGGAGAAATAATCAGTACTACTACAATTGAACCCACAATGAAGGTACTGGCAGTCAGCGACAGAAAAGTCATTGGCACCGGGCTTTGAGGCGCATTATTGATACGCCGGGTGGCCTCTCGGCTCGCTATCCATGCCATTAACAGCAGTATGGGCACAATTACAAGCAGATTATTCAGTTTGAAAACATAGGTCAGAATATAGCCTATTAAACTAAGCTGAACAAAAGCCCGGACAGTTCCCCACAGCAGCGATTTTAGCAAGCCCAGTTGCAGGAGCGCTGATATGAACCCAGTTATTAAAACCAATAATACGCTAAGAACCAGCTGTAGATTGGAGATCTGAATATAACTGCTATCCATTATTTGCCGCCTCCTGACCATGCCCAATCTCCATAATCGATACTCCGTCAATACTATACAAATCGCTTTCATCATGCGAAACCATAATAACCGCTCTCCCAGGCTTTTCTTGTACCCACTGAGAAATTAACTGCATAACCTTAATGCGGTTGTCACCATCCAGGTAAGCGGTAGGTTCGTCCAGCAGAAGTACCGTTGGTTCGATCAACAGGGCTCTGATTAAGGCTACTCGTGAAGCCTCTCCTCCTGATAGGGTTTGCGCGTTCTGTTCCAATAGCTCCAGAGGCAGGTCCAGTATCTTCATATATTGCTCAGCAAACTGCCGGGAGTATGTTGGCCCTTCCAGTACACTCCCCAGTGCAAAGGGCTGGCGATAATTATCTTCTACGCTGCCAGCCAACATCACCGGCTTCTGTGCTACATAATGCACGCTGCGACGCCAGACTGCAGGTGGAATCGACTGCCAAGCGTTACCCTGGAAATATAGTTCTCCTGATTCCGACGAGATCAAGCGCGCCAGCATCCTCAGCAGGGTAGATTTACCGAATCCAGAAGGCCCTTTGATTGCTAATATTTGTCCAGAAGCTACCGAAGCCGATTCTTCAACCAATGAATGTCTGTTATCCAACGAGCGCCGCAGCTTTTTAAACTCCAAAACCGCATCCATCTATCTGATCTCCTCTTAAAATATTTGATGAGGCCCAAATAAGCTAGTCTCCATTATCGATATTGTTGGTATTAATTATAACAAGTGTGAGAAATTTGTGGTCAAACAATTCCTACAGGGACAGAGGAATTGCTCTTGCTCCTTATTTTAAGCTTTTAATAAGATAACTCGGCTTACGCCGCTACATTAATAGCGAACGCCAGAAAGCATCAGTAGTACCCGAAGGGTGTTTCCTTAATTGTGACCACGGGGAGCATCAGTAGTACCCGAAGGGTGTTTCCTTAATTGCGACCACAGGGAGCAT
>CAZEDT010000073.1:0-16257 GCA_964510795.1 uncultured Syntrophomonas sp.
ATGGACTAGTGTCGCGGTGCCAAGGATGGCAAGGAGCGACCGCTGTCGCCTAAAGTCTCACCCTCCGGGTACTACTGATGCTCTCGGCGTTCGCTATTAAGGTAGCGGCGTACGCCGAGTTTTCTTAGTTTTTTTCTAATAATCCAAGCCAATGATTTATCTGGTATTGACCGCCTTAAACCAGTAATCACTAATAATACTTTGTCCATAGGTCGTACCTGGAACAGCCCAACGGGCATTAAGTTGTTGCCAGCTGGGAGCAATACCCTTATTCACTAAGACAAAACGCGGATCAACTAATATTTTCCCAGCCGGCAAAGGATTTTTGGTAGCATAAGCATAAAGGTGCTGAATATGAGCTTCTACTCCCGCTGCTGGGGTCACAAAGATCGCTCCATGGGTGCCGGCTTCAAAACGCACCTGGCTTGGATCGGCACCGTTGGGTGACTCCTGGCCAGTTAATGGACTGCCAGTAGCCCATAAACCACAATAATTATTCTGCCAAGGCTGCACAGAACCGGTAAATTGCCAGTAACCGGTTTCTTTAGCTGCCTGGCAAAAAGCCAGGTCTCCTCTAATACCATACTCAGCACCGATTCTTATGTATAATTCAGCCAAATCCGGTATAGCTTTAAACTCTTGGCCATTGGTCTGCGCCTTAGTAACTAATCTAGGGGTTTCACTGTCCATCCATTTTTTCAATTGATCGACAGTTAAGTATGAAGTTCCTAGAATATTTATATCCGCGGTGTTTATCTGCTCACCCGTTGGAAGCGTTAGACTGGGTTGGTATTTGCTCAGATCCTTAAGATAAGTTCTAAAGACTACCAGTTGCTCCGGACTGAAGGCAGCAGGATCTTTGGTTGCTAATTCCCCCGAATTGATAACTGTTCCATTCATTAATTTCAAATTACTTCTATACTGAGCCAGATCTTTTAATAACTGACTGTCGGCCAGATTAACCGTCGGGTTTACTACAGCAGCTCCAGGTTGATTAGGTGTTTGCAACGGAGACTCTTTCACTGGCTCGCTGACTGGCGGTGGAGTAATTACCGGCGCGGTAGGTGCAGGGGTATTAGCCTTAATATATACCGTCCCATTTTCCCAATTGACTTCGCAGCCAAGTGCTTCACCAACTGCCCGAAGAGGTATCATGGTACGCCCCAGCTTACTAATAAAAGCATTACCGTAGTCATTTGGAATGGTTAGCAACTGTCCATCAATAATGATTTGCACATCTCCAGATGAAGACGCCGGGAAAGTTACGCTGGGCTGACTCAACCGGTTTATAAGTACCTGGCGGGTATCCGGCTTCCACTCAACCTTGGCTCCCAGGTTTTCACTAATAACTCTTATAGGCACGTAGGTTCTATCCTGGATTATCATGGGTCCTTGATCATTGGAAGCATAATCCACTGCTTGACCGTTGATTTCTATTAAAACAGGTAATCCCACTGAGACAGCTGTCTTGATTGGAAATACACAAACACAGTTAGCCACAACTAGCATGCAGATAATTGCGCATATTTTCTTGGGTATATATTTTAACAATTGATGATTCCTCCTTTGCGATGATAGTTTGACTCACTTAATCGCCTTTCCCACTCTCCCCCTTCTAATTTGCTGACCAGGGTCTTTTACAAAATTCCCGTTTCAACATTGTAATTCCTGCAATAAAGCCGTAAAATTAATTGCTTTTTAATTAAAATCACAATCACTCATATGTAACTACGTAGTCTATATACTTTTCTTGCGTTATTAAGCAGAAAATGTTGTCCTGCACTAGCTTTTTTTCTCTGCAATTCAAGCCTCACAGATAATTAGTGTTTTTCAATATTCGCAATAACTTCTTGTGCAAAATAGTTATTTAAGGGTACTTATTCGTTAATTTAGCCTGCCAGAGAGGCAAAAACGCTAAATTCCCCCCTTATCTTTCCTGCTATCGCCTCGTTATGAATTATGCCGCTACTATTCGGCAGTAAAACTTAAAAATATTGCAAAATGAAAACCATAAGGAGACAAATTTTTTCCAGTAAATGTTGTATTCTAATCTTGCCGTCGTTAACTAGTGTCCTTATTTCTCATAATGTGGAGGGTCTTGTATATGGCCATTAATGATATCAAAAAAGCCGTAAACTATTCTCTATATTTAATGGTAGTTATTGTCGCACTAACATGGATTGATAATTCATCGTTTACTTTTCCATGGCTTAAAAAGTTTCACCCAGTGGTAGATGTTACCATATTTCCAATTCTTATTTCTATTCTAGCTGCAATTATGCTTACAATTATCTTTCAGCATAATAGCAGTATGACCAAAGGATTAAGATTATCTGCCTATGTAGCCCACTCTACCCCTCACATCCGCAGAAAAATAGATTATCTGCTGGAGAATTTTCAAGAAAGCATATTAGTACTTTATTTGGATGGCAAGATAGTATATTCCAATCAACATGCTCGCAATATTTTCTCCTTATCCCATAGCAGCAAGGACATCTTTCAGGAGGATGGTTTCCCTATTAAGGAATATAAAATTAAAGCCATAAAAAATAGCCTCCTGGCAGGACAAATCTGGGAAGATAAATCACTTATCAAAGTAAAAGGACAGGAGAGAACTTTTATGCATCGGATCTATCCATTGGCAATAAATCAGGACCCGGCTCAGGTGGTATTAGTGTCTACTGATATTACTGAATTAGCTGAAGCCCGTAATAATGCTGAAAATGCCAATTTGTCCAAGAGCCAATTTCTGGCCAATATGACCCATGAACTCCGCACCCCCATGATTGGTATTTTAGGTTCCAGTGATCTCCTGTGCAACACCAGCCTTAATTCGGTACAGCATTTGCATCTCGATACTATAAGGGAGTGCGGCGAACAGCTGTTAAACACCATCAATGATATCTTGGACCTATCCAAAATAGATTTGGGCATGGATACCTTAAAACTATCGCCTATAAACCTGTCTGAGATTCTCTATAAAACTGCAAATATGCTGTCCGCAAACCTACAATCCAAAGGCTTGATAATGGACCTGTATATCGATCCGACCTTACCCCCTCTGCTTCTATTGGACGAGCTAAAACTTCGTCAGGTGATGGTGAACATATTATTAAATGCCATAAAGTTCACTCCGTCTGGCCGCATTGATGTTAAGGCTATTATGGAAACTGACAGTAAAAACGATGGATTCCTGGTATTTACAGTAGAGGATACTGGAATAGGTATTGCTAATAATAAGCTGGATACCATTTTCAACTGCTTTACCCAGGCAGACAGCTCCTCCTGTCGAGAATTTGGCGGCACCGGGCTGGGCCTCTATATATGTAAAAGGCTAATTAGCCTGATGTCAGGTGAAATCTGGGTAAACAGTATCGAAGGTCAGGGAACCACATTTGCTTTTCGAATTCCGCTGAATATAGCTGTTGCTAATGAAGCAGATAGGGCTCTTAATCAAATTAGTGCTATTACCAGAGATGAAGATATAAACAATGGTTTCCTGCCTATTAGTATCCTGGTGGTAGAGGATAATGAATTGAATCAGAAGCTCATTATCCAGATGTTGATGAATTATGGTTTCGAAGTGGAATATGTAAATAACGGACTGGAATGCTTGAATATTCTGCAGCATAAAAGTTTTGACCTGATTCTCATGGACATGCAGATGCCCATTATGGATGGGTATGAAACTACCCGCTATATTCGCGCTAATAAATCCTGGAACCATATTCCCATCATTGCCATAACCGCCAACGCTATGAGTGGTGATCGCGATAAATGCCTGGACTGCGGTTGTTCATCATATCTAGCTAAACCCTTTAAGTCTGCTGAACTGGTTCAAGAAATTAAATCACAGTTACAAACAGATTTTGTACATATACCTAGTAATTCTGCAGCCTCCAATCAGCTGATAGCCAATCTCATTCCTGAGTTTATTGAGATATTAGAAGACATGCTGGATGAATTACAGGAAGCAATTAATAATAGAGATATTAAAAATATTCAGCATTTAAGTCATGCCATTAAGGGCACAGCCGGCATGTATGGTTTTGTCCAGATATCAGAGATTGCTGCCTTGATTGAACAGGCCAGCAGAGACAACCAATATCAAAAAATTAGCCAACTTTTCACGCAGATCACTACATCCTATCAGCAAATTAGTACCCGAATGTGTTCAGATATTGTAGTGTAGAGTTCACCTGTCTTGCTACAAATTAGGTTTATTTAATGTCTTCACTTGGATTTGTATGGTCCTGGCATATACGTCCTTAGCGCTCTATTGAGTATTCTGATATTTTCTGTGTAATTCGTTTTTGGGAATGGCTTTCCCATGCCCGGGGTAAAACATCGTAACTCCCAGATCGAGCAGCTTGCGCATACTATCAGAATACTTCATAGGATCGTGTATAAATGGAGGTTTACAGCCTTGACCAAACAGAAGATATTTATGTACCAGCAAATCACCCACAATAGCTTTACCTGGCTTCAAAACAATAGAGGATGATCCCAGGGTATGTCCTGGAGTTGCCAGTGCCTTAGCATCTACCCCATAATTATTTAAATCCAGTTCATCATCAAACACAATCTCTGCCTTCAATCCATACCTCTTCTTGACCTGCATATCATTACCTACGGATTTGATCATACGGGCCACAGCTTTCTGCGGATAAAGCGGAGCTTGAGTACCTTCCAGCAAATAAGGTTCATCTATCCTGTGTATAGCAACCGGAGCATCTATTTGCCTTTTTAATTCATACACACTGCCGAAATGATCTATATGTCCATGAGTAAGGAAAATCATACTCACGTCAGTTTTTTTCAGGTCATTGGCCTTAAGTGCACTTATTATCTGTCGACTAAATCCCGGATCGCCCGTATCAACAATTATAGTCTTCTCTCCTATAAGCAAATAGCTATTAGCCACCCGCAATGGAATCCTGACAACTCTGATGTCTCCCATCTTAAGTCCTCCCTGTTGTATACTAATCTAAATTATACCACCATGAAGAATTAGATGGCAGATCGCAGAATTAGTTTTGTATTCAGCAACCAACATTATAACAAGTCTGGTCATGCCTCATAGCGTCTGTTATTGTAATGTAATCCCCAAAAATTAACCCGTATCACTCATACAATGAGCTGCCCAATGTCTACTTGATATGGGCAGTTCAACAGAAGCAATACGGGACTAGCATTTTCATAGTACTTCTAGGATAAAAGTACTTTTTAAATATGAACAACATCTTCTGAAATTAGCGTTTACATAATTTACTATGTCTATGTATTTATATTCCTACATTCTTGACGATTTCAGTAATTTGAGTCCACTTGTTCATTGTATATAGGTGTACACCCGGTACTCTATTTTGGATCAGGTCCTCAATCTGTTGGCTGGCATATTCTATGCCAGCCTTTTCCATATCCTGAGGCTCATGTTCATATTTGTCTACCAATTTTAATAGTTTGCCCGGCATGGATGAACCTGAAAAGTACATAAAACGTTTTATCTGCTTGGCAGCTAAAGCAGGCATAATCCCGGGAACCACAGGAATATTTATACCGATAGCCAGGGCCTTGTCGATAAAATCATAATAAATGCGATTATCAAAAAAAAGCTGGGTAATTAATAAATCTACACCCATATCAGTTTTTTGTTTAAGGAAGATCAGATCATTATTCAGCCGCGGGCATTCAGGGTGCCCTTCCGGGTAGGCAGCGGCAGCAATCCCAAAGTTTGACTTTTTTCTGGCATCAGAAATCAATTCGACCGCATAGCGATACTCCTGTTTATAAAAATCGAAGTCTGGGACATCCTCAGGGGGATCACCTCTCAAGGCCAGAATATTTTCTATTCCTTCCTGAAGCAGATTTTCCAAGATAGAATCAACTTCCTGCCGGCTATGACCCACGCAGGTCATATGAGCCAGAGATTCGATTCCATACTCTTTCTTAATACGCGAAGCTATCTCGACTGTTCTCCCCCGATTAGATCCACCGGCACCGTATGTTACACTGATAAAGCTGGGTTCAAGTTTTACCAGATGATCTAAGGTATTAAAGACTGTCTCAAGCGGATAGTCTTTCTTGGGCGGAAATATTTCTAGTGATAGTACTGCCTGATCACCTTTATAAAACTCTTTTATTTTCATATCCGCAAACCCCATCCTCGTCTATTCTGTACCCATTCCCTATACAAGGGCACTTAAAATATCCACTATATATTGAATTACATTAGCCAACTAAAAGAACCCGCTGCATATAAATACAAACAGGCCCTTTCAAATATTGCTGTAATTTATCAGTTTATTCTTATGGCAGGTTTTTAATCAGCTGGTCAGCAAACTGTGAGCATTTTACCTCAGTCGCACCTTCCATCAGTCTGGCAAAATCATAAGTTACTACCTTACTGTCAATAGTTTTTTCCATGGAGGTAATAATTAGGTCAGCCGCTTCGTCCCATTTAAGATGACGCAGCATCATTTCTCCGGATAACAATACTGAGGAAGGGTTCACCTTATCCAATCCAGTATACTTAGGGGCAGTTCCATGGGTAGCTTCAAATATGGCATGACCGGTCTGGTAGTTGATATTGGCGCCTGGTGCTATGCCTATGCCCCCAACTTGAGCTGCCAGGGCATCAGATATGTAGTCACCATTCAGATTAAGGGTAGCTACCACTTCAAATTCCGATGGGCGGGTAAGAATCTGCTGCAAAAAGATGTCTGCAATAGAATCCTTGATGATAATTTTACCAGCCGCTTCGGCTTTGCTCTGAGCTTGATCAGCAGCCTTAGCGCCTTCCCGCTCCTTGATCTCATCGTACTGGTTCCAGGTAAATACCTTGTCTGCATATTCCTGTTCAGCCAGTTCATATCCCCATTTTTTGAAAGCACCTTCGGTATACTTCATGATGTTGCCCTTGTGAACCAAAGTTACACTCTTGCGCCCCTGTTTGATTGCATACTCGATAGCTGCTCTTACCAGACGTTTAGTACCCTGCTCGGAAACCGGTTTAATTCCCAGTCCTGAAGTCTCCGGGAAACGTATTTTATCCACTCCCAGCTCGTCCTGCAGGAAGTGCAGCAATTTCACTGCTTCAGCACTACCTTGCTGGTATTCGATGCCGGCATATATATCTTCGGTGTTTTCACGAAAAATCACCATATCCACATCCTGAGGCCGCTTTACTGGAGAAGGAACTCCATTAAACCAGCGCACTGGACGCAAACAGGTATATAGGTCAAGTTTCTGCCTCAGAGCCACGTTTAATGAACGAATTCCTCCACCAATAGGTGTGGTCAATGGTCCCTTGATAGCAATGAAATATTCATTAATTACATCCAGGGTTTCCTGGGGCAACCATTCCCCAGTCATATCAAAAGCCTTTTCTCCGGCCAAAACTTCTTTCCACACGATAGATTTTTCCCCGCCATAGGCTTTATCCACAGCAGCATCAATCACCCGGGAAGCTGCCGCCCAGATATCAGGGCCAATTCCATCTCCTATAATAAAGGGAATAATCGGATGATCAGGAACATTTAATACCCCATCCACTACAGTAATTTTCTCACCTTTGATTATAGCTTCATTAGCCAATTGATAGCCTCCTCATAAAATATAGTTATTAATGGACAACAGATAGTCCATATTATATATGATTAACGCTTAATTATTCTTTGTTCAGTAAATTAGCTATAATACAATACCATTTATCCAGAATAATTTTTACTGTTCTAATTCATTCGCGTTAATCTACAGCCACGAACTACGCTACTGTATATACTCGTTAAATTAATCGAAATTAAAACCGCCATATTTTTTGAAATGTTCTACCAAACCGCCATCGTTGAGAATTTTCAACATAACCGGAGGTAAAGGGGTGATTGCTATATCTATTCCTTGAGTCAGGTTATGCAATAGTCCTGCCCCGAGGTCTATCTCCAATTCATCTCCAGGATTAATCTTGTCGGTATCACACTCGATTAACGGCAAACCAGTATTTATACAGTTACGATAAAAAATGCGCGCAAATGATTTGGCAATAACTGCACTGATATCGGCATTTATGATAGCCAGCGGAGCTTGCTCCCGAGAAGAACCACAACCAAAATTAGTACCAGCAACGATAAAATCGCCCTTGGTTACTTTTCCGTAAAATTCCGGATCCAGATCTTCCATAACGTGTTTAGCCAGTTCCCTCATATCCAGGGTTTTAAATTTATGACGACCCGATATTATATAGTCGGTATTAACATCATTTCCGAACTTGTGAACTTTTCCATGTAAATTCATATTAATCCTCCTACTTTATATATTCACGCGGATCGCTAATTTTGCCATTGAGAACCGAAGCAGCAACCGTAGCGGGTGAGGACAGGTAGATAAAGGCTTTATTATTTCCCATTCTGCCTTTGAAATTACGATTGGCAGTGGAAATTACATTTTCTCCATCGGAGGGTACTCCATTATGGGTACCAACGCAAGGACCACATCCAGGGGTAACTATGGCGGCCCCCGCTTCCATAAATACTTCTATTAAGCCTTCCCGCATAGCCTGGATCATGACCTGGCGTGAGGAGGGAGCTACAATTAGGCGTGTTCCCCGAGCCAGCTTTCTACCCTTTAATATTTCTGCGGCTATCCGGAAGTCTTCAATACGCCCGTTAGTACAGGTACCAATTACACCCTGTTGAATGGGGGTTCCTATTACTTCACTGATGGGGGATACATTATCAACGGTATGCGGTTTGGCCACCTGGGGCTCTAATTTGGATACATCGTATTCCTTTACTCGAGCATAAATCGCATCGGGATCTGCTTTAACAGGATTGAAGTCTCTAACACTGTGGGCTTTGGCCCACTCGATGGTCTTCTGGTCAGCTTCCATCAATCCACATTTAGCACCCATTTCGATAGCCATATTACTGATAGTAAATCTTGCCTCCACTGAAAGGGCCTCAATCGCTTCGCCCACATATTCGGCAGCCAGATAAGTTGCACCATCTGCGGTAACATCGCCGATTAAATAGAGAATAAGATCTTTGGAATATACTCCAGCCGGTAACTTGCCATTAAGAATAAATTTAAAGGTTTCAGGAACTTTGAACCACAGCTTGCCTGAAGTTAAACCCGCAGCCAGATCGGTTGAGCCTACCCCGGTGGAGAAAACATTTATCGCTCCATAAGTACAGGTATGTGAATCAGCACCTATAACCAGGTCACCTGGTACCACATGCCCCTGTTCAGGAACCAACTGATGACAGACACCATCGCCAATATCATAAAAATTAATGCCCTGTTCGTTGGCAAATTTTCTCATCTGATGATGCAGAGCAGAAACACCTTCCAGCGGACTGGGAGCACTATGGTCTATAACCATAGCAACGCGGGCAGGATCAAAAACCTTAGTCGCCTGCATTTCCTCAAAAGCTCTAATCGCCAAGCCAGAGGTACCATCCTGGCCCATTACAAAATCCAGGTCAGCTACCACAATATCATTGGCGCGGGCATCCTGACCACTTTTTATGGACAATATTTTTTCGGCAATAGTCTTACTCACGATTGCTTCCTCTCTCTCATATATTCTTCGTAGATATACATAAGCTCTTTATCAAAAAGAGATCTTTTCTTGTCGATGGACATTTGCCGCACCTGTGCCAAAATATCCGATGCCTCTTCATCACTAATACTAATTAAGTATTCCCTAAATTTAGAGCGTATTGACGCGGAACCAGAATGCTTGCCGATGATAATTTGCCTTTCCAAGCCCACTTCCTCCGGTTTGAAGGCCTCATAGGTCAAGGGATTTTTTAAAACCCCATCACCGTGAATTCCTGATTCATGGGCAAATATATTGGAGCCCGAAATGGGCTTGCTTACTGGTAAGGCCCGACCCGAGGCCCCGGCAACATACTGGGCAACCTCCCTGAAAATAGGGGTATTGTAGGAAATATCGATTTTCATTAAATACTTAAGACCCATGATGACTTCCTGCAGGCAAGAGTTTCCAGCTCTTTCCCCGAGACCGTTAACAGTTACACCTACGTGATTGGCACCGGCATAGACCCCGGCTAATGAATTGGCAGTAGCCATTCCAAAATCATTGTGAGTATGCATTTCAATGTCCAAGCCTACTGCATCATGGAGAGTTTTAATATACCTGAAAGTTGTCAGGGGATCAAGGGTACCTACCGTATCGCAAAAGCGCAGGCGGTTGGCTCCTGCATGCTTGGCAATCAGGGCGAATTCGGTAAGATATTCCATATTAGAACGGGAAGCATCTTCTGCATTAACCGATACATAAAGATTATTGTCTTTTGCAAACTTTACGGCATCTGACATCCTTCTTAAAACATCTGCTCGCGTGGTTTGCAATTTGTGTTCAATATGAATATCTGAGGTAGAAATAGATATAGCCACTGCATCTACCCCACACTCCAGTGATTCTTTGATGTCGGATATAACTGCCCGATTCCAGGCCATAATACTGGGTTTTAGTCCCATGCGGACTATTTCTTTGATACTTTCTTTTTCGGCTCCACCCATAACCGGTATGCCAACTTCAATCTGATCAATGCCTATTTGGTCCAGGTAACGAGCAATTTGAATTTTCTCCTCATTGGAAAACACGACTCCGGCAGTCTGCTCTCCATCTCGCAAGGTGGTATCTACAATGTATACTTTAGCATCTTCCTCCTGGAACCAGTCTTTATTCATCAAGGTCCATGTCATTTTTTATCACTCCCTACTTAATCTTTCCCTGAGCAACGTATTTACCAGCTCAGGATTTGCCTGTCCACGGGTAGCCTTCATAATTTGCCCGATAAAGAAACCAAAGGCTTTTTCTTTGCCGTTTTTGTAATCTTGAATTACCTTGGGATTGTTAATAACAATCTCATCGATTATGGGAACCAGAGATCCCTCATCGGATATTTGCACCATTCCTTGTTCTTTCACAATGGTAGCTGGATCTTTTCCACTATTAAATATCTCCTCAAAAACGGTTTTGGCCATCTTGCCACTGATGGTTCCAGACTTTACTAGTTCCAACATTTCCGCCAGATTAGCCGGTTTAACCTTACAATCCTCTATTTCAATGTTTTTTTGCTTAAGTAAACGACTTAATTCACCCATCATCCAGTTGGAAACCGCTTTAGCATCAGGATAAAGCACTACACTCTTATCAAAGAAATCCAGATTCTGAGGGCTAAGCGTGATAAGAGCGGCATCGTATTCAGATAGGCCGTATTCTTCAACCAATCTCCTGCCCGCTTGATCCGGCAGTTCCGGCATTGACGACCGCACCTTTTCAACCCAGGCCTGATTAATTCGCAGAGGCGGCAGATCAGGATCAGGGAAATATCGGTAATCATGTGCTTCTTCTTTGGATCGCATTGACCTGGTTATCCCCTTTTCCTCGTCCCAGGTTCTAGTTTCCTGGACGATAGATTCTCCATCTTCCAGGGCTTCCATTTGCCTGCTGGCCTCATATTCGATAGCCCTTTCCAGTGCCCGGAAGGAATTAAGGTTCTTGATCTCAGTGCGGGTACCTAATTCCTTTTGCTCCCAAGGCCGAACCGATACGTTGGCATCACAACGTAATGAACCTTCCTCCATCTTGCAGTCAGAAACCCCCGCAAAGAGGAGAATGGAACGAAGTTTTTCCACATAGGCTCGAGCCTGCTGGGCGCTGCGCATATCAGGTTCAGATACTATTTCCAGGAGGGGAACTCCTGATCGGTTCAGGTCAACCAGGGAAAAGGGGGTGGTCGTAATATCCCCCTGATGCACTAATTTACCTGCATCCTCTTCCAGGTGGGCTCGGGTTATCCCAATTCTAGTTTTTTCTCCATCTAAATCAATATCCAAATAACCTCCCTTACATATGGGCAGGTCATATTGAGAAATCTGATAGGCTTTGGGCAGATCGGGATAGAAATAATTTTTCCGATCAAATTTACAAAACTCAGCAATTTCACTATTGAGAGCTAATCCGGTCTTAATTGCCAGGTCCACTACTTTTTCATTCAGAACTGGCAGCATACCAGGAAATCCCGAGCAGATCGGACAAACCTGGGTGTTAGGCTCTGCCCCGAAAGCAGTCGAGCAGGAACAGAATATTTTACTTTCCGTCTTTAGCTCTGCATGTACTTCCAGTCCAATTACCAATTCATAGTCCTTATTCATTATTATTTCACCCCCAGATCTGGCCTAAAGGTATGGAAATCAGTATTTTGTTCAAAGGCAAAGGCCGCTTTGAACAGGGTACTTTCATCAAACGCCTTGCCAATAAGTTGCATGCCAATCGGCAAGCCCTCATGGAATCCGCAGGGTATTGACATCCCGGGTAATCCAGCCATATTAACTGGTACAGTTAGAATATCATTCATATATAGCGTTAATGGGTCACCAGTTTGTTCACCTAATTTAAATGCCGTAGTAGGTGTAATTGGCGAAATAATCAGGTCATAGTTTTCAAATACGCGGGCGAAGTCATCAGCTATCAGGCGTCGGACTTGCAATGCCTTAAGATAATAAGCATCATAATAGCCAGAACTCAAAGCATAACTTCCCAACATAATACGCCGTTTAACCTCATCACCAAAACCGGCTGCCCGGGACTGGGAAAACATATCAATTACATTCTCGGCCTCAAATTGCCGCAGGCCATAACGAACTCCATCAAAACGTGCCAGGTTGGCGCTGGCTTCAGCAGTTGCTACCAGATAGTAAGCCGGCAGAGCATATTCGCTGTGAGGTAAGGAAACCTCCTCCACTATGGCACCCATTTCCTCATATTTTAAGAGGGCTTTTTTTACTGCAGACCGAATATTCTCATCTATCCCCGGCTGAAAGTACTCCCGGGGATAAGCAATTCGCATTCCTTTGATATCGTTATTCAAACATTGGGTGTAATCTGGTACTGACAGCTCAACACTGGTAGCATCCAATGGGTCCCTGCCGGATATAATGTTCATTACCAATGCACAGTCCCGAACATCTTTGGTAAAAGCTCCTACCTGATCCAGGGAGGAAGCATAGGCAATAACCCCCCAGCGTGAAACCCGACCATAGGTGGGTTTTAAACCTACAACTCCACAGAAGGAAGCGGGTTGGCGTATTGATCCACCGGTATCAGTCCCCAGACTAAAAGGCACTTCATCAGCCGCCACAGCAGCTGCAGAACCACCGGAAGAGCCACCTGGCACACGGTCCAGATCCCAAGGATTGCGAGTAGCGAAAAACGCTGATTGCTCAGTAGAAGAACCCATGGCAAATTCGTCCATGTTTAATTTACCTACCAACAAGCCATTTTCGGCGATTAAACGGCTGGCTGCTGTGCAATCATAGGTAGGTACAAAGTTCTCCAAAATGCGTGAAGAACAGGTAGTCTTAACTCCCCGGGTACAAAAAATGTCTTTTAATGCGAAGGGAATTCCGGCAATTTTGCCAGACTGACCTTCCTTATCCAGGTTGGCGGCTTTTTGCAAAGCCTGTTCTTCGGTTAGGGTAATAAATGCCTGTACCTGTTCATCGACAGCACTAATACGATTAAAAACTGCCCTGGTTATTTCTTGCGAGGATGTTTCCTTTCTGGAAAGCAAATCCTGCAGTTGATGTACAGTAAATTCATGTAGTTCCAAGCTTGTATCCTCCTCTATGGATATTGCCTTTTACATTATTTTAGGAACCTTATATTGACCATCTTCTATCAGAGGAGCGTTGGCCAGTATTTCTTCGCGGGGGGAACCTGGTTGGATTTCATCCGGACGAAAGACATTGAACACCGGCAGGATGTGAGCCAAGGGTTCAACCCCATCGGTTGACAACTCATTGAGCTTATCCACATATTCCAGTATAGAACTCAGTTGTTCTGCAAAGAGCTGTTTTTCTGCTTCATTTAACTCCAGTCTGGCCAGCAGAGCCACATGCTCAACCTCTTTTATAGTTAGCGCCATATAGTCGCCCCCTTATCAGATAAAACATTTAAACATTATTATACCAAAAAGCAACCCGTACAAGAAATTATTTTGCAGAGTTGCCCCTGGAATGTTGTATTATTTCAATTTCGATAGTTGAATTTAGATACTATAAAGGCCAATATTTGATCAAAGTCATGATCAGGGGAATAACGAGCAGGCCTGGTAAAAGATTGGCAACCCTTATACGTGTTAGTCCGAGAGCGTTGAGGCCAATTCCAACAATCAAAATCCCACCCAGTGCAGTTATATTGTTCAGCATAGGATCAGTAATTAATGGTTTGAGAAAACTAGCCCCCAAACTTATACTACCCTGATAAATGAAAACGGGAATAGCTGAAAAAATCACGCCAACTCCCATACTGGCAGCAAATATTATGGAAAATATTCCATCCAGCATGGATTTAACCAATAATATTTGATAATTATGGGTTAAGCCGTCCTCCAGCGAGCCAATGACTGCCATCGCGCCCACACAAAAAACCATAGTTGCGGTAACAAATCCCTTAACAAATTGATCATTACCGCCGCCGGTCATACTTTCAAGTCTTTCTCCCAGTCTCTCCAGCTTAGTCTCCCACTGCCGCCACTCGCCGATGACTGCCCCCAGAGCCAGACTTATACCGACAACAGCCAGGCTTTCCGCTTTAAAACCGTACTGCAAACCAATGACCAGGATGAGTATGCCTAATCCATCCTGCATACTACGGCTCATATTTTCGGGAATACCTTTTCGCAAAAAAATCCCTATCGACCCAGCAATAATGATTGCTCCAGTATTAATTATAGTCCCAGTCAAAAATAACAACTCCAGTTTTTTATATGAATATGATTATAGTCTCAACTTGTACCAAAAAGATACTACTAAGCGGATGGCCTTTTATATAATTTATGTAATTAACGTGAACTCCTATTTTTCAAAAAACACTGAAAACGTTCCCGCTCCAACGTGAGAACCGATTACCGGTCCTATATCACCAATAATCACTTCATTGATGCCAAATTTATCCTTGATGGTTTCACTTAAATACTCAGCTATTTCAGGAACTTCACTATGGCATATACCCACGGTAGGAGAGGTAAGACCAATATAGTTTTTCTCCATTATGTTTATCAGCTTGTGCTGAGCACCTTTTAAACCCCGGGCCTTATCATAAGGCATAATGAAACCACCCTCGTCCATGTGCAGCACCGGTTTGATATCCAGAACCTCTGCTACCATCCCCTTGGCTCGAGAAATTCGTCCACCTTTTATCAAGCATTCAAGATTGCCTACCACAAATATGCATTGCACTCGTGACTGCATCTCATCGAGCCGCTGCAATATTTTATCTGCACTTTCTCCGCGCTCGGCCATACGGGCTGCTTCTACCACCATCAATCCTAAACCTACCGACGCTTTACGGGAATCAAAAACATGCAGGCGCGGGTTATCCAGCAGGTTGCTTACCAATTCTCCCCCCTGATAGGTTCCTGAAAGGCCAGAGGACATATGTATAGCTATTACTTCCGAGCCATCCGCTAAAGCATCCGAATATACTTTACTAATATCCTCCACGGTTGGCTGGCTGGTACAAGGTAAAGTCTGTGAAGACTTCATTTTTTTATAAAACTGGGCAGTAGTTAACTCGCCCGGCAGGTAAATGCGATCATCAAATCTAACCGTTAAATGCGCAAGACTAATACTGTACTTTTCTAACAGTTCATTATCTAAATCACAACAATTATCACTAACGATTTTAATTCCCATTGGCACTCCCCTCACCATAAATTATTACCTATCGCAACACAGTTGGCACAAAAACTAATAACCTGCATAAGCGAAGGCATTAACAGTTATATCCCCTTGCCTATTATACCTCTTATTAACATATAATTTTGTAGTAAATACGCCTTCAACTTGCATATTTTATAGAGCATGCGCAGCAAAAGTGAACAGGGGGACGGTTCTCTTGTTCATCCCCTAGCACCTTAACTGGAGCCAACATCCAACAGAGGGACGTTCTTTTTGTTGGCTTTGTTAGTTCAAGTTCACGACACGATTTAACTAATGTATTTCAATTACTCGTGTTAAGGGGACCGGTATTGTTATTTTCGGGGAGCTGGGTAAAGGAGCCAACAGAAGGACATTCTTTTTGTTTGACTTGAGCTTTTGAAGTGCCAAACAAAAAGAACGTCCCTCAGTTGGCTCAGTTGGCTGCGATGGATTGAATTAACCGGGGGCTGGTCTTTCGGGTTTTCTGAAAGATGGGTGGGTTGACAAGGGGACGGGGTTGTT
>CAZEDT010000074.1:0-15321 GCA_964510795.1 uncultured Syntrophomonas sp.
AGGCATATTGGGTTTTCAAAGATCAGGGTAATTTATTTTCGTACTAAACATTTTGTTTTTTCTGTCTAGGCCTTATACCTTGTCATTTATATCATGCCCGGCACTGGGAAGGGTGCTGCGTTCCCAGTTCACTTCGTCGCGTTTGGCAACTGATTCATTTTTATTGCTGCTGGGAGCCTCTGATACTACGGCCACAGTTTCACCAGCCAGCATTTTCTCCAGCAGACCTTCGGTTTTTTCATTATCTGCTACCCAATAGCTCGCAGTTAGATTACCCCAGGCATCTCGTTTGTCCAGGAAATAACCGGGTAAGGTCTGAGCGACAATCGAATCGCTATTGAAGCCGGGTGCCCAGGTGGCCATTTTCAACATATCTGATAGGCGTAAGTTGGTATCGATGTTGCGATTAGCTTCCCTAATGAGCAAAGGGAGCTTGGCGAGGTTTTTCGGTTTCAGCAGCTCTTGTCCCAGAGCTTTAAGGAAAATTTGCTGATGCGCAGTCCTGTCGATATCCCCCATTACATAGTCACGGTAGCGAACAAACCCCAGGGCTTGTTTACCATTTAAAAGCTGCTGCCCGGCTCTGAGGTCGATGCCTTCCGACGGTTTATACATGCGCTTATCAACATTAATGTTGACTCCGCCCACGGCATCAACTATTTTCGCAAAGCCCTTGAAGTCCATCTCTACATAGTAATCTATATTTTCGCCCATTATTTCTTCCACTTTTTCGACCACTAATTCCGGTCCGCCTACGGTATTGGCAGCATTGATCTTATCTGAAGGACTGCCCTCAATTTTTATTTTAGTATCGCGGGGAATGGACACCAAAGCCGCCTTATTCAACTTAGGGTCAATGGAGGCCAGGATAATCGTATCTGTGCGAGTTTGCTTTTCCCCTTCACGGGCATCGACTCCCAGCAACAGAATATTGGTCCTTTGACCTTCTGCTATCTGGGGATCTGCAGGGCTATTAGGCTCTTCCTCTGAATGACCTAAGATAAAAGCTTGCAGGGAGGCTCCCACACCAAACGAAATCCCAAAAACTATGCCGGCTACGATCATAAATTTAAAAAACATTTTAATCTTTGACATAAACTAAACCTCAAACTTTCTAATCAAAGTTAGGAATGAATCCCACGGCTCTCGTTCTTTACCCGTACAGAGATCTTAGCTTTGCCGGTCAGCATGCCGATCCGGTTAGCCCCGATTACTACCAACAGCAGCAGGAGGGCCAGGATTAATGTAGCTTTGGGGTTGTTCAGCCAGTTTAAAGCTACCGCAGTTAAGCCAAAGAAACTGCTGATGGCATATATAATTAAAACTGTATTGCGATGCGCAAAACCCATATCCAGCAGCCGGTGGTGCAGGTGATCTTTGTCCGGCATAAATATCGGAGCTTTCTTGTAAATACGACGAAATATTGCAAAAAAGGTATCAAAAATGGGTATTCCTAAAATAACTATTGGGACCACCAGGGATATAATGGCGGTACTTTTCGCTACACCGGTTACTGCCAGGCAAGCCAGGACAAAGCCCAGGAAATTCGATCCTCCATCCCCCATAAAGGTACGAGCCGGGTTAAAATTATATGGTAAAAACCCAAGCGTGGCAGCTACCAGGACAAAGGCGGTCATAGCCACCATGGGCTGTCCCTGCATTAAAGCCACGATTCCCATAGTTATGGCAGCAATACTCGAAACCCCGGCGGCCAAGCCATCCAGTCCATCGATTAAATTAATTGCATTGGTTATGCCGACTATCCATAAGAAGGTTAAGGGTATACTAAAGTAACCGAGCAGCAGCATCCCATCAAAGGGATTGTTAACAAAGCCAATAATGACCCCAAAATATATGGCAACACTGGCGGCTATAATCTGGCCTATCAGTTTAACCCAGGGAGAGAGTTGATAAATATCGTCCAGTAGTCCGACCAAAAATACTATGGCAGCACCTATAATAATACCTGTATAGGGACCCGATACCTTCACCAGAACCAGCATGACCAACATAAATGCGAAGAAAATTGCCATACCACCCATTCTAGGCATAGCGGTCTGGTGGACTTTGCGAATATCGGGCTGATCTATGGCACCCAGCCGGTGAGCCAAGCGAATCACTATCGGCATGGAAAAATAGGCTATGACAAATGCCGACAACAGGGTAAATGCCGACGTATAAAAGGGCATAATAATACAAACCTCCCCAAAATATTGTCTAGGCCTATTCTAACACCGCTCTTTCTGCTTGTCCATAGACCAAGTTTTAGTCATATTTAGCATAGAATTGGGGATAGTGCTAGAAAAAAACAAGTAAGTTCTCTATTATAGGGTAAGGGAAAGTGACACTCCCCCTCAGGAAATGTCTTAAATTAGGAATTAATTTTTCGCATTTGACTCATCATGTCTAGAAGAGGGAAATGGTTTTCGGGTTTTAAATGAGCCTGGGTGGGGAGGCAAAAGGTGTCAAAAGAACCGTACCCCTGACACCGGTGAAGTCCCCAAAGGTATCCAATTATGCTGATTAGGAATAGGAGTCTTGTATGAAAATTGCCCTGTCTGGTTATTATGGTTTTGATAATGCAGGAGATGAGGCCCTGCTGCTGGCTATAAGTTCTTCCATTAAAAGGCTGGCCCCGGATAGTGAATTCGTGGTTTTTTCTGGGAATCCAGCTAAAACTACGCGTCTGCATAATATGCGCGCGGTTCATTATATGAGCCCCAGGTCTTTAATTCAGGAGCTCCTGAGCTCGGATTTGCTGATAAGCGGCGGCGGCAGTATCTTTCAGGATGTTACCAGTTCACGTTCTTTCTTATACTATATCAGCGTGGTTGCTCTGGCCCGGTTATTAAGAAAACCGGTAGTTTTTTACGCCCAGGGTGTTGGGCCTATAAGGCGCCCTTTCAACCGCTGGCTGTTGGGGCGGGTAGCTAATCGGGTCAACCTGATAACCCTGCGGGATACACCCTCCAGGAATTTTCTGACCGCGCTGGGAGTTAAACGACCTCCTTTGCTGGTAACCGCTGATCCAGTTTTTGCTCTGTGTTCCAATCCGCTGGAAGTGGAGGAGATACTTAATCTATTTCCTTCTATAAGGAAGGAAGGGACTAAACGCCTGGGTGTTTCAGTGCGGCAATGGACAGCGCTGGAGGGTTATCAGCAGGCATTGGCTCAGGTTCTGGATTACTTTCAGGAGCAGGGTTATGAAATTATTTTCATTCCGATGGATTATCCCGAGGATATTCATGAATCAGAGCGGGTAATTTCCTGTATGAAGCACCCGGCTCAGCTGCTGCAACAGAATCTTAGTACCGGACAGCATCTGGCCCTCATTTCACGGTTGGACCTGCTGATCGGGATGCGGTTGCATGCCCTGATTTTTGCAGCCAGCTGCGAGGTACCCTTTGCGGGAATTTCTTATGACCCCAAAATTGATGCTTTTCTGGCTCTTTTTGGCTTGACCTCACTATCGCCTGGAGCTGTTAAAATGATAGAGGAGATTGAAGCCTTGCTGCAGAATAAGCAGCGTCATAATGAAGTGTGTACAATTTCACAGAAACTGCGCGAACAGTCGGAAGAGAATGCCTATCTGGCTTTGCAGATAGTTCAGCGATAAATATAGAGATTTGAGGATATTTTAAAAATGGATCAAGAGACTACTCGAACCGGGAAAACCTTCTTAGGTGTTTCCATTATGATTTTTATATCCAAGGCATTGGGATTTGCCCGAGAGATAGTATTTGCATCGGTTTTTGGAACTACGGTGCTGATGGATATCTTTCAGGTCATATTCAGCTTGCCCGGCCTTTTATTTACCAGTGTTGGTACGGCCCTGTCCTTTGTGAACATACCCGACCTTACCTATTATATAAATAATCGCAGCCGGGAAGATCGGAACCGTTACCTGGCCAACCTCTATGCCCAGGTTTCTCTGGGGGCGGCTTTCATTTCTTTGCTGGGCATTGTTCTGGCACCGGCTTTAACCCGATTCCTTCCGGCCGGGATGCAAGGCGATGTCTCTGCGCTGGCCGTGTTGTTAACCCGTATTATGATGCCGACCCTCCTGTTTGTAACCCTTACTTATATTACTGCCGGGGTTTTGCAGGTACATGGCTATTTCCTTTTATCCGCTGCCATCAGCATTCCCTTCAACTTTTTAATCATCGCTTCTCTGTTGTGGAAAGGCCAGGATATTGTCTTCCTGGGATATGTTACTACCCTGGGATGGTTCTTGCAGTTTTTAATACAACTGCCCGTGCTCTTTAAAGAAAAATACCGTTTTCCTTTTACCATCGATTGGAAAAACGAACATACGGTTAATATGTTCAAGCAATTGTTGCCCATTCTGCTGGGTAATTCCCTTTTGCAGTTATGTCTGATAATTGATCGCTCCTTTGGGCTCCACCTGGACGAGGGTACTGCATCTGCTCTGGGCCTGGGCAGCAATCTTTTTATTACTATTACGGGCGTATTTATTGTGGCTATGTCGACGGTAATTTTCCCGCGTCTGTCTAAATACTGCCTCGATCAAGACTATCGTTTGGTCCGTTCCATGTTACGCTATAGCTTCAAAATTCTGCTTTTTATTCTTTTGCCTTATCTGCTACTGGTGGTGGCTTATTCACAGGATATCATTACCCTGGTTTACCAGCGAGGGGCTTTTAATGCCAGCTCAACTCAGCTGACGGCGACCGCCTTTTTGTGTTATAGTTTTGCGGTAGTGGGTTATGCCTGTCAGGAGGTATTTAACCGGGTTTATTATGCCTTGAAGAAATTTAACATCCCTATGTTGGTTAGCCTGGCCTGCCTTTTCCTGCATGTAGTTCTAAATCTGCTGTTTTTCCGGTCAAGCGGGATTGCCGGGCTAGCTATATCAACCGCTGTGGCTCTGCTGGTCTATGCTATAGTTATGGGCTTTATGGTCTATCGGGTCATAGGAGCATTTCTGGGCTCAGATTTTTGGAATTTTCTCCTGCGTCTGGCCCTGCCGGTGAGCGGAATGCTGATCTGTATCATTTTGTGCAGACATTTTCTGCCTGCTGGTCTGTGGACATCTTTCTTGCTTCCACTCTTGCTAAGCGGCCTGGTTTACTTGCTGCTGGCCTGGTGGGGAGGACTGGCAAAAGAAATCATACTAAAGGAGGAAACCGTATAATGAATAAGCGATGGAGGATGCTTTTGTGGGCAGGCCTAATACTGGCTTTATTGCTATCTATGCAGGGTATTCTATTGCGAACTGCCAATGAGCGCCAGAATAAGACGGTCATAACGGCTGCAGAATACCAGCTTTTTGAAAAAAGTGCTCAAGCCTCAAATGTACCTATGGATACTGTTTTGCAGCGCTTGCAGGCTAACGGGGTAAAAACCATAGCGGTTAAGGAGACCAGCCTGCGAACTTTGGCCGGCAGAGGAGAAGTCTACCTGAGTACCCTGGCTGATTTTGCTGCTTACACTCAGGCTTATGAGCCAGCTATCTGGGCTAAAGCCAGCTCAGCTATAGGTCAACAAATCATAAGTCCGGCCAATATGGTAGTGGTAACATCAAATCCGAGTACCAGCCAGTTTCTCACTGAAAAGCTGAGCAATCGTTTTTCTTCCTCAGAACTGGTGAGCTTTCAGGCAGAAGGCAAACACTATATTATCATTAACGCTGAGCTGCAGCAGTTAGACAAATCAAAGACGGCTATGAAAGAACTTGATACCCTGTTAGGCTTTGAGGAAAATATCCTTCGGGATTTAAAATCTAAAGGGTTTAAAATTATCCTGCGCCCGGGAGGTACTACGGGGTCAAATACAGCTTATCTTCAGGAATATGAGCCCCTCATCCGTGACTACAATGTCCAGACCCTGATCTTTGGTTATAATCGGGTAACCGGAACGCCAGATCATCCTGAGGTGATGAATAATTTGGTGAAAAAATATCATTTGCAGGTCGGAATTATAGAGACCTCCCAGCAGCTGGGCTATATTTCTCAGGAGGGCCTGGATCAATTGATGCAAGCCACGGGCTATCCCATCAACCGTGTCTATTCCACCTCTAATGACGATTTTGTGAAAACCGCAGATGAACGTTACTACCGTTGGGTTAGATCAATAATTGACAGAGGTATCCGCATTGTCTATCTGGTCCCCTTCAAAGATGAGAGCAAAGACAGTTCGATTAACCTCAATGAGAGCATTGAGACTGTGGGTCACTTCCAACAGACTATTGCCGCAAAAGGTTTTATCATTGACCAGCCTCTCAAGGATTTGAATAGCTCCATCCCTGGCAAGGGGCACCGCCTGATGGTTTCATTGAGTCTGCTGGCAGCTTGCTTGCTATATATCCTGTATCTATTGCGTCCCCATCGTAAATGGATGCTGGCGCTAAGCACCCTGGGCCTGCTGGCCTGCCTGGGCATCAACCTGCTCTGGGGTGCGGATTTTTCCAGGGTCTATGCGCTGGCAGCAGCTATACTCTACCCCAGCTTTTCCAGCCTGTTGCTGCTTCTATATCTTAGAAAATATCGACAGCAGTCCTGGCTTCTACAGCTGATTAGTTCGCTGGTTATTATCCTGGGCATAAATGCGATGGGTATGTATACGGTAGTCACTTCCCTGGCTGACATCCGTTATATAATGAATATCGGTTATTTTAGCGGGGTAAAGCTGGCTTTCATGGTTCCTCTTTTGCTCTTCCCGCTTAATTATCTGAGTGCTACCGTGGAGCGTAAAGAATGGTTGAATTATGTCATTGCTTTGCTGAAGAAAAGTCCCAGCTATCTGGTTCTGGGTGTGTTCCTGGTTGCCTTAATGGCACTCTATGTTTATATCGGACGCAGTGGCAATACATCCGGCATCGAGGTTTCGGGGCTAGAAATTCGGCTGCGCGAAATCCTGGAAAACATTTTCCTGGCCAGGCCGCGCTTCAAAGAATTTGTGATTGGCTATCCTTCTTTAATGGCAATGGTCTACCTGTACCGAAAATATCATCAAGATCTAATTCTGCTCCTGCTGGGATTCGGAGTGATGATCGGCAGTATCTCCATGGTAAATTCCTTCTGCCATGTTTTTACTGCGGTAAGTATATCAGCTAACCGCACCCTGGCCGGACTGATGACCGGATTGCTGCTGGGCCTTGGTCTGGTGCTGTGTATTTGGATAGTTGAGAAACTAGCAGCGATATATACAAGGGCATAGCGGAGGTACGGTGCCTGCATATAATAACTAAAAGGAGCTACTTATCATTCTGATCGAAGTGAAGGACACCTATAACACAAAAGTTATAAGTTATTAATTAAAGGGGGGCGGGTCTACAGGTTACACCGAGGTGAAACCTGTAGACCCGCCCCCCTTGTTATCTTTTCCGGCTTGAGGACTATCTCCATCTTTTTCCGCCTAGTTTGTCGGCCAGTGGAGTAAGACTGATAAGATAGGTAAACATAAGGGTTAGGGCAGTTACTAGTATGTACTGGGCTATCATTCCCCGGGTACGGGACCAGAGGTCGGGGTAGCCCAGCATGGCTGATCCATAAATCAGGATGGTTAAAACAGCTGGATGCATCAGGTAGATTAAAAATGACTGTTGGGCCATCCAGTTTATCCAGGCGGGGACTTCTCGCTTATATTGACAGGCCAGAACGTAAAACAGGAAATAACTGCTTACAGTATACAGCATTACGCTGGGGCGAATTGATGAGCCATAGGTGGAGTTATAGTAACTATCCAGGAAAAGTATTGCCAAGGAAATAATCCAAATGATACTCAATAAAAGGGTTCTTCCCTTCAGGCTTGACTGCCACAGTTGTTTTTGCTCGGCTGCCAGCATACCCAGTATAAAATAGAAGATCCAAACCGGGAAGAAAACCAGGAAGAGCTTATTATAAGCTGGATTCAGGCTGATCTGGCTGGTCATAGCCAGGAAAAGAATATACTGGGCTGCCATACTGAGGATAAATGAAATGGCGAAGAGCCAAAGCGGTCGCTTCTGCATGGCCAGGCGCAACCAGGGATAAAGCAGGTAAAGCTGAATAACAATAACCAGAAAATAGAGGTGGTAAGAAGCCGTACCCCAGAGCAGATGCCCGGGCAGCTGGGTGAGAGCCAGCGGTATATCTCCGCTTATCAAGCCATTCATAACTACATATACACAGGTCCAAAGCAAATAGGGCCAGAGTATACGATCAAATCTGCGCCGATAGAAATCACCTGCGCTCAGCCGATGTCCATTCAAATCAGCATAATACAACAGGAAACCTGATAGTATGATAAACAACGGCACAGCAAAACGAGCCAGCTGGTTGCCGATATATCCCAGAGGAGATACCAGTACATAAGCAGCGGTAATATGTATAGCAATCACCGTAAAAGTTGCGACTACTCTTAATATATCAAATTCCTGTAAGCGTTGCTTCAAGGGACCTCCATTGGGGCCAGGCACCGAGTTATAACTTGTTTTTAAACTCCCACTATAATAGTGGAAAGAAAATAAGTTAGCGTCCTGACGTCTCTACACTTTATATAAATAAATTTTCCAGGCGGATTGGTCATTATCGAAAACCTTGAGCAGTTCTAAATGCTGTTCCTCACTATTGGAGATTTCCAGCGCTGAAAAGATGTATTTTCCGCCCATGGCTTTCAACTGGTCGGTATCTATATCTAGATTCTCGATGACAATGTTCTTATCCTTGTACATCATGCTGTTGTAACATAATTTTTCTACAAAAATATAACACCTGGACCCTCCCAGGGTATCAAAATAATGCTCATAAAATGGACTTTTGTGAAGTTCTTGAGCCATAATTTTGCGAAATTCATGCTTATAGGCTAAATCATAATTACTGGAATAGCCGTCCAGGGTATGAAAACCGTTGTACAGACTGATGCTGGGGTGAATGCCGATACTGACCACGCGATAATCCCGCTGATCTTCGCCTATATAATTTTTTATATCACGAAACATATCTTCTGCGTAAAAGGCTTGATAGGTCGGCTCACCTGCTTTTCTCTGGACTATCTCCTCATTATTATAAAAAAGATACCCTCCTTGCAGAAGGATCAGGCTGATGGCCAGTATTTTGCCCAGCTTGCCATTATCAGCAATCATTTTCAAAGCCAGTGCCAGGATAAGATACCAGAGCAACGGATGCAGCCAGTGAAAACGGCTAAAATTAAATTCCCGGAGGAAACCTGCCTGTTGCTTGATGGGAATCCAGCCGTCATAAAACCAGAAGCCATACCATAAGGAAATCAGCGCCGCTATACCTAATAATATAACTAACAGGCGTCGGGAGGCCTTCTTAAAGCGCGGCATAATCAAGGCTAATAATGCCGCGGGAAGAATGAAGTACTGATGTAAACTGGGAACGTGGAATTGCCCGTAAAGAAAATTCGCTTTAGCAGTCCTAAGCGCGGCAGCAAAGTCTAAATTGCGGCTGAGCGGGAACTCGCTGCGGATTGAAACAAATCCAGCATCGATAAAGCTGGCATAGACCAAGCGGTACTCTACGCCTAAAAAAACCAGGCCCATAAAAAATATAGCGGCCAGGAAGCGCAGATCGAATTTTTTATTTACCAGTGATTCGTAGAGCCACCATATACCCATCAGGCAGAGAAAAAAAGCAAAGCTGAAAACCAGACTGGAATAAAAGGGGATCAAGGCCAGTATGATCCAATCCTTAAGACTATTGGTTTTGGCCCGAATATTCATAAAAGCATACAGTGCCAGGGGTTGCCCGGCCACGCTTAAACCACCGTAAGGCCAGAAAGGCAGCAAGGCAAATAACAAGGCTACTCCTATGGCTATGGCTTGATCTTCCGGGCGAGGCAGAAAGTGTCTTCTCAACAGCAGATACATGCCGGCAAAGGCCAGCAGGTGAATCAATATCAGATTGATAACATAAGCAGTAAAAGGGGAAAAAGCCCAATATAGAAAAACCTGCAGGTTAAACTCAGTCCCAAAAACATTGCGGGGCAGCCCATTCATCATAGCCGGTACCGTAGACTGCATATTTCCGAAAACCTGCCCGCTCTCGGCCAGTACTTTTAGAGAGGCTACTGCCCCATCGAGATTATCCAGAATTACCACATGGGCATTCTGCCCCAGCAGCAATAGCGGGGATAGATACAGAAGTATCACGAGGAGGGCTGCTGTTATTAACTTCTTATCGGATTTATATATGTCCATGATTCCTCCTGCTGGTGCCAGGCACTAACATTTAACTTTTGATGGTATATTTTCGTACTGACCCCTCTGCCAGCAGGACATAACCATCTAGTTCCTAACGTGATCATAAGTCAAACTAAGTATAACCTGCATCGGTGGATCTTTTCGCCTACTCCCCGCAGTATTTGTTCAAGGTCTCTATAACATAATCCTGCTCCACTAGACTTAGCTGCGGCCACAGGGGCAAGCTGAAGACTTCCTGGTGGATTTTTTCCGATATTGGATAACTGCCGGCAGCCATTTGCAATTCAGCATAAGCAGGCTGCAAATGCGGGGGAATAGGATAGTGCACCATGCAGCCTATACCTTTGGCTTTCAGGTGATTCAGCAAGGCTTCCCTCTCCTGACAGCGGACCGCAAAAATATGCCACACGGGATTAGCCCAGTCAGGTACTCGCGGCAAGATATATTTATCTGGGTTAATATACTGGAGATAGCGCTCTGCCAGCTCATTTCTGCGCTGATTCCACTCATCCAGTTTATGTAACTTAACCCTTAGAAAAGCCGCCTGCAATTCATCCAGGCGGGAGTTATAGCCCTTAACTTCATTATGATACTTAATGTGAGAACCGTAGTTACGCAGAGATTGGATTTTTTTTATCAGATCACTATCATTGCTGACTACGGCTCCGGCATCTCCGAAAGCCCCCAGATTTTTACCCGGATAAAAACTAAATCCGGCCGCATCGCCCAGACTTCCCGCCCGCTGACCCTTATGCAGGGCTCCATGACTTTGCGCAGCATCCTCAATTACTTTAAGTCCATATTGCCTGGCAACACTATTAATACCATCCATATCGGCAGCTTGGCCATAAAGATGTACAGCCATAATTGCTTTAGTACGAGAGCTTATCTTTTCCTCAATCCGATTAGGATCCAGATTATAGGTAGTTTCCACGGGCTCCACCGGCACCGGTCGGGCTCCGCACTGGCTGACCGCCAGCCAGGTGGCAATATAGGTATTGGCTGGTACAATCACCTCATCGCCGGGGCCGATATCATAGGCCCTTAAAATCAAGTGCAAGGCCTCCAGGCCATTTCCGACTCCCATACAATAACGGGTACCACAATATTCAGCCCATTCCTTTTCAAATGTCTCTAATTCAGCGCCCATTATATACCAGCCGGAATCCATCACCCGCTGATAAGCAGCATCCAAGTCATTTTTCAATTCCAGGTAAGCGGCTTTGAGATCTAAAAAAGGAATATTAATTGTCCTCACTCCTATTAAGCAATAAGTCCTTGGCTTTTCCTTTGATAATGAATTTACTTAAAACAAAGGTAACTGGCAGGCTTAAGACTATAACAATAAACGGCGCCAGCCATTCACTAATATGTAAATATTCAATGCATAAATGCAGTATAGCTATGCCCAACAGATACTGAGCCAGATAAACCAGCGGGTATTGCAAAAATTTGCCCAGAGATACCTTTTCTTGGAACACAAAGCGGCTGTTTAAATAATAAGAAATAAAAATGCCGCTTACGTATGACAGGCTGTAAGACAGCTTGTAAGGCCAGAAGAGCAGGCACAAAGCATACACAGCATAGGTCAGCAGGGTATTTAAGCCCCCACAGATCAGAAAACTGGTGTATTCTCTTAAGTTCGCTCTAATAGATTTCATCGATAACATATTCCGGCCTGCGGTTCACTTCATCAAATATGCGCCACAAATATTCACCGATAACCCCCAACATTATAATGATTAGTCCCAATAGAAAGGTAATTAAGGCCGCCAGGGTAGTAAATCCAGGCACCTGGGTATGATTAATTAACGTATTGACCACCACTACCAGGCCATAAATAAAGCTTAGAAGGGCTACCAGGCAGCCGGTAAAAGAAATCATTCGAATCGGGGCCACCGAAAACCCCAGAATGGAATCGAGCAGATAAGTGAATTTTTTGCTGAAGGTCCAACGTGATTTGCCCGCTGCCCGTTCCTGACGATGATAGTAAATAATCTCCGGTTGAAAACCGAGCCAGTGCGCAAACAGGCTGACATTAATATTTTTCCCGCTGTTTTGTAAATGGGGAAGCATCGTGGCATCCATTAATGCCAGGTCAAAACCTCCGGAGGGATAATTTTCAGCCACCGTCCAACGCAGCAAACGATAATAGCTGCGGGCAAATATTTTGCTTACCAGAGGATCTTCGCGGCTTTCCCGTACACAGATGACAAACTTGGAGCCTGCCAACCACTTGTCCACCATATCTAAAAGCAAATCGGGCGGATCTTGCAGGTCAGCGGCCAGCATGCCAAAGCAATCGCCGGTAACAAATTGAAAGCCGGTTTTTACAGCATGGATAGCGCCAAAATTACGGGCCAGCTTGACTACCTTAGTGTTATTTCTGGCTTGCTTAATTTTTAATAATTCCTTTAAAGAATTATCCCCGGAGCCGTCATCGACAAATATGAGCTCCAGTTCCATATCCCGCGCCTGTAGTTTGGCCTCCACCTTCGATAATTCAGCCGCTAAGGCCTGTAGAGAGCCCTCATTATAGTATACTGGGATTACCAGTGAAAGCTTTTTCATCCCCGCATCTCCTCAATTTCAGCCGTTCTGGCCCTGCTCCAGCCGTTTTATAACTGCCGGGCAGCCCATCACCGTGGTATTGGCAGCTACGTCTTTGGTAACTACGGCACCTGCAGCCACCATAGCACTCTCGTTTATTACCACCCCGGGCAGGAGTATGGCTCCGGCCCCTATGGCGGCTCCAGCCTTGATGGTTGGACCTTGAATCCGGGCTTCCTCATAACCCATTCGGCCAATCTTATTGTCATTGGCGGTAGCCACTACACAGCTGATAAAAACATCATTCTCAATAGTACAATTGCCGGTTATATGAGTATTATCCATTATTTTAGTCCGGTCACCAATAGTGCTGTTATAATTAATGGTCACATACCTGCTGATCAAGCAGTTAGAACCTATCCGGCATTGTTCCCGGATGGAGGCACCATCACCAATCAGGGTATTTTCCCCTATCTCTACATCATAATATATAATTGTGTTGGGTCCAATACTACAGCCAGTACGTATTTCTATATGCTGCCGATACTCCGGCTGGCGGGCTAAAACGGCTCCCTTCGGAACTTTCCCGATATAGCTGCCCGGATATATTTCCACATGGTCGCCAATTATCGTACCAGTTTCAATCACCACATGAGGATGAATAGTAACATTATTACCGATACGTACTCCGGCTCTAATTATGGCAAACTCCTTAATCTCGGCATCCTGGCCAATATCCTGAGTTTGTACTACGGCCATCTCACTAATCAAGAAATTATCCCCTTTTCTATTGGTTGGAAGCAGCGAGTCTGTCCCTCTGCATTCCTTTTTAATTCTACTCCTGGTTATTTACCAGGGCCATAAAATCATGGTAATCCCTTATATAATCAGTTTCGTTGTAAAAATCGTTTACCATTACCAACAGGACGCAATCCGGAGAGAAATCGTACATCTCATGCCAGATCATAGGCTCCACCAGTAGGCCTTTAGAGGGTTCATCTAAAACTATAGTTATTTTTTCGCTTCCGTCATCCAGAAGGACTCGGCAAGACCCGCTTACGCAGATAAGTACCTGCCTTAACATTTTATGAGCATGAAAGCCCCGCCTTACTCCCTCCTGGGTATTAAATATATAATAGACGCGTTGAATGGCAAAAGGAATATTAATATTTTCCTCAATGGCAATCAACGATCCACGGGCATCCCCTAGAACCTTAAAATCAAATGTATTTAGTTCCACGAAAACTACTCCTGCTCGTTAGTTATTCTGCAAATACCATTCTACAGTCTTCAATATCCCGCTCTCGAAATCCTCTTCAGCCTGCCAGCCCAGTTCACTTTCAATCTTGCCGGCATCAATTGCATAGCGCCAATCATGCCCCGGACGATCAGTCACAAAGCCTATTAATTCCTTATAGGATTGGATAGCATCCGTTTTTTCAGGCAGGGGCACCAGCCTATCCAAAATCTCACAGATTAGCGTGGCAATATATATATTTTCACGCTCGTTGCGGCCCCCAATATTATAGCTTGCTCCAGCCTGGCCGCGATGATACACCAGATCAATGCCCTTGCAATGGTCCAGAACGTAGAGCCAGTCGCGTACATTTTTCCCATTGCCGTAAATGGGTATCTTATCCTGCGCCAGGGCTTTGCGAATGATGGTGGGTATAAGCTTCTCTTGATGCTGCTTAGGACCGTAATTATTGGAGCAATTGCTGATTACTGTATTCATGCCATAAGTATGATAATAACTCTTGACTATCAAATCGGCACTGGCTTTGCTGGCACTATAGGGACTGCTGGGAGCATAAGAAGTATCTTCCGTAAAAAGTCCCGTTTCTCCCAGACTTCCGTAAACCTCATCGGTAGATATCTGCTGAAACCTACAGGTCTCATAGCCTGGTTTACATGTATTTGGTGCAGCCATCCAAAAGCTGCGGGCTACATCCAGGAGAGTAAAGGTCCCATTAATATTGGTTTTTATAAAAACATCCGGTCCGGATATGGAATTATCAACATGGGATTCAGCCGCGAAGTGAATAACTCCCCTGACATCATAGTCACGGAAAATATTTTCCACCAGGGGCCGGTCGCAAATATCACCCTGAATAAATTGGTAACGAGGATGGCCTTCTATTTCGCGCAGATGTTCCAGATCACCCGCATAGCTTAATAAATCGAGATTAATAATTCGGTAATCAGGATGCTGCTCTAGAAAATAGGGAATAAAGTTGGAGCCAATAAATCCAGCCCCACCCGTCACTATAATAGTCGTGTACCGATCTTGGACATCATCCATCGCTAATTTTCTCCTATCTATTATTAATTAAACTTGCGCATTTTACAGATTATGCGCAGCAAGGATAATCCAAAATTTTAGTGCTTAGTACAATTTACTGCTTTAACCTGATAGCTTGTATAAAGCGGTTTTCTGAAAGCTGGGTGAACGGACAAATTCAGTAATTCTGCCTGCTCCAGGCTCCGGAGGCTCGGGCTGTCAACTGCTTGCCAGGCGAGTTCCAGAGGGTACCCGGCCAAGCTCCCGTCCGTGGTCGCTGACCGGCAAGGAACGTCCTGTTCCTTGCCCTCTTCCACTCACC
>CAZEDT010000075.1:0-15115 GCA_964510795.1 uncultured Syntrophomonas sp.
CAGCAACCTTACAAGCACCTGAAAAGGTGCATCAGTAGTACCCGCAGGGTAAAAGCTCAAGAGGTGTCTAATGAGGAACTTCCTCAGCTCAGTTTTGATGAATTCTCTGATGATTATGTCATCCCAATGCCGTTTGAAGATGAGTATTCGCAATGGACACCTTATGAGGATTGATTCAGCAGGCTTGTAAACAAATATTTTGACGACCTGGACAATAACTGGCTATGAGGATTATTTCACGGCAAGAGTGTGAATTTCTTATAGTCTATTTATCCATGCCCATATTTTAAATAAGGGTCTGCCGGTCAGTTCTATATGCAGCAATAGTCAAATAGTCAAGTTAGACTTCCCATAAATCTACTATGGTAACGGCTTTATATATGCAAATTATGATTTCATGGTTAATATTGTGCTAATAATGATAGCGTTACAATATTAACCAGCGATACCCTGAGAAGGGTAAAAAAGCAAATTTTTATTTATTCTTATTTATGGATTGTCCCTGTGGCAAATAACTAGTTACAGGGTTTAGCGTAAAACCTGAGATAGCCACAGGTGACCACAGATTTATATGTCGCTACCTTTTTGTAATAAGGTGTTTTTAATGAACCGATTCTTTGAGCTATGACAATAAATTAATAAATGGCTATTTGAATAGGAGTCTTAAAACAGGAAAGGAGCAGTTCCTTGGATATCATAGAATTATCCGACCTAGTTCATTTGCATGGGAAAGCAGTTTACGGATTCTGTCAAAAGTTAGCCAAAACCGAAGCCGATACCGATGACCTGTACCAGGAAACCTTTTTAACAGCAATGCAACTGTGTAATAAAATCGACAAAGATCAAAATCCCAAGGGTTTTCTCATCGGTATCTCCGTTAGGCTATGGCAGAATAACCGCCGCAAATATGCGAGACGTCAAAAGATTGCGCCTACCCAAGAACTAACTGAAGGTCTGAACAGCGGTATGCAAATTAACGGCGAGCCTTCCCCGGAGGACATTGTTATATCTAATGAACTCCGCTGCATGATCCAGATTGCCGCCGAAGGACTGAGTGATAAATTAAAAATACCTTTGTATATGTACTACACGGCAGGAATGTCTACTGCAGAAATTGCTTCAGCCTTGAACATTCCTCCCGGAACGGTCAAAAGCCGACTACATAAGGCTCGCCAGGCCCTGAAACCCATTTTGGAGGTGAACCAATATGAAAAATATTGATTTGGACAGTTTACTGAAGCAAGCCCTGCTCCCAACGTCCGAGCCCAGCGACGAACTAACCCAGAAGGTTGTACGCCTGCTTCAGGACAACAAGAATGTTAAGCAGAAGGTAAATCCATTTTTCAAGAAGAGAATAGCGGCCATACCCATAGCTGCGGCTCTCATTCTCGTAATGTCGATTACTGTATTAGCAGCAATCCACTTCTTAAGCCCCAATCAGGTGGCCGAACACTTTGGAGACAAATTATTGGCTAAAGCCTTCGAAGACAAAAATGCCATCAATATCAATAAGTCAGCCGATTCAGGTGGGTACCGATTCACTTTGCACGGAATTGTATCAGGAAAGGATTTAAGCAGCTTTAGAATCTCGGCTCAGGATATTAACCCTGACAAAACCTATGCGGTAGTCTCGATAACCCGGCAGGACGGCAGCGCGATGCCGGACACCCGGGATAACGACTATGGCAAGACCCCCTTCTTTGTTTCGCCGTTAATCAAGGGTGAAAAGCCCTGGCAGGTTAATATAGCATCAATGAACGGCGGATATAGCGAATGTGTACTTGACGGAGTGATGTACCGGTTGATTGACTGTGACGGATTGGAGATGTTTGCTGACCGCGGACTCTATCTATGTATAAGCACCAGCAGCTTCTATGACATCAAGGCGTTTGATTATAACGACAAAACCGGTGAAATCCATCCCAAATCAGGTTACAAGGGAGCCAACGCCCTGTTCGACCTGCCCCTCGATAAGAGCAAAGCAGACCCTGCCAAAGCGGAGAAATATCTTGAACAGCTGCTGAACCCAGCTCCAGAACCAAAGGTTAATCCAAAAGAGGCCATAGACTGGGAACAGCAAATTGCCGAAGGAAATCTTATCCCCGAGTCGGTAAAGGAGGTTACCTATGATGAAAATGGTCTGGCCTGTTACGAATATAACGGTAACAAGACCTCTTTTGCCGTTGATTCCTTTTTTGAAAAGGGTCAAATTGGCCCGTCCAAAAACCTTTCGGGCAGCGAAGACAATTACCAGAGAACTGCTATTCAATTCTCCAGAGATGCTAATGGCATTATCACCGGCAGGATGTTTCGGTTAAAAAAGACTGAAAAGCAAGAAATACAATCCTTGCGGTAGCCTGGCCATAATGCTTAAGTATAAAAATCCAACCCTGCGATTTATAACAGGGTTGGATTTGCTGTTTTTCGGCACTCTGTTTAGAGTTATATCGCACTAGTATCGGTATTTGGCTAAATACTTTTATCCTTCAGGAAACCTTCTATGAGTGTTTTCGTGATATAAACAAGCTTCGTGCTCCGGAGGCCTTTGTAGTTTGGTTTTACAAGATATTGGTCAGAAATAGCTGGAGGTTGTTGTCCAATGAAAAAAAGTTCTTTCATAGACAATTGGAAGACTGCGAAAGCAGCATGAAAGATCCTCATGACTATTTTTAAGGTATTGGAAGCAATGACCTCGTCAATGCAATCAACCGACTGAGTCTACCCATGAGGACGACGGTAGTACTGCATTACTACAACGACCTGCCGGTCAAGGAGATCGCCCGGATCATGGGTTGCCTTCAGGGAACAGTAAAATCAAGGCTTTTCAACAGCAGAAAAATACTGGCAAAAGAGTTGCAGAAGCAGCCGACGGAAATTTCAGGCAGAGCATATATTTGAAAGGAGTGGCGGGTTTGAAATATGATGAAACGTTAAATTCGGAAATCAGGGAAGCTTTGTTAAAAGGGGCAGAAGGTATTCAGCCCAGAACTGGAGGTTTTAATTTGATTAAAGAAATATTGTCAGGAAACGAAGGAAGTACAGAGATTATGAAATGATATCAGAAAAAATGGTATAAAATGAGACGTCCGGTTGCTTCCGTCTGCTGTGCTGCTTTGGTATTAACATTGTTTTGCGCTTTTAATCCGTCGGTCAAGACCTGGGCGCAGGAAGTGGTGACAAAGCTGATTTATGATGTCGTCAAAGGAGATGACGGTACGTACCAAACCGTGCAAATTAATGGTAAAGAAATAAAAGGACCGGAGATTAAGGTGTTGGGTGATGAAGATCTCGGCTTTAAGTACAAGACACCGAATACCATTGCTGAGAATTATACTGCAGCTGAAGTGATTTCCGGTGATGCGTCAGGAAATTCGCATTCGCTGTTTTACCGTAACGGCGACGACGTTCTTGTTCTGTCCATGACCAATGAAGATTGGATGATGGGCTATGCTGAAACATCCGGTGACAACAAGAAAGAATTCAAAATTGAAGGCATGAAAGTGCATTATTATGAAGACGCGCTTTCGGAATATGTCGTCTTAAACGGCATTGGCTTTAATGATGAGGACGGCTCTATCCGGGAATATGACTCACCCTACCCGGGCTCTAACATTTTCTCACTTGCATCCGGCGGCGCGATCTATGTCCGTGATCCGCAGAACAAGCTGGTTGAAGAGCAGCTTAACGGCGGTGAATTTAATGAAATCAGCGATGCGGACTGGGATCTCATCCTGCCATACTTAGAAGAAAATGAAAAACTCTTTGCTATCAGTATAGATCGACTTCTCACTGTGGATAACAAAAAGAAATCCCCCCAAGAAGTCTATCGCAAGATAATGTCTAAAAAGACTATCGCACCGGTAGAAAATACCGACGGCCTGAGTGAGACCTTTATATAAGGACACCCCCCGGGCGTGAGCTCGAGGGGTTTAAAAAAGATCGGTTCAGCAGATCATGAAGGATATCGGAGTAACGATGTTTTGCCAGGGCCACGATCATGTGTTTGCCCGTGAGCGGGGTGATCTATCAGACCATGCCCAAACCGGCGGAAAAGATTCCTGACCAACAGTCATTCACTTTATTTGATCAGGCTGTGACCGGTCAGATATTTATCCACTTCTCTGGCGGCCAGTTTGCCTTCCTGGATTGCCCAGACGATCAGACTCTGGCCCCTGCGCATGTCACCGGCTGCGAATACTTTCTCTGCACTGGTCTCAAACACGCCATACTCGGCTTGTACATTGCTGCAGTCATCCAGGTTCAGCTTCAAGTCCTCGGGGATATTATCTTCTGTTCCTACAAAACCCAGGGCCAGCAGCACCAGATCAGCGGTCCATACTTTTTCACTACCTGGGACGTCTATCGGTTCCAGCACCCCCGCAGCGCTTCTAAACCAATTAACGTCAACCGTATGCACCGCCTGCACCTCCCCCTGCTGGTTACCAACAATCTTACGGGTCGAGAGCAGATAATGGCGAGGGTCTGTACCGCTAATACTGATAGCTTCAGCCTGCCCGTAGTCCACTTTTTGCTTCCGCGGCCATTCCGGCCAGGGATTGGATGATTCTATGCGGCGATCCGGCAATTCTGGCTGGATTTCAAACTGATGGATGCTTCGGCAGTTTTGGCGAATGGCGGCAGCCACACAATCCGTTCCGGTATCTCCGCCGCCGATGATGATTACATTTTTATCCTGGGCGCTTATGAAGTTGCTGTCATACGCATTTCCATCCAGCAAACTCCTGGTGCTACCCTTAAGAAAGTCCAGTGCGAAATGCACGCCCTTAAGATCATGTCCTTCTACCTGCAGCCGCCTGGCTTTACCTGCTCCAGCGCACAAAACCACCGCATCATATTCAGTCACCAATTCCTGGGCTGGCAGGTCTTTGCCTATTTCCATATTGAGTACAAACTTGATTCCGGCGGCTTTCATCAATTCAATACGCCTGGCAATAACCGTTTTGTCCAGCTTCATATTGGGAATTCCGTACATCATTAATCCGCCCGGTCGGTCATCTCGTTCGAAAATGGTTACATCGTGACCAACCGCATTGAGGTAATGAGCAGCAGATAAGCCGGCCGGTCCCGATCCTACCACGGCAACTTTATAGCCGCTGGAGGTACCCTGGATTGGTTTCACCCAACCCTCAGCAAAAGCTCTCTCAATAATCTCGTATTCAATGCTTTTAATCGTCACTGGATCCCAGTTATAACCAACGGTGCAGGCTCCTTCACAGGGAGCCGGACATGCCCGGGCGGTGAATTCAGGAAACGGATTGGTTCGGCTAAGTCTCTGGTAGGCGTCTTTCCATCGTCCCCGGTAAACCAGATCATTCCACTCTGGTACCAGATTGTGCAACGGACATCCAGAAGCCATCCCATTTAATATCACACCGCTGTGGCAGAAGGGAATGCCGCAGTTCATGCACCTGGCTCCCTGATTGCTCACCACGGTCAGATCCTGGGGCATCCTTATTTCATCCCAATCCTTAATTCTCTCTTGTGGGCTCCGTTGGTCTGGCTCGACTCTAGGGTAATCCAAAAATCCAGTCACTTTACCCATAATTTACCCCACCTTAATTGCTTTCTCTTCATTCTTCAATACGACTCCTTGATTGCGAGCTGGATTTTTCACCTTTTTTCTCATGATTCCTGGCCATATCCGCTATGATACGCTTGTATACTGTCGGTATCACTTTCGTAAATCTGGGCAGGTAATTTTCCCAATCATCAAGCACCCTGCCTCCTTGGGGACTCCCGGTGTAATCAACATGTTTGCGGAGCATGGCGTGCAATTCGTAGATTTCTTCCGGTGTATTCAGCTTCTCCAGAAGCACCATCGATTGGTTACAGCGAGTTTCATCAAAATCCAGGATATAAGCGATGCCGCCTGACATACCAGCCGCAAAGTTACGACCGGTATGTCCTAGAATGACCACTTTGCCGCCGGTCATGTATTCGCAGCCATGGTCGCCTACGCCCTCCACCACGGCCTTCAGCCCGCTGTTTCTTACGCAGAATCTTTCCCCAGCCACGCCATTGATATAGGCTTCTCCGGAAGTAGCCCCGTAGAAGGCAACATTACCGATGAGTATGTTTTTTTCCGGGTCCAGACTCGATTCCCGGGGAGGATAAACGATGACTTTGCTGCCGGACAGGCCCTTACCGATATAATCATTGGCATCCCCTTCCAGTTCCAGCGTCATCCCTTGAGGTGTAAATGCACCAAAGCTCTGCCCCGCCGAGCCAACAAAAGTAAGCTTGATCGTATCCTCGGGAAGCCCCGCCTCACCATATCTTTTGGTTATTTCACTGCCGGTCATGGTGCCTACCACCCGGTCCACATTTTTAATCTTCAATTTAGCCCGGATCGGCTTCTGGTGTTCCAGGGCGGGCCGGCACATTCTAAGCAGCTTGCGGGCATCCAGTGATTTCTCCAGCATATGATTCTGGGGCAGCATTTTGCTGCGACCTACATTTGAACCAGCATAGGGTTGATATAGGATTGCCGAAAGATCCAGCTGCGAAGCCTTCCAGTGCTTGGTGCTATCCTTATGTTTGAGTTTGTCTGTACGACCTACCATCTCCCGCACGGTTCTAAATCCAAGCCGGGCCATAATTTCACGCATCTCCTGGGCCACAAACCGCATAAAGTTTTCCACATGCTCCGGTTGACCGGCGAAATTCTTCCGCAGCTTCTCATCCTGGGTGGCTATCCCCACGGGACAGGTGTTAAGGTTGCAGACTCTCATCATAACGCAGCCCAGTGCAATCAGCGGCGTGGTAGCAAAACCGAATTCCTCAGCTCCCAGCATGGCGGCAATGACTACATCACGGCCGGACATTAGCTTTCCATCGGTTTCCAGGGTCACCCTATCTCTTAAACGATTCAGAACCAGGGTCTGATGCGTTTCTGCCAAGCCAAGCTCCCAGGGAAGTCCGGCATTCCTGATGCTGGTACGAGGCGCTGCACCGGTACCGCCATCATAACCGCTGATCAAAATGACATCCGCTTTACCTTTGGCTACTCCGGCAGCAATGGTTCCAACCCCTATTTCTGAAACCAGTTTGACACTAATACCGGCCTCCTGGTTCGCATTTTTTAAATCGTGAATAAGTTCTCCCAGGTCCTCAATAGAATAAATGTCATGGTGAGGCGGCGGAGAAATAAGATCTACTCCCGACGTCGAATGCCTTACCCGGGCGATCTCCTGATATACTTTGGTACCGGGTAGCTGGCCACCTTCGCCCGGTTTGGCGCCTTGAGCCATTTTTATTTGAAGTTCAGAAGCATGCACCAGGTAGTTGCTGGTCACCCCGAAACGCCCCGAGGCAATCTGCTTGATTGCACTATTTCTGGAATCTCCGTTCTTATCCGCCTGATAGCGCTCAGGGTCCTCGCCGCCTTCGCCACTGTTGCTTTTGCCGCCCAGACGGTTCATGGCTATAGCCAGACATTCATGTGCTTCTTTGCTAATGGAGCCATAGGACATGGCCCCGGTCTTAAACCGTTTGACGATCGTTTCCACCGGTTCAACCTCCTCGATGGGAATGGTCTCGCCAGCATTTATATTAAAATCCAGCAAACTTCTCAAATTATATATCTGGTCTTCATTGATCTTTCTAGTGTATTCCTTGAAAAGCTGGTAGTTGCCTTCCCGACAGGCGCGTTGTAGAAGATATACTGTTTCCGGGTTGTAAAGATGAATTTCCCCGTTCTCCTTGCATTGGAAATAGCCGCCTGTTTCCAGCGTATCCCGGCAGGGATTATTTTGCTTAAAAGCACTGTCATGCCGCATCCTGCTTTCCTGCGATATTTCCTGCAGCCCAATACCTTCCATTCTTGTGGTGGTCATGGTAAAATACTTGTCAACCAGTTCTTTCTTCAGCCCCACCGCTTCAAATACCTGGGCACCATGATAGCTGCGCATGGTAGAAATACCCATTTTGCTTGTCACTTTCAGCATACCTTTAACAGATGCTTTGATAAAATTCTGTTGGGCGTCCTCAAAACCGAGCCCCTCCAAGTCTCCCTGTTCACTCAGGTGAAGGATGGTTTCATAAACCAAATAAGGGTTAATAGCAGTAACACCGTAACCTACCAGTGTACAAAAGTGATGCACTTCCCGTGGCTCGCCTGATTCCAGCACAATGCCCACATTGGTCCGGATCTCTCTTCTGGTCAAATGGTGGTGCAATCCGGAACAAGCCAGCAGGGCCGGAATGGGCGCCAGCACTTCATTGACCCCCCGGTCCGAAAGAATAACGATATTGGCACCCGCTCTGATCGCCTGATCTGCTTCGCGAAAAATGCGCTCCAAGGCTTTGTTCATCGCCCTGGCCCCATCGGAGACCTTATAAAGTATGGAAATGGTCGCCGACTTAAAACGATGATCATTTAAGCATTTAAGGTTATGCAGCTGTTCATTCGTCAGGATGGGGTGCTCCAGGTAAATACAGGCTGCATTGCTGCGGTGAGGATCCAGCAGGTTACCTGTATTACCCAAAGGCAAGGAGCTCGAGGTTACGATTTCTTCTCTAATCCCGTCGATGGGGGGATTGGTAACCTGGGCAAAGAGCTGTTTGAAGTACAAATATAGCAATTGGGGCTGCTCGGAAAGCACCGCCAAAGGAGAATCCATACCCATCGATCCTACCGGGTCGGAAGCATATATCGCCATGGGTTGAATGGTCTGATAGATATCTTCAAAAGTATAGCCAAAAGCCTTCTGCTGCTCCAGCAGGTCATTTTTTTCGGCTGCTGCCGGAGGGCCGGCCGGAATATCGGTTAAATTTACAATGTGCTGCTGGTTCCATTCCTGGTAGGGATGCAGCCGGGCCACCTCAAGTTTGAGTTCATCATCAGCAATGATTCGCTGGGCTTGTGTATCAATCAAGAGCATTTTGCCTGGTTCCAAACGACCTTTGTATTTTATCTTTTCCGGCTGGATGTCAATTACTCCGACCTCAGAGGCCAGAATCACCCGGTCGTCTTTGGTAACATAATAGCGGGCTGGCCGCAGCCCATTACGATCCAGTATGCCGCCAATGATGACTCCGTCTGAAAAAGCAATAGCCGACGGGCCGTCCCAGGGTTCCATGATAAAGTTGTTAAATTTGTAAAACTCTTGCCGTTCTGCGGAGATAAGTTCATTATTTTCCCAGGGTTCCGGGATCATCATCATCACCCCATGAGGTAGTGACCTCCCGGTTAGGTGCAGAAATTCCAAGCAATTGTCAAACATGGCGGAATCACTGCCCGAGTCGTCGATGATCGGATATACTTGGCTGATGTCTTGAAAAAGCGGGGATTCAATCACCTTTTGACGGGCCTTCATCCAGTTGACGTTGCCGCGAATTGTATTGATTTCACCATTGTGGACGATATAACGGTTCGGATGAGCTCTCTCCCAGCTGGGAAAGGTGTTGGTGCTGAACCTTGAATGCACCATGGCCAGAGCCGATTCAAAATCCAGGTCAGACAGGTCCAGATAAAAATTGCGCAGCTGCTCCGCCGTAAGCATGCCTTTATATACAATGGTTTTCGACGAAAGGCTGGCAATATAGAAGGTACCGCCCTTAAGCTCACACATCGGAATAATGATTTTTTCTGCTCTTTTTCGGATGGTAAATAGTTTTCTTTCAAAATCCATGACATCAGAAATACCTTCGTCTTGAGCAATAAAAACCTGGATAAAGCGTGGCATTGCCGATTGGGCGCTTTCACCAATGGTTGTCTTGTCAATAGGGACTTCTCTCCATCCTAAAATTCTCTGCCCTTCATCTCTGACAATCTTATCAAAGGCTTCCATCTGGGTATTTCTAAAATCATCATACCGATGGGCAAATATCATGCCCACCCCGTAGTTGCCTTTTTCCGGCAGATCAAAACCTAATACACTGCATTCTCTTTGAAAGAACTCATGCGGTATCTGTAGCAGAATACCGGCACCATCGCCGGTATTTTCATCTGCCCCGCTGGCACCACGGTGGCTCAAATTCTCTAATACAATCAAGGCATCCTCAATAATCTGGTGGGACTTTTCACCCTTGATATGAACTACAAATCCCATACCACATGCATCATGCTCGAAAGCCGGATCATACAGTCCCTGTTTGATTGGTAAACCATCAGTCTTCATCACAATCACCCTCATTGGTCGATATAATTGCATGTGCGCCCCTAATCTCTTTTAAGTCTGAGTACCATGTCAACCCTAAATCTATATGTACTCGTCGGTCAAATTTCTGCATGTCTGCGTTGTCGTCAATCGCAATACAAACCAGTATTGCTCAATCCTCCGCCTTGTCCTGCAAAAATTTTCCTCGATGAATCACACATATTTTAGGATTGACAGGGTACTCATGGCAAATATCTTGTATTGTTTACGATTAAATTAGAACTTGGTCAGATAATTGGCTACTTCCCAAGGTGTTACTTGGATGTTGTATTGGTCCCATTCCTCCAGTTTTCCTGCGCGGAATTTTTCGTAAATGTGGGCTCCCAAGGCCCCTTTGACCAGTTCGTTCTGATCGAGCTCATGGATGGCTTCCAGTAAGTTGCCGGGGAGGCTGCTAATACCCAAAACTGCCCGCTCATCATCATCCATTTTATAAATATTGCGATCTACTGCTGCCGGAGGCTCAATTTTATTTTTTATACCATCCAGGCCAGCCGTCAGCATTACCGCCATAGCCAGATAAGGATTACAGGTGGGATCAGGATTTCTTACTTCAATACGAGTGCTTACGCCCCGTTTCGCCGGAACTCTCACCAGGCAACTGCGGTTGGCTCCAGACCAGGCAATATTAACCGGCGCTTCATAGCCGGGCACCAGCCTTTTGTATGAATTTACGGTAGGATTGGTGATAGCAGCAAAAGACCGTGCGTGTTTGAGAATACCGCCCATGTAATATCTGGCGGTATCACTGAGTTGATCCATGCCATTAGGATCATAAAAGGAATTCTGACCATCTTTGAAAAGGGACTGGTGGGTATGCATACCTGAACCGTTGATGCCAAAAATAGGTTTGGGCATGAAGGAAGCATGCAGACCATGACGCTGAGCAATCGAGCGTACCACCAATTTGAAAGTCATGATGGCATCTGCCACATGCAGTGCATCACCGTATTTAAAATCAATTTCGTGCTGGCCAGGTGCCACCTCGTGATGGGACGCTTCAATCTCAAATCCCATCTCTTCTAAAGTTGTATCCATATCCCGGCGGGCATTCTCCCCCAGGTCTATGGGTGCTAAATCAAAATAACCGGCCTCATCCTGGGTTTGGGTCGTGGCGTGGCCTTTTTCGTCGGATAGAAACAAGAAAAATTCAGCTTCCGGCCCTACTTGCATGGCATAACCAAGGTCATGGGCTTCCTGTAATACCCGTTTTAGATTATTGCGGGGGCAGCCGGGGAAAGGGTTACCATCGGGCAAATAGATGTCGCAGATCATCCGGGCTACTTTACCATTGGCAGACCGCCAGGGAAAGATAACAAAAGTATCTAAATCAGGAATTAAATACATATCTGATTCGGATATATCAGCAAAGCCATTGATTGAGGAACCGTCAAACATGATCTCGCCGTCCAAGGCTTTATCCAGCTGACTGACCGGTACAGCCAGGTTTTTCATGACTCCTGCAATGTCAGTAAACTGCAACCTGATAAACCTCACATCATTTTCCTTAACCTTTTTGATGATCTCTAATTTTTTATCATTTTTCTTGCCATTCATTTTCATCTCTCCTTCTAAAATATTAACTTTTATGGGTAGAAAGGATAACCTGGGCCATTTCTATCATTGAAATGCCGTGGTTCATACTTTCTTTTTGCATCTTGCGGTAGGCTTCAGCCTCGTCGATACCCAACTGCTTCATTAATAATCCTTTTGCCTTTTCAATCATCTTTCGGTTCTGCAGCCTGTCTTTTAAGGCAGAAACCTCTTTTCTTGCCGAAGCCAGGCGGTTTTGATAAAGCAACAGCACTTCCATGACCGCCAGCAAGGTTTCTTCCGAATAGGGTTTTTGAATGTGGGCGATATCATCCGGAATCCTGAACTTGGGCCCCTGTACCAACACTAATACACTGCTGATTTCATCTCCTTCAATTATTCCAGCAATTTCCTGCACACTTCCCCCATCCAGACTAGCATCCATAATGACCAGATCAGGGTACATCATACGAGATTTTCGCAACAGATCCGGCGCATTGTTGGCTTCAGCTTCTACCAGATATCCGGATCGTTTGAGCAAATCCTTAAGTTTCCTGCGGCTGCTGTCATTGCCATCGCCGATTAATATAGTTGCTGGCATCACATCCTAATCACCTGCCTTACTAAGAAAACTCGGCGTACGCCGCAACCTTAAAAGCGACCAGTGGGAGCATCAGTAGTACCCGGAGGGTGAGCCTTTAGGCGACAGCGGATGCTTGAGTTTTCTTACCTATTTTCCTTAAGTGCGACACACGGAGTATAAGTAATACCCGAAGGGTGCAACATTCAGAAATGTTATACTTTCGGATACGGTAAAAAAAGGTGTCCATGGAAAGCTGAAGAATACAGCCTTCCATGGACACCATCGTCCGTTTTTTTATTTACTTCTCTGGTTTATTATATAAATACTTCAGAACTTTAACAAGCAGTCGGCGTGTTTAATACTGTATACTTGGTTCTGTTCTTATATAATGCGAGATGGTATAAAAATAAAGGGAATTTGAAACAATTTTGTTAAGGTATGATTGGAGGTGTTTTTTTAGTATGGGAGATAAAAGTCTGAAGAACAAAGAGAAAAAGAAGAACACGGCAACTAAACAAGATCCTAATATACCAGCTTCTACAGAGACACCACCCAAGCACCAGTAATACAAAGAACCCGTATTATTGTATTGTAAATGCAATAATACGGAATTAACATCGAAAAGCGATTGGCGCAAACCGGTCGCTTTAATTTTACTCTGCCACGTGATAGCTGATTCGTCCTTTATGAATACTGTTAATATACAGAATGATTTTCATAATTTTTTTATTTAACAATGAGACCTAGCAGGCTAGAAAGAGCAGCAGCTTGCATAGAGTTAACTATAGTACCATTAACATCATTAATGTTCACACCGATACCTTCAATATCACAACTACTAAAATCTATTCCTTTTAGATTTGAGAAGTGCATTTGAGCCTGAAGCAGATTCGATTCTTGGAATTCAACTTTCGATAAAATTGAATTTTTAAAATCTGAGGAACATAATTGACATTCAAAGAATGCAACTTGCTTACAATTAGAATATCGAAAGAAAGCATATTGTCCACTGCAATTTTCAAAAATCACATCTCTTAGAGTGGCTTCACCTAAATTAATTCCAATAATTTTACAACTTATAAATTCTACTCGATGTAATGAAGCTTTATTAAAATCAACATTTGATAAATCACAATTTTGAAATCTCACATCCACCAGTTCCATATACCTAAATGTTATTTTATTAAAAATAACATTACTAAATATTACTTGTTTAAAGGTCATTCTCTCCGCCTCATGGTTTTCTAAAGAGCAATCACTAATTTTTCCGAAAGAAAATATAGCTTCATCTATTATATTTTCTCTAGATAACTCTATGATATCTAGCGCATTATCAAATTTAGGTCTTAAAACATTTGTTTTAATTTTCTTGTCTTCCAAGTGTGCACCTCCATCTTAAGCAATTTTCATAAATTATATCACATTACATGTTTATCCTTATTTCTGAATGATTTCAAAGAAAATAAGCTTATACAGAGACTTAAATGTCGTAATTAAAAGTACTTGGAGTACTTTTTAAACTCCCTGATAGGCTAATTTATAATATAGGGAGTGGAATATGATGTGAGATAACTTATAATTAATATATTTGAGGGAAATGGAGAGGGGTTTGTATGATGAATTTTACGGCCATTGACTTTGAAACGGCCAATGAAAAAAGGTCAAGTGCTTGTGCGTTAGGAATAGTATGTGTAGAGGATAATATCGTAAAAGAACAATGCTATTATCTAATACAACCTCCAGATTTATATTTTAATCCCTTCAATGTTGCTATACATGGTATCCGAAAATCGGATGTTATTGACAAACCTAATTTCCATGAATTGTGGCCATCGCTAAAGCATTATTTCGAAAATAATATTGTCATAGCGCATAATGCTAGTTTTGATATGAGTGTACTTAGAGCTACTTTGGATTATTATAAAATTCCATTTCCTAAGCTGCAATATGGTTGTACATGGATGATGTCAAAAAAGGAATGGCCTGATCGATTATCTCATAAATTAAATGATATTGCAGCTATGCTTGATTTCAGTTTCGAGCATCACCATGCCTTGGAAGATGCTAATGCATGTGCCCAGATAGCTATTCATATTCTTGATAAGAATAGTACATTTAATATTGATGAGCTGTCGGCGACACTTGGTTTTTCTATGGGCAGTTTATACCCAGGTGGCTATACTCCGGCTAGCGCTTCTAGTAAAAATAGATGCAAGAAAAATAGTGGAAACCAAAATGTGATCAGACATGCATTGAATGGCTAATAGAAAACGATGTGTGCACCTTAGCGAGTATCATTAAAGGAACATAGATTAACGTGGTTATCGTATTAGAAATATAAACTGAAATTAATACAGACAGCTGCCTGTTACTTTCCTCAACCGTAATAGTTGTTTTTATCTTTATCTCAAATCAGGTTAAGACAATCATTACCGCCAAACAAGTTTACATAAGTAATTTTATTGTCTACTCTAGCCTCTAGTTAGGTCAAAGACTTGGTATAACGTATCTTTCTTCGACTGCATGTTGAAAAGGCTTATCAACGAACTTAAATTTCGCCGATAAGCCCTCTTTTATTAGTTTGATCACTCATTGAATGTATTCTATGGTTTTACATGTCAGCGAAAGGCACTCTATTATCTCCGTATCGGAAATCATTAGGACAATAAAAAGAGAGCTTATTCAGGATGCCAATTTCGTAACACCTGAACAAGCTCAGCAAGTCAATCATTAAATATAATTGAATTCAGTTACCCTCTCTTATCATAACTCATGCATAGAGTCTCGTCTTCTGCTTTGCCAGTTGATACATTGGTGC
>CAZEDT010000076.1:0-14702 GCA_964510795.1 uncultured Syntrophomonas sp.
GCGAGGCGTGTGGGTTCGAGTCCCACCTCTGGCACCATAGGAAAATAGGGGCTTTTAGAGCCCCTTTAGTTTTTTCTGAATTATTAAGTTTTTAAATCAGAACTCAAGCGTGAGATAATGGTTAGCAAGGTGGTCCATTTTCTTTTCTTCCTCCATGCCTATCCTTCGATTTAACACCAATTGCCGAAACAGCTCCGACCATGTTCTAGCAAGTGAGATTTCCGAAGCTTAAAATAAAATCCCATAATTGCGTCCTAATTATTTCCATATCGTAACATGTTGAGGATACCAGAACCTTTGTACTAGTCACGATACAACCTCCTTGTCAAAATTGTATTGGAAATATCCGATATAAAAAAACATTTTTTTAGCAATTTCATATTATTTGAACATTTCCATTATATACAATATTTATCATTTAATATTCAAAATGTAACGGAAATATCCCGGGACAGTCTGAAGAAATTCTTTCCCCAATTTTTTCTTCACCCTCAATTGTATACATGGAGTAATCCCCCTAGAATCAGAATTATAAGCTTATCCCTGCGAATGTCTATTTCTGTCATGCCTGAAAAACATCACTTATTGTCCATAGCTTATATAGCCTAACCATATGAGAATATTTAACCGGATTCTTGTATGTGCTGATTTATATAGGTAATCACTAAATCACTAACCGATCAGATTCTGATATAGTCAGTGCTATTTTCGACACTATTTGTCATCGGTAATCATTTATTCTTATAGAAGCGGATTTATGATCCTAAAGGAGGTTACCGAGATGAATGATAGAAAAATGACGAAAAAGGAACTACTTGAAGAGCTAGCTGAACTTCGCCAGAAGAATACTGCACTGGAACTTGCCCTAGAAGATCAAAACCGCATTTCTTCAGTTTCTAAGGACTTGGTTTCAATCTTTTCAGAACAGCCACAAACAGTTACTGGGGCTATAGATTATCATTTTTCGGACCTTGTAGACATTAAGCTTATGGGGAAACTGTTTAAGTCACTCTATGAAGTTACCGGTATATCCAGCGCCATAGTTGACATTGATAACAAAGTCCTTAGCGGGATAGCTTGGCAGGATATCTGTACCCGTTTTCACCGTGTTTGTCCGCAAACCGAGTGCAGGTGCCAACAAAGCGACAGCTACATATTGACCCATCTGCAAGATGGGCCATATGTCGGCTACAGTTGTTTAAACGGACTTATGGATTATGCTACCCCTATCATTATTGAAGGCCAGCACCTGGCCACCATCTTCCATGGACAGCTTATGCATACACCACCCGATGAAGCTTTTTTCCGCCGCCAGGCACAAGCATATGGATTTGACGAAGCAGCTTATATAGAGGCGTTGCAACGGGTTCCGATTATCCCTAAAAACCAAATAGCATCTATTATGAATTTCAGTACTCAACTGAGCCAATTTATAGCTACGATGGGACTGGAAAGAAAACGTCAGTTGGAGACAGCAGCCCAGGCCACAATTGCGCAGGAGGAAAAGCTTAAACTGGTTTTGGATGCGAGTACCGATGGCTTTTGGGATTGGAATATTGCCACGGGTGATCTCTATTACAGCTCACGCTGGGCAGTTTTACTTGGATACCCACCCGAAGAAATCGCACCCCACATTGACAGCTGGAAAAAACTCCTTCATCCCGATGATATCGGCGCTGCGCTCAAAGCCCTGATTAAACATCTGGATGGAGAAACACCAAAATATGAATCCCAATATCGAATGCTGACCAAATCCGGTAAGTGGCAATGGATTATGGGCCGCGGCCAGGTGGTAGCCCGGAATAAAGAAGGCCGTCCTTTGCGAATGGTTGGCTCATATTTCGACCTCACCGAACGCAAGCTGGCCGAAGCTAGCTTGGTTCAATCAGAGGATAAATTCGCTAAGATTTTTCGTTCTAATCCGGACATAATGACCATCAGCACTTTAAAAGAAGGTCGTTATGTCGACGTAAATGATGCCTATGTTGAAATTGTCGGTTACGAACAGCATGAGGCTATTGGGCATACAGTGGAAGAGTTGAAAATATGGCCAGTTCCTGCCCAAAGAGAGTTAATAGTCGCCCATATTGAGGAACACAGACATATTCGTGGCTTAGAGCTGGATTTTAGAAGGAAATCCGGAGAAATTCGAACTGTTATTCTTTCAGGAGAGTTAATAGAGATAGATAACGAACCACACCTGCTTAGTGTACTTAAAGACATTACTGATCGCAAACAAATGGAAGAAGCATTACGTTCATCAGAGGAGTGTTTCTCAAAAGCCTTTAATGCCGCTCCCATTTCAATGTGCATAACTACCCTGGCGGAGGGAAAAATCATTGATATTAACGATAATTATTGTCGTCTTTTAGGTTACGCTCGGGAAGAGGTATTGGGCCTAGCATCCTTTGAGTTGAAACTTTGGGGTAATCCGGAAGATCGTAACCAAGTTAAAGAGAAGCTTATGCGAATGGAATCAGTTTCTGAAATGGAAGTACTTTTCCGTATGAAATCGGCAGAACTTCGACTGGGATTGTATTCTGCTGAAAGACTTACTATTAATGGAGAAACATGCGTCCTCAGTATGTTAATGGATATAACCGAACGCAAACAGATAGAAAGTGAAATGACCCGCCTGGGTCAGCTAAATCTAGTAGGAGAAATGGCAGCCAGCATTGCTCACGAAATTAGGAATCCAATGACAACTGTCCGTGGTTATCTGCAAATTCTGAGGGAAAATGAGAATTACAACCAGGAAATAGAACACTTTGATCTGATGATTGAGGAAATGGATAGAGCTAATTTAATTATAACTGAGTTCCTTTCTCTGGCAAAAAATAAAACGTTGGAACTTAAACCAGGGAATCTTAATTTAATAATTAGAACCTTAATGCCTCTGGTTCAGGCCAACGCTAAGACACTGGATCAATACATAAGACTAGAATTAGATGATCTGCCTAACCTTCTCCTTGATAGCAAGGAAATAAGCCAGCTAATAGTTAACTTGGTTAATAATGCCCTGGAATCGATGCCCTTAGGTGGAGATGTGACCATAAAAACGTTTATAGAAAATGGAAAAGTGGTATTGGCTGTTCAGGATCAAGGTCACGGTATAGATTATGAATCTCTGGATAAGCTGGGTACCCCTTTCTTTACTACCAAAGATCAAGGGGTGGGCTTAGGATTGGCAGCTTGCTACAGGATAGCTTCACGGCATAATGCTAAAATTGACTTGGAAACCAGTTCAACCGGTACGACTTTTTTTGTTAGGTTCGCAAGTCAACTCCTTGTTAATACCAATAGTTGATTCTTATCTCCCTACGAAAAAAAGAGGTTTTTTTATAAAACCGCAATAGATTCTAGGCGTAAAACTATACAAAAAATACAAGCAGATAAACCATAGAAATTACTATTGATACTAACATTAGCGGAAAGGCAATTTTCATATAATGAACAAAAGTCATAGGGTGACCTTCCCGCGCGGCTATACCCGAAACGATAACATTTGCGGAGGCCCCTATAATTGTACCGTTGCCGCCCAGACAGGCGCCCAGGGATAAGGCCCACCACAGGGGTGCTATATTCATATGTCCTATCTGCCCCATTTCCTTAATCAGGGGTATGAAGGTAGCTACAAAAGGTATATTGTCAATGAAGGCTGAGGCTATGGCTGAGAACCAAATAATGAGAATGGTTGATAGAGCAACATTGCCCTGGGTAAGTTTTACAGCCTCCCGGGCCATACCTTCTATTATTCCAACCTTCTCCAGGCCACCAACTAAAATGAAAAGCCCTATAAAGAAGAACAATGTAGCCCACTCAACGGTTACCAAGGCCTCCTCAGGGTCTTCGCGCGTAATCAGCATAAGCAATGCAGCACCAGCCATAGCTATGGTAGCCGACTCCAGACCCAAATATTGGTGACTAATGAATCCCACTATAACAATAGCTATAACTGTAAGTGATTTTTTCAATAATACCAGGTCCTTAATAGCATCATCAGGATTCATAGACATTAAAATGGCCTTATTCTCTTCGCTGGTTTGTAATTTATTTTTATAGATAAACTTTAAAATAATCACTGTAACAATAAATATAACCACAATAACCGGGGATAAATTTTTAATGAAGTCCATAAAGCCCAGGCCGGCTGCACTGCCTATCATAATATTAGGGGGATCACCAATAAGGGTGGCGGTTCCGCCAATATTAGAGGATAATATTTCGGCTACGAAAATAGGTACTGGATTCACCTCCAAGACTGCGCAGATGGATATAGTAACCGGTACTACTAATAAAACGGTGGTAACATTGTCAAGAAAAGCTGAGGCTACGGCAGTCACTATGCTCAGAGCAATCATAATCTTAACCGGATCGCCACCGGTTGAATGCGCTGCCTTGATGGCGACGTACTCAAAAACGCCACTTTTTCTAGTTATACCCACAATAACCATCATGCCAAAGAGTAGGCCAATCGTATTAAAATCGATATATTGAATTGCCTCATGCTGGCTTACGACACCCAGCATAATTAGCAGCACTGCTCCAAAAAGCGCGATTATGGTACGGTGAATCTTTTCTGATATGATAAAAGCATAAACGACTAAGAAAAGAATTCCCGCAAACCATATCTGCCATTCCATTTTTTTCACTCCTCAATAATTATTATTTACTTATTTTACACCCCGCAGCAGGTTTAATCCCACCATATTTTCACAAGTAATTCCATTAAAATATAATGACTTTTAGGTCTCCACGGACAAGAACGTATCTACGTACCGCTGGCACCCTAATCTCAAGTTACAGTGACTGGTGTTAAAGAATTTTGCTCTATAGTCAGAGCCCATGCAGGGCACACCCGGACGAAAAGAAGAGGGATTTACCCTCTTCTTTATTTCGATATAGTGCCCTCACAGTCAGACTGCTAGGTGGCTATAAGCCCGGCCAGAATGAAATCTCCATAGGATTCGGCAATTTCCTGAATATCATCTGTTCCGTCCGGAGTATACCAATTGCCGACCCAGTTGCACATCCCCCCGATGCCACGCACTACTAATTTGCTGTTGACGGGACGAAATATTCCTTGGCTAATTGCCATGTCCACATATTCTCTAATAAACGATTCATACGTTTTAAGCATGTCGCTTACCTGCTTACGTCGTTCAATAGACAGGTGGGCAGCTTCCCTTAAATATGTTTCTGAACTATCACGGTCAGTGTGAAATTGAAGAACATGATTCTCAAACATCTTCACAATCTTTTCCAACAACTCCAACTCGGAATCAGCAATAGCTCTTGCCTGATTGGCAAGGTTGTTAATTTGCGTAACACAGATCTCAAAAAGTATATCTTCTTTAGCCCCAAAATAGTAGTAAATAGCCGGTTTAGTTAAACCCATTTCCCTGGTGATATCGTCCAAGCTGGCGGACATATATCCTTTTTCCCTAAATAACCTGGCGGCTACAGCAAGTATTTCTGTTTTTCTATCGATGGTAAAAGCGCCCCCTTTCTCGGCTTCATGAACTGTCCAAAGAATATGCCGAGGTTTTTGATAGTATCTTGATTCTTAACAACTAGCATTGTACATCATAGTTCCACTGCTTTCAAATATTACTTGCCATTTATTAACAACCCAGCTGCTTAACAGCACGTAATAAAGCTATGTTTGCCCATTTTCCATTATTAGCTTGGCAAAATATAAAATTCTGAACTTATCACTATTTGTGAAGAGAAAAGCTGCCACCATATAAAAATAGAAACGGTGCCAGCCTGCTAAATATTTGATATTCTACAATGGTCATTTTATTGATGTACTAAATAATGAAATTCATTTCAACTTGAACAACCTCTTTTTCCGTTATTATCATATCTAATTCATGTATTAAGCCTTCTGAATTTCTTTGTTTTGAGCTCTTTCCACCTTTTTATGTGCCCAATAACCAAATCCCAGGACCCCTAATGTCACTACAACCTTGATAATAATAGCGTAGGGTTCCAGATAGTGACCAGCCTTAGCATCTGAAACCATCATTTCTGCCGCCGTATAAGCTATCAAGCCCGCACCGATGTATACCAGAATAGGCCATTTGGTCATAAGAGTGGATAAGAGTTGAGCGCCATAGATAACTATTGGGACACTTACTGCTAAACCAAAACCCAGAACCAACCAATCTCCTTTAGCCACACCAGCGATGGCCAGCACATTATCCAAACTCATAATCAAATCAGCCACCAAAATGGTCTTGATCACTTTCCCCAGGTCGTCAGAAGCTTCACAATCTTTCACTTCGTCTTCACCTGCCAACAAATCGTAGCCTATATAAACTAAGGCTAGCCCTCCCGCAAATTGAAGGTAAGGAATTTGCATTAAGAAGGTAGCTACCACCACCAGGAGAACTCTGAGTATTACTGCCAAGGCACTTCCCCAGAATATGGCCTTCTTTATCTGTACCGGTGGCAAGTCTCTGCTGGCCAGAGCTATAACCACAGCGTTATCACCGCTTAGTATGATGTTGATGAGAACGACAGAAGCCAATAACATTACTAGTTCCATTATACTTCACCTTCTATCTCAATTATTATAGTTCAACAAATCACCTAAGTCTGAAGGCCTGTCCCAATATGTCGGTTTACTGAGTTCAAGCCTATACAAGTTGTCACTAAATATCTTCTTGCCTGCTTGCATTATTATAACCTTTTAGTATTCAAAGGTGATCTTCTAATTCAATAATGCCAATAAACACCAAGTGTTTTACTACCCATGGCCGAAAACCTTACCGGGTAAAATTAATTATCCCCAGGAAATATTACGAATAGAAGCTTAATAACACCTATAAAAAGTAATATAACTCCAAACATGACCGGTAACCCTATGGCCATTACTTGTAATGCTTGTTGAACAGCTGTCATTTCTTCTCCTCCTTACTTTACACCAATCATCGATCCTACAACAGCCAGAACCACACCACCGGCAATAATTGAACCGATCTGTCCTGAAGCATTGGCACCGATTGCTTGCATGATAATATAGTTTCTTTTATCCTCGGCCAATGCCATTTTGGCAATAACCCTGCCAGACATAGGAAAAGCGGAAATACCGGCTCCACCAATCATGGGGTTGATCTTTTCTTTTTTAAAGATGTTAATGAGCTTCGCAGTGAGTACGCCACCTGCGGTATCAAAGACAAAAGCAACTAAGCCCAGGCACATAATTAGCAAGGTGGTGACATTCAAGAATCCTTCCGCGCTCATAGTGCCACCAATAGTAATACCTAAAACCAGGGTCACGAGATTGGCCAGTTCATTCTGAGCTGCTTCGCTTAAACGACCTAAACTTGAACACATTTCGGCACTGACCCGCAGCAGGTTACCGAACATCAAAAATCCAATCAACGCAACACTGATAGGAGCTATAACCCCGGCGATAAGCGTAACCAAAATTGGAAAAGCGATCAGTATTTTATTGTTAACCTTAACATCATTATACGGCATCCTAATCATGCGCTCTTGTTTAGTGGTTAAGAGTTTGATAATCGGAGGTTGGATGATGGGTACTAAAGACATATAAGAGTAAGCAGCAACCGAAAGCGGCGCTAACAACTCTTTAGCAAACTTGTTGGCCACATAGATGGTGGTGGGGCCATCGGCAGCTCCGATGATTCCAATTGCTGCGGCCTGATTAATAGGGAATCCAAGAAAAGCGGCCAACAGTATCGTAGCAAAAATTCCGAATTGAGCTGCTGCACCAAAAATCATCATGGAAGGCTGTTTTAATAAAGGTGTAAAGTCACACATAGCTCCAATTGCTATAAATATCAACACCGGGAATAGTTCATTCGATATCCCTGCATGCAACAAAGTAACCAAAGGTCCTTCCGCACCCACTGCTGAAGAAAACGGTATATTAGCTAAAATTGCTCCAAACCCAATCGGCATCAGAAGCAATGGTTCATAGTCTTTCGCTACTGCCAAATAAATCAAAGCCAATCCAATGAGCCACATAATAATATGTTTTATGGTTAGACCAGATATACCGACCATAAGGTCTTGAAATACAGACTCCATTTTATAAACTCCCCCAATTTACAACTCAGATTAATTCTCAGGCCAAAATAATTACCCGAGGACAATTAGAACATCATTGGCGGCTACTGAATCGCCTTCTTTTACATTAATAGACTGAACTTCTCCACCTATTTCACAGAATATTTCATTTTCCATCTTCATGGCTTCAATAACCATTACCAGCTCTTCAGCTATTACTGTTTGTCCTTTTTTAACTTTAATCTCAATCACTTTACCAGGAATCGGAGCAGTTATTTTTTCCATTATTACAATCCCCTTTCAAAATTCAGATTCTATTTGATTTCATAAATCCTACGACCTATCCAACCTAAAATAGAGCTCGACGTAGAGCAATTTCCGGAGGTAAGTGTACAGGCAGGTTCGCCAGAACACATAACTCTCAATATTAATTTCGCCTCCTTCTTTACCAAGATTTTATTATACTTAACAGTAAGTAAAATAATTATATTTGTCAATATTCAAAAATAATTCCTCCACAAAAACCCCATAACTTCTTATAGCGCAGAATAAACAACCTATGTCTGCTCCTCTTCAAATCTTTTGGGCTTGCCACATATTATTAGTAATATGTATACTTAACAGTAAGTAAATAGCTCTTGTTTATCAATATTCAACATTGCAGCTAGCACCACAGACAATAGCGATGTTACTATCAAAACTATTGTTGATTTTAAATAAATGGAGGTGAATTAAATCCAAGCTAGCTATTCTAACCTTTGAATGTTGACATATCATAGGGAAGAAAGGATTGGGGAATACGGAGTTCTCCAAAAATAGCATAAAAAGGGGTAGAGCGTTTATGGAAAAAATCTGGATGAAACATTGGCCTGCTGAAATGCCTAAAGAGGTACTATTAACCGAAGGTAAAATTCCAATATTCGAATATCTTAGGATTCATGCCAAACGCACTCCTGATAAACCCGCAATAATAAACTACGGTAGAGAGATAAGCTATAAGGAACTTGATGAATCATCAGATAAGTTTGCGAATTATCTGCTTGATTTAGGCTTGCAGAAAGGCGATCGGGTCGGTTTATTCTTGGGCAACAGTCCTCAATACATAATTGCTCATTTTGGCATTCAAAAAATGGGTGGGATTGTATGTCCATGTTCTCCTCTATTTAAAGAAATGGAACTAAGTTATGAAGTAAACAATGCGGGTATGAAATGTCTGCTTACACTGGATATTTTCATGCCCATTGTAGCCAAAGCTCTGCAAGAGATGCCAACTTTATTAAGCGTGGTAACTACCAACTTCAATGATTATTTACCTGCTGAACCTACCCTGCCGACGGTTGATTATATGCAGATTCCCAAACAGAATATCCCGGGAACCAAAGATTTTATGGAAATTATGGAGAAACAAAGTAAAGATCCAACCCCGCAAGTAGATATTGATATGGACAATGATATTGCTTTATTTGAATATACGGGCGGAACGTCGGGTCTGCCTAAAGGCGCCATGCTAAGTCATTATGCTCATTTATTTAAACCTACGTCAGCATGCATAATAATGGATATTGAAGAGAATAGTCGGGTACTTACTACCATGCCATATTTTAACATTGCTGGCATGCTGTTTTTGGTCGGTCCGGTACTGCGCGGTGCAACCAATATACTCCTTACCCAGTTCGATCCTCTGGCGGTATTACAGGCTATTGACAAATACAAAGCCACCGAATGGTATAGCGCTGTACCTATGAATCTGGCCGTAATGGCCCATCCAGATGCCTCCAAGTATAATTTAAGCAGCCTTAAATTAAATATGACCACATCATTTGTAGTAGCTCTGGATGAAAAAATTTCGAAGCAATGGCAAGCATTCACTAATGGATGCCTTCTCTTGGAGGGCGCATATGGACTCAGCGAAACCCATACTCTAGACACCTTCTGCCCCAAGCAAAAAGTTAAATACGGAAGCATGGGAATTCCCGGTATTGATGAAGATTTTAAGATTGTGGATTTTGATGATAAAAGCAGAGAGCTTCCCATTGGCGAGGAGGGTGAGATTGCGCTCCGAAATCCTGGTTGTATGAAGGGCTATTGGAACAATCCTGAACAAACTGCTGCAACCCTGATTGATGGCTTTGTTCATACAGGAGATGTGGGGAAATTCGATGAGGATGGCTACCTGTACTGGTTGGGAAGAAAAAAAGAAATGATTAAGGTATCAGGCTTTTCAGTTTTCCCCGAGGAAGTTGAAGCTTATATCAATCAGCACCCGGCCGTATTAGAGAATGCCGTTATACCAATTCCGGATGCCCATAAAGGTGAGGTTATTAAGACTTTTATAGTTCCCAAACCTGATTTTAAAGATAAAATTACTGGCGAAGAAATAATTCAGTGGGCAAAAGGCAATATGTCATCTCACAAGGTTCCCGTTTATGTTGAATTTAGAGATGAACTTCCCAAACAGGGAGTAAAACTTTTACGCCGGATTCTGAGAGATGAAGAGGAAGCCAAGCAGAAATAGCCTTTCTCAAAATATTTCTTTACTTTATATTGTAGGTTTAACACCTACAATATAAAGGATAAACAGACAAGCTATACACAGATATAATATGGTAATTATGGTATTAATCACCATAATTATAGACAAAATATTAGGAAGGTGTAGTATATGACAAAATCAAACAAGATCGAAGGGGCTGCGGTGGGCACTAGCTCCGTGCCGGATATTGATCCCATCCGCCCAGAACTTGCTGAGGTAATAATTCGTCATTCCTTCGGTCTTGACGAGAATCGCCCTGATGCAGTGGCACGGCGCCAGAAAAAAAATCAGCGCACTGCTCGCACCAACGTAGAAGATCTATGTGATACCGGCAGTTTCATAGAATACGGGGCACTTACTATCGCCGCTCAACGTCAACGGAGATCAATAGACGATCTCATCAGCAAGACTCCGGCTGATGGTCTGATTACAGGTATCGGAACGGTAAACAGCTCCCATTTTGGAGACGAAAAAACCAGCTGTATGGTTATGGCCTACGATTATACGGTTTTAGCCGGTACCCAAGGTTATTTTAATCACAAAAAGATGGATCGCATGCTGAAATTGGCTCACGAACAGCGCTTACCTCTGGTTTTCTTTGCTGAAGGTGGGGGGGGCAGGCCAGGTGACATAGATGCTACTGGAGTAATGATATCAGGTCTGGATTTATCTACCTTTGGCTTATTTGGAGCCCTCAGCGGCAAGGCCCCAGTGGTAGGCATAGTATCGGGGGCATGTTTCGCAGGTAATGCAGCTCTGCTAGGATGCTGTGATGTGATTATCGCCACCAAGAATTCTAACATTGGCATGGGCGGTCCGGTAATGATTGAAGGCGGCGGACTAGGTTCTTTCAGTCCGGAGGAAGTTGGTCCAATGGATGTACAGACCCGCAATGGCGTGGTCGATATTTTAGTGGAGGACGATATTGAGGCAGTTGCAGTCGCCAAGCAATATCTTTCCTATTTCCAGGGAGCAACTACTGATTGGTCAGCCAAAGAGCAGAAAGTTCTGCGCGATTTGATACCAACCAACCGGCGGCGCGTTTATGATGTGCGCAAAGTAATTAAAGCGATGGCAGATACTGATTCATTTCTCGAACTGAGGCCCAACTTCGGCCCCGGTATGATCACAGGCTTAATACGTATCGAAGGCAAACCCTTCGGGTTAATTGCCAATAACTGCGGGCACATGGCCGGAGCCATAGAAGCTGAAGGTGCGGACAAAGCAGCTCGCCTAATGCAGCTTTGCGATGTACACGGCTTGCCGATTTTATCTCTGGTTGATACTCCAGGTTTCATGGTTGGACCTGACATAGAACAACGCGCGCAGGTACGTCACGTATGCCGTATGTTTGTAGTTGGATCACATTTAACGGTACCTTACTTTTCAGTTGTGCTGCGCCGGGGATACGGTCTGGGGGCCATGGCTATGGCCAAAGGAGGCTTCCACGACTCCTTCTTCACAGCTTCCTGGCCAACCGGCGAATTCGGTGCCATGGGTCTTGAAGGCGCGGTCAGATCAGGTTTTAAAAAGGAGCTTGAGGCAATTGAAGACCCGCAGCAGCGTGAGGAGCTCTACAATAAATTAGTCGCACAACTATATGAAAACGGTAAAGCTATCAATATGGCTTCTTACCTTGAGATCGACTCAGTAATTGATCCCGCCGATACACGCAGGTGGATCATGCGGGGCTTGAAATCTGTTCCTGCCAGAATCAACCTGGAGGCAGGCCACCCCTACATAGATACCTGGTAAGCCAAGATTAATTTTAAGCTCATATATTGGCTGTTTTTCTATGGCGTCATAAATAATTTCTAGTCCTTCCGTACAAGCTAAAGGAAAAAGGAGGGATTACTATACGCATAAGTGATGCCAATAAGCTGGTAGGTAAAATTATGCAGATTAAGCCTGGCAAGGATATGACCGAAATATTAGTTGATGTTGGAGATCAGGCGGTAACTGCAACCATTACTTCCGGGGCTGCCGGAGATATGAATCTGCATGAAGGTGACGAAGTCTTTGCTATGTTTAATTCCACTGAAGTAACCCTTATTAAAGATACCAAGGAACCTCGCAGAGATTATAAATTCTAAGCTTGAACCCTCTTCCTGATTAATCCGGGAGAGGGTTTATTAACCTAAAAAACAGCCGTAAGGTGAGGCTTAAAAATTGATAAAAGCAGTTTAGAGACTTATTTCGTGTTGTTTCTGGGACTGGTGTCTTAATATAGTAATATTGAAAATTATTCAATAATAGTATAGAATTTTATCAATGCTTGCAAGGGGGAAAGAAATGAAGAAGGAATACTTTTGGTTTTTTATTTTAATCTTAGCAGCTGCCATAGTTACTGGTTCTACGCTGGGTATAATAACTAATTTCAAATATATTTCCCAGCAAAGCAAATTGCTCTTACAAGAACAAGATGCCCAGGAATCAAATAATCTTAATTCACATAATGATTCACAATCAGCCAAAGGTTCACTTCAGCCCAATACAGAAACCAACGATACCATTAATAAGCAGAGTTCTACTGGCTTAGCCTCTAATTCTGTCCAAACTTCTACGCCTGACACTACTGATATGAAAATATCTAAAGCAGAGAAGGCAGAGATCAATACCATGCTCAATACTGTAGTAACTAAAGACAACTCGGACTTTGATGTTAAGGTCAAGCACTTTCAATCGAAAAATTCTCTGCCCAGCACCGGTATAGTAGATTCCCAGACTCTGGCTCTAATTATCGACCAGGCCAAGCTCCAGAGAGCTATACAACGCTTGGACAATTAAGTTCTCAACTTTGTCCACTTAGTCCCTGACACAAAAGTGCAGAAACAGTATCCGTCCACTTAATATCTTTTGCTATACTTACCAAACATCCTACTAGTATCGCTTCAACTCTCCTAAAATATGCTAATATAGCTAGTAATACACAATACAATCCTTTTAAATAAGCTTAACCATACTGATTCGATGGCTGCCCCATAAAGGACATGCCGTTTTTCTATCCTGTGCTGACTGATCAGCAGACAGCTCAGGTTCCGCTTGACTTCAGGCTCTTTACTTAAGGCTATCTGATAGTCCCTTACAAGTACGGATGTGAAGTCGAGACAAATTTAACTGGAGGTGGTTACTACTAAAAAAATAATTCACAGGCATTTTAAGTTTCATCTAAATTATTCACAACATGAGGGGGGTTAATTTTTAATGGAAATTAACAAAGTTGCAGTATTAGGAGCCGGAACAATGGGAATGGGTATTGCCTGGGCATTTGCCGGAGCGGGCAAAAAGGTTGTCCTATACGATATTAAAAAGGAATTTGCTGATAAAGCATTGGAAAGAATCGGTAAAGGATTGGCCAAAGCTGAGGAAAAAGGTCAGGTTCCCGCAGGAGCTAAAGATTTCGTTGTGGCTAACATCATTGCAACCGGTACCCTGGAAGACATTGTGGATGCAGACTATGTAGTGGAATCAGTATTCGAAAATATGGCCGTCAAGAAAGACCTGTATGGCAAACTAGACGCTCTGCTCCCCGCAGCAACTATTATCGCTACCAACACTTCTTCGCTCTCTATTACGGAAATTGCTGCTATTACCAAACGGGCAGACAAGGTAATAGGTATGCATTTCTTTAATCCGGCCAATGTTATGGCATTGATAGAAGTAATTCCTGCTCTGCAGACTTCGGAAGAAACCATCAACATTACTATGGAACTCAGTAAAGCGATCGGCAAGAAACCGATAAAGGTTAAGGAAGGTCCTGGGTTCGTAGTCAACCGTATCTTGATTCCGGGTATGAACGAAGCCGCTTTCATCCTTTATGAAGGTCTGGCTACCGTGGAAGATATCGACAAAGCTATGAAGCTGGGTGCTGGCTGGCCGATGGGACCCTTTACCCTCTGCGATATGGTAGGTGTGGATATTGCTCTGGAAGTATGCAACACTCTTTACAATGAATCGGGCGATTCCAAATATCGACCCGCTCCGATCCTGAAGCAAATGTGTAGGGCTGGCTACCTGGGAAGAAAAACCGGTCGCGGCTTCTACGATTACAGCGCAAAATAAACAGATTTCGCTTATCGCGGCTTTTTTAAATGCTGCTTGATGGCTGGTTCTGGTCAGTGAACCA
>CAZEDT010000077.1:0-14504 GCA_964510795.1 uncultured Syntrophomonas sp.
CGTAATCTGGATGAGTTAATAGAAATTCTGATGGAGGGATAGTCTTGGTGGAAGATATCTATCGAGCAAATTTTCGTAAATATTTAAAAATGTTAGCTCCGGGAACAATTTTTAGAGTGGGAATTGAGAATGTCTTACATGCTAATACGGGGGGGTTAATTGTGGTGGGCGATTCCCCCGAATTAATGAACCTGGTTAGCGGTGGATTCCATATTGACTGCGAGTTTACGCCAGCCCGTTTGTATGAATTAGCAAAAATGGATGGAGCTATTATTACCAATAATGATGTCACCCGCATCATATTTGCGAATGCCCAACTGGATCCGAATCCCAAACTACCATCGCGAGAAACCGGTATTCGTCACCGGACTGCCGAGCGTGTTGCTCAACAGACCGGGGAATTGGTAGTGGCCATATCACAGCGGCGCAGTGTAGTTACACTTTATCAGGGAAGCACGGTATTTCGCTTGCGGGATATGGCATCCATATTGGTCAAAGCCAACCAGGCACTACAGACTCTGGAGAAATACCGCAATGTTTTGATTCGCGAACTGCAGCGTCTGGGGGGACTGGAATTCGAAGATATGGTTACCGTAGCTGAAGTATGTGAGGTTTTACACCGTTGTATCAAGGTATTAAACATAGCTGGTGAAATAGAAAATTACATAGCTGAACTGGGCGTCGAAGGACGTCTGGTCAAAATGCAGTTAGACGAAATGCTGGTAAATGTTGAGGAAGAGGCAACCTTGATCATTAAAGACTATTCCCATGCTTCTGATAAGAATCCGCGCGAATTGTTAAATACGATTCTACGAGCATTTGAAGAGGACATATCTGATTCGGTCTTTATTGCCAAGATTTTATCATTGGGTACCACCGCCAGTCATCTGGAGCAACAGGTATCATCCCGTGGTTACCGGATGTTGAATAAAATCCCCCGCATTCCGGTGGCCATCATTGAAAATTTGGTAGAAAGGTTTTCTTTATTAAATCAGATCTTGAGAGCCAGTATAGAAGAATTAGATGATGTAGAGGGAATTGGCGAGGTCAGAGCACGCTCAATTAAGAACGGCTTAAAACGTATGCAGGAGCAGTTGCTCTTGGAATACATGGTATAAATATCTTTTAAAGGTTTATCAAGGAGGCCGTCCCAAAAGTTTAAATGAGAAAAAATATCTCCCACCTGGGATTCTTAAAAAGCACATTAATGAAGCAAGCCCGTACCACTTTTGATGATACGGGTCTGTTTTTGGTGGATTTGGTTTTTATCTGACTGCTTATGAGTCAGCCTCTTGACAAGTATAATATGGAGTAATATTACCCATCATGCAGGGAGTGTTTGGTGCTGCCAATCCTTAGTACATCGCCTGACCAAGAAGTTTAAGAGCATAATTACCGTAGAAGCTATGAAAGTAGTCCCAAAATTAGGAATATATAATCCACCCACCATTAGGTCAGTCAACTGTAGCATCCAGGTATTGATAATGAGCACAAATGAGCCAAAACTAAGCAAACTTAGGGGTAAGGAAAGCACCAACAATAAAGGACGAATCGTAATAAATAATAAGCTTAGTAAAAAACCAGCTAAAATAGCTGCTGGCAGGTTGTTAATTACAACGAGAGGGAACAGAAAAGATATCAGGTACAATCCTAATATGTTGACTAAAGTATGCCAGATTATTTTTACCATCTTTCTGAAGTCCCCCTTATAACAATTTTATGGATATATGATTATTACCGTCATCTACATGAACAAATTCAAATCTGCCGAGCTGTCGGAGTTCATTTAGGAAGATTATACACCAGGTAAAAAGTTGCGATAATTTAAGCCGGTTACCTTCGGAGTCAGGGCTCTTTTTTACCGTATCAGTCATCTGCTGTCGCCTAAAGGTTGGGCCTAAGCCGATTTTTCGTATTAACCTGGAACTTAGCCCGGGTAAAAGGCTTTCCCAAATTTCCAAGCTCTCTCGTAATGAATCCAGCGTGACCTCCAAGACCGGAATCGCCAGGGGGATCATAAAACCGAGTTTTTTTCGCTGTTTAATATGAACCAGCAAAATGTAGCTGCGGTAATTATTCCACATAGACTTCTACCTTCATTTTCCCTTCTTTCTCATCCTCTGTTTCTACATCTACGAGCCTGCCATCGGTTAGGCCTTGATCAATGAGTTCCATCAGTTCGTCAAGATCAATCTTGGCCAGATCAATTCCCTGTTTTTTCATCTGCTCATGTGCTTCATCTGGAATCCATTGCATTCCTAGTCCGGCAATTTGAGAAGCAACGCGAACAAGGCTGAGTGGAATGTTTACATTTACCTTGGTTTTGTCACCATCAACCCTGACCCGCAGGGAACGGCCTTTGTTGCTTGCGGATGCTTTAAATGGTGCAGTATCCTCAATGCTGCTTTCCAGAGTGCTAAGCAACTCCATCGCTTCAGCACTACTTATCTTCCCAGCCTCAAGTAATTCTAAAATTTTAATTTTTTCCTGGTTCATAATGATAAACTCCTTTCTTTATTTGGGGGAGTGTTTTCTTACCTATCAACATTCAGAAATATTATTACTGATACGGTAAAAACAGGTTCAGCACCCTCCTCCTCCTCATCTATTCATCAATTCATCAATATCCTATTTGTTAAACTCTTTTAATTTTTTAACAGCATCTTTAGAGCTAAGTTCCCCTCGTTCCAGCGCATCCAGAATTTCCTGGCGTCGATTTGACATCTCCTTTTCGTGTTCATCGGCTTCGTCGAGTTGATAGCCCAGAGATTGGATCACGGTATCGAGATTTTTTCTTACCGTAGGATATGAAATGCTCAGTTTTTTCTCGACATCTTTGATATTCCCTCGGCACTGGATAAAGGTCTCAATAAAATCAAGCTGTTCTTTGGGAAGCCGACAGAACTTACAGGGGGTAAAGATACCATCTATTGACGTATGACATTGGTTGCAGGTTAGCTTGCTAATTTTTAATTCTTGGCCACATACGGGGCATTGACCCGGAGCTTTGTACTGGATATTAGTCACCTCCATTTGAAATATTAAGTCCATATATAATATTTAAACTAAAAAGTTTAAAAAGTCAATAATAAAATTAATTATATTAATAAACAAATTAATAAAGTTAAACTTAAACGAATTTACTTGGGTAAACATTTGTTAAAATACCAATATTTTTACATCAAATTGTTATTATACATATTCTGACCAGCTTATATTTTTGTAACCCCAAGTTACCAATTAACGAGGAAGATGTTAAAAAAAAAACCACCTATACAGGCGGTTTTAATAAACTTATGGGGATTATTTTTGAAAAATGATTATCTCATATTATAGAAACCTAGGGCAGAGGCTTTTTTATGCTCCTTAATAAAAACATCATAGAGATTAATATTTAAGGTATTGCACATGGCAGCAGTGTAAAACAATAACTTGCCTAACTCGCTGCTTACTACGTCTTCGCAATGAGGACATAATTGGCCTCTCACGTGATTATCCAGGTAGGACTTAAGTTCAGCAATGGACTCAATATTATCAGGAAGCTGTATCTTTTGTGCTTGAACGGAAACACAACCACAATCGGTAACTGATTTTACAACCGAGCGATTAACCCGGCAGGTGGCTTCGGAAAGCTTGGAAATTACATCCAGAATACTATGGTGGCGAATTAATAAATTATCAACGGTGTTCTGAAATTCATCACATATCAAGTCTTTCATTAAGAGGTTTCCCCCCATACATACTAAACATTTCTATAAGTATAGACCCGCCTCCAATCTTTTGTCAAATCTGGATCTCCATCAGTTTATTACCAATTTTGCGCAAATAGATTTTATTTAATGGGATCAGGTTAAATGATTTATTTTTGTTGGGCGAGTATAATTATTGGTTTTTATTACCACAATACAAAATGGAGGTGTATATATGAATAAGCAATTGATATCGAAACCCCTGGTTCTGCTCGCACTTATTGCTGGTGTTTGGGCCAGCCACATTGTCAATCTTTACCTGACCATAAATGCCGGTTGGCGTATTGCTGCAGGTATGGCAACTGCCCTGCTGTTTTATTCAGCAGCGGCATTGTTACTTAAGCTGGCTCGCAAAGGCATCCGAAAATTTAATCGTCTATTAGATAATACTTCTATTGAGATTGTCCTGGGAGGGGTAGCTGGGCTTCTAGTGGGTGTTTTGCTGGGCTTAATTACTGCTTATCCGCTGTCCGTTATCAGGGGAGTCGGAGGTTATCTTACCCTGGCCGTGTTTTTAATTTGCGGGTACCTGGGGTTAAGGATCGGGACCCATCGCGCCCTGGATGTAGTGAAACTATTTCCGGGTATATCAGCGGAAAAATATATGGGCGAAGAAAACAGCCAGTCCAATAACTGTAAGGTGCTCGATACCAGTGCTATCATCGATGGACGCATATATGACGTAAGTTTAAGTAAATTCTTGGAAGGCACTTTGGTGGTGCCCATGTTTGTAATTGAGGAGCTGCAGCATATAGCTGATTCATCGGATAATCTCAGACGTAATAAGGGGCGGCGGGGTTTAGAACTCTTATCCAAAATGACTAAACATTCCGGGATAAAAATTGATATAATTGAAGCAAGTATCCCTGAAGAAAAAGAAGTGGATATGAAATTAATACGGCTCTGCAAGCAAATTAATGCCGCCATCATCACGAATGATTATAACCTTAACAAGGTTGCCGAATTACAGGACATCAAGGTTTTAAACATAAACGAACTGACCAATGCAGTTAAGGTTGTAGTGTACCCGGGTGAAACCATGCACATAAATATTTTAAAAGAGGGCAAGGAAATTGGCCAGGGTGTAGGTTATTTAGAAGATGGCACTATGGTAGTAGTGGAGGATGCGCAGAATGAACTGGGCAATAACCTGGAAGTTATAGTTACCAGTGTATTTCAAACTGCTGCCGGCAGAATGATTTTTACTCGCAAAATGAAAGAAGAGATTAATTCAGGAATGAACCATGCTCTGCAGACCGCAAAAATGCAAGAGGTGAATTTATATGGCTAACAACCTTAGGGTTGTTATAGCGGCAGCAGGTCAGGGTAGTCGCATGGGAACAAAGACTAATAAACAATTTATTTTACTTAACTCACATCCGGTATTAGCTTATTCTCTAGATTTCTTTGAAAGACAAGACCTGGTTGATGAGATTGTCGTAGTTAGCTCTGCAAAAGAACTGGATTATTGCCAGCATGAAATTGTTAATAAGTTTCGTTACAAAAAAGTTTCCGCGGTTTTGGCCGGGGGTAAGGAAAGGCAGGACTCCGTATGGGTGGGCCTGCAATACCTGGGTTTGGATACTGATTTTGTGGCTGTGCACGATGGTGCCCGGCCACTTTTATCGTCGGATGTTCTGCGCCGTTTACTCAAGGAAGCTGAGGAATGGGGGGCGGCTATTCCCGGCGTAGCCAGTAAGGATACGATGAAAATGGTGAACAAGGACTCATTTGTACGGCAAACTTTAGATCGTGCCATGATCTATGCTATTCAAACCCCGCAGGTATTCAAATATAATGAAATAATGGCTGCCTATCGACAGGCTTATGAAGAAGGGTTTTATGCTACTGACGATTCCGCTCTTTTTGAAAAATACATAGGAAGAGTCAAGCTGGTAGCGGGCGACTACAACAATGTCAAGATCACTACCCCGGAAGACCTGATGATAGTAAAGGGTCTGCTAGAGCTGGAAAATGATTGAGGTGGAAACGAGTATCCTCGTAATCTGCCTCGGCTATTTTACGGAGTATGCGCAGTAAGGATAACTCAAAAGTTAGTGCTTAGTACAATTTATTGCTTTAACCTAATAGCTTGTATAAAGCGGTTTTCTGAAAGCTGGGTGGTTGGACAAATTCAGCAATTGTGCCTGCTCCAGCTCCGTCGGCTCGTGCTGTCAGCTGCTTGCCAGGCGAGTTCCAGAGGGTACCCGGCCAAGCTCCCATCCGTGGTCGCTGACCGGCAAGGAACGTCCTGTTCCTTGCCCTCTTCCACTCACCTGTCTGTGCAGGACAGCACGGCCTCCTGCACAACGTCGCCAGCACAATTGCTGAATTTGTCCTGTGTCATCTGTACGTAATCAGGGGGACGGGCTTTTGCTTCCCAGCAGATGAGTTACGGGATAGGATATTTTTTAAGGCATCGACAGTATTACTGAAATTTACTAACCCTGGGCTCCTATTACTACCAACTTGGCTGACGAATTTAGTGATTATGCTGGCGACATTGGCGGAGGAAGCCGTTCTACCCTGCGAAGAAGGGTGAGCGGAAGGGGCCGAGGAACACGACGTTCCGAGCCTGCCAGCGACCATGGATGGGAGCTTGGCGGGGCAGCCCCTTACGCTCATCCGGCAAGCAGATGGTAGAACGAGCTTTCGGAGATAGGAGCAGGCATAATCACTAAATTCGTCCTTCACCCAAGCTTTAGAAAAACCGAATAACTAACCACACTTTTTACGTCGCATTATTAGTCAACTGCGAAACTTGAATCTATAATAGGGGGTAGGGTATGAGAATTGGGACTGGTTATGATGTTCATCGCCTGGTGGAAGGACGAAGGCTGGTGTTGGGTGGAGTTGAGGTTCCCTTTGCAAAAGGACTTTTAGGGCATTCCGATGCAGATGTTCTCTTGCATGCCATCTGTGACGCTTTACTGGGAGCAGCGGCTCTAGGAGATATTGGCCGCCATTTTCCGGATAATAATCAGGAATTCAAGGGTATTGACAGCCTTATACTTTTAGAGCGAGTAGGTATGTTACTCCAAGAGCGGGCTCTATCCATAGTAAATATAGACAGCACCATTATTGCCCAGCGGCCTAAGCTGGCCCCCTTTATACCGGAAATGATAACTAACATTGCCCGCGTTCTAGGATTAAGACCGGAACAGATCAATGTTAAGGCAACCACCACTGAAGGTCTGGGTTGGGAAGGTCAGGGAGAAGGTATAGCAGCTCAGGCAGTAGTGTTGATAAATACTTGTTCAGATTAGGGAGGAAGAAGATTGAAAAAGCATAAAGTAAGATTTGCACCCAGCCCTACAGGTCCATTACATATTGGCGGAGCGCGTTCGGCCTTATTTAATTATCTTTATATGGCCCATCAGAATGGAGAAATGGTACTAAGAATTGAAGATACCGATCTGGAACGTTCCCGGCGTGAATATGAAGAAGAGATTATGGCATCTTTGAGCTGGCTAGGTCTGGAATGGACTGAAGGGATAAATTCCGGGGGAGAGAATGGCCCCTATCGCCAGACCGAGCGGCTGGATACTTATCGCCAATATACCCAACAACTGCTGGAAAAGGGCCAGGCCTATTATTGCTTTTGTACGCAAGAAGAATTGGAAGCCGAGAGGCAGGCTCAGTTTGCCCAGGGTCTTACCCCCCATTACGGAGGTAAATGCAGTCAACTGAGCGAAGCAGAAGTGAAACAACGTTTAGAGGCTGGTGAAACTGCCAGTATTCGTTTCCGGGTTCCGCAAAATACCATTTATGTAGTAAATGATCTGGTCAGAGGCCAAGTCAGCTTCGAAAGTGAAAATAGCGGCGATTTTATTATTGTAAAATCAGATGGTATACCGGTCTACAATTTTGCGGTAGTGATAGATGATGTCTTAATGGGCATTACCCATGTAATCCGGGCGGAAGAGCATCTATCCAATACTCCCCGCCAGTTGATGATCTATGATGCCTTGAATTTTACCAGACCACAATTTGCTCATATATCGCTTATTCTGGGCAGTGACCGCCAGAAAATGAGCAAGCGCCATGGTGCTACCTCCCTGATACAATACCGGGAATTAGGTTATCTACCTGAAGCGTTGTTCAATTTTCTGGCCTTAATGGGTTGGTCCCCGGAAGGCGAGCAGGAAATAATGAGTAAAGAGGAACTGATAGGCAGCTTCACCCTGGAACGGGTCTCGAAAAGCCCGGCCGTATTTGATATTGATAAATTGAACTGGATGAATCAGCAGTATATCAAAAAGCTATCCACCCCAGAATTAAAAGAATTGTTGATGCCCTATATTGGAAAATCAGAATATGTGGCAGATGTTGCGGCTTTGCCTGAAGCTACACTGATGATCCTGCTGGAAGCTATTCGTGATCATCTGGTTTGCCTGAGTGATGTACAGCAATTACTGGATGTTTTCTTCCGGGATACGGAGTATGAAGCTGAGGCTTTAGAGGTTCTGAAGGAAGAAAATGTATTGCTGGTTTTAGAGATGTTTAGAGACGAACTTCCGGAATATACAGAACCACAGGAGCTAAAGCAGTTTATCAAGAGTATCGTAAAAAAGACCAAATTGAAACCTAAAAATGTCTTTATGCCTTTGCGCAGTGCCTTAAGCGGCCGGACGCATGGACCGGAACTCCCCAACCTCATTTATGTTTGGGGCCGGGAAAACACCCTGGCGCGTTTGGAAAAAACTATCCAAAAATTAACGGTCTAAAGAGTTTGACAGAATCAGTACAGCCCGCATATAATCTAATTAAATATCAAATATAAATGCTTAGAATGGGAAGAGTAAGTGCAGATCACTGCCAGAGAAAGAAGGTCACCGGCTGAGAGCCTTCTTACAGTAGAGATTCGCTGAAAGTGCACCCAGGAGCAGGTATGCTGAAATAGGAGTAGGTATACCCGGTTAATGCCGTTAAATGATTTTAAGTGGAGTGCTAAGCACTCAAACAGGGTGGAACCGCGGAAGCAAAAGCCTTTCGTCTCTGATCAGGAGATGAAAGGCTTTTTTTATTTTTAGTTAAAGAAAAGAAAGGGTGAGGCAGGATGTTGTCTACCGTTAGAGAAGAGATACAGGTAGTATTCGAAAGAGACCCCGCAGTTCGCAGTGTAATGGAGGTCCTGTTCTGTTATCCGGGATTTCATGCTATTATGCATCATCGCCTATCCCATTGGCTTTATAAGAAAAAATGCTTTTTCCTGGCCAGATTAGTGTCCCATATCAGCAGACATCGTACCGGTATAGAAATTCACCCCGGGGCTAAGATCGGGAAAGGACTGTTCATCGATCATGGCAGTGGCATAGTAATAGGTGAAACTGCTGAAATTGGTGATAATGTTACCCTTTATCAAGGTGTGACTTTGGGTGGTACCGGAAAAGAAAAAGGAAAAAGACATCCAACTATTGGGAATAATGTAGTAGTAAGTGCAGGAGCTAAAATATTAGGATCTTTTACGGTTGGCGATCATGCTAAAATAGGCGGAGGCTCAGTGGTTTTGAAAACTGTGCCGCCCCATTGCACAGTAGTAGGTGTGCCTGGTCGTATCGTGGTTCAGGATGGGGCGCGGATAGAAGATGGCCGAATGGAAGTAGACCTGGAGCACCATATGCTGCCTGACCCCGTTGCTGACATGCTTGCTGCCATGCAGGAGAAGATAGAAACCCTGGAGCAGAGGCTGGAAATATTTGAGAAGGAGAACATAGAGGATGAAGATATACAATACCTTAAGCGGAAAAAAAGAAGAACTGCAAACATTGAATCCGCATAAAGTCAACATGTATGTATGTGGTCCTACCACTTATAACTATATCCACCTGGGTAACGCCCGTCCGTTGGTGGTATTTGATACCGTACGACGTTACCTCGGTTATCGGGGCTATGAGGTCAAATATGTGCAGAATTTTACCGATGTTGATGATAAAATCATTAAAAGGGCTTGGGAAGAACAAGAGGACCCCCTGGAATTGGCTGCCCGTTATATAACGGAGTATTTTATTGATGCTGATGCTCTGGGAATCAGCCGTGCTGATATACATCCCCAGGTTAGTCAGCATATAGAAGATATCGTTGATATGATAACGGTTCTCATCGATAAAGGCTATGCTTACGAAATAGATGGAGATGTCTATTATCGAGTAAAAGCCTTCTCGGATTACGGCAAGCTTTCTGGGCGCTTGCTGGAGGACATGCTGTCCGGAGCGCGGGTTGAAGTGGATGACCGTAAAGAGGAACCGGTTGATTTTGCCCTCTGGAAAAAAGCCAAAGCCGGGGAACCGAGCTGGGATAGTCCCTGGGGTCAAGGCAGACCGGGTTGGCACATAGAATGTTCAGTTATGTCTATGAAATACCTCGGAGAGACGATTGATATTCATGGTGGAGGAGCAGACTTGATTTTTCCGCATCATGAAAACGAAATCGCCCAGACCGAAGCTTATACCGGCAAACCTTTCGTTAAGTATTGGATGCATAATGGTTTCATAACCGTAAACAGCGAGAAGATGTCCAAATCTCTAGGCAATTTCTTTATTCTGCGGGACATTCTAGCTAAATATCCCGCAGATGTGGTGCGTTACTATCTTATCGCCACCCATTACCGCAGCCCGCTGGACTTTGATGATGGTAAGCTGGAGGAGGCTCGTAAAGCCTTGGGAAGGCTCAAGACTACCCTGGTTTTGGCCCAGGAATTTATTGGCAATAAGCAAATTTCAACTGAAGTCAGCAGTCAAGGTCAAAAATTGCTTGACCAAATACAAGAATTAGAGAAAAAATTTACTGAAGCCATGGATGATGATTTTAATACGGCCATGGCTATTGGCTTTTTGTTTGAAATGTCACATAGTCTTAATAGTTTCATAGCTAGTGCGGATCAGGATGCAGGTGCCCAGGCAGCAGTAAATAAGGCGTATCAGATCTTTGCTGAGCTGCTTTCTGTATTAGGTATTATCATGGAACGGGGTACTGAAGGAGAGAAGCATATAGATCTCCTCCTGCAGCTGCTGCTTGATTTGCGGACCATGGTAAGGCAAGAGAAGGATTATGCTACGAGTGATTCTATCCGCGAGGGATTAAGCTCCCTAAGCGTTAAAGTTGAGGATAGCCCTGAGGGCAGTCGTTGTCGTTATGAGATTCCTCCGTCTATTGATCAGCTAATGGAATTTATGATTGGAATTCGCCGTGACAGCAAACAGGCAAAACAGTATGCCCGAGCGGATTGGATTCGAGACCGCTTAAAAGATAGCGGTATAGTATTGGAGGACACCAGGGAAGGGGTACGGTGGAAGTTTGCTGATGCATAAATTGACTGATGACAAAGACCTGAGGGAATATTCAGCCGTAGTCCTGGCCTATATCGGAGATGCGGTTTTTGAGCTCATGGTTCGGAGTCATATCGTAGCCAATGGCAACCGTAAGATTAAAGATATTCACCACGATACAGTAGATGTAGTGAAGGCTGAAAGTCAGGCCCGGATCGTTCGTCAGATTTTCGAAGAATTGAGCGAGGAAGAGCAGGAAATTTTCAGGCGAGGCCGTAATGCCAAGACCAGTCCCCCTAAAAATGCTGATATGAACGACTATCGTCAGAGCACCGGTTTCGAAGCTCTGCTAGGCTATCTCTACCTTCAAGGTAACGAAGAACGCCTTAATTATTTGATCCAGCAGGTCTTTAAGGAAGAGTAATCAGGTAGTGGCTGGTAAACTGTAAACCAGAGAGGAGAATACAGATGATCATTACTCAACCTAAGGTGTGTGTGCCCCAGGATGCTCTGGATGCACATGTATTAACCAAATTAGAGCGCTATGCCCGGGTGTGCTATAAGTCAGAAGACAAAATGGCCCCAACCGGCAACCCGGATTTTTTAAAGAGCAAAATCAGGATGGGCCATGAATCAATTATTGAACACGAGAAGGCTACGGTGATGTTCATAATTGACCGGGGTGTCTCGCATGAATTGGTGAGGCACCGCGTCGGAGCGGCCTACAGCCAGGAATCTACCCGTTATTGTTCTTATAATAAAGACAAGTTTGGTAAAGAAATAACTGTAATAGAGCCCTACTTCTGGGCTAATAAGACGGAAGCTTATACTTTATGGCAGGAAGCCTGTCTGGCCCTAGAAAAAAATTACATGGCCATGCTGCAATGCGGTTGTTCAGCTCAGGAGGCCCGTTCCATACTGCCTAATTCCTTGAAAACTGAAATCGCCGTTACCTACAACCTGCGTGAATGGAGGCACTTTTTCCGTTTGCGCTGTGATCAGGCCGCCCATCCCCAAATGCGGCAGGTTGCTATACCCTTGCTCAGATATTTCCAGGAAAAGCTGCCGGTTCTTTTTGATGATATTGAATATGATCGAAATTTTCCGCAGGAACATTACGCCCAAATCGAGTTGACTGATGATATTTTTAACCCTATTTAGGTATTAAATCAGCTAAATACATAGGACTGCCCGGGTATGGTAATCTATATAATATAGATGCAGCCCGGGTCTTTGTTTAGGAATGGGATTAGGGGATAACTGAATATGTTAAATTATTTGCTTTAAGGAGTGTAAATCATGAAGGAAAAGTTAGCTGGAGTTAACAGCATTATGGAAGCACTAAGAGGCCGACGCCGGGTGCATAAGATATATATTCAGGAAGGGCGGGGCGGAAAGAGGATAGAGGAACTCATAAGCTTGGCCAGCAAGCGAGGAGTATTCTGGCAGTATATTGAAAAAAGTCAGTTGGATAATCTGTATACCCTGGCCAATCACCAGGGAGTGGTGGCCCAGGTGGATATTTATGAGTATAGTTCTCTGGAAGAAATGCTCGAATACGCGGCTATGCGAGGAGAAGCGCCTTTGCTGCTTATGTTGGATGGTATTGAAGACCCCCAAAACCTGGGATCAATTATACGTACGGCAGAGTGTGCGGGAGTGCACGGTATCATAATACCACGCCATAACGCCACTGAGATTACTGCTGCCGTAGCGCGGGCCTCGGCTGGAGCGGTGGAACATATGCGTATTGCCATGGAAACCAACCTGGTAACATGTATAAATAAACTCAAGACCCATGGATTATGGGTGGTTGCTGCTGATATGGACGGTGAACAGGACTATTTCCACGGCAATATTCCCAGTCCTACTGCCTTAGTGGTAGGAGGAGAGGGAAAAGGCATTCGCCGCCTGGTGAAAGAAAATTGTGATTTGGTAGTAAAGATTCCCATGTCCGGAGCTATAAACTCACTTAATGCATCCGTAGCAGCCGGACTGCTTATTTACGAAGTCCTCCGCCAGAGGCAGAAAGAAAAAAGGAATAAAAGGGAATAGTTAGTGAAAGTTGGTGCAGGCGGTAAGAATCCTTGACGAATCGGGTGCTTGTGGCTATAATTAACGTGACCGTAGAATCACCATCGTTATTGGATAATTGACAATTAATATATTATGGAGGCGATTGAATGACCAATTCTGTCGCTGCTCAGAAATTCTATGTTACATATGCTGAAATGCCTGACGAAGACATAGTCGAGCTAGCCCAGCAAGGAGAGCAATTTGCAATAGAATTTCTAGTTGATAAATATAAGAATTTTGTACGAGCTAAAGCCCGGTCTTATTTTTTGATTGGTGCCGATAGGGAAGATATAATCCAGGAAGGCATGATTGGATTATTTAAAGCCATCCGCGATTATAATGGAGACAAGCTAACTTCCTTTCGAGCTTTTGCAGAGTTATGTATTACCCGACAAATTATCACTGCCATCAAAACCGCCACCCGGCAGAAACATATTCCCCTTAATTCCTACGTATCTTTGAATAAACCGGTCTATGATGAAGAGTCAGACCGTACCTTGATGGATATTATTACTACTAATAAGATTACTAACCCCGAAGAAATTATAATTAGCCGGGAAGAATTTATTTTCATCGAGAAAAAAATGGGGGAAATTCTGAGCTCGCTGGAATGGAAAGTGCTTATGGCCTACCTGGAAGGCAAGTCTTATCAGGAAATTGCGGTTGAGTTAAAACGACATGTCAAATCTATCGATAACGCATTACAACGGGTAAAGAGGAAACTTGAAAAATACCTGGAAGATAGAAATGAAGTAAGTAAATAAAATTTATCTTGAAGTACTATTGACTTTAGTCGGCCCAGCATATAGAATATTATTTGCTGAGCCGAGCTAGCTCAATCGGTAGAGCAGCTGATTTGTAATCAGCAGGTTGCGGGTTCAAGTCCTGTGCTCGGCTCCAAAAATTTCATGGAGGGATACCCAAGCGGCCAAAGGGGGCAGACTGTAAATCTGTTGTCTACGACTTCGAAGGTTCGAATCCTTCTCCCTCCACCATTTACGACGCGGGATGGAGCAGTTGGTAGCTCGTCGGGCTCATAACCCGAAGGTTGTCGGTTCAAGTCCGGCTCCCGCAACCATGATATTTATTGCCCTTATAGCTCAGTCGGCAGAGCGCATCCTTGGTAAGGATGAGGTCAGCGGTTCAAGTCCGCTTAAGGGCTCCATCTGGCGGTGTAGCTCAGCTGGCTAGAGCATACGGTTCATACCCGTAGGGTCGGGGGTTCAAATCCCTCCGCCGCTACCATATACAAAATGTAGGGAGTGGGAATTTATTCCTACTCCTTTTAATTTATTTAGGTTTTGGGTAAAATATAAGAGATATGCTTACAGGACTTTATTAAGCTAAATCATGATTAAGGAAAGGTGAGAAAAAGATGGCAAAAGCGAAATTTGAAAGAAACAAACCTCAT
>CAZEDT010000078.1:0-14296 GCA_964510795.1 uncultured Syntrophomonas sp.
TTTCTTTATTATCGGCAGGATCGCCAGGTCCATTGGAAAGCATAATCCCATCCGGTTTCAAATCCACAATATCTTCTGCAGTTGTATGGGCGGGTACGGCGATTACCTCACAGCCTCGTTTTAGCAGCTCGCGGCGAATATTTTCCTTGGCCCCAAAATCCCATAATACCACCTTAAATCCTCCCGGTACCCCGTAGGAGACTGATATCTCACTGGTACTGACTGTTTCAACTGCATTCGAGATTTGATAACTTTTAATCTCCGTCAGTATCTTATCAAAGTAAGCCAGGGTAGTCGTAATTTTCGCATTCATGACCCCAGCCTCGCGGATGACCTTGGTCAGTTCTCGGGTATCAATTCCGTAAATACCTACAATATTATGCTGCTTTAAAAAGTTATCCAGTTCACCTTCACTGCGAAAATTGGAGGGAGCATGACACCACTCCCGCACAATATAGGCTTTTAATTTAAGAGAAGAACTTTCAAAATCGGTGGGGATAATGCCATAATTCCCTATCAAGGGAAACGTCTGAATCACCATCTGACCATAATAGCTGGGGTCAGTTAAGGTTTCCAGATACCCGGTCATGCCAGTAGTAAAGACAATCTCTCCAATTGCCTCCCCTGCTGCCCCAAAAGAATTCCCTTTGAAAACTTGTCCATTTTCCAGTACTATATAGCTGCTTTGCTTCATCCGGTATGCTCCTTTTCTTCTTAACCATCCCAATTGCTATTCACTTGAATTAATGAAATATTCAGAAAATGGCGTTTGGAAATCAATTCCCAAACGCCACTGTTTGCTGCAATTTTATTCAACTATGAATTCATTACTATCATTATATTAACTTCATGTTGGAAACTTTACAATCGGTTGAAATTGTATACTTATCGAACTTCACAACAGTTAGCTATTCCAGCAGCATCTTGTCAATAAGCCGGTTATCATCAAGGATGCGCCAATATCGATTAATACATAAAGAATAATGTATACTTTCTCATATTCTATTGATAGTCACTCAAAACAGCTATATAATTACCCACATAAATAGAAAATTTGTTTAAGGATTGGCTCGATAAAATCAGGCAACTAATTTATTTCAACAAACATCTTCATAGACTTAATTGGTGATGGTGCCGTGAGCCAAGTTGGTTCACGGGATTTTTCGTTTAAAACAGAGTATAGGCGCTCTCAGGAAAAACCTGACAGCGCTCTTTTTTTTACCCAGCTCAGGTTTCATCTCAATAACTTAATATCGATTGGCAATGGTGCCTTGTATTTGACGAATGCAAGGCACCATTAATTTTAAAAAGGGAGGAAACATTATGAGACAAGTAGCGATTTATGGTAAAGGTGGTATCGGCAAGTCTACCACTACTCAAAACTTGACCGCAGGTTTAGGAGAAATGGGAAAAAGAGTCCTAATTGTAGGCTGTGACCCTAAGGCTGATTCCACCCGCCTGGTTCTGGGCGGTTTGGCTCAAAAGAGCGTACTTGATACGCTGCGTGAAGAAGGTGAAGAGATCGAACTGGACAACATTTTGAAGGCAGGGGTTTTTGGTATCAAGTGCGTAGAATCCGGAGGACCGGAACCAGGTGTCGGTTGTGCGGGACGAGGTATCATCACTTCCATAAATATGTTGGAGAGCTTGGGTGCCTACACTGAAGATTTGGATTACGTTTTCTATGATGTGCTGGGTGATGTTGTGTGTGGCGGTTTTGCTATGCCTATAAGAGAAGGAAAAGCCAAAGAAATTTATATCGTTGCCAGCGGTGAAATGATGGCCTTGTATGCTGCCAACAATATTTGTAAAGGAATTTTAAAATTCGCTAATACGGGTGGTTGCCGCCTGGGCGGTATTATCTGCAACAGCCGAAATGTTGACGGTGAGAAAGAACTTTTGGAGGCTTTTTCTAAAGAACTGGGAAGCCAGTTGATCTATTTTGTACCCCGGGACAACATGGTGCAAAGAGCTGAAATAAATAAATCAACGGTTATTCGCTTTGATCCCACCGCTGACCAGGCTGACGTTTACCGGGGTCTTGCCAGAGCAATTGATAGCAATAACATGTTTGTGGTTCCTAAACCAATGGAGCAGGACCGGTTGGAAGAAATATTGATGGAACACGGTATCCTGGATCTTTAAAAAGGAAAGGTGGTCATGTATATGTTAATGATCAGGGCTATCATCAGACCAGATAAAGTTGGTATTGTTTTATCGGAATTAAGTGATGGCGGTTTTCCTGCAGTTACTAAAATGGATGTAATGGGCAGAGGCAAACAAAAAGGGGTTAAGGTCGGCGACGTGTTTTATGACGAAATACCCAAAGAAATGTTAATGATGGTCGTAAATGATGAAGATAAAGATGATGTTATTAAAATAATTATGAAAAATGCCAAAACCGGTCAGAAGGCCGCTTTTGGTGATGGCAAGATTTTCGTCAGCCCGGTTTTGGAAGCCTACACCATAAGTTCCGGCAACAATGAGCTGTAGTTGGGAGGTTCTCATATGAAAGAAGTAATGGCAATTATTCGCATGGATATGATCAGTAAAAATAAAGAGGCCCTGCTTAAAGCCGACTTCCCTGCTCTCAGCTGCAACAAGGTTCTGGGCAGGGGGAAGAGAAAAGTTGATTTTTCACTTATTGAAAACATGCTATCCGGCAGTGAATTCACCTCACCGGCTGTTGCTGAAGCGTTTTCAGAAGGACATCGGCTGATTCCCAAAAGATTATTGTCCATTGTGGTAAAGGATGATGAGGTTAGAAAACTGGTTGATACCCTTATCGAAGTAAATCAAAAGGGTCATCCCGGCGACGGGAAAATTTTCGTAATGCCAGTGATTGATTCAATAAGGGTAAGAACCGGTGAAAACGGCGAAATGGGATTATAAGACGGAGGTGTAGTAATCATGCAGGACAAAGTGAGTAAAATCATTGAAAAATATCCGGCCAGTATATTTAAAAATAGAAAAGAACATATTGTGCTGGTGGACCACAACAGTGAAAATCCCCAAACCATAACCGCCAACACCAGGACAATTCCAGGGATTATTACCAGCCGAGGCTGCTGTTACGCCGGTTGCAAAGGCGTTGTTATTGGCCCCATAAAAGATGCCGTAACCATCACCCATGGTCCCATTGGCTGCGGATACTACAGCTGGGGAACCAGGCGAAATAAAGCCAGACTGGATGAAGGTGAAGAAGATAATTTCATAAACTACTGTTTCTCCACCGATTTGCAGGAAAGTGATATCGTCTTTGGCGGGGAAAAAAAGCTTAAGCAAGCCATCATTGAAATAGTAGAGATCTTTAATCCTAAAAATATCATGATCTGTTCAACCTGTCCGGTAGGACTGATAGGAGATGATATCAAGGCGGTGGCCGGTTGGGCAGAAGATAATTTTAGCATTAAGGTAATGGCATTTAGTTGTGAGGGATATAAAGGAGTAACCCAGTCGGCCGGTCATCATATTGCCAATAATGAGTTGATTAAACATGTAGTGGGTACCGGGGATGCAGCGGCCGGCCAATACTCTGTCAATCTTATGGGCGAATATAATATTGGGGGTGATTCCTGGGAGATTGAACGTATTCTAACCGAGATTGGATATGAAATCGTCTCCGTTATGACTGGCAATGGTTCCTTGGAAAAGATAAAGAATGCCCATAAAGCTAACCTTAATCTGGTGCAATGTTATCGTTCCATTAACTATATCGCGGATATGGTGCACACCAAATATGGCACCGATTGGCTGAAAGTCAATTTTATCGGAATCCAGAGCACCATAGATTCACTGCGGGATGTGGCCAGCTATTTTGATGATCCCGCGCTCACTGCCAGAACCGAAGCGGTTATTTCCGAGGAACTGGCCGAAGTGATGCCTATTATGGAACAGTATAAACCGCTTTGTGAAGGCAAGACAGCAGCCATGTATGTGGGCGGTTCCAGAGCCTTGCACTACCAGTACCTTTTTCAGGATCTGGGTATGGATACAGTTCTGGCCGGTTTTGAATTTGCTCATCGGGATGATTATGAAGGCAGCGAGGTAATCCCTTATATAAAGGAAGATGCCGACAGTAAAAACATTGAGACGCTGCATCTTGAGCCTGATGAACAGAACTACCGGGTGGTTTTGTCCAAGGAAAAATACGAAGCGCTGCAAAGCCAAATACCTTTGAACTATTTTGGCGGGATGATCAAGGTTATGCGGAACCAGAGCGTGGTGATTGATGATATTAATCACTATGAAATCGATGAATTTATTAAACTGCTAAAACCGGATATATTTTGCGCTGGAATCAAGGAAAAATATGAGATTCATAAAATGGGTATATTCTCCAAGCAGTTGCATTCTTATGATTACACTGGACCTTATGCCGGTTTTAAAGGAGCAGCAACATTTGCCAGAGATATCGCCATGGGGCTGACGGCTCCTGTCTGGAACCTGGTGAACCCCCCTGGAAAACGGAACCGATGTTGGAAGGCAGCTACGTCAAGGAGGTGGTTTAGATGCTGGACAGTACCCCTGATAAGTATACCGAGAGAAAAGGAATCGTAATTAATCCTGCCAAGACCTGTCAACCGATCGGGGCAATGTATGCTGCCCTGGGAATCCATAAATGTTTGCCGCACAGTCATGGTTCTCAGGGTTGTTGTTCTTATCATCGGATGCATCTGGCCAGACATTTTCGGGATCCGGTTATGGCTTCTACCAGCTCATTTACTGAAGGAGCATCGGTATTTGGAGGAGGTTCGAATCTTAAAACAGCAATAAAGAACATTTTTGCTATCTATAATCCTGCTATTATTGCCATTCATACTACCTGTCTGTCTGAAACTATTGGCGACGACATTCCCACTTATATTAAACAGGCTGAAATACCGGAAGGCAAATATGTTATTCATGCCAACACACCTAGTTATGTTGGTTCACATGTAACCGGCTTTTCCAATATGGTTAAGGGCATGGTGAAATATTTGAGTGTAAGCAGTGGAATACCCAATGAAAAGATAAACATCATACCTGGCTTTGTTAATCCCGGGGATATACGTGAGATAAAACGGATGCTGCGATCGATGGGGGTAAGGTTCATCATGTTCCCGGATATCAGCGGCGTAATGGATGCTCCTTTGACCGGTAAATATGATATGTACCCCGCTGGCGGAACCAAGATCAAGGATATCATAGATGCGGGAAATTCTGATGCTACCTTGGCTTTGGGCAATTTTGCTTCCGGTGATGCGGCCCATGAATTGCGGAAGAAAGCGAAAGTTCGCCCCATCGTATTGCATACACCAATCGGAGTCGGGGCTACCGATCAATTCCTGTTATCAGTATCCAGAATAACCGGCCGGGAAATATCAGCTGAGATAGAAGAAGAAAGAGGTCAGCTCATTGACATCATGGCAGATTTACATGATCAGTATCAGGGCAAGCAAGTGGCCATCTTCGGAGACCCGGATGTCGTTATTGCCCTTACGGCATTTATCCTTGAAATGGGTATGGTACCCAAGTATGTACTTACCGGCACCCCTGGCGAAGCTTTCGGAAAAGAACTTGGCCAAATGTTACATCAAGCCGGGATAGAAGCCAGAGTTAAAGCCGACGGAGACTTATTTACCCTGCATCAGTGGCTCAAAGAAGAAAGCGTTGATCTTTTAATGGGAACAACGTATGGCAAGTATATTGCCAGGGCCGAAGACATTCCCCTGGTACGAGTAGGTTTTCCTATTCTGGATCGCGGGGTTCATTCCTATATGCCGATTGTCGGCTACAAAGGAGCCATGCGCTTGATAGAAATGATCAGCAATACCCTTTTAGACAGACAGGATCGAGACGCCCCCGATGAAGATTATGAATTATTAATGTAGTTAATATATATCGTCTGGCAGAATATCGCCAAGAAAAGAGTGATAAAAATGGTGTTCAATCAAACTGATCCGGGTTTCATCCAGGAACGGCAGAATTCTATTCGTACCAAGGGCCAAGAGTTCCACCCAATTAGTTGTCAGGTCGATAGTGTAGCCGGCTGTGTCAGTCAGCGGGCATGCGTTTACTGCGGAGCCAGAGTGGTTTTGAATCCGATTACTGACGCAGTTCATCTGGTCCACGGTCCAATCGGCTGTGCCAGCTATACCTGGGATATTCGCGGCAGTCTCAGCAGTGGTGCAGATTTATTCCGCTACAGCTTTTCTACTGATCTTCGTGAAGAGGACATTATTTTCGGCGGAGAGCAAAAATTGATGCGCTGTATTGATGAATTGGCTGAGCGTTATCATCCCCCGGTCATATTGGTCTACTCCACCTGCATCGTGGGGGTTATAGGAGATGATTTGGAAGCAGTTTGTCTGCAGGCTTCCCTTCGTCATGGAATGAAAGTGATTCCGGTACAATCTTCCGGTTTTTCCGGGAACAAGTCCGACGGCTACCGAGCTGCCTGCGAAGTCTTGTTGCGAATGATTGCGCCCACCCAGGAGATGACCCGCCAGGGACATCATTTAAACTATTTAGGTGATTTTAATCTGGCCGGTGAGGCTTGGATTATTAAAAAATATCTCCAGGAGATTGGCATTCATGTTAATGTAGCATTTACCGGGGATTCTCAGTATGAGACCCTGAAAACTGCTCCTTCGGCTACCCTGAATATTGTTCAGTGTGCCGGTTCCATGGGATATATGGCGAAAAGAATGGAAGAAATCTATGGTATCCCCTATTTCAACATCTCCTTCCTGGGGCTGGAGGATACCGTTGAATCCTTACACAAAATCAGTGATTTTTTTGATAATCCCCTTTTCTCAAGTCGAACTGGGGCTTTGATTAAGCGGGAAATGGCAACCTATGCTCCTGTTATTGAGCAGTACAAGAAACGCCTGGAGGGAAAGAAAGCCGCCGTATTTGTAGGAGGAGGATTTAAAGCCATATCCCTGATTAAACAATTTCGTGAACTGGGCATGGAAGTCGTAATGGTTGGGACCCAGACTGGCCGACCGGAGGAGTATGACACCATTCACCAACTGGTCAAGACAGGCACGGTTGTGCTTGATGATGCCAATCCCTCCGAACTGGAGCAGTTTATGCTGGAACAGGGAGCTGACCTGCTGGTAGGCGGTGTAAAAGAAAGACCGCTGGCATTTAAACTGGGAATCGCATTTATCGACCATAATCATGAACGCAAACACCCGTTGAGCGGTTTTGTGGGAGCCGCCAATTTTGCTCGTGAAGTTGAGCAAACAGTCTGCTCTCCTGTCTGGAAATATCTTGACAAATGAATGGGCAAAGAGGAAGAGGACGGTTCTCTTGCCTCACCCAGGGAGGTTATATTTATGAACACCGAGAAAAATAGCGCCCGTAATGTAACTGAAAACCCCTGTAATATGTGCATGCCGATGGGAGCAATCATTCCCTTCAAAGGTATCGAAAACGCGATGGTAATCATTCACGGATCGCAGGGTTGTTCGACCTATATGCGCCGGCATATGGCTGAGCATTTCAATGAACCAATTGATGTTGCTTCCAGTGCCATTACCGAAAAAGGCACTATTTATGGAGGAGAAGCCAATCTTAAGCAAGGATTGGAGAATCTAATCAAGCTATATAGCCCCCAGGCAGTAGGGATATTAAGCACCTGTCTGGCCGAAACCATTGGTGAAGACATTACCCGTATTGCAGCAGAATTCCAGGCAGAGCACGAAGCGTCCTTTATTCCCAAATTGATCGCCGTCCCGACCCCTGGCTATGGAGGTTCCCATGCGGAAGGTTATTTCCAGGCGCTAAACAGGATCGTGGCAACGCTCAGCAAGAAGACTCGTAAACATGACGGAATCAATGTGATTGTACCCCATATCAGCCCGGCTGATGTAAGAGAGATTAAAAGAATTTTAGAATTAATGCAGGTTAACTATATCCTGCTGCCTGACATATCTGATACCCTTGATAGTCCTTATACCCGAGTATATACGAAAATACCTGCCGGGGGCACCTCTCTCTCTGCTATTGAAGCCATGGCAGGTGCCCGGGCCACGATACAGTTCGGAACAACGGTGGAGGATGAACTCTCCCCCGGCATGTACTTGCATACCAAATTTGGTGTGCCTTTTTATAACCTGCCTCTGCCCATGGGGATCGTAACCTGTGATCGGTTTTTAGCGCTGCTCCAAACGCTGACCGGGAACCCGATTCCAGAAGTACTTAAAAAGGAACGGGGACGCCTCCAGGATGCCATGGTGGATTCTCATAAATATAACTGTGAGGGACGGGCGGCTATATTTGGTGAACCGGAAACTGTTTATGCAGTTAGCCAGGTATTGGTTGAAAACGGTATAACGCCTGGTATCATCGCCACCGGCAGTAAAAGTCTGCGTCTGAAAAGTTTATTGCAGAACTTGACTGCAGAATGTGATGAAGCAGCGCTGATCCTAATTGACAGTGATTTTTCGGATATTCGCAGCCATTGTGCCAGTAAGGGAATAAATCTGGCGATCGGCAATTCGGACGGACGCTTTCTCAGTGAAAGAGAAGGCATTCCGCTTGTGCGTATGGGGTTCCCTATTCATGACCGAACCGGGGGTCAACGTATTCTGACGGTAGGCTACACAGGAACTACCATGCTGTTGGATCAAATCACCAATACATTGTTGGCGAGCAAATTAAGTCGTTATCGAGAAGATCTTTACCAGCGATTTTATGAGGAGCCGGCTGCCGGCAATAATGGACAAATCAGGAGGGATTTACGATGATTGAGCATTTCATTAGTAATCAAAACCACCCTTGTTTTTCGCAGGCGGCTGCCCATCAGTATGCACGTATCCATCTTCCGGTAGCTAAACACTGTAATATAAGCTGCAATTATTGTAACCGTAAATACGATTGCTTAAACGAGAGCCGTCCGGGTGTAACCAGTGAAATTATCAGCCCGATAGAAGGCTTGCGGCGTTATCAGTATTATAAGCAACAATTGAGCAATTTGAGTGTGGTAGGCATTGCCGGTCCTGGTGATGTGCTGGCCGATTGGGAAGAAAGCAGTCAGACGATTCGCCTGATTCGTGATTATGATCCTGAGGTTCTGTTATGTTTATCTACCAACGGTTTAAAGCTGCCCAAACTCGCTGCCAATATTGTCAAACTGGGCGTAAGCCACGTAACTGTGACCGTGAATACCCTTAATCCGGAAACCGGAGCTAAGATTTACAGGTTTGTTAACTATGAAGGAAAACGGTATACCGGCATTAAAGGAGCCGGCTTACTTCTTGCCAATCAATTAGAAGGGATTCGCGCGCTCACCCAGCAAGGGATGGTGGTTAAAGTTAACACAGTCATGATCCCCGGAATGAATGATAACGATATCCCGAACGTGGTTCGTAAAATGAAACAGCTGGGCGTTTTTATGACCAATATTATGCCTCTGATTCCAGTAAAGGGCAGCGTATTTGAGAACCTGCCTGCCACCGACAAGCATGCACTAAACACCATGCGTCAGAGCTGCCAGAGTGAATTACAGCAGATGTTTCACTGTCAGCAGTGCCGGGCTGATGCGGCAGGTTTGCTGAAAGATCATAAATGCATAGTTACTATTGATCAGCAGGCTGTTTAAAATAAAATATAGCGCAAGAAGGGGGTCACACAGTGGAAATAGCAGTATTGGCAGGACAGAGTGGCGCAACTTCCTCAATTCAAGAATCGTGTACGTTACTGGTCTATAAACATTCTTGTAATACCTGGGAGATGTGTCGCAGCAGGCCTTTCCATCTTCAAACAGCTCAAGGTGTAAAAGCGATGCGGGATTACATGCAGACTGTAATCGGCTTTTTGGGAGAGTGCCGAACCTTGGTAGGTCTCTCGGTCATAGGTCTCCCCTTTTTTGAATTAGAAAAAGCCGGCTTTACGATTTGGGAAATGGACGGTTTCCCCGCTGATGTTTTGGACAGCATACGGGAAGCTGAAGCTGAGAAAACACCTCCCCCGCAATTTAATATGGTTATCCCCATACCTGAGCCTCGGGAAATATCTCCCGGATACTATTGGATTTCCTTAAAAGATATTCAAAACTGTAATAGTATGATTACCTCCAAACAGGTATTATTACCGCTGCTGGCGAACAAGCAAGTTCAACATCTGGAAATCATTTGTACGCATATTCCGCCTTGGCTGGAGGTTAAGATTCTGGGGGGAGAAATTGAAGGCACGATTGAAAAAAATTCGCTTACTGAGACCAGGGTAACGATTAGCGGATGTATGTAATAAAGGTTTCGGCACAGGCGCTATCATAGCAGTTTCCTTTGCGGCGCATACTGCAGATTATATGGTTCTTTTAATTTAAATATATTTTTGGATACGGGAATACCGGATAATAATTTCCTGAAGCCTTTTAATAACCGCTTGTTGCATAGGTCCAGCAGGGCGGCAAAATCCTGTTACAGGTACTTTGCGGCATGGTATCCATCAAAAATGTATACAATATTTCTTCATAGTACCTATTGTATTAACAATGTTATGCATGTAAAATAAATTCGAAAACTAGATTGATCAATTGACTTGGATTAAATGAATATCTTATGGACAACGGCGTCCTTAAGTTAGGTTGTAGCAGTGACATGCTTAAACTATATCTTAGGGCGTTTTTTTTATTGCCTTTTATGGAACATAATATTTAGCACTAAGGGCAGGAAGCCAGCGTGGGAAAGAGGTACAATATGAAAATAATAGAAGAGTTTAGAAGAATTGCAGGCGATATAAAAATTATCGACAGACCGGAAGAGAAAGAGATGTACAGCCATGACATCGGCGACGTACCCTCTTTCATGACCAAACTGTTATTTAAAACGCAACCATCCTTCGTGGTGCAGCCTAAAAATGTCGCAGAAATCAAAAAGGTTTTAGCCTTTGCCAATGAGAAGAATATCCCGGTTATACCACGCGGAGCCGCTTCATCAGGATTTGGCGGCGTCATCCCCACCAAGGCCGGGATCGTGGTTGATCTGTCCCCTTTCAGAAAAATCATCGAAATCAACCCGGAACAAAAGACCGCCCGAGTTGAAGCGGGTGCGCGCTGGAGCGATATAGACATCGCGGCAAAAAAGCAGGGGCTGTCCTTAATGACTTATCCATCAAGCAAATTTTCCACAGTAGCGGGATGGATTGCAACCGGCGGCTATAGTATCAACAGTTTCCGCTATGGCCACCTGTCAAAGCAAATCCAGTCCATGACCGTGGTGACCGCCTCGGGTGAATCCAAAACGTTGACTCCGGCTGACAAAGAATTTGCCTATTATATCTCTACCGAAGGCGTCTTCGGCATCATCGTGGAAATAACCCTCACCCTTAGACCAACACCGCCGGCGTCTTTTTCCCACCTGCTCTATTTTAGAAATGAGTATGCAGCCTTTGTTTTTATTGATCGCTTTGTAAACAGTAAAGAAATAGAAAACCTCAGCGTGAATGTCATCCGCTTCCTGGATGAAAACCATATGAGCGATACCAATGAGGTCCTGCATGATAATGTATTTAAAAAGAGTACCGCTGTTCTGGTGGAATTGAGCAGCGCGGATGATGATAAGAAATTCGTGACATTTTTGTCACAAATAGCCGACATTGATGAAGCACCCAGTTATGTGGCCAGCTATTTATGGAACGAGCGTCTCTTTGGCGCCAAAGCCAAACGCCTGGGTCCGAGCATCCTGACCAGTGAAACCATCATCCCCATCCAGAAGGTCGCCGCCTTTATTAAGAAGGCCAAAAAAATGGGGACGGCTTTCGGGGTGGAAGTGTGTATTGATTCCTACATCCTGGACGAAAAACACGCCCTCGTGATGACCCCTTATCTGTGCGACTCAAGAAAATTGAAATACTCTGTCAACATGGCCCTGGTTCCGATGCTGACCCAGGCGGCTTTAAACATGGGCGGCGAACCGTATGGCCTTGGCATCTGGAATGCCTCTTTTATCAATCATTTATACAGCAAAAGCAAACAGCAGGAACTTCTGGCCTATAAAGCCAAGGTTGATCCGCACAATATCATGAATCCTGGCAAGTTCTTTGCGGTAAAATCCAAATTCTTTAACATTCCGGCCCAGATCTTTAATCCCACCTTCTTAGGTATAAACCTGCAGGTAATGATCTTCCTGGCACCAGTCTTTGGCAGGTTGTCCAGATTGATCTTCGGCAAAGACCAGAAGCTCTACAGCCTGGATGTCGAACTCAGCACACATGCCTGTGCCAAATGCGGCAACTGTATAGCCGTATGCCCAGCCTATCTGGTAACTGGCAATGAGGCGGTAACAGCTAAGGGTAAGTTGGCGCTGTCCAAAAAACTGCTGGAAGGCAAAAATGTAACCCCGGAAGAAGCAGCCAATGCTTTCATGTGCATGCACTGCAAGGGCTGTGAAGAGATTTGCCAGACCAACCTAGAGCTCATGAAGCTCTGGGATGCGCTGGAAAAAAGGATTGAAGGTACATTTGGACGTCCGGATGCACAGATTGCCGATTTCCTGAAAAAAGTTGATCAAAGCAAGGAATATTGGGGAATGGTGGACAGTAAGGGTTAATTTCAACAACGAAAAACTATAAAGAAAAGATGGAAAAAGATTATGCCAAAGAAATATCATATTCATCCAAAAGTTACCCCGCTGGAGATGGAATATCTCTATAAGTTCAAAATCACCCGGGGAGAAAACTGCATCAACTGCGGAAAGTGCACCAAGGTCTGTATCTATGAAGCCCATAAGCGCAGAAAAGACGATCAGCGCAAAATGGCGGACCCCAATACGGTGTTGTGCCGGAACTGCTTCAGGTGCATTCAGGAATGCCCACGCGGAGCGCTGGAAAAATCTCTGCACCAGGATTTTATCAATATCAGCGGCTCTCATTGGAAAGCGGACATGTTCCTCACGCTCTGGAAGCAGGCCGAAGACGGCAAGGTTCCCGTGACCGGCGGCGGATACCGCGGGCCGTTTACCGGGGCAGGCTTTGACAGCATGTGGACCGACATGTCGGAAATCGTGCGCCCCACGCGTGACGGAATTCACGGCCGGGAATATATCAGCACCGGTGTGGAGCTAGGCCGCAAGCATAACCATCTGGCCTTTGACGCCGAAGGCCGCCTGTTGACGCAGCCGCATCCGACCGTTGATATCCCTATTCCGATTCTCTTTGATATACCACCGGTGGAATTAAGCCCGAATGTTATGCTTGCTCTGATCAAAGCCGCCAGCCAGATCAGCACCTGCGTTATTTTGCCGGCGGCGGATATTAAGCCGGAGCTTAAAACATACAGCGCCAATATCATCCCGTTCATTACCGAGGGTGAAATTGCCAAGTATGCAGACATTCTGAAGAACGTCCGTCTGGTCGCCATTGATTATACCGATGCCCTGCCGGATAAACTCGCAGCTATAAAAGAGCGCATCAAAAATATCAGCAATGCGGTAACCATTATCCGCGTTCCGGCCATCAGCGGCATTGAAGGCATCGTCTCCAAGCTGGTAAACAGCGGCGCGGAGGTAATCCATATCGTGGCGGATTATCGCGGCCTGGAGATAAACAAAGACAAGGAAGCTAACTTCAAACCGCGCCTGATGAAAGATATCATCCGCTCCATCCACTTGAAGCTGGTCGAGGAGAGAATTCGCGATGAAATTACCCTGATCTTCTCCGGCGGTATGGCCATGGCCGAGCACGTGCCTAAATCAATGCTCTGCGGCGGCGATCTGACGGCGATAGATATCCCGCTGTTGATCGCCTTAGGCGCCCGTTTATACGAAGAGCCGGAAAAGCTGCTGCTTCTGCCGGACGGTCTCGAGAAAATATCGGTCGATATCATTACCCAGCGCATGGTCAATCTCATGGTCGCATGGCATTCCCAACTGCTTGAGGTTATGGGCGCCATGGGTATCCGTGAAGCCAGACGGTTGCGCGGAGAGACCAGCCGGGCCATATTCTTTGAGGAGATCGATCAGGAAACATTCGGCAAATTGTTTAAACAACAATAAGAAAATGGGTGAATAGAATATGAAACCATCAACAGTAAAAATTAAAAAAATGCCTTCCCGGTTTAAACATCAGGTGCCCAAGTATAAGGTTACCCGGTCGAATGACTGCATCAACTGCGGTACCTGCGCTAATACCTGTCCGTACGGAGTGCATGAACGGCCGGAAGGACATAACAGGGTCAATCCGCCCATCGACTACAAATGCATCGGATTTGAATGCCAGTCCATGGAATTCTGTTGCATTGCCAATTGTCCGCGTAAGGCTTTAAGCTTATCGCTCAATCCCATGTATGAAACGTTGGGGGATTACC
>CAZEDT010000079.1:0-14223 GCA_964510795.1 uncultured Syntrophomonas sp.
CTGATGCTCCCACTGGTCGCTTTTAAGGTAGCGGCGTAAGCCGAGTTTTCTTATTCATTGTAACTATGGGATAAAAGCTGTATGACTGCGGTTACACTGGATTAAGCCCAAAAAACTAGCATCGTACAGATGTGAATGATTTATGTTACAGCTGTTATCGGTTCGGACAGCTCTTAAGCACCAGTAATAGGGATTATTTTGCCTGGCATAAGAGTTGCATATATTAAATTACAGAACCTAACAAAGGGGGCAAGAGGCTTAGAACTGGATAGAAACACTGCTTTGAGAGAAAAATACACTTTGATTTAATAATTAGGTCAATTAAATATTTTAAATATTAGTTAGTAATAAAGGAGGTAAGTCATAAATATGGCCAAGATCATTGCTTGTTACAAATGGGTAGCAGATGAAGCTGATATTAAGATTAATGCTGACCTGTCCGTAGACACCAAAAAGGCCAAAGGGAAAATAAGTGATTATGACAAAAACGCCATTCAAGCTGCAGTAGAAGCTGCCAGCAGCATGGGGGATAAGGCTGTGACTTTGACCTTCGGGAGCGCTGGTGCCAAACAATCTTTAAAAGATGCCCTATCCCGTGGTCCCGAAGAAGCTTATTGGATCAACAGTGAGGAAGCTGTTAACGCTGATGGAGCAGTTACAGCCAAAGCACTGGCCGCTGCTATAACCAAGATGGGTGATTGCAAGGTAATATTCTGTGCTGAAGGAGCCAGTGATACTTACGCGCGCCAAACCGCGCCTCGAATTGGCGCTGCTCTAAATCTGCCAGTAATCACCTCAGTAATAAAAATGGAATTCAACGGCAATAGCTTAACCGCTGTGAGAAAACTGGAAGACTGTCTGGAGACAGTAAAGGTAGAACTACCGGCCGTAGTAGCAGTGCTGCCGGAAGCCAATAAACCAACCATACCCGGACTGAAAGCCGTTATGGCGGCTGGCAAAAAACCGGTTACCGAATACTCGGCAGCAGATCTGGGCATGGAGTTAAAGCCTCAGAACCAGATAACAGCAATAAAAGGCTATGTCATGAATAGGAAGAACATCATCTTCAATGAAGGCGAAACAACTGACCGGGTAAAAGCCTTGGCAGCAGCTTTAAGAAAGGAGTGTGTTCTATAATGGCAGGCATTTATGTATACAGTGACAAGCTAGACATTGCTGCAGAACTTATTACTTTCGCTAAAGAAAGTGGTAAAGAAGCGATGGCATTATGCTTTACCCAGGAAGCCGCTGATCAGCTGGCTAAAATGGGAGCAGATAAGGTCTTTTATTTAAAAGGAGACAGCCCATTAGTCGAAAACTATGGCCAGGCCATTGCTGACTTCCTCAAAAACCAGGCTGCCGAACTATTTGTCGTCGGAGCGACCGCCAGAGGAAGAGATGTAGCCGCGAGAGTAGCCGGATATTTAGATTGCGGGATGGTTAGTGATGTATCCAGTCTTAGTTATAGCGATGGAAAGCTTAGCACGGATAGAATGATGTATGGTGGAGCCGTAGTACAGAGCGAAGTAATTGCTGGTTTAAGCGTAGTGACCGTAGCGGCCGGTAAATATGAACCAATATCAGGTACCTCCGATATAGAAACTGTAAGTATAGAAGCCGACAGCCGTGTAAGCCTTATTGAGATTGCTCCAATTATCAAAGAAGGAGTCGACCTTAGACAGGCTAATAGCGTTGTTTGTGTCGGCCTGGGTCTGGAAAAGGAAGCCGATATGCAGTTAGCCAAGGATCTAGCTGCCGCGCTAAAGGCAGAGCTAGGCTGCACCAGAGGCATTGCCGAAGAAAGACACTGGCTGCCGGTAGAGCAGTATATAGGTATATCCGGAGCAGTAATTAAGCCCCAACTGTATATATCCATGGGCGTATCCGGTCAGGTTCAGCATGTATTCGGCATCCGGGATGCCAAGGTTATCGTAGCCATAGACAATAACGAAAAAGCACCCATTTTCAGATCTGCCGACTACGGTATAGTAGGAGATATGTACGAAATTATCCCCCTCTTAGCGAAAGCACTAAACGGATAAATTCTAGGGAAGCAAGGGGACGGTTCTCCTGCTTCCTTCACCAGGGAACTAAACAAGGAAGCAGGAGAACCGTCCCCTTGCTTCCCTTAAATCCGCGTTATTCGCGTCATCGAAAAATAGGGTGGTGAGAAGATGAGTGAAGCCGAAAAAATGGATGTAATTATAATTGGAGCCGGACCAGCCGGAATAGCCTGTGCCTATACTTTGGCCAAAGCCGGCAAAGAAGTACTGGTCATAGAAAGAGCCGAAACCCCAGGAGCCAAGAACGTTACCGGAGGCAGACTATACAGCTATGCCCTGGAAATGGTAGATGCAGGACTGACTGCCGAAGCAGCTTTGGAAAGAAAAATAACCCATGAGCAGATCATGATGCTGGGTGGAGATAAAGCCATCAACATAGATTATCATGACCCAGCCTTTAATGCCGAGGGCAAAGTTCCCCAGTCCTATAGTATCCTGAGAGCCAGATTTGATGAATGGTTTGCCGGCAAAGCAGAGGAAATGGGTGCCATGGTAGCCTGCGGCATCAAAGTGGACGAGCTTATCGAAAAAGACGGCAAGATTGTAGGCGTTATTGCCGGAGAAGATGAAATGTATGCCGATGTGGTGGTAGCTGCTGATGGAGTCAACTCCTTTATAGCACAGCAAGCCGGACTCATAAAAGACATCTCTGCACACAGCGTAGGAGTAGGCGTCAAAGAAATCATTGAACTGCCTGCCCAAACTATTCAGGAGCGCTTTAACCTCAAGGAAGATGAAGGAGCTGCCCGAATGATACTGGGATGTACCGAGGGTATCCATGGAGGGGGCTTCCTCTACACCAACCAGGAGAGTATTTCCCTGGGCTGTGTATTTATGCCCGATGAAGCAGCCGCGCATGGTAAATCCGTACATGAAATATTTCAAGACTTTAAGATGCACCCGGCTATATATCCGCTTATTGAGGGTGGAGAGACGGTAGAATATGGAGCTCATCTGGTAGGGGAAGAAGGCTATCGAGGCATACCTAAAAAACTATATCGGGAAGGTTTCCTCATGGTGGGAGACGCTGCCGGTTTTGTAATCAATACCGGTTATTCTATTCGCGGCATAGATCTGGCTATAGTCAGCGGTGTAGCCGCTGCCAGGGCGATTATTAGCACGGATAATACGGCCCAGGTAGGTCCAGCCTATATGAAAGAGCTACAAAATACAGAAATGCTGCCGACTATGAAAGCCGTTGATGGTTATGCAGATCTGTTGGCCATACCCAGAATCTATACCACTTATCCGATGGTAGCCGCCGGGGTATTTGAGCGCCTCTTTACGGTAGATGGCCAAACCCCCAGGAGCATTATCAAGGAGATTAAAAATGTAATCAAAGCCAATGGGTTGTCCTTCTGGCAACTGTTCAAGGATGGTTTAAGGGGGTATAAATCGGTATGAGCATAGAAAGAAAAGCAGCCCCGGAACTCTTGAGCCTGGATAAGTTCAACGTTGATGAAGATGTACCCCATATCGTGCTGGATAAGACTATATGTGCCAAGTGTAAGGAGAAACCTTGTTTAGTGGTATGTCCAGCGGTTCTTTACAAGCTGGATAAAAACGGAGAGCTGAGCTTTGACTATGCCGGCTGTCTCGAATGTGGCACCTGCAGGGTAATGTGCAAAAATCACGGGATTGTCAAATGGGAATACCCGCGGGGTACTTTTGGAGTCAGTTTTCGGCATGGTTAGCTCATGCGGTTATGAGTTTGAATGATATTAAAATACATCTCTAGTGGGGGAGGGATGTCCGGAAAGATTGGATAAGAGGCAGGGCATACTAGCAAATTATTATAATGGAGGTTTTAATAATGTGGTATATGACTGAAGAAAGACAACTAATGCTCAACGTAGCTCGGGATTTCGTGCAAAATGAAGTTAAACCGGTTGCTCTGGAGATAGACAAAACCAGCAAGTTCCCCCTGGAACTGTTTAAAAGAGCGGGCGAATTAGGATTCTTAGGGATTACTGTATCTGAGGAATACGGTGGATTAGGCGGAGACCAGACCACTCTGGCCTTGATCCTGGAGGAAATCGCTAAAAGTTTGCCGGTTCTGACCGTAGCCATGGGAGCTCATAGCCTGCTGGCCGGAGGCCTCCTTGATATGCTGGGTACTCCCGAGCAAAAGAAACAATATCTGGCCCCCGCAGCTACTGGAGAAATAATCCTGGCTTGTGGTTCAACCGAGTCAGCGGGTGGCTCCAATCAGGTTGAATTCAGCACCCGTGCGGATCTGGATGGCAATGAGTGGGTACTAAATGGCGGCAAGGTTCTAATTACCAATATTATCGTAGCTGATGTCTATGTAGTTCTGGCCATAACTGCAGAAGATGTAGTTCCAGGCGCTAAAGCCGGCATGAGTGCTTTTATTGTAAAAGCCGGAACACCCGGTTTTGAAGTTGGTAAACCGGAACATAAACTGGGCTGGCATGGCTCATCCACCGGCAGCATTTCATTTAAAAATTGCCGTATCCCCAAAGAAAACCTATTAGGACCGCTGGGTGGATGTTTGCAGGCTATGTTCGTAAGTGCTACGGCAGAATTTTTAAGCTGTGGACCGGTAAGTCTGGGTATTGCTGAAGGTGCCTACGAGATGGCTTTAAATTATAGTCTGGAGCGAGTCCAATGTGGTCAAAATATGTTTGACCGCTTCCAGGTCAGCCGGCATAAGCTGGTTAAGATGTACACCGAAATTGAATCCTTGCGGGCACTAATTTACAGTACTTATGCAATGCGTGACCAGGGCAGCCTGGAGCTAGCCAGAGGGCGCATGCTCAAAGTTAAAGGCGCTGAAGTTTCAGAATATGTAGGTCGTGAGGCCATTCAGTTAATCGGCGGCGTAGGTACCGTTATCGACACCGGTGTAGAACGCTTCTGGCGTGACGCCAAGGTTATGGCCATAGGTGGAGCTTCAGTAGAGGCTCTCATGGATAACATTGCTATGCTGATAAGGAACAAAATGGTTTAATTTAAAAGACCGGGGTTATTGCTTGAGTTTAGCTAAGTAATATAAAGGAGTGTTGTAAATGTATCCATATGAAAAGAAGTTTGATCATGTCGTTAAAGTTGAGAAAGAGGGCCATATTGCGACCATAACCCTGGATTGTCCCCAGAATATCAATCGATTGGGCGAGCAATTAATTGATGAATTATCCGCTGCCCTGGATAATATCCACTGGGATAAAGAGGTGCGAGTTGCTATTCTTAGAGGCACCGGTGACGTATCCTTTGGCCCTGGCGACCTGGAGATAATAAAAAGCAAACTGGCCAAGAATCTTCCCGAAGGCCGGGAGGTAATGTATGAAATATCCCAAATGATCAAGAAGATGTATACCATTTCCAAACCTATTATCGGTCTGGCTGAAGGTGGATGTATCGGGGGAGGCTGTAATCTGCTTCTTTCCAGTGATATTGTTATTGCCTCTGAAAAAGCTTACTTCCTGGAAGTATTCGTAAATTATGCCCTGTCTCCAGACACAGGGGGACTGTGGGCCCTGCAAAGACTGGTTGGTCCTATGAAGGCCAAAGCCATTGCTATGTGCGGTGAGCCGGTAGGTGCCCAGGCTGCATTGGATATGGGAATGGTGTACAAAGTAGTTTCGGCAGATAAAGCCTATGAAGAAGCTTTCGCTCTGGCTACTAAGATTGCTTCCAAGTCACCGGTGGGTATCAACCACGTAAAGCAGATTTCTAATCGTTTACATGATTACACTATGGAAACCTATTTCCAAATCGAAGCGGATTACCTGTGTCTGGGTGCACTCAGTGAGGACTTCAAAGAAACTAATATAGCTGTGGCTCAAAACCGGGCTCCGGAGTATAAAGGTTACTAGAAGATATTGGAATAGTCTCCTGTTATAAAAGAGGCAGGTTTGGTCTCTAGTGGGCATTTGATATTATTTACCGATAATGAAGGAGTGAAAGTAATGAAATTGGCAGACAGAGTTGCGATAGTTACAGGTTCAGGTAATGGCATTGGATGCGAAATCGCCCGGGAATTGGCTCGTGAAGGAGCTAAGGTAGTTGTATCTGATGTGGTTGAAGACTGTGGATTGGGAACAGTTGAAATGATAAAACAAGAAGGGCATGAGGCCATATTTGTACTCGCTAACATGGCCAGTGAAGCTGATATTGACATGCTGGTCAGCAAAACTGTGGAGACTTTCGGCAGAGTAGACATTCTCGTTAACAATGCAGGTATCTCTGGAGGTCTGGCCGCCTTAACCGATATCAGTGCTGATGATTGGGATCAACTTATGGCTGTCAATCTTAGAGGGCCGTTCCTGGCCAGTAAAAGAGTATTCCCTGAAATGGTCAAAAACGGTAAAGGCAATATAATCAACATTGCTTCCATGGCTTCCACTGCTGCCGGCAGAGGGGGACTTCCTTACACCGCTTCCAAACATGGGTTGCTGGGATTCACTAAACAATTATCCATGATGGTAGGTCAGGCTGGTATCAGAGTGAATGCCGTACTCCCCGGACCTATTGATACAGCTATGATTCAGAGAGTTTTAGCAGTTCCTCAACATCCTGTAAGCATGAAAATCCAGGCCTCCCCCGCGGGCAGGCCGGGTAAATCTGAAGAAGTAGCCAAGCTGGTATCGTTCCTGGCTTCCGATGACTCCTCATTCATTCACGGAGCTGCCTATGAAATTGATGGTGGGTATACTATATTCTAAATGATTTTCATTGCCAGTTAAATCATAAGAGCCTGTGCCAGCTTTGTTGTAAGGTTGGTACAGGCTCTTAATTATTCTTTTCAATCTAGGCTTGATAACTAATAAAGGGCAGGTGTATGGCTTCTGGTTCTCCCCTCTGTCCATATTATTGTCCGGTCATTTCTGACAGGAAGTGAAAATCTCATCAAACTCCTCGGAGATTTTTAGAAAGTTCTTTAAAACCTCAGGATCGAAATACTCAGGCATGGTTCGTCCATCCCCCTGGGAGATTATTTCAATCGTTCGGTAGTGAGAAAAGGCTTGCTTATAGGGCCTTTTACTCCTCAGGGCGTCATATTGGTCGCAAATGGCTACTATTCTTCCTTCAATGGGTATTTCTTCGCCTCTTAAACCTCGCGGATAACCAGAGCCATCCCATCTCTCGTGATGGGTTAGGGATATGGACTCGATCATACGAATTTTATCGTGTTTGGAGTTAGCGAGTATATTCGCACCAGTAACAGTATGGCTTTTCATAATCTCAAACTCTTCAAAGGTTAGAGGACCCGGTTTAAGCAGAATTTTGTCCCAGATACCTATCTTGCCTATATCATGCAAGGGGGCCGCGAAGGCTATTGACTCGACGAAATCAATCGGCAGGTGTAGCTCTGTCGCCAGGCGGGGGGCATAAATTCCCAGTCGTTGGTTATGCAGGCCTGTCTCTGCATCTCTTAATTCAGTGGCGGCACTCAGCCGCGAAACTAATTCGCTGCTTAATTCATTTACCATAATCAGTGCCTCAGAAAGCTCCTCAGTACGTTTGCTGACGGTTTCCTCCAGGACCTTTTTATATTGATATTCCATAGTATTTAATTTACTTACATGCACGGCTTTATCGAGGACATTTAAAAACTGCTGAATATCCAGCGGTTTAAGCACGAAATAATCTACCCCCAGGTTGATCAGGTCCAGCAAGTATCTGGACTCATCATGGGCCGAGATCACAATTATTACCTGATGGGGGTTATCTGCTTTGATATGTTCTACCATTTTAACACCGTTCATCAGCGGCATATTTATATCAGTGAGGATTAAATCAAAGGTTGCTTGTCGGTATTTTTTCAGACCCTCCATACCATTTTCGGCAGTATCTATTTCCGTGAAAAAGCTGGCTAATAATCGTTGGGTATTCTGGCGCAGTTCCTTATCATCTTCCACGTAAAGAATTTTTAGGCCCAGAGCCGCCTCTTTTAATTGTTTGGGGTTTATCATAGCTTGATTCCTTCTCCTAGCGAAATGGGCAGTTTAATGATAAAACAGGCACCTTTTTCGGTATTTCTCACTCCCAATTGTCCCTGGCAGTGCTCCTCAATTATCATCTTGGACATGTATAAGCCCAAACCGGTACCTATACCGGGGCCCTTGGTTGAAAAATAAGGATCGAATATCCGGTCGATTATTTCTTCGGGTATACCCCCAGCATTATCATATAGCTCTATCACTTGATAGTCATCAGATTCCAAACCCTTTATTCTTATCTCTGGTTCCATAATTTCATTATCTACAAATGCATCTGAGGCATTTTTTAGAATGTTAAGAAATACTTGCATAAGCTCGTTAGGATAGGTCAGGATCTCTTGCTTAAAGGCGTATTCCTTGCTCAGAATAACGTTTTTATACTCCAGAGACTTGCCTATAATGCCCAGAGAAGCTTCAATGACCCTGTCAAGTATCACTGTATCCTGAGGATTATCCGGCTTGAAAAAATGGCGGAAGTCATTAATGGTGTTCGATAGGTATTGAGCATGATTATTGATCTCACCAAGTAAAGCTATAAACTGCTCTTTTTCATACATATCAAGATCAATATAGACCTGTAAGTTGCCTGCCAGGGTACTGATGGAGGATAGCGGCTGACGCCACTGATGAGCTATCATCCCAATCATCTCACCCATAGCGGCGAGCTTGGAATTCTGCACCAGAAGCTGTTCCTGTTGTTTTCTTTCATTAAATTCTTCTTCCAACTGCCCATTGAGGGCTTCCAGTTCATCCACCATATCGTTTAACGAATGTTGTTCCCGGAGTAATTCTTTTTCTTGATATAGATGACAGTTTTCCACTTTATTTAAACCGTTAAAAACCCCAATAGCCATGTAGAAACAAGAGTTGTATCCGCAGGCTGCACAATTCCTGAAATCTTTTTCCTCTAATTTGTGCATTTTTTTATAGATTTCCTCCAACTCAGCCGGAGTTGGAATCATAAGCTTGTTAAGATATGATAAATCACTGTAATGAAGGTATTCAAAGCTTTGCAGCTTAATGATTTTCTGAAGAAAATCCTGTAGCTGCGATTCGGCTTGTTCATCTTTAATACTCTCTTCAGATCTTCTGGCTATGGAACTTTCAATTTCATCAATGGATTTATGGCTATTAAGGCATCCGGTACCAATATTACAGCCTTTTTCGCAGCTCAATATGTCCACCAGCAAAGGAAGACCAGGACGACCTTTCCTAATCGACCTTTCCAGGTCGGTCAAATATTTCTCATAAATAACCGGTCCTTCGATTTTACTTATGGAGCTGGCTGGAGTTTGCGGATACTTATGCAGATAAGATTCTTTGAGTCCTCCTGGGCTGGAAAAATTAGTGGCTATGCCGGCTGCCACTGCATTATCAAACTGGCCATCTTCCAGTTCGGCCAGATCAATTTCCCGTTCCTTAAAGATGTTCTGTAAAGACTGATAAATGACATTATATTGAACAACCCGGCTATCCTGGAATTCTCTCCGTTTGGCCAGACAGGGTGATATAAAGGCCAGTTCAGCGTCAGGGTGCAGGGATTGCACATAAACAGCCATATTGTGTACCGGACTGCCCACCGGAGCCAGGTGCGGTATCAAAGCGGGATGGTGTAATTCTATGTATTTAACCACCACGGGACAGGGTTGAGCAATAAGCGGGGGCTTCACCCGTCCGGAGCTGAGCGCCTCATGGTAACATGCCACGGTGATCTCAGCCCCTAGAGAAACATCATAGACCGCTTTTGCGCCTAAAAGTCGTAAGCCACTTATTAATTTTGGCAAGTTAAAGTTTGCCTGGGCCGAGGGGGCTACCAAAGCTACAATATTCTTGTTGGGCAAAGCAGCAGTAAATGCAGCCTTGTCATCGATTGGAAAGCGCGCACTTTTCTCTGCCACACCTATATGGCTCTTAATACAGGCCTCAATACAACGACCGCAGCCAATACAAAAATGATTATTAAATTTCACTACGTTCCCGCTGCCATCACTGCATATCTTCACCGGGCAGACCGCAATGCACTGATGGCAATTCAGACAATTTTCTTCTTTAATGCCGATCACTTCTATTAAATTAACCATACGCTATGCTGGATCCATAATAGACAACAGGCGTCTTTTGATTTTAAAAATCAATTTAAACCGAGTATATGGAATACCAGACTTGTCCCCCTTCCATAATTATGATTTATCCGATAAATCTATTTAATTTTGTACCATATTCTACACAATGTATGAAAAATCCTTTTTTATACAATTCAGCCTAAACCAATATTATACATATTTACTAGCAAGCATTCTGCGTTAGTAATTTCATAAATTTAGGTAGCATAATATCAGTAAACATAATAAAAATTGTTTAAAAAGCGATAGAAAGTAAAAATATTCTTATTTTGGCAGGATTATTGTCTTAGTTTAGCGAAATAACTATTGGCAGGTATCAAATTATTATTAGAAAATTTAGGGGCAAGCAAGGGAGGAAGCCATGACAGCAGTGAATACTTCATTGTGGTTCAACTTACTTGATTCTTTTAATGGATTAGAGCCCAATCCCCAGACGCTTAAGCTACATGTTTGGGAAGTCTTTCAGCAGTTGATGGCGGTAGAGGAAGAGCTTCATCAACAGTTTAAGGAATTGCAGCAGGCTGAGAGGGATCTGCGCAAACAATTGGATTATACCAAAACCATGGTGGATAACTTGAACGAAATGTTTTTTACCTATGATAAGGATATTCGACTGACTTTCATTAATAAGAAGTCTATCGAGGTGCTGGGTTATAAACCTGAAGAACTAATAGGCGCTATAGGTAATGATAACATTTTTGCTGCAGCAGAATGGAAATGGGTTGTTCAGCAGACTCATGATAGAGTGGCCAGTGACAGTCGGGCCAGCTACATATTGCCGGTCAGGCACCGGGATGGGAGTAAACGCTACCTGAAAATTAATTCCGCTTCTCTCAAGGAAGATGGCCAGGTAGTTGGCGGTATGGTTTTGGCTGAAGATATTACCGAAGAGATCAAAACTACCGAAGCTCTTCGAGTAAGTGAGCATAATTTGCGTCGTATTACCGATAATATGTTGGACTTTATAAGTGAGCAGGATTATCGGGGCAAGATTGTGTACGCCAGTCCTTCACATTATACGGTAATGGGATATCTGCCGGAAATGATAATGACCATGAAAATCAAGGATTTTATTCATCCCGATGATCTGGCTGATACGTTGTTTATTTTAGAAACAGTCAGGCAGACTGGAGAAGCCTTTATCAGACAGCATCGCTGCCGCCATGCCAAAGGACATTACCTGTGGATAGAAACGGTGGGCAATCCTATTCTGCAGGAGGGCCAGGTTACTGGAGTAATTTCAAGCAGTCGAAATATCAACGAACGCAAGAAGCTAGAGCAAGAGCTTAGATATATGAGTATTCATGATACACTCACTCAGCTCTATAATCGCAGCTATTTTGAGGAGGAAATGGCCCGCTTGGAGGTGGGCCGCCATAACCCGGTGGGGGTAATGGTATTTGATTTGGACGGATTAAAACTGGTGAACGATACACTGGGTCATGGGGCCGGAGATTGCTTGCTCATCAAAACAGCAGACATTTTGCGCAGTGCCTTTCGCCAAGGGGACCTGATCTCCAGGGTGGGAGGAGACGAATTTGCAGTTTTACTTCCTAACACTTCATACAGCGTATTGGAAGGGGCAACGGCTCGTCTTCAAGGCTTGATCAAAGAATATAATAGTACTAACCCGCCGCTTCCGCTGAGCGTGTCAGTTGGGGCGGCGGTTAGAGAAACAGCCCACAAGTCTTTGCGGGATGCATTTAAGGAAGCAGACAATGCGATGTATCGGATCAAACTACACAGCAGCCGGAGTGCCCGCAGTGCTGTGGTACAAACGCTGCTTAAGGCTCTGGAGGCTAGAGACTATATAACCGAAGGGCATGGTGAAAGGATGACCAGCTCAGCGGTCAAACTTGGCTTAGCATTGGGACTGCCGGAAAGCAAACTCAGTACTCTGCGATTGTTGGCGCAGTTCCATGATGTTGGTAAAGTGGGGGTTCCGGACCGTATTCTATTTAAGGAAGGTGCTCTTTCAGCAGAAGAATATGAAGAGATGAAATGTCACAGTGAAATAGGTCAACGCATTGCACTGGCTTCACCAGAATTGGCTGGGTTGGCTGATTTGATCCTAAAGCATCATGAATGGTGGAACGGAGAGGGCTATCCCCTGGGCCTGGCGGGTGACCAGATTCCTCTGGAGTGTCGTATTATAGCCCTGGCAGATGCATATGATGCTATGACTAATGATCGTCCTTATCGTCAGGCAATGTCACCTGAGGAGGCCAAAAAGGAAATTATTCGCTGTGCCGGAACTCAGTTTGATCCGGTGCTGGCGGTGCGGTTTTTGGAATTACTTGATTAACTGGTTTTATATCTGCCAGCCTTTCAATATTTAATGGTGTACCCTTATGTGGAGACAGGCTTAGACTGAGTGCGTGGGTGGGGCAATGAGTAACACATAGACCGCATCCCATACATAGATCCATATTGATTACCGGCCTGTTAGCGTCCAGATTTACTGCTGCAAATGGGCATATTGATTTGCAATTGCCACAAGCCACACAGGCTTGGTCATCTATCAGCGGGCTATAGCCTGAATGAGACAAGCGCTTAACACCTCTTGAAACGGATTCCATTCCCAAACAACAGCAAGAACAGCAGTTGCAAATTGTATAGAAGCGGTTGTGCATGGCATCTTTGAACCAAGCGGTATGAATGTGACCGCGCTGTTCCTCTTCAGCTATGATTTGCAAAGCTTCATCGACAGTTATTCTTCTGGCACGTTCGGGCTGATGATCCACAATAAAAGATGTAAACGGTTCACCCATAACCAGGCAGACATCCTGAGGCTGGCAGGAGTTCTTTTTCTGGGCGCGGCAGGGGCATTCCATAACTGCCAGACTGGGCAGCGGCTCCTGCAGTATTAGGCTTCTGGCCAGGGGATAGGGGATTACGTGTTCTAGCTCGGTGAGTTCTACTGCCTGTTTAAGAGAGATTAACTTAACTGCATCGTGATGAGTCATTAATTTACCGTGATAAGTATCCGCAGACTCGTTTTTTACAAATCGATGCCTGAACCATGACCAGGTAACTGGCTTGAGATACCAATCAGCTCTGGCTGCATAGATATAGCCTTCCAACTTTTTGAAGAACGGTAGGTCTGATAAACGCCAAAATTCAATAGTTGATCTGTGGGGCAGGACACGACGTTCCATCTTTACCCACAGCCCAGCCATAGTCAGCAGGATAAGGCAGGCAATTATCAAAAACACTACATACATTAATTCCGGTTGTCCTTTCCAAATTTAATATAGGATAGCATAAGCGGAAAAAACATACCAGGCGCTCAACAAGCGGATCAAGTATGGGGTGATGGTATTTTTATTAGGGGCGATAAGGAGCGCTGTTTAGCTTACAAAAACGGTCTGGCTGGGTTTTACGCATATCATAAGATTAGGTGCTGAACACGGAGCTATAACAGGTTGAAAATTATAAAACTTGTGTTAAGCCATACTTTTAGAATATTATTAGAACTTAGGCTATAAAAAGGATAAATTCAGGGAAAAATGAAGAGTAATTAGTATCAATAAAGGAGATTAAGTAGTATTGAAAACATTTGATGAACTGAAACTGGCACCCACAATTCTGCAAGCACTGGCTAATATGGGTTTCGAAGAAGCCACACCCATCCAGGAAAAAACTATTCCCATAGCTCTGATGGGTAGAGATCTGATTGGCAGAGCGCAAACCGGAACAGGCAAAACAGCAGCCTTTGGCATTCCGCTGGTGGATAAGTGTGAAATTGATCTTGAGCAAATCCAGGGCATTGTAATTACCCCCACCCGTGAGCTAGCTATTCAGGTGGCCGAAGAACTAAATAGAATTGGACATTTTAAAAACATTAAATCTTTACCTATCTATGGTGGGCAAGAGATTGACAGACAAATAAAAGCACTCAAGAAAAAACCTCATATTATCGTAGGTACACCAGGCAGATTAATGGATCACATGAGAAGAAGGACTATTAGACTCCAGCAGGTTAAAATGGTGGTGCTGGATGAGGCTGATGAAATGCTCAATATGGGCTTTAAAGAAGATATTGAAGAAATACTTAAGCAAATACCTGAGGAA
>CAZEDT010000080.1:0-14211 GCA_964510795.1 uncultured Syntrophomonas sp.
CAATAACTCAGGGACGGGGTAAGTTCCGGATGGAAGTTGACCACTATGAAGAAGTACCTGCTCAAGATGCTGAAAAGATAGTAGCTCGGGCCAAGAAAGAAAAAGAAGAAAAAGAAAAATAGATTATCGACAAATGTCATGAGGTTACGACCACCCCAGAAATATCTGGGGTGGTCTTTGTTTTTCTGTCAACATTCAATTAAACTTGAGTGAGTCCAGATAGTACCGTAGTTGTTTTACTGCGTGGCAATTGGTTAATAAATCAACAAATAGAAATATGCACCATGCAAACATGATTGCCAAAAGATAATGTCCAATTGTGGGATAAATTAGGGCATTATATCGTAATAAAATCTTGGTTAATTATTACAATTTATGATAATATCATATAGGGATGTAATATACAGAACTGAATATTATAAGAATATTCAGTAAATTGTCGTTGCTGTTGAGTTTAAAATCACTGTTTGATGGTTACGAAAGGGGATATTACTATGGATTATGAAAAAGGAAATGAGATTAAGATTCTTGACTATTTTCGCGCTAACCCTCCTACAATCCCGCAGATGTTTTACAATACTGTTAAAAATGCTGGCAACTGCCCGGCTAATACCTATAAAATAGGTAAAGAATGGATAACCATCACCTATAATGAATGGGCTGTTATATCTGAGGAAATTGCATTGTCACTAATTGCGCATGGAGTAAAAAAGGGCGATGATATTGGTGTCATGTCCATACTTTCGGCTCAGCGGACCTGGGCAGATATGTCCATACTATTAACCGGAGCGGTATCAACTACTATTAGTCCGCTGGTAAGTGATGATGAAATAATTTATATCATTAATCGTTCAGATGTAAAATTCATCTTTGTCGAAAACCTAATGATGATACACAGAATTAATTCATTATGGAACCAATTACCCTCACTTAAGGGGCTCATATGTCTGGATGAAAGTTATATGGGCGATTTTAACTCTACCTGGAGTCTGGATGAATTTCGCTCCTCCAGCCGAGAGGCCCATTCGGCCTTGTCCGGCGTTCTGACAGATCGCTGGCAACGCCTAAGCGGTGACGACTCAGCTCGTTTGAACTATACAATCGGAACTACAGGTCAATTAAACTGTTCCCAAATCAAGCATGGGGAATGGGTGGCCGGTGAGGGCAAAGGAAATCGCAGGATCTTGGCGGAAAACCTAAATGGAAAACTGAATAATGTTTACACATCCATAATGCCTATTGCCAGTATTAATGAAAGAACCTTTGGCTTTTTCTCGATGGTGGCTATTGGGGCTGAGATCAAATACGGCTCAGGACCATCCGGTATCAACAACTTACGGGATATCAAGAAACAGCGTCAAAAACATGAAATGCAAGCGCAAGTAGTTTAGCTTTTTAGGGATGGACCCAACTAATACGTCTTAACAATTAGGGAAATATGGGGATGCAACAGAATTCTTTTGCATCCCCTTTCTTTATTATTAGTAGGCTTCATGATAAAATCAGTTACAGAACGGTTTTATGTTATAACAATTTCAGGTATGTTCAAAATAACCTTGACAAGTTATTTTTACGAAGCTGCAGGAGGAATCTGGATGCCAGAATATGCATCGCATATAATGAATATTTACATGCAAAATACCAGTACAAGCATAAGGGCGGTTATAGGAGCGGTCAGTATAATTCTGGCTTTTCTGTTGCTAAGAAGACTGTTTACCACATTAATTATAAAAATTACCTTTCTGAGCAATTCTAAACTAGCTGATAACTTGATTAGGGCGTTTGAAAAGCCGCTCAGGAACCTATTCGTTGTCATCGGTATCTATCTTGCCCTGAGATACCTGCCCCTGAGTATTGCTCAGGATCTGTTTATCTATAAAGTTTTTCGCTCGTTCTTTATTTTCCTAATTTTTTGGGGAGTATACGATCTGGCTGGAACCAATTCGGTTCTGTCTGATGAGGTGAAGGAGAAGCTGAAGTTTGACAATATATTAATCTCCTTATTCTCTAAGTTGTCAAGGTTCTTGCTTATTGCCCTGGCTGTGGTTCTGATTGCTCATGAATGGGATTATGATGTAAACGGTTTTGTGGCCGGTTTAGGTCTGGGCGGCCTGGCCTTTGCACTGGCGGCCAAAGATGCCCTGGCTAATATATTTGGTGGGATTGTTATTATAATGGAGAAGCCGTTTTTGATAGGTGATTGGATATTAACTCCCAGCGTTGAGGGAACGGTTGAGGATATTTCGTTTCGCAGCACGCGGGTGCGGACTTTTGCTCAAGCTCTGGTAACTGTTCCTAATTCTACCCTGGCTAATCAAGCTATTACCAATTGGTCAAAAATGGGAAAACGCCGGGTATCGTTCTATCTAGCTCTGAATTATACTACCCCGGTAGCAAAGCTGGAAATTGCTCTGGAGCGCATAAGAGGTTTATTGAACAACCATGAAGAAATACACCAGGACAGTATCCGCGTAGCCTTGGAAAACCTCAAGGAAAGCAACCTGGACATTTTGATACAATACTTTACCAAAACTACTGATTCGCTCGAACATCTCAAAATCAAGGAAGAGCTTAACCTGAAAATAATACAGATACTTCATGATGAAGAGATTTTCGTAGGCCTTATAAGCCTTCCCTGATCGTAACATATCATATAAAGCGATTTAAAAAGCAGAAAACAGCTTGAGAATGACGTGCAAATAGGTTGTTGCCAGGATAGTCCACATATGCTATATTTAATATCCTTTTGTTATGCAGCAATTTAAAGAAATTACCCTGGTAAAATCCAGAACATGATAACGATCCAACTCATAAGACAATTACTCTGCTGACCAATATTTGATTAGAGCATATATACTCAAAATAGCCCATGATCCTTCCAGAAGCACAAAGCCAGCCTGCCAGTTTATAACAGCTATTACTCCTAATATTGCAGACCCAATCAGGTTTAATATATTATAGAGCTTATCTTCGCGGCTCACTCTGCCTGTTTGACTGAGGAAAAAGGCTGCTAAAATAAGTATGGCTCCAATAACCGATGATATTTGTTCCAATATGATTCCTCCTAACTACTAGTACAGTTAAATATTTTAACATAAACATGGCAGGATAAGATAGGATGAGAAAAGGTTGCTCGACCAGAATCGAGTAGGTTGGTCGGGTTATAATAAGAGAAAAACAGTTATAATAGCTAACAATTATATGGTGAATATGGGGAGGCCAATAAGGTATATGAGCGAAGCAAGAATTAAACATCTAATATTTGATTTTGATGGAACAATAGCTGATTCCATAAACTTAGTTATTGAATTAATTAATCAGGTAGCAGGAAAATATAAGTTTGACCAAATCAGAGAAGAAGAATATGAATACTTGCGTAATCTTACTATTCCGGAAAAATGTCGCGCGCTACATATTTCTCTGCATCAGATTCCAAGAATGGCGATTGAACTTACTAAAACTTATTACCAGTCGATAGGTTCCATCACAGCATTTGAGGGAATTAAAGAAATGACTGATAATCTAAAAGAACAAGGTCTCAAAATGAGCATCATATCTTCAAATTCAAGCAATAATATTCGTAAGTTTCTAAAAAATAATAATCTTGATATTTTTGACAGTATATATAGTGCGAATAATTTGTTTGGTAAAGAGAAAGCCATAAATAGTTTCATAAAAAAGCAGCGGCTTATAAAAGATGAGTTGATCTACGTTGGAGATGAGCATAGAGACATTATGGCCTGCAAAATGAACATGATCAAAGTTATGGCTGTAACCTGGGGGGCTGATTCCTTGGAATTCCTCAGCCAAGCTAATCCTGATTATATTGTTGAGAAACCAGCCCAAATAGTAGAAATAGTTGAAGCTTTGAACAGATAAATTGTATTAAATCTTGCATACACTGACATTAATACATCTGTCCACCGGGAAGCCGGTAATGGGATCCAAATTTCCGCTACCGGTTAGAATACCTGCATTTGCCTGATCCCAACCATGAGGTATAAATACAACCCGCGGTTCTATTTCATTATTAAAAGCAATGTTAATCTCGATACTTCCACGTGGTGAAACAACATTTACTTTTTCTCCTTCCATCAATCCCAATTCTTTGGCTTTGTCCGGATGAATTTCCAAGCAAGGCACCTGAGCACTCTTCTTACCGGATTTGGAATGGGGAGCTTTAGATTGACGATAGCCAATACTTCTGGTTCCAAAAGAGAGCGTGAGTGGGAACTCCTCTGCCTTTTCGGAAGAGCGGGGATTGTCTGGCGATGATTCCTGGCCGACAGGAAAAGGATCATATCCCCATTGTTCTAACTTAGCGGAGTATATCTCCACCTTACCAGATTCGGTTGTAAAACCATCCTGCAAATATTTCTTTTCCGAACGGGCAGCGTAGACGCAGCCATGGGGTGACTGCCTGAGTTGGGTGGTACTAAGTCCCAACGGTTGTAATCTATCATTAAGTGCAACTTCGTCATTTTCCCACGGGAAATAGTCCCCATATCCCATCTTCTTGGCCAGTCGGTTCCAAACCAGCCAATCACTCCAGCAGCCTTCCTCATCAAACCCCTTTGGAGCTAACCCAACCAGAGATTCTCCTGATTGGTTGGATGCCGTCCAAAGTTCATTTTGACTCAAAAAGGTGGCTGCAGGCAAAACAATATCGGCCATTTGAGCTGATGCGGTCATAAAGTTATCAATAACGACCAAAAAATCTAGACTCTCCAAAGCCTTTCGGACTTTACTGGCATTGGGCCAGGCTAACAGGGGATTAGATCCAACCACGATCATACTTTCTACAGGGTAAGGCTGAGCATCAAGGATAGCATTGGAATAAACATTGGCCTGGGAGTGCCCGGTAAAGCTATGGAACAAGGGGAATTCATTTTGCCCGATGGCTTCCACTGGTTCTTGCCGAGCAGTCAGGGATATTGATTCCAAATGAAAATCGGGTATAAAAAGTGCACCACCACAAATATCCAGATTTCCGGTGATAGCTTGCAGAATAGCAATGGAGCGTATCGTTTGAAATCCATTAGCCTGTAATTCCAACGCCATTCCATGCTCTATGCAGGCTGGAGATGAACCAGCATATAATCGCGCTGCTGCCTTGATTTTAGCTGCGGGAACCCAGGTGGTTTTTTCGACTTCTGCAGGAGTGTACGGGGCAATAATTTTCACGAGATCATCAAAACCAATGGTCAAATTTTTAACGAATTCAGCATCATAGAGGCCATGAAGGACAATATAATTCAATATTCCCAGCGCCAGAACCAGATCTGTGCCCGGTCTGACTTGAAGGTGAAGGTCAGCATGGCTGGCTAGAGAACTTGAATAGGGGTCAATAACAATCAGACTGGCACCACGCTGGCGCGCCTGGTTAATGGCATTTGAAATGGGTGGAGAGGACTGGGTAGGATTGTATCCCCATAGGACGATGCAATCACTATTAACATAGTCGGGGGTTGGGCTGTATCCGAAGGTTAAGGTGTTAGCCAACAGTCTCGAGGTATGACAATAACTGCCCGCAGTAGACAAATTAGGTGTACCATATATACTGCAAAAACGGGCAATGTAATCAGTAAATTGCTTGTGTACACCTGCCTGTCCCACATGAACTGCCACATGATGGGGCGCGCCTCTCTTTTTCAAATTACTAAGGTTTTCCGCGATTGAATCCAAGGCTTCATCCCAGGATATTTCTTGCCAGGAGTTGTTTCTCAGTTTTTTCATGGGATGCCGGAGTCGATCGGTTGCATTTAACATGTCGGGCAGGGCTCTTCCTTTTGGACAAAGATATCCCTGGTTAATAGGGTGCGCGGGACTTCCCTCCGTTTTTAGCAGTTTGCCATCCTCGATATGTACGATCATACCACAGTTAGCCTCACATATTGTGCAAACAGTATGAATGACTTCGATAGAATTATGATTATTCACACAAATCCTCCTTATTATCAATGGCAAGCCTACGAACACGCATATTTTAAAAGAAATGAATTCTTAGTTACATTCTGTTGCATAATTCATGCCTATTCGTAAATTGCTATTGCCTTGAGGATATTTTTGTTTGCTTGGATGTCAGTAGCATAAAGTTATTGACTTTTGGGGGGGTTAAACTCAGTCGGCTTGGTCAAAACCTTACACTGATTAAGCATTAAGGTAGGATCATTACTATAAACCTAATCATCTTATAATTATACTTTCATCTTATAATGAGACTATTTTCTTGGAAATGATTTTGGGGGAGAACGGCGGAAGAACGGATAAATATGGGATTCAGTTATGGTTGGATATGTGGCATAGTTATTGCTCGTTTAAGGATATAGAAGGAGAAAAATGAATAATATTGCTTAAAAATAAACAAATTACCAAAATTACAATAGTCGTACTAACAGATAAATTGTAATAAGTTTAATGACCAGTAGCTCTGAAATAAAAACAGGAGGATTTAGTGATGATGCTTAACGGGACTGAACTACTTGAAATGAGCAAGGCAATGGCACCTTATTTCAAGTCATTCATTGGAAAAGACATGATGGTGGCCATAACTGATCGGGAAAGGATTTTAGCTTATGCGCCCGGGGAAAAGATCAATGATCCATGTGAAGTTGGGGCAGTAATTCCCGCTGATGAACCTATGCTGGAGGCAATGGCCAGTGGACAAAGCTCGACGGTTAATGTATCTAAAGACGTATATGGTTTTCCATTCAAGTCTACAATGACACCGATATTCGATGCTGGTGGGCAGGTAATCGGATGTGTTTGCGTGGGCACTTCGATGGAGCATGAAGACGAGGTTATAACCATGTCAGCAGGTCTACTCTCAGCCCTGCAGCAGGAATCTGCAGCCATTGAAGAAATATCTGCCTCGGCAGCGGATATTGCTGGAAATGGGAGGCAATTGGTTGACCTGGTAGAAAATATAGGGCGGACTGCGGCTCAAATCAACCAGGTTCTTGCTTTCATTAAAGCGATCGCTGACCAGACTAAGATGCTGGGGCTTAATGCTGCCATTGAAGCAGCACGAGCAGGGGAAGCCGGCTTGGGTTTTAGCGTAGTGGCTGAAGAAATAAGAAAACTGTCAGATGAATCAAGAAAGACGGTAGATCAGGTGCGTAAATTAACCGGGGAAATCAATAACGATGTAAAAGCAACGGTTGAGGCTTCCTACAAGACGCTGCGCGCCAGCGAGGAGCAGGCTGCAGCTACCCAGGAAGTAACAGCAACCATACAGGAGCTAACCAGCATGGCCAACCGTTTGGAGAATATCGCTAGTAAACTCTAAGGATTCATATTATTAGGCTTATTGGATGATACCACACTTATTGCTTATATACTTCAAAGAGAGAAATGTAGTTAAAGTAATGATTGCTATGCTGAAGGGGGAGTATTAATATTCACCAGCGCTCTTGCAATCAAAAAATGATCTTAAAAGTATACGTCTATCGCAAAATGAGAAGTTTATTTGGGGCGTGTGATTCTTGCTAAAATCACTGAAACATCACTTGCTGCATTGATTCTGGGGGTTTTAGACTACTGGCATATATATTGCTTGTATAAAAGTATGAATGAACAGTTAGCCGTAACATGATTGTTCTACAATGCACAAGGAACAACCAGAAAACTCGAAGGAAAGGAGGGGGATATCAGAAAAAACATCAGCGTATCGTACCCAAGCGCCCATAGGTTATCTGGGGTTGATTGATAATAAAGCATTTCAGTGGATGATTAATATCATGTAGACCTTACAGGAATGAATAAAGAAATACTTAAGTTCGTTTTCCAGGATCTTCGTGAAGTTGCTTGAATAGATCAGAAGGTGTAATCTGACGAGGATGGTTACAGGCGGACGTTTCAAGGCGTGTGTTGAAGCCGGTCGGTATATCACAGAGGTTTGGAGTTGTGGTATTTTTTAGTATTCATTGGACAACCTTGGGTTAGACGAGTGCTCAATTCACAGAAGAAAGGTGAGACATTGCATGGTAGATAATTCACCTTACGAAGTTGTTAACTACCAAACCGGTGACGAAGCCGTAGAACAACTGGGTTACAAGCAGGAGCTAAAACGCGAACTAGGTTTCTTTTCGGTCCTATTATACGGAATGGCCATGCTGTTTCCTATAGCGGCTTTTACCGGCTTTGGCCCGATATCGGTAGCTTCTCAGGGTCATATGGCTCTGGCATATTTAATAGCTGCTATCCCCATGGCTTTTACGGCTTGGAGCTATGGACAAATGGCAGGAGCCTATCCGATAACAGGATCCTCTTATTCTTACATTTCACGAGTTCTTAAGCCCTATGTAGGGTTTGCATCAGGATGGACGTTGTTGCTGGACTACTGCCTGTTTCCTGTCCTCAATTATATATGCATTGCACTATATGTCCAGGCTGTACTTCCACAAATTCCTTACTGGTGGCTCTATATTGTTCCCGTTGTTTTAGTAACAGGAATTAATCTTATGGGTGTCAAAAGTCTGGCTACCATCAATAATATTTTGACTATTTTTGGATTTTTAGTGGTCTTCTATTTTATTTATTTAGCTACGGGTTATCTTCATAATGGACCTGGTTTTCATACCGCTGCACTCTATAATCCAGTGACGTTCCATTGGAAAACAGTTCTCTTGGGTGCCTCTGTGGCCTGTTATTCTTTCATTGGTTTTGACACCATGACCAATCTTGCCGAAGAGGTGCACGAACCCAAAAAGGTTATGCCTAGGGCTACAATGGCAGTATGTTTATTTATGGCCGGTCTCTTTACATTCGTTGCTTATTTAGCCCAGTCTGTGTATCCTGACTTTGCTAATTTTAGTCAAGTGGAAACTGCTATTAATGATGTTGCTATGGTAGTGGGTGGAAAAACAATGATAAACCTGATTTTGTTGGCCATGATTTCGTGCGGCATGGCTTTTGCTGTTGATGCTCAGGCTGGAGTTTCAAGACTCCTCTACGGTATGGCTCGCGATGGGGTTATCCCGGAGTTCTTGACCTATCTTCATCCTAAAACCAAGGTTCCTGTTTTTGCCAGCCTTATCATGGCAGTGTTCTGTATTTCCTTGGGATGGATTAGCCTGGTTTCTCTTATTCCGATGATCAATTTTGGCGCATTATTGGCTTATATATTAGTGAATCTGTCGGTGATCGTCCATTTTTATATTAAAGGTGGACAACGCGATGTGGCCGGTTTTTTCAAATATCTTCTAATTCCGGGACTGGGTTGTATTACTTGTGCGATTCTCTTTTTCTCTCTGTCTGGAAATGCCAAAGTTATTGGTTTTAGCTGGCTAGGCTTAGGAATTGTGTATATGGCAATTAAGACAAAATTTTTCCGTAACCCGATAAGCCTGCATATGTAAGAGAGTAATAACAGAGAGTTGAGGAAGTACCTTTAAAGCAGTTGTTCCTCCCAGTAAGGGAGATGAGCATGGTGCCGGACTTGAACATAGAATCATAGGTTCTTATTCATACTCTTTTCTTCGTATCACACACGTTCCAGCCAATAATGGTTGAGATGTACGAACTACTAGTTTTTCGTGAGTTACGACACTGTGGTTAGGTCATAAGAGATTTGGTGTAGATTATCCGACAGAGATGACTAGCGAATATTCTACAACATTAGTAATTTATAGGAGGCTTAATATATGAAACGTAAAGCATGGACAATAATGTTAATAGCATTTCTCGCTGGTATAGCCCTGGCTTGGGTTCAAAACAAAATACCTCCAGTCATAACCACAATAATGGATGCTTTTAATATCAATATGGCAACAGCAGGATGGTTATCCGGGGTATTTTCAGTTATGGGACTGGTTACAGCTATCCCGGCTGCGTATGTTTTGAACAAGCTGGGACCCAAAAAATGCGGGCTTATTTCTTTGGCATGCGCAATTCTAGGTTCATTCCTGGGAGTGTATGCAACTACTGTACCGGTTCTTTTGGCAAGCAGAGTAATTGAAGGTTTTGGCGTGGGATTCATTTCAGTAATAGCGCCGGCTTTAATCTCAATGTGGTTTCCGGCTGAAAAAAGGGGACTTCCCATGGGAATATGGGGTGCCTGGCAGATGGTCGCCCAGGCTGGTACCTTCTTCCTGGGGAGTATACTTACTATTAAGCTTGGCTGGCAGGGAATGTGGTGGTTTGGAATTGCCCTATGCCTGATCGCTTTTATTCTATATGGGCTAAAAGTAGTAAGTCCTCCTGCAGAATACAATTATGCCGATGTTGAATCCAATGATGTCTCCATCTGGGAAGGCTTTAAATCCGGTTCAACCTGGTGGATGTTTGGGGTAGCACTATTTTACTGTATAGGCTGTTTCGGATGGTGCACCTGGACTGCGCCCTATTGGAGCCAGGCATTTGGCTGGGATATCGGCAAGGCCAATTCGTATGTGGGATATGTCTACATGCTGGAAATACCTTTTGTTATTATAATTGGTTGGATTCTTGATAAGGTTACGAACAGAAAAATGTTTGGTATGGTTCTGGCTGCTTTGTATGTAGTCGTATTGTTTATTAGTTTCCGCATGCATTCACCTCGCTTTATACTGGCGTTTATGATCATCTATCCTATCCTGGAAGGATCAATATGCACAGTCTTTTGGACACTTACTCCCCAAACCGTTAAAAAACCGCAGTTAGCTGGAATTGCACTGGGTATTCTGGTTATGGGTATGAATATCGGGATGGTTCTTGGACCTCCAATTACAGGGGCGGTTATTGATGCTTATGGATGGACCGCAGGTACAATTCCGCTAACAGTCGCAGGTCTTCTGGCACTGTTCTGTATGGGGATGGCTAAGATATATAACCATGATAATCCCGCTGCATAGAGAAACAGCAATTAAAAGTTAGTTACAATTAGCAGAAAAAATGTACACCAGGCTGTTGATTATTAGCAATAATCAACAGCCAAAATTATTGGTTGATTAAATGGATGAGTCTATACACGTAATTATTTATGTGAAAGAGTTCTTTAATGAAGTAATGAGCCAAGGATATCACTACCATGATTGAATTTCGTGAATGAGTCTGGAGGGAACAACATGCCTGGATGTGGAATGTGTAATCCATTTTGCGGTAAATGCAAACCACCCATGGAAAGAGGTTTACAATGCCCAGTTTGCGGGAGATACTATTTTCCGGAATTTTCACCAGATAGGATATGTAAACGATGCGGTGCTGATCTGCCTGAACGGGGCGAACGACAGCCTGCTTTTTGTAATTATAGCGGGAATATGTGCGCCAAACCATGCGCCAGACATAAAGTGGTTTCGAAAGACGGTATTTATAGGCCCTGTGCATACAATGTTCCAATGAAAAACACTTTATCAGTCAAGCCCAATGATACTAGCGAACAAGCTGTTTTAAATGACAAGTCTCTGTAAAGCATTAATTAATAGCACTCAGACATTTAGTGGCAGGGAATAGAAATAATCACTTAGAAAAAGTAATTAATTATCTAACCCAAATCATCTTAAACCGATACGTGTATCGCATAATGAGATATGATGCAATTCCTGCAGATGTTGGTGAACACCTTATAAATAGCTAAAAACAAGTAATCGTGCTTAGATTTTTTGCTGGCATAGTAATTGCTATATATAAATTGAGACCGCCAGGATAACAATTAGTAATCATGGTTATCCGACAAGGTAGAAGGAGGTGTTCCAGCCGGCTATTTTTTCGGACCTAGCTGCGTTTAGTTATCGCATGATAGGGTCACATAATTTAAGGAGGAATTAATATGGCTTATTCAATGGATTGTAGTAACTGTGGGAGAAAGTTTGTACCTGCTCAGTTTGATACTGAGAAAAAGGAGTATGTCTGCAAAGCATGTGGACAAATCGATAAGGTTACACCAGAAAAAGTAGCATGTCCCAAGTGTGGTATTGAATATGTGCAGTACACCTGGTTCGACCCTAAAAAATGTCCTGGTTGTGGGAAAAACTTTGCTGTATAAACCCTGCATATAGTCCAGGAATATTAATAAAGATTTAACCTCATGCCAGAGTTAACCGATAACTCTGGCATTATTATATCCAGGTGAACAGGGGGACGGTTCTCTTGTTCATCCCCAGACACTTTGACTGGATGAACAAGAGAACCGTCCCCCTGTTCACTTTCAAATACTTGAGCCAATCATCTTAAAAAAATACTGCTTTCGCATAACGAGATTATTCTGCTTCACTGTGGTTGTCTGTGTTAACCGAAAGAATCCCCATAAAATCGAGCATCTGGCCAGCGATATAGCTTGGCACAGTTTTTGCTATTATACATAGTCATGAGGACAGTAAGTAGTGATAAATGTCCGATCAGGCAGAAGGAGGTGTTTCAGGCAATAATTCTAAGCAGCCAAGAATGGTGAATCGAATTATGCGTCTTATTTTGCCATGAACAGTCAGCTCCAATCATCTTATAATTATACGGATTTCGCATAACGAGAAGATTTTGATTGCCTGTGGCTGATGGTAAACACACCAGAAAGCCTGGTATAACTACAAATACTGCTAAACCGAGTTGTTGGCATTATTCTTGCTGATATATAACTTCGGAAGGACAGTTTAAAATAACCAGACTGTCCAAGGCAGCAGGAGACGTTTTCGGGCAGAGAATAGCTAGCACTTATATCTTGTTTCTTACTGTTGTCGATGTAAATTACTGAAAATAGGAGGGAAAACTTATGCTAAAAGGTGTAAACTTGGATGTTTACAAAGAAGACTGGCAGTGGCAGGAAGGTGAATACACTGTTACCCGGACCAACCAGTGGACAGGCCCTGGCTGTCACAACGGCTGTAGTGTTCTGTACTACACCAAGGACGGCAAAGTTGAAAAAATTGAGGGTGATCCCTTAAGCCCGTACAACGAAGGTAGACTGTGTATGCGTTGCCTGGCTATGAAAGATACCGTTAATCATCCAGACCGTTTAAAATGGCCACTGAAGCGGGTGGGGGAACGTGGCGAAAATAAATGGGAACGTGTCTCCTGGGACGAAGCTTATGACATCATTGAACAAAACGTACGTAAAATCTGGGCAGAAGGTGATCCAGAGTCAATCGTAAGTATGCAGGGTACAGGACGTAACATCTGCTGGCAGACCCCTTACCTTGAATATAGCGCATTCAAAAGCCCTAACTTTGTTTTAGGATTCCTCTCCGGGGATGCCTGTTACCTGCCCCGTACCACCATGGGTCACTGTTTCATGGGCGACTTCATGGTTGCTGATTGTTCACAGCATCTGGAAAAACGCTTTGATGATCCTGAATACAAACTTCCCGAGGTCATCCTGATCTATGGAAATAATCCTATCATTAGTAATGGCGATGGATTCTTCGGTCACTGGATTGTTGACTGTATGAAACGTGGCACAAAACTAATCGTAGCTGATCCTGCCCTGACCTGGCTAGCATCCAGAGCTGATGTATGGCTTAAGGTTCGTCCAGGAACGGATGCTGCTTTAGTTATTGGTATGCTTCAGGTAATCATTAACGAAGATCTTATTGATCATGATTTCGTTGACAACTGGACTTATGGATATGAAGAACTGAAAACACGTTGTAATCTACCAGAATACTCCCTCGACAAAATAGAAGAGATTACCTGGGTCAAGAAAGAGCTGATTGTAGATGCTGCTCGCTTGTTTGCCAGTGGTAGCCCCTCTGCAATTCAATGGGGTCTTGCGGTTGACCAGAGCGTTGCCGGTATCCCCACAGCTCAGGGTCTTCTCTGCATGGCTGCTCTTTGCGGCGATATCGACGTACCAGGTGGTTGCATGATTCCTCGTTGCGCTTATGACATTAGTGACTCCTATGGATGTGGACTTTGGAACCTTTCTGAAGAAATGCTTGCCAAGATGCTGGGTGCAGATATTTCTCCGTTGCATGCACTGGGTTTTGACCCGACTGCAAATGGTGATACAGTACTGCAGGCGATCGAAACTGGTCTGCCTTATCCCATCAAAATGCTCTTTATTCAGAGCACCAATACCTTTGCTAATATGTCCGCTGAGGCACCCAGAGTTTACAATGCCATGAAAAAAGTACCTTTCAACGTGGTTGTCGATCTCTTTATGACCCCGACCGCTGTAGCATGTGCTGACATTGTTCTGCCGGCAGGCATGAGCTGTGAAAGAAACAGTGCTAGAGTATGGTGGTGGCCGCTAAGAGCGATTACCAAGGTCAGCGACTTCTATGAAGCAAAATCCGACGAACA
>CAZEDT010000081.1:0-14004 GCA_964510795.1 uncultured Syntrophomonas sp.
CCAGATACTATGATCCAACCATCGGCAGGTTCATATCGAAGGATAGTGTTGAAGGGAATATTACTAATCCGTTAAGTCAGAATCTGTATACGTATGTTGAAAACAATCCAACCAAGTATGTTGATCCAACTGGGCATATTTTAGAAACTGCATTTGATGTTGGGAGCGCAATATATAGCGGATATCAACTGTATGAAAAACCTAGTTGGGAAAATGCCGGATATTTAGCTTGGGATGTAGGAGCTGTATTAGTTCCTGTTGTACCAGCATCTGGTACTGTAAAAATAATTAAGAGTGCAGACAAAATTGTTGACACTGTTAAGGGTGCGAAAAATGCTGGATTCATGTTTGGGTCAAATGGAACAAAAGTAACAAGCAAAACCGTTTGGAAAGAAAAAGGAAGTCAAGCTAGAATTGATGTTGAGAATCCAAACCCTGGACAAAGACCTGGACAAGTTCATTATCAAGATGCTAAAGGTAATAAATATTTATTTGATCCGCAAAAAAAGTCTTTGTAGATAAGTATGGTAAAAATGCGCCTAAATCTATTAATGATAATTTGAATAACAGCGATTTCTTAAAAAAGTTAAACGTTGCTCTAGAGAAATATCTAGGAGAATCAGGTATAAAGAAATAGGAAGTGAAGGTGCTCACGATTTTCAATGAAAAAATGAAGAAGCTATTAATTGAATGTAATCAGAGTGATGCGAAACTTGAGTCGATAGCAATAAGGTTTTTAAATTTATTCTGTCCTAAATTTATTGAGTGGGATGGTTGTGTTCTGTTACGATATGGCAATAAATTAGAGGAATTACCTGAAAAATTCGCGCCTAATAGCATGATAATTGATAGAACTCAATTTGAGGCTGTTACAAACCACATACACTTGTCCGATGTTTTTGAGGAAATAGACGGGGACTCTTGTCAAACACTAAAAATCGCATTAGGATTAGCTGAAATTTGGGGCAATAAGTTAAGTGTAGAGTTTCCAACTGAAAAATTCCATTTAGTAATTTCTCACGATGAATTTGGATCAGTTATTAGGTTTTATAAGATAAGAAATGATGAAGTTTCATGGTTGAATATCGTCAATCTTGACGATTTCAAAGAAGAAGCTTTATTGGTTAAAGAAATCGGATAGAGGGTAAATGTGACCTCGAAACGGGGTTACACCGGGACGGCAGGCTGTGTGAGAAATTACTCACTCTAATGACCCACAAACCTAATAGCACACAGTTTACTTCCCCTGTCTCGGTTATTTAACAGTAAATGTATAAAAAATGACTTGTCTAAGGGTTATACAGCCTGTAATCTACTCACTATTTCCTTAACTCCCAGGATATTTATCGCCCTGGTTATGTTATAGGCAAGAAAAGCAAGACCAGATTCAGCATTTACTGAATTAAGGCCTCGGGTTAGGAAATAACTGTATCCCCAACTTCGCTTAATGGTTCCAAACGGGTGTTCCACTATCATTTACCGCTTGCTGTAAAGTCCTTTGTTTTCCCGAGTTCGCTTGTCCACCTTATCTAGTAGATCCTGGTGGACACTTCGGTATATGGTTCTACCTCGCTTGGCCGTTGTACAATGCTCTCTGAGTTCGCATGTCTTACAAGCTTTGTAATTGTGATAATCGCGGCCAATAATCTCTCCTTTGGTTTTACGATAGCATGCAAATGTAAGAATCTGACCAGCAGGACATATGTAGTGATCGTTATCGGCATCATACTGGAACTTATTTATATAAAACTCTTCATTGCCGGTAGCATTAGCATTTTTAGGTTTGGCAACATAGGTCTTTAGTTTAGCATCTTCGCATTCTTTGATATCTTTGCCTGCATAGTACCCTTTATCTGCGAGAACATTTATTTCTTCATTATCAAATAACTTTTGTGCTCGTTTAGCCATCTGGTTCAATTGTCCAAGGTCAGCTGGATTATTAATGACATCATAATCTACAACCATGCTATGCTTTCCATCAACTACGGTTTGCACATTGTAACAGATATCCAGGCCATTGTTGTTGGTTGACATTTGTCTGGCATCGGCATCAGTTAAAGATATTTCCGAAACCTCATTTTCCTTGATTGTTTCAAGCATTTCCTCATATTTAGTTTTTCTTTCTTTCAGTTCCTGAATGTGTTGATTGATTTGAGCAGCGCTTGGTTTGTGGGTATTAGCCTCAGATTGGTCCCCTTCTTCAAGCTCGTTTAGATACTGTTCAATCTTTGTGTCAATATATTTGAGATGACGATTGAGTTTCTTCTCATTGAAGTTTTTCTTTTTGGAGTTACTGGCTCTGAACTTAGAACCATCAACAGCAACCAGGGTTTGTCCGAATAATCCCCATTCTTTGCATAATACGCTGAACTGCTTAAACACTTGCTTAACGGCTTCTTTGTTATCTTTTCTGAAATCAGCTATGGTTTTAAAATCAGGTTTTAGTCCAGATATTAACCATATTACTTCCAGGTTTCTACTTGCTTCACTTTCAAGTTTACGGGACGAGCGAATACGGTTTAAGTATCCGTAAAGGTAGAGTTTTAATAGATCTCGGGGATTATATGCTGGTCTACCCAAAGTAGGCGCTTGTGCTCTTTCAAAACCTAACGCAGACATATCCAGACTCATAACAAAAGCTTCTATAACTCTGACTGGATTATCTTCAGCAACGTAATCATCTATTACTTCCGGAAACATGTTAATTTGTTGCCGGTTCTCTCCCTTTACATATGCCATTTTTAGCACCTCCCACTATATATATTTTACTAAAAATGAATATAGTTGGGATATGTAAAATGGACTTTTCACACAGTCTGCCGTTCTTTTTGTTGGATCTCCGGGATAAAGATCTATTTAGTAAACTGATTCCGTTTAAAAGAAAACTACATTGCTATTCAAAGCCAGAGGGAGGGAAACTCATTAAAGCCCCTCCTTTTTCTGAAAAGATAAAAAAAATGCCCCTCCGCAAAGGCCATCAAATCCGCACTTTTTAGCACATTACTATAGACAAACAATAAAGTAACACCCAGCAATATTACTACCCATTCAAATCCGAAATGCCCCTAATATAGTTTTTTAACCTTAGTAATAGTAATCGGCATCAGCACATTGAAATCTTTAACCATCACTGGGTTTTCTCTATTAATGGTTGAACCATCTCCCAATTCGCCAAAATCATTATAGCCCCAAGCCCAGACAGTTCCATCATTTTTAATAGCCAGACAATGATAAGTTCCAGCAGCTATGGACTTAATATTTGAAAGTCCTGAAACACGTGTAGGTGTTGAAACAACTTTCCTATTATCCTCAGTTGAAGAAAACATTACGTTCGGTGTTCTTCTTACTACCCGAATGCTAAAGCCTTCGTTTTGTTCATCTTCTTTCTTGCTTTCTAAAATACCACGTAACCCCCACATCCATACTGAACCGTCTTCTTTTAATGCCAATGTCCAAGCACCAGCTACAGCTATCTGTTTTACATCAGTTATATCACTTACTTTTTGGGGCACTTGACGACTTACAAGAGTTCCGTCGCCTAATTGCCCAGACGCATTGTTACCCCAAGTCCACACAGTTCCATCCGATTTTAGTGCTGCATAATGGGTATCGCCCGTGATACTAATGATGTTACTTAGACCATCAATCTTGGTTGAAGCTGAATTGGCATCCTTTTTACACCATACTTGGCCATCATCATCAAGGCCTAACCATCCACTGTTACACGGAAGGATAGATTTAAAAGCATTATCTTTATCCGATGCCATACTTATTTTTTCCATATGATTGGCTATATATGATCCAGCTGTATATACAGCTACAGAATTGTTATGTGGTTCATATGCACAAAACTGATTGGAACTACAGGCAATAGCGTCCGTTTTGATGGGAACGTTAAGCTTAATCGGATGGTCGACATCATAACCATAATAAAACGTGATCCTTCCTGAATCTTGAACTATTTGTACTGTGGCATATCCGTTTCTACCCCAACCATATACAGTGCCATTTTCATCCAAAGCATAGCTGAAACCTGATCTGCAAGCAATAGATTTAACATTGTGCAGGTCTTTAACCTGAACTGGTTTAGAACGGTTAAATGAAGAGCCATCACCTAACTGTCCAAACACATTGTTGCCCCAGGCCCAAACGGTACCGTCCTCTTTAAGTGCAAGGCTATGGTTACTCCCACAATAGATGGCAGGTTTTGAAAGTCCCCAGGAAAATTTTACGGGATATAATGAAAAGAAAACAATAACTAAGGCGCATACTAATATAGCTCTGATGAATTTATTTATTCTTACAGCATTCATTGCTAAACATCACCCTTCAATTACTTTGTCCAAGCAACTAAACACATTCACATGTTTATATAAGTTAAGGGATATAAAAGCAGACAGTCAAAGGAAAAATCTACAGTAGCCTGCCATAAAATGCTCAATAGCAGAGCAAAGGACCTAAAAACGTATAACGTAATTAATTATTCTTTACCGTCTAAACAATTATGGTATAACCACATTTTACCACAATTTCTACCTCTGTGGTAGAATTGGGGAAAAGAGAGGGTATATATATAACTGCTATATCATCAACAAAATATACTTTTACAGCGAAGTACCTATTTACAAGATCAATTGATGGCCATCATTCATCACTAAGCCACTTCATCTGACGTTATTTTAGTGGATAAGAGGAGAGTTTCACGAAAGTGAAACCTTGTTTTTGCAGTATAGGCAGAGCCTCCATGACTCCTTCGGCGGCTTGCCCCTCGGGGTGATTCATGTGCAGGATAATTATAGAACCAGGCTTGGCACTAAATAGAGCCCCTTTTACTTGTTTTTGGCTAAAGGTAGCTCCAGCATCTCCTAATACAGAATAGCCCACCGTTGTATATCCTATATCTTTTATTGCAGCCACACTGATTTCATCATAATAATTTGTTCCCGACCTGTAAAATGCCGGCTTTTGTCTAGTTAACTTTTGGATTAATGCTCCATTGTTATCTACCTCTTGAAGCAATTCAGTGATGTTTTTGGTTCCTTTTATTCCATAAGCACTGTTACCGTTAACTGAGCAGGGTAGATGCCTGAAACCATGATTTTCAATGGAAAAGAGGGGAATTTGTGCTAATTTATCAAAGAGTGCTGAGTTAGCCTCATACTCGTTAAAGCCCCTCCCGCTGTTATTTAAAAATTATCCGCGCCCGAACTCAAAGGCCCTCATATTCGCACTTTTTAGCAATATTCCTATAAAAAACAGCAAATGCAGCACCCATCAATATTACTATCCATTAAAGTCCAAACCGCCCCTAAAAATAGGGACTTCATACAAATTTACAACTATATAATATTTGCAGGCTTTAAGTATTCCCGCTGGGACAAAGTAACTACGCATTATCATGTCTTCAAATTGTATTGCTGTATATACTACTACTGCTTTTTTTGTATTTTAATTTGGACATGAGTGGGTTGCTTTTCCTTGGGGGCGGTTATTTAATTCATCAGTCATCCAGAGAGTAACAATGTTCAGGGAAATGATGCTTACATGCTATTTTTAGTGGGGGGCGGTTTATAAATCGTTTCGCTTAGCAGAATTTTCCTTACCGCATTCCTGTCATCAGGACGATGATTTTTATCTAGATAATCTGAAGCTTTTTTTAAATACGGGTAAGTGCCAAGACAAAGCTTATAATGCATTATCTTATCTTTGTATCCACGAATGAATCTGTCTTGTGTTTTTAGAATAAAGCCTTGTTTCTCCAAACTATTAACTGCATTTTTAACCGATGCAGTTATTATTCCGGTATCTTCCATAATGAGCGCTCTACTTTTCGCAATGAATCCATCCGCTGTAATTCCGTATTCTCCATGCTTTTGAAAATATTCTTCAGAATAACGGTAGGCATATGTTTCCAGTAAATCAACAAGTACCAAGTCCTGTTCATTTCCTCCGAATATTAGCTTCAGGACGGTAAAAGATTTCCTATATTTCATTTCATAATTTTCTTGCATAACATTAGTACCCCCAAATATTCACATCCCATTTATCCTTGCTATGAAGTAGTAGGGAATCCTACTGCATCATTGCTTAAATCCCACTACTTAAAAGCTTACTTCCCACTATGAAAATACATGTCCCTACTAAAATGTAGTAACACTTAAATACATACTTGTCGTTACACCGGCAGTTACACCGCAGTTACACCGGGACGTTCAGTTACACCGGGACGTTCTTAGCGTAACAATAAAATTTAAAAACAATAATTGAACAATTCTTACATAGACCCACTGGAAAAACCGGTGGGTCTAAAAGCTGTCAACAACCCCGTCCCCCTGACATCATGCTGGCGGATATGACTACTGCTACTGAAACTGCTCGCCTGCTTTATCATAAAGCTGCCTGGTTGCAGGATAATGAACTGCCCTTCAAGATGATTTCGAACATGGCCAAGATGTATGCTGCTGATACCGCTATGAAGGTTTCCACTGATGCAGTACAGGTATTTGGCGGATATGGCTACACTAAAGAATATCCGGTAGAAAAATACATGCGTGATGCAAAAATCATGCAGCTGTTCGAAGGAACTGTTCAGGTTCAGAGAATGGTTATCGGAAAATATCTGAGCCAGAATGGCTACAATTATGTAAATGCCTAGAATATAGTGCCTTGCCTAACTTCAATTTGTTTATCCATAATATTGATTAGGTATAATTTTTCACATTTTCATATATTGTGCTTTCAGGAAACTTTATTTTTACAATCATTAACCTGTCAGCCTCATTTCCTTTTTAAACCAGGACAATGGCTAGCTCCTCAGCCTAATTGTCCTGGTTTTAATGATTACATGGTGCTTACTTCTTTTCCAATTCCACGGCATACAGCCCTTTCATAAAAAATGAAGTCCGTAAGCTTTGATAGGTTTTTTTATTTAAGAACATTGCGTGCGTATCGTGAACCACAATCATTTTGGCTTTTGGATAAGCTTTGCCGATTTGTTCAGCTGCTTTCGGTGAAAACTGGTTATCTAAATCCCCAATTAGCAATAGCACTTCACCATTATACTTTTTTCTCTCTTCAACAAGATTAATCTTTGGAATATCTAGATTACCCGCCTGCGCTTGCGCCAAATAATCGCTTATCATTTCTTTTTCCCATTCAAAGGGAAAATTGATTTCCCCCGGCGTTCTTTTGTATTTAATCATCTGCTCCCCGGTTATTTCAAAGACCCGGACTTTCACAGCCTCCATCATCGGTAATTTATTAATCAGTTTAGTGAGACTAAAATTATACTCTGGATTACATAAATTCTTATAATAATGAAGTTTATTCCCACTGGCTATCTCGTCAATAAGCTTTGAACAAGTATTCTCCCAATCAATATCATACAACTGTATCTTATATAGCATAAAACACAAATCAGCTTTATTGACATCTTCATTGACCAGGATATCCTCTAATTTTTTCAATGTCTGAGGATTTTTCTCTTTCATCAAATCGGTAAAGGGACTTCCGATATAATTCACTTTATTATTAATCACAATATCCGGAGCGCCAGTTGCCTCCAACAGAACTCTCGAAACATGGTCTCCATGTTTTGCAAGATATTCCTGTATCAAAATGCCGGCCCCTGAAGTGCCAAACAGCATTATTTTCCCGTCAGGCGGCAAATACCCTTTTTTCTCCAGGTCCTGCCGTACCATTTCAATATCCTCAATTTGTTGTGCGGTTCCATAAAGGTTCATCGCCTTTTTATAATCCAGCGAACCTTCCTTGGTGTAAACCTCGGGGAATAAGGAGGGATATAAGCCTCTTCTTCCCATAATTACATAGGATAGCCCCGGCAGCTTATCTTCAAACACCTTAAAATCTGTTGATGTACTGACCTTATTTTGCTGTCCGTCCGTAAGATAAAATATCACACCATTTTTAGGCATGAATTTTGGACTCAACATATAAAACCCTTTATATTTTCCCATTTCAGCTTGATTATGGTCGATTGGGAATTCCATGTAGATGTGTTTGGAATCCGGAGGCATCTCCGGATAATAACCAGCCAAATCAAGTCGTTGTTTAGGTACTGAGAGATAGCTGCCATATTGATTATATAACCATAAATAACCTATGATTAGCAGAGCCAATATAATCAAAATCCCCACTTTAAGTGTTTTCCTGCTTCTCGTCGCCATATTTTCAGTACCGCCTTTTTCTATTAATATGTTCCTATACAACCTAATGCCAGCAGTATGGAAAGGGAAAAGCGCAAAACGAATGCAACAGTCGAGGTTGGGCTTATTGACAAGTAAAAATTAGTACCTTTGAGCGAGTAAAAATATTATAATAAAAGCAAGCCAGTCTTAAACCATAAACTACCAGTACCAAGGAGAGTAGTGGCCATGCTTGATAGGATAACATATATACGGCCATCTTATGTAGAAGCAATCAGCCGGGTTGCTAGCGTTACTCCAAGCCGGGCAGTTACAGGTAAAAGTTTTGACCTTTCCGCTCCGGCTGATTCTTGGCCTGCTAAAAATCAGGCTAAAGCTGCCTCCCCCACTACTGCAGGAAATACTGTAATACCGTTTCCGCTTAACCAGCAAGCTTACTTGGGTACCCGTAAAGTCGGACTGAACACTTCAGTATCGAATGCCAGTGCAGCTTATGGCAAGACGGCAGAAGACAACATCATTAATGAAAAGCTTTTAAAACGCCAGGGTCTAAAAGAGTGCCAGACCTGTAGCGAACGTCGTTACCAGGATGAATCCGGTGATTCCGGAGTTTCTTTTAAAACGCCGGCCCATGTTGCACCCGAGAATGCCGGAGCAGCAGTAGCTGCCCATGAACAGGAACATGTCCGGAATGAGCAGGTTAATGCTGCCAGGGATAAAAGGCGGATAATCTCTCAATCGGTCCAGATATTTACTTCATCCTGCCCTGAATGCGGGAAAATATATGTTTCAGGTGGCGAAACCCGGACAGTGAGTGCTGCTGTAACTCAGTCTAACCCAATTTCTCAAAAAGGACAATTTGTAGATAAATACGCTTAGAATTTATGTTTATCTGTTTAATAAATATTGCTTCCGCATCAGTTGTTTAAGCTCAGAATCTGCTTGCCGATATCCTTCGCTGCCTGCCTGGTAACGATTTAATTCCCCTAGCCAAAATGATATTCTCGTCTCGATGAGTAGTTTATCCTCCTGACAATTGGTTTCACCATGACTATTTCCAGACTTGTCATCCACCTGCCACTTTTGCAAATAATCCTGAAATCCACCTTCTATTCTTTGGATCTTGAGATTATTAAATACCAGCATTACATTACAAACCCTTTCCAGCATGTACCGGTCGTGTGATACCAAAAGAATAGTTCCATCGTAATCACAAAGGGTTGTCTCTAACTGCTCGCGGCTGAGCAGGTCGAGATGATTACCAGGTTCATCCATTATTAAAAGCTGCGGATTTTCCAATATTGAACGGGCCATCTTAATCCTGGTCTGTTCCCCTGGACTCAGATCTTTTAGAGGCCGCTTTAGCATAGCCTCATTTAACCCCATATTGGCCAGCAGGGTAATCGCCTGGGTGCGTTGCTTGCCGGCCTTCGCATTGATTACCTCCAGAGCATTTTGTTCAAGGTCAAGGTCGGAGCTATCCTGGCCTATATAAGCTATACGAGCTGAGGGACTTACAAAAAGATCACCCTGATCATAGTCTTCGAGTCCCAGGATAATTCTTAGCAGCGTTGTCTTTCCGCAGCCATTGGGACCATATAAGCCTATCTTTTCACCATTTTTAATAAAAAAGGAGCTATTATCAAAAAGTTTTCTGGCTCCGAAACATTTGGATATATTATTGGCTTCTATAACTCTTCGGCCCCTTTTTTCTGATTCAATATAAGAAAACTTGATGACCGGCTCAGCCTGAGGCCGCTCCAGTCCTTCAGTTTGCATTTTCTCAAGTCGCTTTAATTTTGATTTGACGGCCTGATCCCGTTTTTTAGCTTTGGCCCGATAGTACTCCTTCTTCCCCTGATTGATAGCTGCCTTATGACGCGACTCTTTATGTGCCTGGGCTGACCAGTCTTTTAGCTGTTCAATGTTCTGAGCTATCTTCTGTTGTTCTTTAACCTGAGAGGTATACTGGTGGAGCTGGCTTTCATATAGCCTTTGCTTTTCCGTTCGGTAAAACGAATAATTACCCATATAATCATTTATAACCCCTGCTTCTACCTCCATAATCCTTTCTACAGTCTGGTCTAAAAAATAACGATCATGGGAAATAATTAGAACCGCCCCGGTATACACGTTAAGTTCTGCAATCAACCACTCTATACCCTGCATATCAAGATTATTGGTGGGTTCATCCAGTATTAGTAATTCGGGCGTTTTTGACCAAATAGCTGCCAGAGCCAGTTTAGTCTTTTCTCCCCCGCTCAAGCCATCCCTTCTCGTTTCTTCCCAGACCTGATTTTTACCTAAACCCAGGTAACGGGATACCCTCGTAAATTCGCCTTTTCCTTGGGCTTCATCCCCTTGGTGGTAATCATCCAGTTTTGTCGCACAGTCAGCAGATTGTAAAAGATATTCAGTACCTAGATTACTTTTATGATAAGTAATAGTCCCGGCATCATACTCCAAACTGCCGTAGATAATATTGGCCAGACTGGTCTTGCCAGCACCATTATTCCCGACCAAGCCTATTTTCTCCCCGTAACTTATATCCAGATTAACATCCTTTAAGACATCTAAGTCACCGTAACTTTTCTTAATACCGCGAAGACTCATTAACAATGACACAATCATCACCTCCAAAAAAAAAAGCTGTAAGTAACATCTGTCACTTACAGCCTAAATAGTCTTTAAAATCAATTTATTAGCAATACAATGCACAAAATAAGAAGATCATTACCATCTCGTCAGCATTATATTTCATAGGATCAAAAATTGAATTGCTGTTTACAGTGTTCTTAGCTAATTATCTGCTCACAAAGACTTCCCCCATCCACAAGCTTCTGCTTACTGGTTATACGGGAATTATCTTACGAACAGATTATTCATTTATAGTTATTAGCTTAAAAACACCTTGCGCATCTTTTCTCTCCTGATACTTTTATTCACATAGAAGATAACATACCTTGGCTGAAACTGTCAACATTAGCGAGTAACCGTGGTAAGTCGAAATTACAGGGGGCTAGAATAAGGACCAACTCAGCCGTATACAACCTTAATACATCATCTTCTCAAATCATGTCTTTTGTGGAACAAAATCCTGCTGCAAATATTCAATCAATGCGGCTTGATTGCTAATACTGTTAAGGCGTTCCACAAAAACTTGCTCTTTGTCTTCTGCTATCCAGGCTTCTATTGTCACCCGATCTGCAAAATCTGTATCAATAACCTGGGTAAGCATGGTCAGGCACTTGCTTTGAAAGTTAGCATAATAGCTGTAATCTAAAGTAATTTTTAGCCTCCAGGAATACTCCATCGTGATGATCTCAGTTATATCCAGTGTTTGTATCACTGACCTGGAGTAAGCTCTGACCAGCCCTCCGGTACCCAGTAAAGTCCCGCCAAAATATCGCACTACTACTGCTATAACATTCAGGAGTTCATTCTGCTTGAGTACATTGAGCATCGGCAGACCTGCGGTGCTGTTGGGTTCACCATCATCACTGTATTTCTCTATAATACTATTACCGTTTCTGATCATACAGGCATAGCAATAATGTCTGGCGCCTGGGTATTGCTTACGGATATCAGCAAGTATAGTCTCCACCTGATCAGTATCAGATATAGACCTTAAAATACATATAAATCTGGATTTTTTTTCTATCAATTCGGTATATATAGCCGTTTGGATGGTTTTATAAAGCATAGATAGTTTCCTCATTAATAGTCGTTTGTGCGCATTATGACTTAAACGATTTAAAAAATGATAGCTTAAAACAAGTTTGACTGCAAGCCAATTGCCTTTGCAATTGATTGAATGCCCTCAATCTGTTAACCTTTAAGCAAATCAGAGGAATGGAGGGTTTAATTTTATGGACTGTTTGGAATCTATTAGGACCAGACGAAGTGTGCGAAAGTATAAGCCGGACGATATTAGTCAGGAAGATTTGATGCTCATTTTGGATGCCGGACGCATGGCACCCTCAGCCGGCAATCTCCAGCCCTGTCATTTTATAGTGGTCAAGGATAGTACTGTTCGTCAAGAACTGCAGGAAGTTGCTTTTGGTCAGGAAATCATCGCTCAGGCTCCCATAATTATAGCCGTGTGTGCGGAACCGGAACGTTCAGCCCAATACGGCGATGCGGGACGCAACCATTTTTGTCTGCTGGATTGTGCCAATGCTACGGAAAATATGCTGTTGGCCGCCCATGCTCTGGGTTATGGTGCCTGTTGGGTGGGCGGTTTTAGTGAAAAGAAAGCTAAAAAGTTATTTAATTTGCCGGAGGATTTTCGAGTTGTTTCCCTGATTCCAGTTGGTAAAGCCGATGAAGACCCTGAACTTCGCCCTCGTAGGGACCTAGGGGAAATGATACACTGGAATAAATGGTAGATGCAAATCATTTCTACGTTTAATAATATAACTAACTCCCAAACCAACAATATCGAGCTGCAGAATTATTATCTGCAGCTCGATTTTTTACTTAATACTAATCAACCTTTTTTAGAACGCAGTAACCAGGCACATATCCCCTATAACGATAGTCCTGACTTTTCCATTTGATTACCCTCCTGGTGTTTAACAAAGAGGGACACATGCTGTTTGTTACTTATTGTAGATTAACATATTATGGATTTTAATAACTCCCATAGTTAGATATGTGAGTAAATTTCGGTACTAATTATAATATTGTACGAAATAAAACAGTTGGTTCAGGTAATGAAATACATTTCTCCTATTTTCAATTATTTTTATAGGACTTGCGGAATAAAAGGTTATTACTGTAAAATTTATATTAACATTGTATCTACTACAAAACAGGATTTTTGTCCCTGTTTTATAGCAAATACTCGCTTGCAGTAATTATATTAGGGAGGAAAAAACATGTTGACGGAAAAAGAAGTCGCAGGGTTTAAGCTCGTAATACCAATGTTTATAACTTCAATGACGGGAATGGGATTTTCGTTTACAGATCGCGAAAAAATAACCGATATTTATTTTCATCCCGAACTTAAAACGGATCTATTCAAGATAGGAACGCGAATCGACCAATGGGGAGATCGGGGTTCAGCCAAAGCTATCAGGACCGGCGAAACTCAAACCGAAATTTTGCTTACGGCGGTCTTTGGCGCTCGTTTGCTTATGCAAAATATACCCTATGTTGATGAAGATGGGGTAATCGTAGGAACCGTCTGTCTGGCTTCGCTTCGCCAGCATTCTATTAGCAGTGCTTTCCCTGCTATTGCTCCTGTTCTGTCAGAAATGTTTCCGGAGGGCGCAGGACTCTACATGACAGATCATGAAAAGGTAGTAAGCAGGCAAGGCTCATCTAAATTTGATTTGATAGATGTTAAAGTAGGAAAAGTACTTGAACCAACCAGTGTCGCTATGCAATCCATAAAAAAAAGAAATATTGTATCCCTCGACATACCCAAAGAAGTCTATGGGGTGCCCGTTCTCAACATATGTTATCCATTATTTGATGAGCTTGACAAACATAAAGCGATTGGAAGCTTTGGAATTGTTATGCCCCAGGAAACCTCCCACTCCTTACGGGATATTTCGGGCAAGCTCAATCAAAGCATTGGCGAGATTGCGGCAGTGATTGAAGAACTGGCCTCATCAGCTTCAGAAATGATGGGCAACCAGCGTAGTCTTAATCAAAATGTGGCCGAGGTCTCTGGATTTGTAGTCGATATAAATGAAATTTTATCCTTGATAAGACAGATTGCAGATGAAACGAAAATGTTGGGACTCAATGCAGCTATTGAGGCTGCCCGAGCCGGCGAAGCCGGGGCTGGATTCAGTGTCGTCGCCAGTGAAATACGCAAATTATCCGACGA
>CAZEDT010000082.1:0-13571 GCA_964510795.1 uncultured Syntrophomonas sp.
TAATGCCCTTAAAAGGAGATGACAGGTTGAAAAACAAACTAATGCTCTTGACCCTCAGCCTGACGCTGATACTGGTTTTTAGCCAGGCAGCATTAGCGAGGGATGCAGGGAATGTCTGCGTTCGCCCCGACCAAGCTTCCAGCCAAAATGCAAACTGGGTGCCATTAGCTGAGAAACTTAATTTGAGCGACCGTCAAGTTCAGCAGTTAAAAGCGATCAACCTGAGCACCTACCAAACTACCAAAGTCCTTAAAGTTAAACTGCTAGATGCCAAGTTCGAACTGAGACAATTGAGTATTGTAGGTACCGATAAAGCTGCCATGGCCGCCAAGACCAAGGAAATAAGCGATTTACGGGCACAGATTCATCAGCAGCAACAGCAAAAATGGAAGAAGGTACAGTCAATACTCACCGCTGAACAGCAGACTAAGCTAAAAACCATAAAGGGCTTTGGTCATAATGGGGGCCAGTGCAAGAAGGACTGTCAAAAACCTTGTAACTAAATCTAGCCTCTATGTACAAAGAGAGATAGGTTCAAACCCTATCTCTCTTAGTATATATATCTACGGAAAAGTCTCCTCTTAACGCATAGGAACAGAACTTTCAAGCAGTAATAAATTTATTCTTTTTTCAAGGCAATTCTCTTGCTATCTTCCCTATTCTTTATAAAAGTAAATTGGCAAAGCAAAGGGATTGCTAAATTCTGTAGAAAGCAATCCCCTTTTAGCTGTTAAGTTTTTTGTGCTTCAACCTTATAACGTAATAACTTTCCCAGCATGCAATAATTTTTCAGTTATCGTATACATGTTGGTAACTGCGCCCACGGTTAATTTATCACTTACATTATAAAAATCCAAACAGGTTCCACAGGAGAGGATTTCGGTACCGTGATTACTTAGAACCTGAAGATGTTCAATTAATTCAGAGCCAGCAGTAGCTAGTAAAACTCCACTGTTCATGAAAATCACACTCTTTATCTCTCCTTCTATTTGAGTCAGAGTATATAGGAAGCTCTTCATTAGCACCGTGCCTAGTTTATCATCACCTCGACCCATTACATTACTTCCTATAAGGATGACCGTATTACCCTCCAGGGTTTCTTTATCATCTCTGCCGAGTAATCCCTCATCCTTGAAAATATTTATATAGAACTGGCCTTCTTTTTCATCCACCATGGACTCTAGATTCAATGTTTTTACCATGCGGGACACGTTCTCCAGTGCTACCTTATTATCCACAATGGTCAGTACCTCATCTATATTAGTGGTTTCCAGGGCTTTTTTGGTTAAGACCACTGGTTGAGGACAACTAAGGCCCCGAGCATCAACTATTTTTTTCACAATCACTCATCTCCTTTACCGCAAGCTACAATAGGTGCCAGAAGCTTAGGCAATACTTAAACACAAGCCTGCAATTAGTATTTCATTACATCATATATTCTAACATATGAAATGCAAATTATAACTATAATTTTTAGTTATATATAAGACACTGGCTAGTATTATTGGCATGAAAAGCAGGAATTTTGTCATTGATTGCGAATATACATTTTGATATACTGGTCTGACCACCAGGACATCGAGCAACCGGGATACGGAGCCATTAATTTGGAAAGCGTCAGATAACATATATTTCTGGCAGCACAATGAAAAAATGGAGTGAACAATATGTTAGAACTACGAATCAATGGGTTTGGCGGGCAGGGCTCCGTTACCCTGGCTCACTTGTTAGCGCAGGCTGCGCTGGAAAACGGTGAGCAGGGACAGGCCTTGCCTTTCTTCGGGGTGGAACGCCGCGGAGCACCGGTACGGGCAGCAGTGCGCATGTCCCCTACCTCTATCCACGCGCACAGTCAATGCGAGCAGCCGGATTATGTGGTAGTGATGAGTGAAAAGCTTACCGAAGCCGCGGTCAGTGAAGGCATTACTGAGATCGGTACCGTGATCATCAATGCTCCCTGCGCCGTAGCCGTGAAGCAGCATCCTACCTGGCAGGTGGACGCCGACGCCATCGCCCGCGAAGCCGGATTATTTTCTGCCGACGGACCCTTCATCAATATTCCGCTGTTTGGTGCGGTGTGCCGAGTACTAAATATCCCGCAGAACATTATGGAACAAACCATCCTTAATAAATGGCCGGGCAATAGCGGCGAGCGCAATCTGGGCGCCGCTGGCAAGGCATATAACACCGTGGCACAGATTAGCGTATAGCTCGCTTTTAAGCATCGGAAGAAACTGCGAAGCAGTTTCAACACACCGCTGCAATGAGGCGGGGAATTAGAACCCGTTACCTGTTTTATTAACAGGAACACGACCGCTTAAAGAAGCGGGGGACATCTTTTTACCTCGTTATATTCGGATTAGCGAAAGGAATGGAAATAAATGAAATCAGTTACGAAAGCCTACCGGCCTATTTCCTGGCCGATGAAGGGAGCCGGCGGTGAAACCGGTACCTGGCGGACGCACCGTCCGGTCGTTGATACTCAGATATGCACCAAGTGTCAGTTTTGCTGGATATATTGTCCGGAAGCGGTCATTGACCGCAAAGAAATTACGATTGATTACCGCTACTGCAAGGGCTGCGGCGTGTGCGCCACAGAATGCCCCACCGGCGCAATCAGCATGGAAAAGGAGGAGTAGCCGTATGAAAGCAGCGCAAGTTAGAATGGAAACCGGTAATTATGCCGCCGCACTAGCCGTAAAAAGCGCCCGGGTGGACGTCGTGCCCGGCTACCCCATCACACCTCAGACCAGCGTTATGGAAGCAGTGTCCGCCATGGTTGAAAATGGTGAGCTGAACGCCCGCTTCATTCCGGTGGAAGGCGAACACAGTGCTATGGCTGCTGCCGTGGCCGCATCCGCTGCCGGAGCCCGCGTTTTCACTGCCACCTCGGCAAATGGCTTGTTATATATGCACGAAGTTTTACATATGGCTTCCGGCGGACGTTTGCCGGTCGTAATGTGCAACGTCAACCGCGGTATTTTTGCACCCTGGACCCTGTGGGCAGACCATCAGGACTCAATGGCTCAGCGGGATACCGGTTGGATCCAATATCACTGTTCTTCCAATCAGGAAGTATTCAACACCATTTTGCAGGCCTTCCGTGTGGCCGAACAGATCAATATCCCTGTGATGGTCAACTATGACGGTTTTGCCATCTCCCATTGTCTGATGCCACTCACCGTACCGTCCCAAGAGGATATCGACTGTTTCCTGCCCCCGCATCAACCGGAATGGCGGCTGGACCCGGCTCATCCCTCTTCCTTCAGCAATGTGACCAATGCGGCCGAATACGCACCCTTCCGCCAGATGTTATCCGAAGATATTATAGCTTCCATCCCGCTGGTAAAACAGGCGGCCCAGGAATATAAGGATATCACCGGCATGTGGGATGGCGACACCATCGACACCTATCGGCTGGAAGACGCCGAAGTAGTAGCCTTTGCAGTCAACAGTATGGCAGCAGAATTAAGACTTTCCGTCGATATCCTACGCGAGCAGGGTATCAAAGCCGGCCTTTTGCGACCGCGCCTGTATCTGCCCTTCCCTGCCGAGGATATCATCAACGCACTGCCGCAAAACGCGCAGGTGATGGTGCTGGATCGTAACTATAACTTCGGCCATTCCGGCGGCATTTTGGCCTCCGAACTGAAAAGTGTGCTCTTTGGCCGACGCAATGACATCACGGTTAAAAACCGGGTAATGGGCATTGGTGGCATCGATCTGACCCGCCGCTTCATGGCCGCCGAGATTCGCGCCATGATGGATGAATAAAAAGCATAGACCATGAAAGGAATGGATGAGATATGACTACCAGTATTAAACAATTACCAGATACTGAGCAGGTTTTAAGCGGCAACGGAGCCTGCGGCGGCTGTCCTGCCACGATGGCGCTTCGTATTGTGGGCAAAGCTTTGGGTCCAAACGCCATCATGCTGCTGACCCCTTCCTGCTCGGTAGCCAGCATGGGTATGACCCCCAAGCTGGGCTACAACTGGCCTGGCATTAATATTTGCTTTGCCACCGCTGGTTCCTCGGCCTCCGGTATTACCCACGCGATTGAAATAATGAAGGAAAAAGGCCGCCTGCAGGGTGAGCTGCCTACCGTATTCAGTTGGGTAGGCGACGGCGGTACCTATGACATCGGCTTCCAGGCGCTTTCAGCCGCCGCCGAGCGCAACGATAATATGATTCATTTTTGCTATAACAACGAAGCCTACAGCAATACCGGTGTGCAACGCAGCGGCGCCACCCCGCGCGGCAGCTTTACCACCACCACCCCAACCGGCAAGCGCCAGCCCAAGAAAAACATGGCTCTGATGATGCTGGAGCACAATATTCCCTATGTGGCTACTGCCACTGTGGCTTACCCCGGCGACCTGTACGACAAGGTAGTAAAAGCCAAAAGTATCCCTGGGATGAAATACATCGAAATTCTGGCACCCTGCTATTTAGGCTGGCAGTTCGATATGCCTGAAACCGTGCAGATGAGCCGCGCGGCTGTGCGCAGCGGTTCCTGGCTGTTATGGGAAGCGGAAAATGGCAAAATCAGCTTTAATAACCCCAGTTCACTTATCATCAGCGGCAAAAAAGAGGCTGAACCGGTTGATGAATATGTAATGAAACAGGGTCGCTTTAATCGCCTGCTTAAAGGACCTGATGCTGCCCAGCGGATCGCCGAAATTCAGGGCGACGTTGATCGCGAGATTGCTTTTATGCGGGAACGGGCGAAGATTACTATTTAATTTTAACTATGTTTAACTATAAAGGGCCAGTAAAAACTGTAATACTGGGAGCCTTACTGCAGATTACGGAAATCATTAATACCATATAACATTTACCGTTATATGGTAAATGCCTTTAAGTCAAGGTATCCGTATATGCCTCTTAATATCAAGACCATTGAAACCGGCATGCAATACGCCGCTGGCTTGCAGCAGAAGAAATCTCGTAATATTACCTGATTTGGAAAGCAGGTGTTCTTATTGGTCTTTCAGCAAATTAAAACTAAAAAGATCTACGAAGAAATCGTAGAACAGTTAAAAGCCATGATTACCAAAGGTGAATTAGTACCCGGGGATAAATTGCCTTCGGAACGAGAAATGGCAGAATCACTGGGGGTTAGTCGGGCTTCCGTACGAGAGGCCCTGACTACCCTGGAAGCAATCGGTATCCTGGAAATAAAACCTGGCGAAGGTACCTTCGTCAGGCAGACCAGTCATGCAGAAACCTTTGCTCCGCTGGCTCTGGTTCTGGCGGTCGAACGTAACGGAGAAGCTCAGATGATGGAAGTTAGGCGGGTACTTGAGACCGAGATGGCAGCTCTGGCTGCCGAGCGGGCTAGTAACGAAAATCTAGGTAAGATTGAAGAAATTCTTGATTTAATGAAAGCCGCTCGAACCATCCATGAAGCAGTTGAAGCTGATCTGCGTTTTCATTTCGCAATTGCAGAAGCCACTCAGAATACTATTCTCCTGCGCCTGATGAATACGGTAGCAGATTTGATGCATAATACCTTCCGCAGCAAAAGGGAGCAATTGTATTCCGATATTCCAATGAGCCAGCAGATAATCCATGAACACGAAGCTATATATCAAGCCATAAAAAACCGCAATTCCAATGAAGCTCGCTATAAAATGCTGGAGCATATTAACCATATCGAATCAGGCTTGTAAAACTGGTAATTTTTTTACTCGAACAAATGTAAAGGGCCATGCTCGAAGATGGTGGCATGGCCCCTGTAATATAATTCGTTAAGTGATAGTGGGAGGTGGAGAAAAATTGAGGGTTTTGCTATTTGGTCTGGGTGCACTGGGAACAGTGTATTCCTGTTTGCTGAAAAATCTTGGGCATGAGGTCGTGGGGCTGGATCGTCAACCGGTAATTGAAGGAATAAAAGACCATGGCGTGCGAGTAGAGGGTATATGGGGAGAGCATGAGGCCCAATTGGATGAATTGCTTACAGATATTAAAGAACTAGAATCAAGCCAATTTGATCTGATTATATTAACTGTGAAATCCTATGAAACCGGAGAAGTTTGTCGTCAAATTAGAGGTCTTGTAGGTCCGAATACATATCTTTTATTGGCTCAGAACGGTTATGGCAACTATGAGGCGGCATCAGAACATATTCCTCAGGAGAGAATTATTCTGGGTAGGGTAATTTTTGGCGCCGAAACGCTGGAATGGGGTCATTCAAGAGTAACGGTTATTGCTGATGATGTATTGCTGGGCTCACCGACCCATTTGATAGATATTGCTATCCTGGAGGAATATGCCCGGCTTTTCAGCTCAGCCGGTATTCCTACCCGTGCTTCTAAAGAAGTAATGCAATATGTTTGGGCTAAAATAATATACAATTCTGCATTGAATCCCCTGGGAGCCATCCTGGAAGTTGCCTACGGTCAATTAGCGGCCAATGAAAATTCTAAAGCCTTAATGGATGAGATAATTAAGGAGATATTTGCGGTCTTAGAAGCGATAGGCCAGCAGACCCCCTGGGCAGATGCCAATGCATATATGCAGGCCTTCTATGGCCAGATGGTGCCGGCTACCGTTCTTCATCATGCTTCCATGCTCCAGGATATACAAAGAGGACGTCGCACCGAAATTGATGCGCTAAACGGAGCCGTGGTAGAACTGGGGAAAGCTTACGGAGTACCAACTCCTGTTAATGAAGTAATTGTATCAATTTTAAAAGCTAAGGAAGCCTTGAGGGCTAAATAAAATAATTGTGTAATTGAGTTTACCAGAACTCAAGAGGTCAGGCGCTAACTTATTGCTCGAATACATTATAAGCAATAAGTTAGCGTCTGACCTCTTTAAGTTCTTTATTTTATCATTCCCAGAGAGCGATAGGTAGCTTCATCAGCAATTCCAGTAGGCTCAAGGCCATGCCATATCTGATAGTATTTAACGGCCAGTTCAGTCATATTGCCAAAACGTCCATCAGCTACATCAAAGATAATTCCTTTTTCTTTTAAACGACTTTGCAGGTATACCACATTTTGCCCGGTACGATTTTTATTAAGTTTACGTCCGCTGAAATTCTTGGGAAATATTTGACCATTCTCCATAATTTTCACCATGGTTCCCACTGGAATGCGGGGGTAGAGGTCCTCTACATCTCGGTTGCGCATGCGAATACAGCCATGCGACATCGACCCTCCTACGGAATAAGGTTTATCCGTACCGTGAATGCCATAAATACCCCAGGGGACATTTAGTCCCATCCACCGGGTACCGAAACCATTCCCCCAACTCACTCCCTTATGCACTATTTTCCATTCTCCCAGAGGTGACGGTGTCTTCCATTTACCTACCCCTACTGCATATTCCTTAATCATATTCTGATCCTCGAAAACCTTCAATTTGTGTTTGACCAAATCAATTTCTATCCTGATTTTTTTTTGGCTTGCTTGGTCTGTCATACATGCTTCAACCGGTTCTTCGAACATCAGACATTCCCATACTGGCTTGGATACCACTCCATTAGCGGGTAAATGATTAGCTAATTGAAAAAATTTTACGGCATCACCGGTAGTTGCATCATACTTACCGTTAGGTGTGATTTCATAACCAAGTTCTCTTAGTCGAGCCTGAACCATCCATACAGCATCACCTTCCAAGCATGGTTCACCTACATATAGAATCGGGAAATCAGTATTATCAACCCTAATGCTTTCAGATGGGGCCGGTGAATTAGCTAATACCAGGCTGGATTCATCGGCTGCAGGATATAGCATAATGCCAGCCATGCTAAGCAAAGCAATAATCATCCATCTACCTACCACAGATCTACCTCCTATAACTGTATTATCTGGCAGTAGATATTTTCCCCAAAAAATTAAAAAGCATTTACCGGTTTTTTATTTTTTTTATAATCCGTGAATTTTAATTGCGTAAGCCCGAGCAGTTGCGGTAGCTGCACAGCCCCCCTGAGCTGTTTCCCTTAAGTCAGGTGACATCATGCGCCCAACCCGGCCCATCGCCTCCACCATTTCATCTAAGGGAATAAAACTTCCAATTCCCGCCATTGCCATGTCGGCACACAGCAACGCATGAGCTACCCCGAGAGCATTACGTTTGGAGCAAGGAACTTCTACCAGACCTGCTACCGGATCACATACTAATCCCAGTAATCCCTTTAAAGCCATGGCAGCCGCGTCAAAGCACATTTGCGGTGAACCACCAGACATATAAACTGCGGCGGCAGCAGCCATAGCTGAAGCTGATCCCACTTCTGCCTGGCAGCCCCCTTCAGCCCCTGACAAAGTAGCCTGGCTGGCAATTATTTTACCAATAGCCGCACCAGTTAACAAACCCCCTATGGCCTTATCCAATTCATATTTCCGCTCCTCCTGGAGCGCCAATATAACTCCCGGTAAAGTACCGCTGGCACCGGCCGTTGGCGCAGCTACCACTTTGCCCATAGCTGCATTTACTTCGGTTACGGCTAGAGCGTATCCAGCAGCCTTTAATACAGTCTCACCGCATAAGTTTTCTGCTTGCCGATGCTGATTTAAAAGATAAGCATTTCCGCCGATAAGTCCCCCAACCGATTTAATATCTGCTACCAGGCCTTTTTGAATGGATTCACGCATAACCTTATAATTGTCTTCCAGCTTGGAACAGATAAACTGGGCATCCCGGCCACTTTCCTCTACTTCCGATAATAACGTAATCTCAGAAATATCCTTACCCTCATTCTGACAAATTGTCAGAAGCTCTTTAGCCGTAGAAAACTGGTACATGCAGTTAAGCCACCTTTTCAGTTAATATCAATAAATCTGATTTTATCAACGCCATCCAATTCTTCCAGCTGGGCTATAGTAGTCTGGTCAGCCTTTTGGTCCGTTTCGATGATCATGGTTGCTTGTCCGTCTCGAACCTGCCTAAACACTTTCAAAAAAGCTATATTAATACCTCGGTCAGATAATGTGGAACTCACTCTGGCGATTACGCCTGGTTCATCATGGTGCTGACAGATGATGGTGGGGTATTGGCCGCTAAATTCCACCGCCATGCCATCGATTTCGTTAACCAATACTTTACCCCCACCCACTGAAGATCCTATCAGACTGCAGGTGGAAGCATCCTCCTGGCCGATCACAATTTTAACTGTATTGGGATGGCGGTTACCCAAATCAACGGCATGAAAATTATAAGTAATTCCTGCCTGGTCAGCCTTGGCAAATGATTCCCGGATGCCTTCATCACCAGCTGCCATGCCCATAACTCCTCCTAACAAGGCTTTATCTGTGCCATGTCCCTTATAGGTTTGCGCGAAAGAGCCATGCAGGTAAAAATCTACATGTTTAATACTTTCACCAGCTATCCGGCGGGCAATATTGCCCAGGCGGGCAGCTCCGGCAGTATGTGAACTAGATGGCCCAATCATAACTGGTCCAATTACATCGAATAAACTAATACTCATCTATTTCCCCTCCTGCATTGTGCCACTGGTTGATCATCTGGGGGTTTAACTGGTACTTGGCGGCCACCTCATTCAGAGTTAGCTCTTCACGCAGAAGTTCAAGTACGACATTGGATTTGAAGTCGGCTGTATAACGATTTCTTTTACCCATACCGTAGTTTTGCTTATTTTTTGCTTTTATATGTCTCACTCCTTGGGGCATCATATAATCCCCATTGCTCACCTAACAAGCAGTTTTCTTTTTAAACGAAGCGATTGCTTTTAGCTTTTATCATTATGTATGATAAAAGCTTTAAAAATCCGCTTTTTGACCATAACGGTCCATGTAAACAAAACTTTCTAATTCCTTGCGTGGCGGGGCTGAACCCTCCTTGGCCGGGTAGCCGACAGGAACCAATTCTACAGATTTTATATCTGCGGGCAGACCCAGTATCTCATCAACTACCTTATGGTTTAGCGTTCCAACATGCACAGTCCCCAAACCTAAGTCGTGAGCCGCCAGGCACAGGTTCTGACAGGCAACACCGGCATCAAACATGTACCAGTCACCTTTATCTGTCAAAAGCTCACCTTTCTTATATCCCGATGAGCCCAGCTTGCCACAAACTGCAATAACGATTGGAGCCTGCGCAACTCCTTTGCATGCTGGGTTTCCGGGCGGAACACAGTCTGACAATTTTTCCTTGGTAGCCTGATCCTTCACTACGACGACTTCCCAGCACTGTGTATTGCCCCAGGAGGGAGACCAGCGGATGGCTTCCAGCAGTTCAGTCAACAACTCATCACTAATCGTCTGCTCCGTAAATTTTCGAATACTGCGCCTGGTCTTAATGCATTCTCTAGTTTCCACAACGATAACCCCCTTTAAATTGGATCTCAACTCTTACAATCTTTTTAATCGGCCATCAATATTGTACTCTTCTATAGCTATTATTTATATTTTACACCAAATAAACCGTAAATTTTATGCCTTTCTTGGATTTAAAAGCCAAGTCTTATATGCGCTTATTTAAAAATGAGTGTTTTGAATAAATCCAAAACCAAAGAATGTTCTTTTTAAGCCATCACAACAAAAATGATTACATAGTAAACAACCATAACAAATAATCCAAGAGGAACTCCAAGTTTGGCCCACTCAGTACTGGTGATCTTTAATTTGGATGCAGAAATAATATTCGGTATATTTCCAGGAATGAGCATACCCCCACTGATCAGCAATCCCATTAAAATCGCTTCCACGGTCAATGAATTCATTTGCGGACTGATCTCAGCAGCTGTCAATGTAGCATTGTCAAGAATTGCAGAGATCATATTAACCCAGTAGAGTACGTTGGGGCTTAGACCCAGTATATATGCATTAATTAGAGGTTCAAAGCCCTCGCCAAGGAAAACCAGCGCCATAACAAACAGATAGACCTTTAATGCTCTTATAATAATAGCCTTCCAGCCTTCTTCTTCCACATCTTCGGAAAACATTGAATCATCTGCTGTTCCCAGGCTTCCAGATTGCTTTCCTGCCATGGCTATATACAGACCACCCAAAAGAGCAAAGAAAACCAATGCCGGAATGACATATATACCAAGCAGGTCAACCAGATAAAAGAAATCCTTTCCCATTTTGGAAATGGCTATGGTCGCCAGCGGTTCACCAATCGGGGTTAACGTTGCCCCTAAACCAATTGAAAAACAGGCAATAACGCAGACTACAATCTTTTGCTGACGCTTTAGAGGAAGGAGGTATATGATTTCCACCAGAATGATGGAGGCCACGATGGCAGTGATTAAACTTGACAACAATCCAAGCAGAAAAATCACAAAAAATACAACAACTGAAAGGGGAATCTTGGTTAATAAACGATTCATATAACTTGAAAATTTGTCTTTCAGAATGAAAAACAACGCACTGGCAACAAATACTGCTGATGCAATCATCCATGGTTCTTTTAGTGCTTTCAGGGCCAACTCAACATTCATAATCCCTGAAATCAAACTGGCTGCGATACCCATGATGAACAGAAATACTTCCAGGTTCTCTTCGACAGGCTTGAATACAAAAGGAAGAGCAAGCACCAGAAGCAAGATAATAATAAGTCCAGTTATGACCATCCTAGATCTCTCCTTTATACATGCATAATTTTTTCCTCTTTGTCTCTAACCGAGGCAAAGATATTTGAAATATCTGCTTGTTAGCCTTAAACTGTCTTTCCGGAACGATACTACCAAAAACTCTATCTACCCTCCTAAGGAGTTGCTTTCGCAGCTTGGGTTACAGGTGCCTTTTGATATGAGAATCGAATCATCTTGGATGATTCGATTCTCTCAAGGTGTTAATTCCCTATTCAAGCTGCAAAATTGGATCTAATTAAATGAGTTTTTTTAACTATTTTTTAAATAGTTAGTAATAACAACACGCTGAATCTGATTGGTACCTTCATATATTTGGAGTATTTTTGCATCTCTTAAATAGCGTTCGGTAGGATAATCTTTCATATAACCATATCCACCCAGTACCTGAATGGCATTAAGGCAAACTTGTATGGCCATATCAGAGGCAAAACATTTGGCCATGGCAGCTTCTTTGCCATAAGGCTTTCCGGCATCATCCAGACATGCTGCCTTATAAACCAAACATCTGGCACTCTCTATTTGCATAGCCATATCTGCTAACATAAATCCGATACCTTGAAAATCAATGATTGGTTTACCAAACTGCTTACGCTCTTTGGCATATGCAAGGGCTGTTTCATAAGCTGCTTGAGCAATTCCTACTGCCATAGCTCCAGCGCCTAATCTGGCATTATCCAATACATTCATGGCGATTTTAAAACCCTGTCCTTCTTTTCCCAGAAGGTTCTCTTTCGGAATAATTAAGTTGTCAATGATAAGTTCACAAGTTATGGAACCACGAATACCCATTTTGTTTTCGTGTTTACCAATATTCAACCCAGGAGTTCCTGCGTCAACAATGAATGCACTAATCCCCTTGGTACCGATATTTTTCTCAGTCTTTGCAAATATGGTATAAAGCTCAGCAGCCCCGGAATTACTAATAAAACATTTGGTTCCGTTCAGAACATAATTGTCACCGTCCAGAACAGCTGTTGTCTTGATAGAACCAGCATCTGAACCAGAATCAGCTTCTGTTAAGGCAAAAGCTCCCACTTTACCTTCAGCCAAAAGTGAAAGGTATTTCTTTTTTTGATTTTCATTGCCAAATCTTCCAATTGTAAGACATGATGTGGTACTGTGAATATTCATGATTGATGCTGTAGCTGCACAACCCTTGCCAAGTTCCTCAACGATCATGGCATAAGTTGCAGTATCCACCTTGGTTCCACCGTATTCTTCCTCTATCGTCAGCCCCATAAGCCCCAACTCACCCAAAACTTTAATATTATCCGCGGGGTATTCGCCAGTTGCATCAACTTCTGCTGCCCGGGGGGCAATCACTTCGGCAACTACATCCCGAGCCATCTTTACAACCATTTCTTGTTCCTGTGTTAAATCAAAGTTCATTCATTACTTCCTCCCCTTTTAGTTTTTTACAGTATTTTCCATGCTGTGTTGTACAACATATCGGCTGGTTCCTTTAAACCGATATAGTGGGAGCATCAGTAGTACCCGGAGGGTGTTTCCTTAATTGCGACCACAGGGAGCATATGTAATACCCGAAGGGTGCAACATTCAGAAATGTTATACTTTCTGCCCTGAAAAAAGATTTTTCATTCATCAGTGGTGCCGCTTCGCGGCATGGGGGTCTGATACGGCAAGCAAAAATGCCCTGATTAATTCAGGTTTACCGATATAAGCAGGGCACAAATTATTTAACATTTATATATAATGCAGAATTCATGCCAACTTGAATTATGCCCAAAAATTAGCCTTTTCTGGCATTACCCTAAACGAGAATGTGTATGTTTTGACTCATCCAGGCAATAATCCGATTCAAGAACTAACTTTTAACTGCAAAACACTTTTCTCGAGGGGCAAATCATCCTTCACCAATGGCATCTCACTGAAAAAATGCTCTATCTGGCCTAAGAAAACTCGGCGTACGCCGCTACCTTAAAAGCGACCAGTGGGAGCATCAGTAGTACCCGAAGGGTGTTTCCTTAATTGCGACCACAGGGAGCAT
>CAZEDT010000083.1:0-13351 GCA_964510795.1 uncultured Syntrophomonas sp.
TACGGTGCTGTGGGAGGTCGGCTATTCAATTAATGAGTAGCCTCCTACCCGATTTCTCCCGCCTTCGCAGGGTAGAACGGACTCCTCCGCGAGGTCGCCAGCATAATTACTAAATCTGTCACGAAATACCTCAATGTCAACGGGGACCGAATAACTTGGGGCCTGTCCCCATTGACTCTATGACTAATAATGTGCAGTAAGAGGAGAACGTATTTAGACGCGGATTAACGCGGATATATTTGTGAAAGCAAGTAGGGTTGACAAGGGGACGGGGTTGTTGACACCCCCGGTTGACAAGGGGACGGGGTTGTTGACACCCCCTATGATGCCGGTTGGGGTGTCAACAACCCCGTCCCCTTGTCAACCCACCCAGCTCTCAGAAAACCTGGAAGACCAGCCCTCGGTTTATTCCTTGCTGCGCATAATCTGTAAACGATGAAGTATTATTTTAGATGGGAGTAATTAGATGGCTACAGGAATTTTGTATGTGTGCGGAACACCCATAGGTAATCTGGAAGATGTCAGTATACGACTATTAAAAACCCTGCGGGCGGTGGACATTATAGCTTGTGAGGATACCCGGCACACTCTGAAGCTCTTGAATCGCTACAAAATTAAGAACCGTCTGCTTAGCTACCACGAGCATAGTAGTAATGATAGAGAAGACTATCTGATTGAAGAACTCAAAAAGGGCCAAAATATAGCTTTGGTGTCCGATGCTGGGATGCCAGGCATATCCGACCCCGGTGAGAAGCTAGTCAAGAAAGCCATTGAAGCAGGTATATCAGTAGATGTTATACCCGGTCCTTCGGCGTGTATAGCGGCTTTGGCCATCTCTGGACTGGATAGTACGGCCTTTGTCTTTGTTGGCTTTCTGCCTAATCGCCGTAAGCCTCGTTTAGAAGCCCTGCAAGCACTGCATAGTGAAACAAGAACGGTAATTTTTTATGAAGCCCCCCACCGTTTACTGGATACTCTTTTAGATATTCAGCAGATTATGGGTGAGGAACAACCGCTGGCCATAGGCCGGGAGTTGACTAAACAATATCAGGAGATGCAGCGTGGTTTGGTGGCAGAATTACTAAGTTATTACGAAAAGCACCCGCCTCGGGGTGAAATATGCATCCTGCTGCCAGGTCGGCAGAAGGATGCCGACCAAGCCGATATGGAACAAATAATCGGCGAAACAGCTCAACTAATCAAGGCAGGCATGGAAAAAAAAGAAGCCTTCAAAATGAAGGCTCATCAGTACGGTATTAAAAAATCCACTTTATATAAGCACTTTGTGGATAATCCAATATAATTCTTATGTATTTATTAACCGATTTGCTTAATTAATTCGGTTAGGCAGGCCCTACAAAGATTTTTACCTTTGTAATTAACAACTTCTTCTGCGTTGCCGCAAAATATACATGCTGGCTCATATTTTTTGAGGATAATTTTATCGTTGTCCACATAAATTTCCAGGGCATCCTTTTCCTCAATTCCCATGGTCCGTCTTAATTCGATAGGGATAACAATACGGCCCAGCTCGTCTACTTTTCTTACTACTCCAGTTGATTTCATCATTTGTAAAAATCCTCCTCTTCAACACCATTCGACCTTAATCTAAACAAGAGGATACCAGAGATGGTAGAAAAAGTCAAGATATTGTCAACAAATAGGGACAAAAAAATAACTAATGAAACATATAATTGCTAATTACCTAGTTATTGCCTAATTAACGGACACCTTATTAGGTTAATTTAGTAATAAAATGGTTTATAGTTGATATTACTTGAGCGCTATACGACAAATTAATCGGTTTAAAATCTAATTGGGAATAGCCGGCCCTTTTTGTGGTAAACTATACGAATAAACTTTCTTAAGACTTGGCCAGAAGGTGGGACTGTAAATTTGTATTTGCAACCAATTCGCTGCTGGACAGGCTTATTAATGGAGGGACAATAGTGCCAGAGAAAAGTACCTATTATATTACAACACCTATTTATTACCCCAGTGACAATCTACATATAGGCCATGCCTATACCACCGTGGCTGCTGATTGCATGGCCCGTTATAAGAGAATGCGGGGCTACGACGTATTTTATCTGACCGGCACCGATGAGCATGGCCAAAAAATCGAACGAGTTGCCCGGGAAAAAGGTAAAGAACCCATTGTGCATGTGGATGAAATAGTTGCTAATATTCGTAAGCTGTGGGATCTGATGCTCATATCCAATACGGGTTTTATACGTACAACTGACGAGCGTCATGAACAACTCGTTCAGAAAATTTTTCAGAAGGTCTATGAACAGGGAGATATTTTTATATCCGAGTATCAGGGCTGGTACTGTAACCCCTGTGAAACTTATTTTACCGAGCGTCAATTAGTAGATGGTAAATGTCCGGACTGTGGGCGGGACGTGGAAATCTTAAAGGAAGAGAGTTACTTCTTCAAGATGGCCAAATATGCGCCGCGTTTGCTGGAACACATAGAGGCCAACCCGGAATTTATACAACCCGAATCAAGACGCAATGAGGTTGTTAACTTTATCAAAAGCGGACTGGAAGATCTCTGTGTTTCCCGAACAACCTTTAGTTGGGGAATACCGGTCCCATTTAATAAAAAACATGTGGTCTATGTATGGTTCGATGCGCTGATTAATTACCTGACCGGTATCGGCTATCTGGAAGATGATGAACAATTTAACAAATTCTGGCCAGCCGATGTACACCTGATGGCCAAGGATATAATCCGCTTTCATGCTATAATTTGGCCCATAATGTTAATGGCTCTGGACCTGCCGTTGCCCAAGAAGGTCTGCGCCCATGGGTGGATAATGCTGGAGGGAGGCAAAATGTCGAAATCCAAGGGCAATGTGGTTGATCCCGGCATTTTGGTCTCAAAATATGGTATCGATGCTGTACGCTACTATCTGCTTAAGGAATTGACTTTCGGACAGGATGGATTCTATTCCGAAGAAATTATGGTGACCCGTATAAATTCTGATTTGGCCAATGACCTGGGCAACCTGGTCAGCCGTACCATTGCCATGATCATTAAATATTTCGACGGGATTATTCCTGCGCCAGGAGAAACCGCCCCGGTGGATGAAGAACTGCAAAAAATGGCCCAGGATACCTTCCGGGAAGCTACGGAAAAGCTGGAAAAATTAGATTTTTCCGCTTATTTGATTACAGTTTCCCGATTAATCTCGCGAGCCAATAAATACATAGATGAAACCGAACCATGGACCCTGGCCAAAGACGAACAGAAAATAAACCGCCTGGCCACCGTCATGTATAACCTGGTTGAGACTATTCGCATAGCCTTGATCATGACAGCACCGGCTATGCCGACCCTAATTGAACGCGCTAATCGTCAGTTGGGCATTTTCGACAATGAATTGAACCCGATCTGGGACGAAGCTGGCCGTTGGGGAATCAGTCTGGCTGGAGTCAAGGTAAACAAAGGTGAAGCCTTATTCCCGCGGATTGATCTAAAGACATTGGAGGTAAATGAAATGGAAGATAAAAACCCGACCACAGAGCCCGCTGTTGAAGAAAAGGCAGTGGCTCCAGTAGAGCAGGTTGAAGAGAAAACCTATATAACTATAGACGAATTTGCCAAAATGGACCTGCGCATTGCCGAAGTAATCGCCTGCGAGAAAATGCCAAAGGCGGATAAATTACTAATTTTGAAGGTCCGGCTTGGGGAAGAGGAACGTACGGTGGTGTCTGGTATTGCCCAGCACTATAGTCCGGAAGAAATGGTTGGAAAAAAAGTAGTTTTGGTAGCGAATCTAAAACCCAGTAAATTAAGAGGGGTTTTATCAGAAGGAATGATCCTGGCGGCCTCTGATGGGGATCACCAGAACCTGGAGGTATTAACCATTCAATCAGACATTCCCTCCGGCAACCGAGTAAAGTAAGGGGCTAGAGGTGGGAAAATAGATACGGGTGTAGCAATAGTGTTTACAAGTAGGGGACGACTCTTGTCTTGCATCCCAGGGAATTTAAGATGCAAGACAAGAGTCGTTCCCATTTGCAGGGAGATAAACCGTCAACCTACATTTAGTCTATTAATCAGATACCAGGAGGAAAACTGATGTTAATCGATACCCATGCACATATACAGGATGATGATTTACGCAAAGACTTGTCCAAGGTTTTGGAACGGGCGGAGACTGCCGGAGTAGAAAAAATAATCTGTGTGGGTTATGATCTGCAGTCTTCCCAGGAAGCCTTAAATTTGGCCAGGAAATATCGCCAGGTTTATGCTGTGGTAGGAATTCATCCCCATGAAGCTGCCAGCCTTAATGCCGTGGCTTTGGAAAAATTACATGCCATGGCCAAGGACCCCAGGGTGTTGGCTATCGGTGAGATAGGGTTAGATTTTTACCGGGATTTATCGCCTCGCGAGAAGCAGCGTGAAGCCTTTCGTGAGCAGATTAAGCTGGCTCAGGAACTGGGCAAGCCCATTGTCATACATGACCGGGATGCTCATCAAGAGGTATTAGAGATAATAAAGGCAGAAAAGGCTGGCAAGAACCAGGGGATAATGCATTGTTATTCCGGAGGAATGGAGTTGGCCGTGGATTTAATAAAAGCCGGATTCTATATATCCTTTGCCGGTCCCATAACCTTTAAAAATGCCCGAAAATCTCAGGAAGTTGCAGCCAAAATCCCCATGGATAAAATACTGATCGAGACCGATTGCCCATATCTGGCTCCTGAGCCCTGGCGAGGCAAACTAAACGAGCCGGCCCATGTAAAATATGTAGCGGCTAAATTAGGCGAACTACGCAACAAAGGCACGGATGAAATCGCCTACCTTACCAATTTAAATGCTAAGAAGGTATATCGAATTAAAGACTAAAGCCTGCCAAAACGGCTTAAAAAGATGACAAAGGCGAATCTCTACGTGCTTTAAAAACAACCTGGTTTAAACCTAGCGAAGCAGACAGTCATCTCTCCATGTCAGCCATGACATCGGCAGCTAGTTTATTATTCATGGCTGCACCTTCCTTGGACGCCGTAACCCTGGCTGCACTTATACTGGAATTACCAAAAGCCCGCTCAATTGACGGAAATTGGGTGGGCTTTCTTATACCTTTCTTCACTTCTGACATCGGCCTGTCAGAATGCCGACTTTATATGACGTATGAGTTAATGGACCTTGTCTACTAGTCTCGTTTTCCTACTTACACGTTTTGACCTGACTCTTTTAGTAACGACAAGAATCATTCCACACCATCGCTCCTTCCCCTTTTTATTTTTTTGGAAAAGTTTCTCTTTCAGCAAACTTTTTGGCTGCCGAGGAATAAAATAATAAAAAGCTGATAAAGATATATAAGAGTATGTCTATACAGAAAGGAGACGGTTGGGATATAACCCAGTATATTCCTGTTAATTTGACTTTTAGACGTTAGTTTGTTATTTTGGTAAAACCAGAATTAGATTTGTACCTCAGGGAGAGGTTAACAGTTAAGGGAGGAAAAATATGAATTTTACCTGGTCTAAGAAAGGCACATACCTGATTGCCAGCCTTGTGACTGTGGGAATGCTTCTCGGGAGCCTATTTTTTGCCCTGCAAAAACCAGTTTCTATTGAAGTTGATGGAAAGCACATGAAAAGTAGAGTGTTATTTGCTGGCACAGTAGAAGACATTCTGGAGAAAAACGATATAGAGCTAGGCAAACAGGATAAAGTACAACCCAGTCTTGATGCTGCGATTCAGAAGAACATGAAAATCGTAGTCACCCGCGCCTTTAAGGTGAAAGTAATGGCGGATGGGCAAGTCAAAACCTTATATACTACCCCGGTCTCGATTAAAGAGGCGGTAGCCCTGGCAGGGTTCCAATTGGGAGAAAAAGATATTGTTAAGACTTTGCCAGTCGCCCTGGTTAGTCCTAACCAGGAAATCGAGCTTATTAGGGTTACAGAGCAGGAGCAAAAAATTGAACAGCCCATACCCTGTGGGGTGGAAAGAGTTGATGATCCTACCCTGGAAAAAGGTTTAACTAAAACCGTAACAGCAGGTAAAAACGGAATCGCCCGCAATACCGTAAGGATTACCTTTTATAATGGTCAGGAGGGTAAGCGAGAGATTATCGGCACGGAAGTCATGGTGCAGCCTCAGAATAAGGTGCTGGCAATGGGCAGCATTACGGCGGTATCCCGTGGCGGCGATCGTATGAATTTTAGAGAAGCAAAATTTATGCAGGCTACTGCCTATACCTATACAGGTTATCGTACAGCTACTGGTGTAAACCCGGCCGTAGGATTGGTAGCAGTTGACCCCTCGGTAATACCACTGGGAACCCGCTTATATATTGAGGGTTATGGTTATGCTCGAGCGGCTGACACGGGAGGAGCAGTGAAAGGGGACAAAGTCGACCTCTTCATGGAAGAATATTCCCAATGTGTCCACTGGGGGCGCCGGGTGGTCAAGGTCTATATGCTGGAATAAAGAACTTTAATAATAAAGAATATTAACATAAGTGAATAGCAAGTATAAGCAAACCCGCGATTGAGGAGTATTAAAGTACGCCTCAATCGCGGTTTTTTTGTCGTATTAGAAAGTATAACATTTCTGAATGTTGCACCCTTCGGGCATTACTGATGCTCCCTTTGGTCGCAATTAAGGAAACACCCTTCGGGGATTCCATATACGCTCAGTGGTCGCAATTTTTTTAAGGTAGCGGCTTAAGCCGAGTTTTCTTATTACCATATTTTACTCAGGTTGAAATAACCAAATCGAATAAAAACTAGTGGTATACCAACTAAATCAAATTTAAATATTGGAGCATGCAGTAAAATCGTAAAGGAGGAAAAGAATTGAAGATTAAACTACGCTTATTTTTATTTATCCTCTTAGCCGGGGTCCTGTTCCTGGGAGGTTGCCAACAGGCTAAAAAGCCAATTACCCCACAAAAGACTACTCCTACTAATCCTACCCAGGTAACCGAATCAGACAAAAGGGTAATGGCCAATCGGTTTTCCAGCATTGCCCAGGGCGTAGAAGGAGTCAAGCAAGCTACCGTAGTAGTAACAACAGCAGATGCCAGCATGGGACAGACCACCGCGACTAAAGCAGTCAACAATACTAAGTCCGGGAAAATGGTGGTGATGGTTGGTTTAACCCTGGATAGCAAAAGCATGTCCACCACAGCCAAGCAGCAAACGATTAAAGACACAGTCAGGACGCGTATTTCGGATAGTGATAAAAGGATATCGAATGTTTTGGTAACCACGGATGCCAATATGGTCAAGAAAATTAATGATGTCGCAGCTGGCTTGATAGAAGGTAAGCCCGTACTGAGTTATGCAAAGAGTGCGGCTGAATTAGGTAAAATGATGAAAACACAGGTGAAATAGACTTAGGCCGTAAGTGACTGCACAGGGAGGTTGTCAAGGGGCCAGTACTCTTGACAGCTTTTCTGCTTGCCGTATTAGAAATTATAATATTTTTAGGTTTCACCCTTCGGGCATTACATATGCTCCTACGGTCGCAAATAAGGAAACACCCTTCGGGTACTACTGATGCTCTCGGCGTTCGCTATTAAGGTAGCGGCGTAAGCCGAGTTTTCTTACCGTATCAGAAAGTATAACATTCCTGAATGTTGATAGGTAAGAAAACTCAGGCATCCGCTGTCGCCTAAAGGCTCGGCGTAAGCCGAGTTTTCTTAATTTAAATTTTGCTTCAGGTATCAGCAACTTATATACTGTATAATAATAGAAATAGGTTTCAAGAACCGATATAGATTTATCGCTCTGAACCTTAAGTAAAAAAATGTTAAAGAGGTACATATTATTGTCTGGAATAGCTTCACCTACGGCAGTCCGAAACCTTATGCAACGGCATAATCTATACACCCGCAAAGGACTGGGGCAAAACTTTTTGCTTGATCAGAATATACTCACCAAAATAGCCGAGTCTGCGAATATACAAGCAGACGAGTATCTGGTTGAAATAGGACCGGGACTGGGCTCTTTGACCAGAGAACTGGCTACGCGCAGCCGTGGGGTTCTAGCAGTAGAAATAGATCAGCGCATGGAAAAGGTTTTAGATGAAACCCTGGCAGGATTTACGAATGTAGAAATAATTTTTCAGGATATACTAAAAACAGATCTGGAAACGGAGTTGAGGCAAGCCTTCCAGCTCCCGGAGATTCCACCCTATAAAGTATGTGCCAATATTCCGTATAACATTACTACTCCGATCATATTTCAATTATTAGAAGACTGTTCTCATATGCATTCCGCTATACTTATGATGCAGAAGGAAGTTGCTAATCGCATTATGGCTTCCCCAAACAGCAAAGAGTACGGGCGTCTAACGGTAGCTACCAGCTATCACGCTAAAGTGGAGCAGGTATTAAATGTATCTCATAATTGTTTCTATCCGCGCCCGGAAGTAGACTCGGTGGTGCTTAGGTTTACCCCGCAAAACAACCCTGAAGGCTTGCTCAAAGAGGAAAAAGTATTTAAACAGCTATTAAACACTGCTTTTCAACAACGCCGTAAAACTATTCTGAATATCTGTTCGGGATTTTTTCAGATAGACAAGGCAGAAATGGAAGTTAAATTAAAGGAATTGGGGCTGGCACCTAATCTCAGACCAGAAAATTTAAGCCGACAGGATTTTATTAACTTGTCCAACGCATTTTTATAATAGTAGTCGATACCGTTTAAGTGAATTAACGGGAGGCCTGCTAATGGAGCCATTTATTAGCCCCAGCAAGGGGGAAATGATTCTTAAGGAAGTAATAATGGATATCCTGGCCTATGTTTGCGAAGATACCAGTTTTGCTTACAAACTAATTGTAGGTAGTGACTCACATCCTTGCGCTGATGGGACTTGTTTTGTTTCGGCTATTATTATCCATCGCCTGGGTAAAGGTGCCAGATATTACTACCACAAACAGGTACAGAATAGGATTAATAGTATGAGCCAAAGAATCTTCACCGAGGCTGCCTTAAGCCTTGATCTGGCTGATCAGTTAAGCAGCGGGCTAAAGGAACATGGAAGAGAAGATATGTCGGTCGAGATACATCTGGATGTCGGTACCCATGGAGCTACCCGAGAACTGGTCAAAGACGTCATCGGTATGGTAGTAGGCAGCGGATTTGACGCCCGCATCAAGCCAGACGCCACCGGAGCCAGTAAAGTAGCTGACCGATACACTCGTTAAGATAACCACGCTGGCAACAGCGTACCCCGGTCCCCCACTTGCATTCAGCTGAATAATCTCCTGAAAAAATATATTTTCTGAACTTATATAGCAGAGGTTACTTATAACTACCGCCAAATCTTAATTTTTCCCATATTTTTATTGACACGCACTATGATATTTTATATACTATTTATTTCACTGTTGACTTTACACTCCTGATAGTATATTATTGGTAGGGTAAATTGAATAAAGAGGGTGGTAATGTGATTAGTTCTCCCAGGGCAATCTCGGAAATTAAAAAAGATTTGGAGTCCTTCGTGGGTAGCAAGATAAAACTAAAGGCTAACCGGGGAAGAAACCGGATCATTGAGAGGGAAGGGGTACTGGAATCCATTTACCCTAATATATTTGTTGTTAAGCTGAATGAAAGAAAAGTAGACCGTCGAGTGTCATACAGCTATGCAGATGTTCTTACGGAGACGGTGGAGCTTTTCGTATATGATACCAAGGATGAGGAAATAAAAATTGCTTCGGTAAACAGCTAGAACAATATAAAGACGGACTGCGTGATAAAGCGCAGTCTTTTTTTTTACCGTAGCAGCCTCCCATGCCGCGCAGCGGCACCACTGATGGCTGCGGTATCAAACATACTTAAACCTATCAGGCAATATAATAGAATATTAGTGCCAATGGCCGGGCCATGCAAAATGAAGCTTCAAGTACCGAGCCCGTACCTGCAGCAGATAAAAACCGAGGTGAAGATTTTTGAATCAGGATTTGGCTATCTGGTCACCAGTGATAGTTGCCCGCTTGGCATCACCGCATCACTATAGGCAAAAAAACAGTTATCATATAGGTGAAAGCTATAGAAGGATTGAAGATTTAAAAGTTAGGATAAGGTCCCGCCAGGCCCAGGTCCAGGGGAAATCGGTGGAAACTAAGCTGAGCGTTGTATTATTGTGCCTGGTAGAGGATCATAACGGTAAACTCTGCCCGATTACCAGAGAAGAAATATTAAAAGAACGAATTCCATTAAGTGATTTTGACCAGATTCCGGATCGGCGGGAGGACCTTCACTATTTACAGGATATTGAGAATTTTTCCTGGGATGCTGACTTAAAAGGCAAATATCTAAATATGAGTTATTATCTAACCTACATGCTTATGGCCACACAAGAACAGGTGGTAATAATACAGCCAGGCAGTGAAGGTATATCTTATACAAATGAAGTCAGCCCATTTGCCCGTGAAGGAGATAGGCAAGCTGATCTCATAACTGAAGAAAATCTAAAATTACGTCGTCAGATGCATAACTACGAAACAAATTTAGAAAGCCTGAAGAGGGGCATACAAAAAGCAGAAATTAATAATACTGCTTTAAGCAAGGAGCTTACCAGCTACAAGGATATGGTTGAAGATTTACGAGAGGCGGTTAAACGTAAAGAGCGGATAATTTGCAGCTTCGAAAATGAAATACCCCTTGAGAAAAGGGGCTCCCCACCATTGCCAACGGATGAAGCTACTCTGGGAAAACGTATCAAGAGGCTGTTTATAAACAATCAATAAAAATAAATAATCTTCAAAAAAGAGGGTAAAACCCTCTTTTTTACCGTATCAGGCCCCCATGGCGCGCAGCGCTGCCACTGATGGATGAAAACGCTTTTTTCAGGGCAGACAGAATAAGATTATTAAGGTCATAGATAAGAAAACTCAGGCAGCCGACGTCCAAGGATGGACTAGTGTCGCGGTGTCAAGGATGGCAAGGAGCGACCGCTGTCGCCTAAAGGCTCACCCTCCGGGTACTACTGATACTCATGTTCCTCAAACTAATAAATTCGTCAACCAGCTAATCACACAATGGTACCCTCTTTCATAATATATCGTAGAAATTTAAGCAGCAAATTTCTACAAAGATCCGTAAGCCAAATAATATTAGAGAGAAAAAGGAGGGGAAAGTAAGATGGCCGAACTAAAGTGTGAATATCCGGAAGGGTGCAGGTTAGACCTGTGGGCTAAAGTAATCAAAGCGAAATACATCGAAAAACAGGTAAAGGTTATGGAAGCCTACGAATGCATTCCCATGTATCCCTGCGATGACATGGAATGCAGATGCTATGTCAATATGATTGACGATTTTAAGGTCAAAGTGGTCAGGGCCGAGGAGGTCTTGAACTTCAACAAGGTAAAAATCTTAATCGAATTTGATGTCACCTTATTTGTAATTCTCAGCGATGGCAGTTACCAGGTTTACAATATGCCAGGTAACATATACGAACAGACCATAGAACTCAACCAGTTTGACCCACCGCTCAGTGTCGAAGAATTCCGCCACGAAATCGATGATTCCGATATCATCCTCTGCAACTGGACCTTTGATTACGAAATTAAAGGCGCTTGTGAAGATCCCGGTGGTCCGTGTTACCCGCTGATGAATGGAGTGGAGTGCCCTCATCCCATGATGGGGACTTGTGTGTACCTGGTGGTTTATGTGGACATTATCGACAAACTGGGTAAGATGCATGATGTCATTGTATACGGGGAATTAGACCCGGAAGTAGACTGCTAAAGACTAGCTTATGGTGCTCGGCTAATCAGCCGGGCACTATATTTTTACCCCAGGTTCCGGAGGTGATGGAGTGAGTAATGTGCGGATTCCTCGTCCCGACAAAGACCGCATGCGCGCCCAATTAGAAGAAGTTCTGCGCCTGCAGAAATCCCTGGTGGAAAAAATAGGAGCCTTCTCGCAGCAAACCGAGGTAGGTGAATATAAAGTTTTCTGGGGGGAATTAAAGACCAGTCATAACGAGCTAAATAATAAAGTATCCCGCTATATGGTAAGAAAATGTAATCGCTGAATATAGGAGAAGCAGAGCATTTGCGCTGCATTAAAAAAATACGACCAAGAAGCATAGGGAGCGAAGGCTCTGGAGCATGAAAATATCGGCAAGATAACGATGTCGCTGGCTAGACCCAAGAGACGGGGGTGAGAAATATTAAAAGTTTTGGATTAGCTCTGGGTGGGGGTGGACTCAGGGGGATGGCCCATATAGGAGTACTGCAAATTCTTTGGGATAATGGATTGAAGCCAGAATATATTTCCGGTACCAGTGTCGGAAGCATTATGGCTGCCTTTTATGCCTGTGGAATCTCTCCTTATCAAATGGAAGAAATAGTATTAGGGCTAAAACCCACTGATTATCTGGATTACAATATCATAGGTACCCTTAAGTATTTGCTCAGCCTGGTATGGCCTGGCTATGAGGCCCCTCTGGATGGAGTCATTCTGGGGAATAAAATGGAAAAATTAGTCTATGAATATACCGGCGGCAAAAATCTAAAGGAAGTAAGCTTTCCCTTAGCTATAATTTCCTGCGATATTGATACCGGCAAAAAAGTAATATTTACCAACCAGCATCTGGACTATGAACAGGCCGATGTAACCGTTATTCAGGATGCGTTGGTCAGCGAGGCGGTTCGAGCCAGTGTTTCCATACCAGTTACCTTTAAACCTAAAGTCTTTGCAGGCATGCAGATGGTTGACGGAGGGGTAAAAGACATTCTGCCGGTCACCGTAAATAGAACCATGGGTGCTGATTATGTGCTGGGCGTTAATTTGGGGCAGGAAATGTATGATACCAAGGTTAAGGGTATTCCTCAAATAATTTCTCGAACTCTCAGTATCTTAACCTATGAAACCTCGGAATTGGAAGAGGAAATATATGCCGACATGCTGGTTTATCCTGGAATTACAGGTGCCAACCTGGACGATATTGGCGAAGCTGTGAAATTTATACGGGCTGGCCGCCGCGCGATGAAAGAAAAGTTAACTGAATTAAAACGCGGTTTAGGAGCAGGCAGATAGTAACAGAACATTGCTCCCCAACATATACTAAGCACAAAGCAGAACTTTTCGTCGGTACTGGGAACCTGGCGGGGGAGGGGGTAAAAATGGCTACTGATCAATTTGAACATGCAACCTTTTATCTGACCAAAAAGCAAGTCAACGACATAAAAGAGCTGGCCAAGACCAATCAGATATCGCGCAGCGCGCTGGTTAGAATGATTATTAGAGAATACCTGGCCAAACAGGATGAAAATAAAGGCTAAAATAGTTGAGGGGGATGTTTCCGGTCTGTATACTTATGACTAGAAAGATGGCTTGTTCATTAAAATGAACAGGGCATCTTTTT
>CAZEDT010000084.1:0-13302 GCA_964510795.1 uncultured Syntrophomonas sp.
CCACCAGGTCCTTAATCTCCACCAGATTGCGAATAATGTCTTTATCCTCAGTGCTGATCGAACAATCAGCCAGTAAACTATTAAATATACTGATCTGGTTGATACTAATTTTAAAACTACTCAAGCCCAAATTCTGCAGGATTTTAACAGCCAGGTTGATTACTTCCGCATCAGCCCAAGGCCCCGATGCTCCCAGCAATTCGATACCGGTTTGCCAGAACTCTCGGTATTGAGCCAAATGAGGTTGAACATGGCGAAAGACGTTGGCCGAATAAAAAAACCGCTGCGGATAGTTACTATCCTGCAGATGCATAGCAGCCAAACGTGCAATAGATACGGTCATTTCCGGACGCAGTGAGAGAATACCGCCTTCCCGATCCATAAAGAGGAAAAGTTTTTCCCGGTTTTTGCCTGCTCCAGTTTCCACCACTTCTAAAAACTCGAAGGTAGGGGTTATGACTTCTTTATAACCAGAGGAAGTAAAAACTTCGATAGCCTTTTGCTCCAGTTTTCTGCGGTTTTTGACTTCATCAGGCAAAAAATCACGCAGGCCTTTGGGAATTTGTCGATTCTTCATTATTATGACTCCTTTTTAAATTTGCTCAGCACAGTGCGGTAACCATTAGCACCGTAGTTAAGACAACGGTTAACCCTACTGATGGTGGCGGTACTGGCACCGGTTTCCCGAGCAATAATATTGTAGGTGGTATCTTCATACAGGAGCTGGGCTACGTGGATACGTTGAGACATGGCTTTAATTTCCGCAATAGTACAAAGATCATCCAGTAAACGAACCGCATCATCTGCACTTTCCAAACTTAATAAAGCCTTTATCAATAAATCTGCATTTTCATCCTTCCAATTCGGCGTAAAATTCACTCTATCCCTCCTTAGAAGATTTATAAACCTTATTCACAAAACCAAGGAAACTCATTTCAAGGATTTCCCATTTAATATTTGAATACTACCCACAACAGTTTTTAATTTCAAAATCAATCCATGGTATCTTTGACTTATATCATAACAATCGGGAATCATTCATCATTAGTTTAAACTCGCATCCCAGATACTCGGCAGCATGTCGGCACATCATCATTTTGGTTAAGAAAATTTCGAAGTATTCCATCACCGAGCAAACACTTGTATCTATCTCCAGCTTCATAGTAATTATTTGCGCTTCTGCCTGGACAATTACTTGTGAATCAGTAACCGCATAATTAACTCGGTCACGGGGAGTAAAAATTGCCTGATCCACCTTACGAACCCGAGAGCGGTGGACATCTGATTTGTCGGCCAAGGTAAGTGCTGCGGCCACGCTGTTGACCGCACATCCATGCGCATGTTCTTCGTGATTGCCTATGGCGCCCATAATAACAGCTATTTCCTCGATATCCATTCCCATATCCAAAAGTAACGAAAAGGAGATAAGGGCACCTGACATACCATGCCCGTAGCGATTAACCAGATTGCCTATGTCATGCAAATAACCAGCTATACCTGCTAATTCAGCCTCTCTCGGAGGATAATCCAGGTTAGTCAGGATATTTCGGGCCAAAGTTGCTGCCAGTTCAGCATGATGCAGGTTATGCTCTATCGCGCCGATATTACCTAGGAAAGCATTGCCCATATTCATAAAATCATTAATTCTAGGGTTAGCTTTAACCATTTCCAAGGTCACCAATACTGTACACCCCCCAGCCTGGCTACAAGCCCAATTCCGAACGTAGTTTATGTGCCTTTACGGCAGCTCGTGTATTGGTTGGAATATTTTTGATAATTTCACGAGCAGCCTTTTCATCACCGGATGCTAACTTCTGCTCAGCCAAATCCAGTTGCTGCTGAGCCTTTTTCTCCAACCGGGCTGTACTTATCTTTTCCTCCATTTTTTGCTTCTGGCCCAGTCCTTCTAATTGCTGGTATTTTTCAATTGCCAGATCATACTTTCCTTCAGCCACCAGGGCTCCACCCTCACTTATAATCTCGCGTGCCTCAATTCTTTCGGGAAGGTGAATCATAAAATATCCATACATTAGCAAAACTCCTAGAACCATTAGGCCATTAAGTATCCATAGTATAGAATAGCGTCTTTGTCGGCCCATAAAGCTGTAGAATAAAAGGAAGGGGATACCCATAAAAAAAGTAATTTTCAAAAATTCCCGAGTAGGTGCAAAGAACAGCATGACTAGACAGACTACAACTAATATGAGTTTTATTAATGGTGATTCTATTTTAGACATCCATCCTCCGCCCCCTTTAGCCATACACCTCGTTGAAGCGCCATGGGTACACTGATCCCTTGGAGTCAACGGGGACGGTCCCCGTTGACTCCCTCCCCCTTGATACCATCCTGATTCTAGCGTAAAGCTTTCTGTCCTATATCATGTCGATAATGCATATCAGCAAAATGTATCTTTTCTATCTCCTGGTATACCTTGTCTATGGCTGCTGAAATTGACTCGCCCCGAACTACTACAGCCATAACCCGGCCACCTTCAGTTACAAGTTGACCATCCCTCAATGCGGTTCCGGCATGAAAGACTATGGTATCAGGTTCTAACAGCTCCAGTCCACTTATTGGTTTACCCTTCTGATAAACACCTGGATAGCCGCCAGAGGCTAAAACTACACCCACACAGGCCCCATCATTTATTACAAATGTCTGGCTGCCCAGTTCTCCGCAGGCCGCAGCTTCCAGTATAGGCAGAAGATCCCCTTGTATCATAGGCATCAACACCTGAGCTTCAGGGTCACCGAAGCGGGCGTTATACTCCAGAACTTTAGGTCCTGCAGCGGTTATCATCAGTCCAGCATACAAAACACCCTGGTAGGGGCAATCTTCCTTCTGCATGGCACTAATAGTAGGCTCAATTACTTCTCTTAAAATTTGCTGCTTTAATTCTGCAGTATACAAAGGGGGATTGGTATAAGCTCCCATACCTCCAGTGTTAGGGCCCTCATCGTTATCAAAAATTCGCTTATGATCTTGAGCCGCCAGTAAAGATACATAGTTCTTGCCATCACTGATAGCAAAGAAACTCAATTCCTCACCCTGCAAGCACTCCTCCACCAGCACTTTGTCTCCAGCCTCACCAAATGTTTTATCGGTCAGGATACTGTCTATAGCTTCGGCAGCTTCAGCAAAATCAGCAGCAACCACTACACCTTTTCCAGCCGCCAGACCATCAGCTTTGATAACCGCTCCCCGACCGCTTTCACATAAGGCTCGGGCATAGTCCTTAGCTTGATCAGCATTTTCAAAAACGTCAAACTGGGCTGTAGGTATACCATATTTTTTAAACAGATTCTTAGAAAAAACTTTACTGCCTTCCAAGCGTGCTGCGGCTGCACTGGGTCCAAAAATGTTAAGACCCTCGACCTTAAATCTATCTACAATACCCAGAGTCAGAGGTATCTCCGGGCCTACTACCGTAAGGCTAATATCCTGTTTTTTGGCAAATTCGCACAAACCATCAATGTCTGATACAGCAATATCTATACACTCAGCCAATTCTGCCATACCCGGGTTACCAGGAACGGCATATAATTTATCCACCTCAGGGCTCTGGGCCAACTTCCAGACCAGGGCATGCTCCCGGCCCCCCGACCCAATTACCAGTATCCTTTTACCCATTTCAATCTCCCTTCAATCTGCGCCGGTTTAAGTACACCGTCAACCCTAATTCTCTATTTTAGAGTTGACTGTGTATTAGTGTTTGAAGTGGCGAATGCCGGTGAACACCATGGCTATTCCGAGCCGATTGCAGGCATCAATGCTTTCCTGATCGCGCACCGAGCCACCTGGTTGAATAATCGCTTTTATGCCCCGGTCAGCTGCCAGTTCTACTGTATCTTTGAAGGGGAAGTATGCATCTGAGGCCATAACCGCCCCCTGACATTTTTCCTTCTCCTTCATAGCAATCTCAGCTGAACCAATCCGGTTCATCTGTCCAGCCCCTACCCCTAGACTCACTCCATTTTTAGCTATAACGATAGCATTGGACTTGACATGTTTTACTATTTTCCAGGCAAAAAGCAAATCCTGTATTTCATCCGGGCTGGGAGCTAAGTCAGTAACTACCTGCAGATCTGTAGCACTTATTTCGCCCTGATCAAGCTCCTGTACTACGAACCCGCCTTCTACTGATCTAATCTGCAGATCCTGTTCGGAACTGATTTCCATTGCTAATAAACGCAGGTTTTTCTTGGCCCGCAGACATTCCAAGGCATCTTCATCATAGGCGGGAGCTATAATACACTCCATGAACGGTTCCGCCACTTTACGGGCCGTAGCTAAATCCACCGGACGGTTAAAGGCAATAATACCTCCATAAGCTGAAACCGAATCAGCTGCAAAGGCTCTATTATAGGCTTCTTCCAAAGTTGCAGCGGTTGCTGTACCACAGGGGTTGGTATGCTTAATTATTACACAGGCAGTCTCAGTAAATTCTTTTACCAGAGACCAAGCTGCCTGAGTGTCAATAATATTGTTATAAGACAGCTCTTTGCCATTTAGCTGCTGAGCATCTGCCAAGCTGGCACCCGGAGTCATAGTACGATAGAAACAGGCTTTTTGATGTGGATTTTCACCATATCTTAGATCGTGTACCTTTTCACCCGCTACCACCATGTTGTCCAGGAATGTATCCCCGGTTAATCCAGCCAGGTAGGACGAAATCATAGCATCATAGGCAGAAGTATGGGAGAAAGCCTCCAGGGCTAGTTTAAGCCGCATGGTTTTACTGATATCGCCTTCTGTTTCCAATTCCTTCAATACCGGCCAGTAGAACTCCGGTTTCACTATGACAATTACGTCTTCATGATTTTTAGCTGCTGAGCGGACCATGCTGGGACCGCCGATATCTATATTTTCTATAGCTTCCTCAACACTAACCCCTGGTTTGCTCACTGTTTCACGGAAGGGATATAGATTCACAGCCACGATATCAATGGGTTTAATCTGATTGGCTTCTATTTGCTCTAGGTGCTCAGGGATTCTCCGAGCCAGTATGCCTCCGTGAATCTTAGGATGCAAGGTCTTCACCCGGCCATCCAGAATCTCTGGGAAGCCAGTAACATCAGCCACTTTTAATACCTTAACCCCAGATTCTTGCAAAATTTTATAAGTACCACCGGTAGAAATTATTTCATAGCCCAATTTCTCCAGACCTTTAGCAAAATCTACTACGCCTTCTTTGTTGGACACGCTGATAAGTGCTCTCTTCATTATCGTAACCCTCCTGATTTAATATATGATAAAGTAATTACTGACCTGACCCCGCATTTATTCGGCCTTCTGCTATCCATTGCAATACTTGCGGATAGAGCTTATGCTCCTCAATTAAAATACGATCAGACAGAGTATTTTCGTTGTCATCTGGATAGACCGGTACCACTTGCTGGGCAATAATTTTTCCGGTATCCATTCCTTCATCTACGAAATGAACCGTACAGCCACTGAACTTCACCCCATAATCCACGGCTTGTCGCTGGGCATGCAAACCTGGAAACGATGGCAGCAGAGCTGGGTGTATGTTTAGTATTCTCTGCGGGAATGCCGCCAGTAAGACTTGACCTACCAGACGCATATAGCCGGCGAGAATGACCAAGTCAATATTCATGGCTGTTAACTGATTAACGATTTCTGTTTCATAGGCTTGCTTATCAGGGTAGATTTTGGGATCAATAAAACAGGCGGGAATACCTGCCTCTTGAGCTCTTTGCAGTGCAGGCGCATTGCCTTTATCGCTAATCAGGACACATATCCTGGCGTTTAACTGGCCTTGTTCAATTGCTTTCAGAATAGCCAGGAAATTGCTTCCTCGCCCTGAGGCCAGTACCGCCAGTTGCAAACACCGTGGTTCCAGTTCTTGGTCCATTATATAATCACAACCTTTGGTTGCTCTGAAGTTATCTTTCCAATTATTATAGGCTTTTCCCCTTTAACGCGCAAGCACTTTAACGCGTTATCAAGTTGCTGTGGAGAAACAGCTATAATAAAACCGATGCCCATATTAAAAGTTCTGAACATATCCTCACTAGGTACCTTCCCCAGACGCTGGATTAGTTTAAACACTGCCGGTACATCGATAGCCGCGGAATCTATTTCTGCTCCCAATCCACTTGGAACGCTTCTCTGTAGGTTTTCAGCAATTCCACCGCCGGTGATATGAGCCATTCCTTTAACCGGTACTTCTTCCAATAAGGCAAGTACTGATTTTACATAAATATGTGTCGGAGTGAGTAATTCTTCGCCCAGGGTCTTACCCAGCTCATCAATATGATCCTCCAGTTTGAGTCCGGCTTCCTCCAGTAAAACTTTGCGTACCAGGGAGTAACCGTTGGAATGAATCCCTGATGAGGGAAGCCCTATCAGCACATCACCATCTTCTATGGCATCACCATTGATCAGCTTCGCTTTGTCAACTACCCCCACTGTAAAACCAGCCAGGTCATATTCATCTTCTTTATAAAAACCAGGCATTTCAGCTGTTTCTCCTCCGATAAGAGCACAACCAGCCTGCACGCAGCCCTCACTTACTCCCTGAACCAGAGCCTCTACTTGCTCGGGCTGTAGCTTGCCAATAGCTATATAATCCAGGAAAAAAAGCGGCTCGGCGCCATGTACCAGAATATCATTTACGCACATCGCCACCAGGTCAATCCCCACGGTATGGTGAATCCCCATTAACTGAGCAATTCTTAATTTTGTCCCTACCCCATCGGTCCCGGAGACTAGAATGGGTTCCTGGTACTTTTGATTATTAAGGGCAAAGAACCCGCCAAAAGAACCGATATCTGCCAGCACCTCCGGCCTTTTGGTACGGCTTACCCATTTCTTAATCAAATCTACGGAATGATTGGCGGCGTCAATATCCACCCCGGCTTTTTTGTAAGTCAAACCTTCGTTATCCATGTCTAACCTCCATAAATATCTTTGCATTGATGCGACCCTGTCTCACGTAAAAATTGAAAGGTTGTGTTTCACGGGCATGTAGATTACTATAACTATACCTCTACTGACTCCACCCCAGCCGGATAATCTCCACTGAAGCAGGCTGTACAATAGATATCGGCATTATTTTTCATCGCGGCGAACATTCCCTCCATGCTAATGTAATTCAGGCTGTCAGCCCCGATAAAATTACGAATTTGTTCGTCGCTCATAGTATTGGCAATGAGTTCTTCCCGCCGCGAGGTATCAATTCCATAATAACAAGGGAACTTGGTGGGCGGTGAAGCAACTACCATGTGCACTTCTTTAGCTCCAGCTTCGCGCAACATCTGAACTATTTTCTTGCTGGTGGTTCCCCGCACAATGGAGTCATCCACCATTATTACTCGCTTACCCGCCACCACGTCGGGAACAGCATTAAGCTTCAGCCGTACTCCCAGTTCGCGCATCTGCTGGGTAGGCTGGATGAAAGTACGGCCTACATAGCGATTTTTCATCAAGCCTTCTTCAAAAGGCAAGCCAGACTCTTCAGAATATCCTAAAGCTGCTGCGGTACCAGAATCAGGAACGGAAATAACAATATCTGCATCAATATCACATTCAAGGGCCAGTTGTTTACCCAGTTCGCGTCGAGCACGGTTCACGTTTAGGCCGTCCAGCGTACTATCAGGACGGGCAAAGTAGATATATTCAAAAATGCAGTGCGCCTCGCGCGGTGAGTTAACCACCTGCAGAGAACGCAGGCCATCCTTATTAATTACCACGATTTCACCGGGCTTAACATCCCTGATAAATTTAGCTCCCACAGTATCCAGGGCAGCCGATTCTGAAGCCAAAATATAATCTCCATTCAGGTCGCCCAAGCACAGAGGGCGTATGCCCATCTGATCGCGAACACCCACCAAACGATCCTCAGTCATAATGACCAAGGCAAAGGCGCCTTTAATATCAATCATGCATTTTGCCAGGGCGTCCTCCATTTTATCCTGAGAATAGCGAGCCAGGAGATTAGCTATTACTTCTGTATCGGTGGTAGTTTGAAATACTGATCCGTACGTGGCCAACCGCTTTCTTAGCTCCACGGTATTAGTCAGGTTACCATTATGAGCCAGTGCCACCATACCATTTAGATAATGAAAGACCAGCGGCTGAGCATTCACGAGGGCACTGCCTCCGGTGGTTGAATAGCGAACATGACCGATAGCAATATTACCGTTCAATTGCTCAATGTGCTGTGGGTTAACTACATCCGCAACCAGACCCATTCCTTTATGCAGCTGTATATTATGCCCATTGGAAACTGCAATCCCGGCGCTCTCCTGACCGCGGTGCTGCAGGGCATATAAGCCATAAAACGCAGCCCGGGCGGCATCGTTTTCTTGGGGGGGATTATTCATAAATATCCCAAAGACACCACATTCATCACGCCACTTGCTATCTGTCTCAAAAAGGTTTTCGTCTATTTCATATAACAATTAATAGCCTCCTCCCAGATTATCCGGGCTTGTTGGACTGCCAAACTGATGATTACTTGATCATCGCTCTAAACCAGGGCAGCTTCGATTCTGCGAACCACTTCCTGATAGGCCTCTTCTTCCTTGCCCATGTCGCGGCGGAAACGGTCTTTGTCCAATTTCTCCAGGCTTATTTTATCCCACAGGCGGCAGGTATCAGGTGAAATTTCGTCACCCAGAATAACCCGGCCTTCGTACAGCCCGAATTCCAGTTTGAAATCGACCAGGATGATACCGATGCTGTCATAGAAATGCTTAAGTATTTGATTGATTTTGTTCGCCTGGCGATCCATTTCCTGCAGTTGCTCGGGGGTAGCCCAGCCCATTACCCGAGCATGGTATTCATTGATCATTGGATCGTGCAGATCATCATCCTTGTAGTACAGTTCGATAATGGTATCCGCAAGTTCGATACCTTCCTCTTGGCCGATGCGCTTACTTAAGCTGCCGGCAATCACGTTTCTAACTACCACTTCTACCGGGATAATGGCTAATTTTTTAACCAACACATTACGCTCATCCAGCTGCTCGAGCAGGTGGGTTTCGATCCCCTCTTTTTCTAAAAGCTTAAAGAGTAGATTGGACACCCGATTGTTCACAATACCCTTGTTTAAGATGGTTCCTTTTTTCTGTCCGTCAAAAGCGGTAGCATCATCTTTGTATTTCATCAAAACTACTTTATCATCGTCAGTGGCGAAAATCTGTTTGGCTTTACCTTCATAAAGAAATTCTCCCTGTTTCATACCGATTCCCTCCTCTTAAAATTTTCGTCTTTAGTTTAAGCCGCAACGCGCGAATATATAGTCAACATTAGCAGTGTATATCCCGTAGTCAAATATGTTTTCAATTTCTTCTGCACTAAGCAAATCCATTATATCTTTACTATTCAGTACCAGCTCCTTAAATGGAACTTTCTCCTGCCAACTGCGCATAGCATTTTGCTGTACCATACTGTAGGCTTGCTCTCTCAAAATCCCCTTGCCCACCAGAGCTAATAAGAGTTGCTGGGAAAAAACCAGCCCGAGAGTGGTATCAATATTTTTGGCCATGTTTTCCTCATATACTACCAGCCCATCCATTACCCCTATAAACTTTTCCAGCATGTAATCGAGCAGTATACAACTATCCGGTATAATAACCCGTTCAACTGAGGAATGGGTCAGGTCTCTTTCATGCCAAAGGGCTACATTTTCCAGGGCAGCCATGGCATTACCTCTGACAACACGGGACAAACCAGCTACTCTTTCGCTCATCATGGGATTGCGTTTATGAGGCATAGCCGAGGAACCCTTTTGGCCGGCTTTGAAGGGTTCTTCCGCTTCCAGAATATCAGTCCTTTGCAAGTTGCGTATTTCGGTCGCCATCTTTTCCAGCGAGCTGGCCACCACGGCCAGATTGGTCATGAAATCAGCATGGCGGTCCCGTTGGATAATTTGGGTTGATACCTGACAGGGTTTAAGCTCCAATTTAGTGCAAACAAATTCTTCAACCCGCGGATCGAGCAGGGCAAAATTACCCACCGCACCGGAAATAGCCCCATAAGCTATGATTTCCCGGGCCTGCAGGACACGTTCAATGTTTCTTTCCATTTCGGTATACCATAAGGCCATTTTTAGACCAAAGGTAGTTGGTTCGCCATGAACCCCATGGGTACGTCCAATACAGAGGGTGTATTTGTAGCGAAGCGCTTTTTCCTTGATAATTGCCTTGAGATTCTCCAGTTTACTCAGAATAATATCTGCTGAATCCCTCATTTGCATGGCAATGCCGGTATCTAAAATATCGGAGGAGGTCAGACCCAGATGAATATACTTGGAATCATCCCCGACGTATTCGCCCACATTAGTCAGGAAGGCGATTACATCATGCCTGACTTCGGCTTCTATTTCACTGATGCGGTTTATATCAAATTGTGCCTTGTCCTTGATTACTTCTACGGAACTGGCAGGTATTTTACCTAGATTAGCCCAAGCCTCGCAGGCAGCAACTTCTATCTTCAGCCAGTTGTTAAGCTTACTCTCTTCGGACCAGATGGCCCCCATGGCAGGCAGCGTGTACCTTTCAATCATTTATTTCTTTGCCTCCTTTTGTTTTAAGTATTCACTATGCCCTAGCTCTTTTAGTCGCTGATCTTTTTGTAAAACATCGGCGCTCATTTTTTGGCGATACTGAATCAGTTTGTTTTTTATATCCGCATCCTTCAGGGCAATCATTTCTAATGCCAGGAGAGCGGCATTAGCACTTCCGTTAATAGCCACCGTAGCCACCGGAATTCCTTTCGGCATTTGGACTATGGAATATAACGAATCCAGGCCGGAAAGGGTACTGGTCTTGATGGGAACTCCAATGACCGGCAAAATTGTAAAAGCGGCTATAACTCCAGGCAGGTGGGCGGCTCCACCCGCTCCCGCAATAATGACATCTAATCCTCGTCCTTCAGCACCAGATGCATATTCGGCCGTCTCATGGGGTAGACGATGGGCTGAACAAACCGTTACATCGTAATCAAGCTGAAATTCATCCAATATGTCGCAGGCTTCCTTCATAATGGCCAGATCTGAATCGCTTCCCATTATTATCCCAACTCGGGGCATTCATCTTCACGCTCCTCTTTAATAATTGCTAACAATTATTAGCATTTCACAATTGTAAAAGCCCAAGCGGAAAGGCTTCGTAACCGAAACCTGTCCGCCTGGGCTTTTATCCCTATACGGTGTAGTGCCTTAGCACCTGTGTCACTTGGACCTGTCCACGCTGTAAGCGTACGGAACCCTAGACACACTTTCGTGTTTATAATATTTATGTCCGTGTACCTTGATATTAGCAGAGCTTTTAATGGGTGTCAACCGTAGAAACCAGATGGTTAAAACGCATTAAGTTACAATACAATAAGCTTTTATCAGCACAGCCAAAGCTATTTACTATATCTTTCCCAACTGGAGTTTTAACTGGTTAATCCCCTCATAAATTAGATAAGCTTCTGTCCTTACTTCCTCATCAGGATGATCTAGAAGATTAGCTAATTCACTGCATGTTTGAACTTCATTTAAGCTTAAAACAATATTGGCAGCTACTGCATCTATAATATTTACGAGGGATTTATCTACCGAGTTTGAAGTAGAATCAATAAACATATGTAACTTACCTCTCATTCAAGATTTTATTAAAATCTTGCCCATATATGATTCTTTCAAACCTGATTTAAAACAATTAGCAGACTTATATTTTAGATTTTCTTTGCTATAATGTCCAATTCCTCAGCTGAACCGGCAAGTTCCTGTAAACCAGCCGATATTTCTTCTGTGGTTTTAGCTTGAACCTCACTCGCCTTAAGAGTGTCCAAGGATCTTTTTTCTGCCACTTCAACTTTACTTAGGATTTCTCTTGTGAAGTATTCTATCTCATTGGCAGTATTCTTGGACTGATCAGATAACTTACGGATTTCTTCGGCTACTACTCCAAAACCACGTCCCGCTTCACCCGCTCTAGCTGCTTCTATAGCTGCATTTAAACCTAGCATCTTGGTTTGATCAGCAATGTTTTTTATAAAACCAAGAACTTCGGTAATTTGGCTGGAGGCCTTACGAATAGCTGCTATTTCCTGAGCTAATTCGGTTTCTCCTTTATTAATACTGGCGGCCGCCGCAGCAGTTTGCTCAATTGCTCCCGCCATCTCCATAGTGCCCCTGGCAACTATTTGGGAGATCGATCTTAGTTTATAGGCTTCATCTCGTGGAGTTGCTATACCGATACAGCCGAGCACTGTAGAGGGATCAGCGTCATCATATAGTGGTATAAATACCGTTCGCATAGCTACTCCAAAAACACTCTCAGGTAACTCAGAGATAATTGTTTTTTTCTGGTGTTGGCATTGATATCCCGGAGCGTCTTTGTTAAGTTCTTTACCTTCCACTATTATGGGGACAGAAAACTCCTTTTCATATTTGGTGTAAGTTTTCTCATTGTCTGCCACCGCAATAGCTACCCGTTCATAACCTTCCGCTATCACCGGTATAATCAGCCGTGCATTCTCCATAAACATGTTGCTCATAATAATCCCCCTAAATTATATTAATTATTTTAGTAATATTCATTTTAACAGTATGCCTCTTCATTTACTACGTAAATTAATTATATATACCAGCTACAAAAAATATTAATGGCATAATTCGCAGTATTATGTCTTTTATTTCGATATTTTGGCATATTGTTTGATGATCTTTAAAAGGGATTACAAATGACATAACTACCTTAGAGTTGTGTAAACCCTTATTATGTATTTGGGAATTAATATGTACCTATACGTTAAAATAATGTGATTATTCCAGTTACTAAGCCACTTTTAACCCTCTATATTTACCAAAGTGCATCAATAAATTACTTTACTATTATTCTGCTATATCGCATATCAGAAAGTTTAATATTGACAAAATCGGCACTAATACAGTTAATTAACAATCTAGTTTCCGTTTCAGGAAGATAGCTGCATTCGCATATTTCGAATTAAATCCAATGTATTTCTTTTTTTGTATAGCCATTTGGAATGCTTTTGGTAATCTTATACTGTATAGACAGGTTAACGTTTCTATATCAAGGAGAGAGAATATGGCTATATGCAAAACTGTTCAAATAGGAAAACTCGGCTTGCGCCGAGCCTTAGGCGACGGTGGAAGTCAGGTTGCACTTATGCTATCCACCTTAAAAAGTTATACTTTCTGATAGTACCAAAAAGGAGGGATTTCTCCCTCCTTTTCAATCATCTCACTGGACACTTATTCATTATGTTTAGTACGAAAATAAATTACCCTGATCTTTGAAAACCCAATATGCCTGTAA
>CAZEDT010000085.1:0-13150 GCA_964510795.1 uncultured Syntrophomonas sp.
AATTGCGACCACAGGGAGCATATGTAATACCCGAAGGGTGCAACATTCAGAAATGCTATACTCTCTGATACGGTGAAAAAGTCCGCTCAATCAGCGCACTATAGTACGCCTCCATCGCGGCCTTTTCTCACGTATTGATATTCACTTCCGTCATCACCTGTCAGCTTGATGACGGTGTTCTGAACTATATATTGCTACTCATCAAGAAACTCCAGATATGGTTTATCTACACTGACAAGCGCATTTACCATCAGCTCAACCAAGCCTCCATACTGTACATTAAACTTATCAGTTGCCTGGTAATACTTCAAAATCTCCCGTATGCTTCCCTTACAGTTGGAGCATGGTGCACAAACATACTTTGGAATCGAACTATCAGCAATACTTTCGGGAAATGCCCTCAGAATCTGATCAAATTTCATGCGGGCGCTCAATTTATCCCGGAACTGAGCAAAATTAGGGCTGTGCATAATTGCAAACCCGCTGCCTCCACCGCAGCAATAGTTATCTACCCCGTGCGGTGTCATTTCCCTGAATTGAGGAGATATTTGCTTCAAAATATCCCTTTGCGGTTGAACAATCCCCATTTGCCTGACCATATTACAAGGGTCATGCAACGTTACGGGGAAATTGTTTTTACTGGAATCAAATCTTAGCCTTTTCGTTCTCACCAGATCCCACATAATCGGCAAAAAGCTTTCTACAGGTACTTTATCTTCTCCATAAGAGAAGCGGTCGGCTACAATCCCGGCTGATTTATGGGCATGACCGCACTCGCCGATGACAATCCTTTTTACCCCAAGTTCCTTAGCAGCCTGCATTTGTTGCAAGGCAACTTTCTTGGCCTGGGCATCGTCATACCAAATCCCATAGTTAACACTGTCATAACCTATCATGTCACTGCTAAGAGTCCAATCAACTCCCGCTTCCTCGAACAGAATAGCAAAGGCTGCCGGATTTTCCGGCCAGGCAATAAACTCTCCGGCATTATGAACCAACAGGATGTCCGCGCCCTTTTTATCAATCGGAATCTTTATCTTACGCCCAATCCGATCTTCGATATCCTCTTCCAGGAATTCCACCATGTCCACAAAAGCGGCCTTGCCAATCCCTGTAGAAGAACCTGTTTTAAGCTGCAGCATGGTTCCTTTGTCATGCAAAGGTGTTGGCGCAAGCCCCATTTCCTGGCTAAATATCTTGCGTATTTCTTTAGCAAACAGGGAATTATCCAAACCCAGAGGACAGGTTTGGGCACAACGTCTGCACAAATTACAACGATAAGCCAGTTCGCCCAGTCTGGCCACTGTTTCCCAATTTACGTCAATATCTCCTCCGATAAACTTCTTATGCAATTTCCCACCGGTAGTAAAATAGTTGTTGTAGATTTTTCTCAAAACGTCTGCCCGGAAAATCGGCCTGTATAACTCATTATCACCTGAAGCCTTGTAAATGTGGCAGGCAGCGGAGCAAGTATTGCACTTTGCGCAGTACTCAAAGGCTAATTTCAAAGGTTGTAAAACCCCATTGTTCGCATCTGAAAAAATCTTTTCCAACCCATTTAAGAATTTCTGAACAAATTCTATTTCTTCACTTTCTGTCTTAGGGCGCTGCATTGTATCGATGGCCACACAGCCATCTAAAGAAGTACAATACTTCTCTTTCCATTCAGTTTTAACACTAGGAAAATCAGGTTCCATGCCCGGCTGGTCATAAGGGAAGCTTAATGGCATTAAGTCATTTAACTGAATTAACTGTTCACACTGTTTACCTAAATCTTTTGGTCTTAAATCTTTTTGATTCACCATTTTTTCTCCTTTCGCCTTATGATTCTTGATTTGGCGTTGATTGAGGCTGCATATGGGGCGCTGCCCAGGTAGTTGTCGCCCGGTTGCCCAACGCAGTTTTTACTCGAGTCTCCATATGACTGCCTTTAATATTTGGTTCGTTCTCCCAAAGGATCTTGTGGAACGTAAAGTATTTCCCGACATAATGACCCATCTTGCTTATGGGGATATAAATAAACATTACTTCCCATAAAATCAGATGAATAAACAAAGCCGTATTCGGTACAACCGATAGTGTTATGGCATCTGCGGTTATCTGGCGGGCAGTGGCAAAAGTCAAGTCCGGGCTCCATACAACGATTCCGCTGACTAAAGCAGCCAGAAGCAGGATTAAGTTAAAATATTCCTGCGGAGTTGTATACTTTTTGAGTACCGGATCGAAAATTCTGCGAAGTAAAAGAAGAGCTACTCCGAGTGTAGTTATGATGAAACCAACTACCCCGGTCAATATGGTTAAATAATATAGAAGTGCCGTCCATAAAGAAGCATGTGCGTTTACCGATGCACCAGCGAAATTCGTCAATGCTCCAGCTATCAATAAAACTGTCCAAGCCATCAAAAAATATATACCCAAATGAAATGAATAGGAAATCCACCACAATGATCTTTGATTATTGAAAAGCTTTTTGATAAATAGCATTTCCTTAAGCATATCGATAATCTCTGAGACTTTGGAAATCTGACGCGGTTTCCGCCACCATTCCGGCTCTTCCATGTAGGAACCCCCATAGGTATGCCTTCCCTTTTCCAAAGGCACCGGGTATAGCTCCATCCTGCCATGCAGTGGCATACGTGCGTAATTAACGGCTGTGTAGGCTGATAAACCAATGAATAATAACATTGCAAGATAAATTGAAAGCCCCACTATCACTTTTCTCTACCTCCCATTTAATTAATGAAATATTTCACACAAACTTCCTTTGTTTCAGTTTAAGAAAAATGAGGCTGCTTTGTAAAATCGCATATTCTTATCGCTGTAATAAGAATTTCGTATTACTACTTAATGAAACAACTAAATATCTGCCAAATAATTAGTTCGCACCAACGAATCATGACTCCTATTTCATTAAACTGAATACATCAATTAAGAAGGAGTGAAAACATTTGGAAAGAAAGGCACTAAGCGAAAAGATTATCGTTTTAGGTGTAGATGGTTTTGAACCAAGCTTGGAGATCTTTGTTAAAACGAATGACGTTTTTTATATGGTAAATATACGCATTGTGGTTCTACCCTCACAAAAACACGGATATACTTTTTGATCAAAAAAACAGTCCTTCGCTTTGATCAGAAAATAAAAAAAGTCCTGATATCTCAGGACTTATATAGGCTAAATATGGTGGGCCGTATAGGATTCGAACCTATGACTTCTTCCGCGTCAGGGAAGCACTCTCCCGCTGAGTTAACGGCCCATGTCGGTATTAATGATTATATAATGATCTAACCATAAAATCAAGACCCGAACCCGATATAAACAGACTTTATACGCGGGAACTAAAGATGCAGATAAAATACGTACATATTTAAACATCCAATCTTACCACTTCTGAGAAACAACTTCCGAATGGTTACGAGCTATCATAATATTGGCTTGCCGAGAGCCTATCACTTCGCTCTGATTCAATTACATTCGTATACTTTAACACTATGCATAATACATTGTATTTGAGGAGGCGAGTTATTTGGTTACTGCGAGCAGGAAAACAGCTGCCTTTATGTTTAGCAGTATATTTCTGATTGCTTTGTTTGTAGGCTTTTATAGCTATGCTGTGCATTCTAATATGGATTTCTGGGTCAAAAACAAACTAATTATCACCCGAGTGAAAACCTTCGATAAGGTAGTGGCGCTCACCTTTGATGACGGGCCTGATCCGGGCAGAACTGACGCCGTTCTTCAAAGTCTGGCCAAGCATCATGCGAAGGCTACTTTTTTTGTGATGGGCAATAAGGCTGAGGCGCATCCAAAATTACTAGCTAAGATAGTTGGAGGCGGTCATGAAGTTGGCAACCACAGCTATAGTCATAAGGACTTTAATCATATGAGCGGTGATACTATACGCGGTGAAATAAGACACACCAATGATATTATTTTTAAGCTCACTGCCCAAAGGCCCATTCTATTTCGCCCCCCGGGAGGTTACCTTTCCAATGAACTTATTGGAATATGCCAGGAAGAAAAGGTGGTAGTAGCTTACTGGAGTTGGGAAACAGATAGCAAGGACTGGCGGAACGGTAACAGTTCACAATACATCTCCCAGCATATATGTAAGCACATTGCTCCTGGTCAGGTCATTATACTGCACGATGGGTGCGCTAACAGTATGGAGACAGCCCGAGCCGTGGAACTTTTGCTGCAAGAATTAAGTAAACAAGGCTATCGCTTCGTTACTATGAGTGAGTTGATTAAATTAGAAAAATGATGTATAAAGCTAATTTGCCCAAAATAAAATGTAAAAAATAACTAATGAAAGGATTGGTAATTATGCCTAGAATATTTGGTTTCTACCAGCTCAAGCCCCGGACCAAATTAGCTATGATTGCTGTGTTAGCGGTCGTGCTTCTGACCAGCAGTGTGGTGTACGTACAGGCTTACCATAAGCTAAAACCTATATATGAAGTCAAAACTGACAAAAAAGTAGTAGCCCTCACCTTCGATATCAGTTGGGGTAATAAAACCCCGGCACCGGTAATTGAGATTCTAAAACAAAACAATGTAAAATCCACCTTTTTTCTATCAGGTCCCTGGGTAAAACAATACCCTGAGATTCCCAAACGAATTAAAGCCGATGGTCATGAGATCGCCAGTCACGGCTATAGACATATTAATCTTAGCAACCTTAGTAAAACTGAGATAAAAGAGGAGATAATGAAAGCCCATGCCAACATAAAGGAAGTAACTGATGAAGATGCCAAGCTGATTCGCACTCCTAACGGCGATTATAATGACCAGGTAATTGAGGGAGCCCATGAATGTAATTATGAAGTAATACAGTGGAGCGTGGATTCTCTTGACTGGATGAATCCAGGGGTAGCAACGATAAGTGAACGGGTGAGCAAGAAGGTTCATCCCGGAGCCATTATTCTAATGCATGCCAGCGATACCTGCAAACAAACGGTTGAAGCCCTGCCAGGAATAATTAAAGACTTGAAGTCCCAGGGCTATGAGTTTGTTACCGTTTCCGAGCTAGCCAAAATGAAGTAAGGATACTAAAACTAAGCAGAAAAAACAAAGGAGCCATTTAAGTTCCCGCTTAAATGGCTCTGATTTATTGTTGGTCGCTTTCGTCTTCGTCGATATGTTCGAGACCGATATCTCTTAATATCTCATCAATTAATGTCTTATCCACTTTTTCTCCCCTCCTAACTTTCTAATATAAAGCCCTTTGACTATTTAGTACAAGCTTCTATGACAGACAGCAAGTGGTTTTGCATAACAAGTTAACTTCTCCGCCATCTTAATATATTATAAGCCCGTTTGCAAAGTTTGGCAAGCATAATCTTGGCTTCCAAAGTAATTGTAGTTTATTCATACATAGTATAAACCAATATTCAGGATACTATTGCTAAGCAAAAAAACGCATTAATAAAACTTAGTTCATTAATTGCAAGGAGGATCAAATGCTTAGCATTGATGGGGTATGGGCCCGGGCAATTTTTGCCTTATGTTTTTTTCTACTGTCAGGCAGCGGCATGGTCAGTGGCTGGCCAGCTACAATCTGCGGAATATTGGGTACTATTGAGCTGGCAACCGCCTTGTTAAGATATTCACCGCTGGTTGAAATAATCCAAAATTTATCACCCAGAGATTAGATTGTCATAGCTTATTGTTCAGATGCCGCCGCTTTTGTCCAGGTTTTCCCGTCGTATTTGTAGCTCTCATATTTTCCCGCCGGAGGCCTGAAGTTTTCCCAGTTGTCCTTTAGTTTATATAGCAATTTACCGCTTTTATCCTTACTCGCACCAATCACCTCGATGATATATTTCTGGGTAAGCATTACATGTCCATCTTCCATGCTTACATAGAATTCATCACCCTGCTCGCCTACGTAATCATCCGGAAAGAATACTTCGGTGGCAAAATAATTACCCCCGAGAGTAGCAGAAGGAATATCCTTATTACCCTTAAGATCAGCAAAATCCTTCATGACATCCTGTTTACTGATACTCTGAGGGGGGGCAATGGTTTTACCATCACCGTATTGATAAATCATAAAGCCTACCATAACAAACACAATTAAATAAATATACCGGCGCATTTTCATGACCAAACCTCCTCCAGCATTGCTTCCTCTAATTAAATTCTCTTATAGAGGTAATCCCCCAAATCCTCAACCTTACCCAGCATAATAAGTCGCTGCAGATGCTTTAGGATCATCATCTTGGCCCAAAATATAATGTGGGGGGTTTTGGGCAGGGTTTCGGCAGCCATTTCCTGTTTGGCTATATCATCCAAACTACGAGCTGATCCCAAAAAATCCAGGATTCTTAATTCCTTCTCCAAGCTTATATTTATGTATTCCTGCAATAATTGCCCTATCTGCCCATAAAATATTTTTCTATGGGAAGTAACCAATATTTCCGGCTGCAGTGCTATCATCTTATCGATTGATTTTACAAGCTGATCAAAATCCGAATATTCGTCGCCATACCATGGCCCTCGTGGAGAAATATCCAGGTCGGCTGAGAAGAGGATTTTCTTGTCTGGAAAGTAAAAGGCATAGTGACCCGGGGAATGGCCCGGGGTATGAATAGCAGTAAAACGGGTATCCCCTACCCGAAATTCTTCGCCGTCCTGGAAGTATCCATCCATAGCCAGGAATCGAAATCCAGGTCTAACCGGCACATCATCAGGCATTTTATTAGCACCTGACCAGCCCCCCTCTTTTTTGCTGCCCACTAATTCTTCCCAGTGTTGATAGCCGGAAGAAAGCAAGTACTCATTTTCATCTGTATATGCCCAGGCTTCCTCCTGACCCGCCATTTTTCTTGCGTTATTAAAGAAGCTTATCCCATTGGTATGATCAAAATGATAATGACTTAGCAGCAGTAATTTTATCTCTTCCCTCGGCAGATCAGCATAGGCCCTGCCTCCAGCACCGGCATCAAGCAGAGTCTTAACCTCATCATCAATATAAACTGAATTGCTGTACGGGAAGATAGCTTTACCCTCAGGTCTGATTACCTTGATATGCTTGTCCAGTTCAATTATCATATGAGTCCCTCCTATTTGTCCTCATAGTAAAACCCGGGTATTCCCGGGTTTTTAACTAACCTATTAACTATCAAGGCGATCAAGCATTTCTACTATCATGTCAAAAAAGTAGTTCATGTCCTCTTTATCGTTAATGCCAGCCTTAAAGCCTATTTCGGGAAATCTGCCAGTTCCATTTATTTTTACACTTACCAGGTAAGCAGACTGTTCTAATTCTTCTTCTAGATTTTCCAGGTCCATTTCATCCCACTCATCATCTAGAGGAACAATCTCCTCATCAGCTAGTTGAAAAATAGATGAGTTTTCAAGCTCTTCACTATTTTCCAATATCTGCGCTACTATCCACATTACATCCGTAATGCTCATATTTAGCTCTTCGCTAAGGTGGAGAATCTCGTTGGCCACCGGAGTTATCTTCAGCAGGTCTGATAGATTGACCGGATCTCCTTTACCCCATTTATTTTTCATAACATCACCTCCGCATCTATTTGCAACAAAAATGAACAGTATCTTTCCCAGGTGATAGCTGACAGATATCATGACTCTCCGAGCCACAATTCATTGTACTCATTATACTTAAATTATATGTGAACCCAGCCGGAAAAAACAGTGATTTTTCTTTATTTGAATCACAATCCTCTAGCTATGGCCAAAATAGCGTTTTTTACTTACAGGTTTCAAACTATATCATGAAAAGAAACTCAATGCAATAGTTGGGCTGGGCAATGATAAGTGTTAAAATATACCTAATAAGATAAATACTTAGAAGTCTAATTAAATGCTCTTAAACATTAACAAACAGATTTGTTTGTAATCTACTAATTTCGAGGTATAGCATGGAACGCAAATTGAAAGTAATAGCTATTTTATTAACTTTGATCATTGTATTGTCAATTCTAACAGGCTCAGTCTGGAATTGGTTTATTCGGCCAATCTTTTGGGTTATTTATCTTATATGCATCGTTATCGACATCTGGTGTATTAAACGATTGAAGAAAATACAAAGGGGAAAAAATAAGTGAGGGATGGGACATGCCATTATTTTCTAACCGGAATAATGAGGACAAGGGTTATCTAGACAATAATCAAAATATAAAGTGGCTTGGGGCTAATCTGAGGGGAGACCAGCTTAAGATCTGTCTGCAGGAAAGTAAGTTTCCTATTAAGATTTTTGGTTTAGCACTGATAACCGGGTTGCTGGCAGGAATCGTTCTTTCCTTAATATAGTTAGATAGAAAACCTTTAACCCGGTTATCAGCTATGCTGTACATCGATCTGGGTATTATTCTAATCTAGTTGGCGTTATTTATAGCTGACCAGTTAATGTCTGCATGGCTATCTATTAGCATCTGCTTATATTCCTTTCTTAAACGAGGAACTTCAGCACTAATTTGTTTACGAATTTCTATCTTATGGGTAAACAGATAATCCTCTAACTTACTAGTTAATATACTGCGATCATGTCTTCCAACATGGACAGCTAAACAATCATTACCTTGAAGATAAATTCTCAACTCAGCCCGATATTGACTATTTTCCTCCTTAAATACGGCTTCGGCACCTGCAAAATTATCAGCCGTCATACATAAATCCTCAATCATTACCATTTGCATAATTTCATCCTCCTTTTAACCTATCAGTTTCTTTTCATTTGTTCTTAGGATTACCTGTTCGTTTAAAAATGCATACATTAGATGCTGTAAACATTCTTCCAGAGTTTCCAGAGCTCAACCTTTTTTTGTTTTTCGTATATTCAATATCTAATAATGTAATGTTGACTTCTCCAATGGTTTACCTATACTGGAATAGGTATAATTAAGGAGCGTTTTTAATATGGTAATAATTAATAAATCACATGAAATAAAAGGTTCACTGTTTATTTTCTTTTCTGCTTTTATGTACGCAACGCTGCCAATCCTTGGCAAACTAGCCTTTCAGACCGGACTTACACCCAGCGCTATCCTCTTGTTAAGGTATTTGTTTTCCCTCCTGCTATTGTCCGTCTATATTAAACTGATTAAAAATAAAAAGGTCTTAACCTTGAGTCCTTTAGTAATAACTCAAGGTATCTTTTTCACTCTGGGCAGTCTTTTCTATTTTTACAGTTTAAAATATCTGGCTGCAGGTATAGCTAGCGTAATATTCTTTACTTACCCAGTCATAGTGGCTTGCCTGGCAGTTCCAATTTACAAAGAAAAACTGGCACCACGACTTATATGTGCTTTGTCATTAGCTTTAGGTGGAATATTCTTGATTTCGGGTATTGGGAGAGAAATAGGCGGGATTTCCTTGACTGGGGTTATTCTTGTTCTGTGCGGCTGTGTTTGTTATGCATTTTTTGGTTTAATTGGACAAAAAACGGTAGCTAATGCCGATCCAATATCCATAACCGCTACCCTCTCCCTGGTGGCACTTATAATTATTGCGTTTTTCTCTAATCATGATCTGGTATTCCTATACCACTTAAGCTGGAAGCAGGTTCTTATCGGATTAACTATGGCAGTTGCCAATACCTTGCTGGCTGTGCTGTTCTTTCTTAAAGGCGTACAGGAGATTGGTGCATCCCGCGCTACTTTGATAAGTACCGCCGAACCCCCTTTAAGCATTCTCTTAGCCTTTATAGTTCTTGGTGAAACTCTAACTCTCTGGCAGCTTTTTGGTTCTGTTCTGGTCTTTGGTGGTATGATTCTCGCTATAAGCCCAAGTAAAGCGAAGACAGTTTCAACATAAGAAAACTCGGCGTACGCCGAGCCTTTAGGCGACGGTGGTCGCTCCTTGCCATCCTTGGCACCGCGACACTAGTCCATCCTTGGACGTCGGCTGCCTGAGTTTTCTTATCTATCAACATTCAGAAATGTTATATTTTCTGATACGGCAAGAAAAACTCTCCCGTTGAACTACTTCACCGGGAGAGTTATTTGTAAAGCTCATTTTTTAAAAACTCAGCCAATACCTATCATTAGCCAGCCAGCTAGAGAAAAACTACCTAGTCGATTTTATTAGTGCGCCGCCATATCTTTCTTGCCTCAGCTTCTTTAATAAGCTCATCTCTAAAATCCGGATGGGCAATAGAAATCAGCTTTTCCGCTCGATACCAGGTAGGTGTGGTTTTCAAAGATACACAACCAAATTCAGTAACGACAAAATTGACCATCTGGCGACTAACAGTGGTAATAGAGCCCGTTTCGAAATTCGGTACGATACGGGATATCACAGTACCATCCTTTTGGGTATGGGTCGAAGGCAAACAAATGAAGCTGCGTCCACCCTTGGACCAAAAGGCCCCCAGTACGAAATCAGACATACCTCCATTACCGGAAATCTGCTTAAATCCAGAACTCTCAGCATTAACCTGCCCATATAGATCTATTTGCAGAGCCTGGTTAATGGAGACCAAGTTGTCCAACTGAGCCAGACGTACCGGGTGGTTAACATGCCCAACACTACAAGAGGCAATGGCAGGATTATGATCCATCCAATCATAAAGCGGTTTCCCGCCCAAAGCGAAGGTATAGTTAATCTTTCCGGGATCAATACTTTTCTTGACACCTGTCATTTTCCCGGCTTCCCACATATCCCGGTATGCATCTACCAGCATTTCCGTCCAACCGCCCAGATCTTTTAGATCAGTTTCGCAGATCATTTTACCCAATATGTTCGGCATAGCTCCTATTCCAAGTTGGATACATTGGCCATCTTGCAAGTATTCCAATAGATTAGCAGCAATTTTACTATCCGTTTCACTGGGTTCTATCACCGGCAATTCTGCTAAAGCCTGGTTCTCGCCTTCAACCACATAAGTAACCTGAGAAATATGGATCCTCTCCATACTGCCTCCCAGAGCATAGGGTACATTTTCATTAACTTCGACTGTACAATTATCAGCCTTGGTAGCCTGTAAATAGCAGCAGGAATTATGAAGTCCCCAGTTGAAATAGCCTTCTTTATCCATGGGGGCAACTTGAACCATGAAATGATTGCGCGAAGGGGTGCCGAGCTTAACTGAATCTTCTCGTCCATTTATTAGATTGTCATTGGATTCACCATACTGGGTAGGCTGATAGAATACTCCCCCACATTGCTCCTGCATCATTCGGCTCAGTACACTGAAATGCTGATCATTATAGGTAAAAACTTCGCCTTTGGGATCACGCAGAACAACTTCTGGTACCGGAGGAACCGTTACCGCAGCCATAATGTTAATATTGCTTAGTTCACTCTTGCGGGCTGCCAGTGCACGATCTAAAAGAATTGGTTTGCCATTAAACATCGCATAGTCTATCCAGTCCCCCGATTTTACGATTTTTACAGCTTCTTCTGCAGTACGCAATTTCTCCTTGTACATTGCCAAATAATCCTTCGACATACCCCTATCCCCTCCTTTAATTCAGTTTTTTACTCTTTTGTATATATATTACATTTTATTATACAATGAAATATAGTAAACGTTTATGCTTTTTCAATATTCTCCAATTGTATACACAACTATTGGCGCTTCAATTTAGCATTAAATATGAAAAACGAGGGAACTCTAGATGAATCCCCTCGTTCTGGTATTTATTAACAACGGCTCCAATTAGTTGGTGGTTAGTAGCTGGTATAATTCTCGCTCGATGTTGTGCAAGGCAGTGTTTTCTTTAGTTCGTTCTAGATGTGGAATATGGTTGCTCACCTTTCCCTTCACCATTGCGGGCCGATCCGTTAAAACATAAATCTCCTCTCCAATTAGCAACGCTTCCTGGATATCATGAGTAACGAAAAAAACACTGCGTCGATCTACTGTCCATAGCTTGATAAAAGCCTCTATCAGAGTCGTTTTTAGCTGCAGGTCCAGGCCCTTGAAGGGCTCATCCATTAAGAGAATATCGGCTGGATAAGCAAAAGCCCTTGCAATAGCTACCCTCTGTTTCATGCCACCACTCAGTTTGTCCGGATAGTAGGACCTGAATTTGATGAGCTCTACCATTTCCAGATAACGGGCTACAGCCAGACGTCTTTCCTCCCGGCTGAGCTTGTCTTTTAGAACAAAATCGATATTGTCCTCCACCGTCTTCCAGGGCAAGAGGCGGTGTTCTTGAAACAAATAACTGATGTTCTTACCCACAAAGCCAGATATTTCTCCCTCGTCGGCTGGGATTACGCCAGAGATAATATTTAAGAGAGTAGTCTTACCAGCTCCGGAGGGACCTAAAATACAAATAATCCGATTCTCTTCTTCCCTCATGGTCAGATTTTTTAAAACCTCTAGTTCGGCAAAATGTTTATTTATATTAGTTAAAATGAAACTCATGCTGTTAACCCCACGTATTCAAACTGCTTTCCAGGGCTTTGAGAATATACTCGAAGAAAAAACTTATCACAATAACTACTACCGTCCAGGCAAAGACCTCAGCTGTGTTAAAATCTATTTTGGCTATCATAAGGCTGGTGCCTACCGCCCGACTGGGTTGACTGAGTATTTCTGCCGCTATTATAACCTTCCAGGCAATACCCATGGCGGTCGATGCACCAGCTAAGAGGTAGGGCAGGATAGAAGGCAGGTACAATTCCCAAACCATACGCCAAGGCTTAACCTTGTACATGTGAGCCATTTCCAATAGCTCCGAGCTAATATTGCGTATCCCGGCCACCACATTACCATAGATAATGGGAAAGAGCATAAGAATTGTAACCACTACCGGTACCATATCGGAATGTAACCAAATGATAGCCAGAATGATAACTGACATTACCGGAGTACTCCTGACCACGGTAACCCAGGGCTGAAGCAGCCAGAATATCAACTTACTAAAGCCAGCGGCTACGCCCAATACCATTCCTAAACCCAGAGAGATTAAGAAACCTAGTAACCCACGTCCTATTGTAGCTAGAACCACAGGCCAGAAACTGCCTGAACTAATTATTTGCACCATTTGCAGAGCTGTTTGGGCAGGGGTTGGTAATATATATTCTTTGCCAAACCACAGAGCGAGCAGGTACCAGGTAATTATCATGGCCAATATCGACAGGGATGTGATTAAACTATTTTTGGTAGTAGAACTTGCCATCAGGGATTTTCCCTCCTATAGTTTCAGGAGAAAATTCCATAAGTACTTT
>CAZEDT010000086.1:0-12796 GCA_964510795.1 uncultured Syntrophomonas sp.
GGCAGACTGTTCGTCATTACCAACTCCCGATCAAGGGGTGTCAATTCTTCCCCAAGAATGACGCGATCAACACATCCTACCATTACGCTAAGTGCCTCTTGCAACATTGCTAATTCTCCATTTGCAGAATTATTGTCAAAGATCTTTCCCTCTGCCTTTAAATGATCAACTACTTTTTGGGCTGCTGGCGCAATATAGCTAATCCGTTGGGTTTGAGGATCAACTTCAAACAACCTGCCGCCTACATTTACACAAGCTGAACCAATCAAATTACCGCTGTCAAAGATAACTATATTGGTTGTCCCTCCACCAATGTCAACATTTACGATCCTGGCATGCATCCGTTTGGAGAGCTCTTCTGCTCCAGAACCTTTTCCGGCTACAATACTTTCCAGATCCGGGCCGGCAATTGCGACAACGAAATCACCGGCATAATTAGCTAGAGAATGTATGATCTGGGCTGCATTTTCTTTTTTGGCCGTTTCACCAGTAATGATGACGGCACCGATATCAATATCTGACTGTCTGACACCGGCATTAAGGTATTCTTTGGCAATAATATTGCTCAATGCTGCGCCATCCACATGCTGCCGGTCAATAAAGGGCGTGAAGTAAATCTCACCACGGTATTTAACCTGCTTATCGCTAACTTCTATCCTCGGCACTTGACTGCCTGGCATCACATTGGTGAGGGTCAATTGTGATAATACCAACTGGGTTGTGGTTGTCCCGATATCAATTCCCACACTGGTTAAATTGATATTATTCATGACTACACCTATTTGGAAGTTTCTGGTTTATTCTTCGGACCTTTATCTTCAAATTTCGGTAAGGCTGGTAATATTGCTTCTAATTCAGGATGCGGACGCGGGATTACATGACAGCTAACCAGTTCACCAACTCTTTCCGCTGCGGCTGCGCCTGCGTCAACGGATGCTTTTACCGCACCAACGTCGCCGCGAACCATAACAGTAACCAAGGCACCACCGACTTTTACTTTACCTATCATGGTTACATTGGCGGCTTTAGCCATGGCATCGGCTGCTTCAACTGCGCCTACAACGCCTCTGGTTTCAACCATTCCTAATGCAATTAACTCATGTTTTGAAGCCATTTTCATTCTCCTTCCAATGTTCAACTTTATTTATAATCATCTGACCTGCCCCTCCTCCTCAAGCCGAGGAGGAGGAGGCGCTTTATTGTTTAAGCTAGTCTAATTCATCAAGTACACCAAACTCTTCTTCAAACGGACGAATGTTTTTCCGACCTGCGATTAAATACCAACCGATTGCTACTGCATAAATGAGAATAACCCATTTAATAGCAGTCTGGTTATAAAATACAACACTATATAAACAGAATAGCCCAGTGATCATGCTAACTGCAGGGATAAAAGGATGCCATTTCACCTTGAAAGGCCGATTCAGATTTGGTTCTTTGGCACGTAATACAAAGAAGCTAACTAAGCTCAACAGATACATCGCAACTGCGCCAAAAACTGAAATCGTAATAACCATCGCAGTTAAACCGGTTAAGGCAGCACCGATGCCCACTAAACCAGGTATTAACAATGCCCAGTAGGGAGTGTGGTATTTCGGGTGAACTTTCGCTAGGAACTTCGGCAAATAACCAGTCCGGGCCATCGCGAAGGTCTGCCGTGAATAACCAACAATAATCCCGTGTAATGAAGCAGCTAGGCCAGCCAATCCAATGAAGTTGACTAACAATACGACAAAACTCTTGTCACCAAATACTTGTGCTAACGCAATCGGTAATGGGAAGTCAACGGCTGTTACTAAATGCCAGTCGGCAATACCGGCTGTTAAGAAGAGCGTTAAACACATCATAACTACCAGGGTTAGCATCCCGCTCAAGAAACCTTTGGGGATATCCTTCTGCGGGTTAACCATTTCTTCGGCAGCCATTGCGCCGCCTTCAATTGCCAGGTAGAACCAAATTGCAAATGGTACAGCTGCCATGATTCCTTTCGCGCCAAACGGCAGAATCGGTTCCTGAATCACCCGGGCCCATTCAAAATGCGGTGCTGCAGCAACCCAGAATATTGAAAGCCCGATTAAAGCAATAACAGTAAATACTAACTCAAAGGTTGCTGAAGTTTTCATTCCCAAAAAATTAATGAAGATGAATAAAAGAAACGCAAATGTCGCTGCAACTAATGTTGGCACTCCCGGAATCATAAAGTGAATGTAGGCACCAACGGCTAATGCAATAGCTGGCGGCGCAAACATAAATTCAACCAGACAGCTGATCCCATTTATATATCCCCAAAAAGGTCCCAATGCACGTCGTGCATATGCAGAAGGCCCTCCGGCATGGGGAATCATCGTTGCCAATTCGGCGTAACATAAAATAAATGTTACGTAAAAGATAATTACCGGCACGGTAGCTATTGCTAAACCAATTGGACCACCTGCACCAAAACCATAGCTCCAACCGAAATAGTTACCGGAGATTACTAAACCCACGGCAAGTGCCCAAAGATGGAGTGGTTTCAAAGAACGGGTCAGTTCTGTATTTGAGTGATCGTTGTTTGATGATGACATGAATAAACTCCCTTCACTTCACTATTCTGTCCTATACTATAAATCTGCAACTGGGTTTATTTTTAAGCAACATCCGCCTTTCTTCAGAGCCCCCTTTCACATAAATTGCATGTTTGTTTATAGTGGATTGGGTTATTAAATAAAAAGGCCCACAGTCATACTCCCTCATGGAATATGACTGTGGGCCCTAATGCCCGGTATTCCGTTTTCCGAAAACTCTAAATATGACTGAATCAGTTAAATTAAAGCTATGTCAAAACATGAACACCCTACCTGGAATTGTTAAAAATAGTTTTAGCTGCGGGTTATTTCTGTTGCAGTAAAACCAAGAATTTTTACAAGTGTAATAACAGCTGCGTGAATCGCAGAATCTACACTGGCGACATCACCGGTAATTATTAGTGATCCGGAAAAACGATCCAGAAAGCCAATATCTACATCACCGGCCTTGGTCGCAGCATCCGCAGCAATAATCGCTGCTTCGCTTGGCGTAATCGTCATAATGCCTATGGCTCCGGAAGTCTGTATACCTAAACATTCGTTAATGTCGCCTTGGGGATTAGGAATAATGTGTGCCATTGTTACTTGTTTACCTGGAACATATTCTTGGATAACGCGTTGTTTTTCTGGCTTGTCTATCACCAATTTTCCACCACCATTCTAATTTATAATGGTGCTTAGCACCTTTTGCACCCATAACCAGGGTACAGGTTGGAAGGTAGTTGGCGGTAGGTGGAAAACAGTTCCGCCATAATATTAAAAGATAAAAAAGCCATTGCTGCACTCAATACAACAATGGCTTTTTTGCCTGCTATTCCTTTGTCTAGTCAAATTATATAACGCTATACTGAAACATTCAAGTCTCCAGATTTTTCCTTGGAAGACAAACAGTTGCTTGTGTATAGTCTCCACACTGTTCCAATGCAAATGTACCACCTAGTTGTCTAACCGCCAGCGCTTCAACTATTTGCAATCCCAGACTATTCTTTGGTATTTCAGCAAGAGGCTTTACTGGGGAAGGTCCGCTATTTAATATGCTCAACTTAACAGTTGAGTCGTCTTCAGTAATACGAACTATTATTTCACCCTCTCCAAGTGGCCCAATTCCATGCTTTAAACTGTTAGTAATCAGTTCGTTGATTACCAAACTTAATGGTATTGCCTGACTGCTGCCTACTTTAACCTTTGCTCCTTCGACGTTAGCGCTAAGCCGATGACCAGGCATTGATTCATTTTGGATTGTATTATTTAGAATACGCTGTACCAATTCAATTAAATCAATCGTGTCCCAAGTCTGCGTAGCATATAGTTCGTGAACAAGTGCGATCGAAACCAATCGATTAATACTCTCTTTAAACTCTGTTTTAACCAGTTCAGAATCAGAGCGGCGCATCTGAAGCCTCAATATTGAAGCAATATTCTGCAAATTGTTTTTCACACGATGATGAATTTCTCGGATAATTGTGCTTTTAATGTTTATTTCATGCTCTTTATTTCGCAGATCCGTAGTATTTTGAACAGAAATCGCACAGCCGTTGATTTGGCTGTCGGTAATTAATGGATACGCCTCAAACCGGTAACACTCATCTTTAAGAAATATTTCCATAGGATTTTTTAATTTATCTAACAACTGCGTCAGAGTAGTACAATCCGGAAAGATAACACTAATATCGTTTTTAATTATTTCTTTTGTACCTTTACTATTGATAAGTTCCTTGGCATGCTTATTAGCATAGATTATTTTACCGCACTTATTTATAATGAATAACCCGTTCGCCAGCCATGCCTCAAAGGTTGATTCCGTCATTGACAAATGCATTAAGGTATCACCCAAGTTCTCCGCAGTTTTGCTTAAAAAAGCAACTCTTTCCTCTTGCCATATCTGTTTAGTCATATCTTGCTCCATAATTAAAACACCGATAATTTGTCCCGTTTTATTGTAAATTGCCGATACAGTCTGTGATACAGGTATGCCTTCCTGGGTAGTGCCACGCACATCCCGACTCGTTTCCCCGGACATAATCGTTTTATATACCGCCGGTTCGCTATCTATTGAAGCAAGTTTGCCGACAACATTTTCATGGTAAAGCGATTTTTCCGGTGGGTGAGCCCACCCCAGCACTACCGAATCCTCACCATTCACGGTAAGTGTATCAATGAATATATCGCTTCCAGTTAAGGCAGCAATTGCCGACAGATGTGTAGCCATTGATTCTAGGATGCCTACATCGCTTGCGTTTAAGTTAGTATGTTGGGCACATAATTCTCTAATCACGTTCTTTACTTAATGCCTCCATTCTTGCCTTTAGCCCATCTATCCCTGCTCCGGTCATAACCGAAACCTGGTAGATTCGTTCCTTAATCCCAGCATTATCCAGGTAGGCTATTGACCTCTTTATATCTGCCTGGGGCAAATCAATTTTTGTAATGATTCCAATTACCGGTTTACGAAAGGTTCTGGTAAAATTCGGTGGATAAATTGCTCGTGATTTAGTCGGGTCCTGCAATGCCCAGATCTCTGATACCCGATGACTAGTATCAATCAAAACATGATAATATCTAGGTATTTCTAGATACTCACCCGGACAATCAACAAAGATACTTGAGAAGTCCAGCATCTGTGTCTTATGATAACTTACTGCTTGATTAGTCAGTTTTTGTTTTAGAGTTGTTTTTCCCGCACCAATTCCACCGATTAAAAGAATTTTTCCCATTTGTCATCGCCCCCACTCTCTAATGCAATTTAAAATAGATTAAAATGATATTGAATTTTCCCGGTAGCTGTAGAGTATTGATTTAATAGGTTGTATCTCTGTTATAAAACACCAACATTAAGCTATATTTATTTTAACTGCGTGTTATTTCTGTAGAGGTAAAGCCAAGTATATTCACCAGCGTTATAACAGCTGCGCGGATTGCAGAATCCACACTGGCAACATCACCAGTAATTATTAGTGACCCGGAAAAACGGTCAAGAAAGCCTATCTTAATATCGCCGGTCTTGGTAGCCGCATCAGCGGCAATAATTGCTGCTTCACTTGGTGTAATTGTCATAATTCCGATGGCTCCAAAAGTTTGTATTCCTAAGCATTCGTTAATCCCACCTTGTGGATTAGGTATAATATGCGCCATTGTCACTTGTTTACCCGGAACGGATTCTTGTATAACACGCTGCTTTTCAGGCTTGTCCACCAATTTCTACCACCATTCTAAATTGTATTTATTACGTACGTTTCGCGCCCACAACCCTTGTTTCAAGCAGTTGTGGCATCATACGCAGGTTGAACATCGTAATTGCTAAAATACTTCTGTTAACTGCCAAGATGAACATGGTATTATTTAGAAAAATCGGCTTACGCCGGGCCTTTAGGCGACTGCGGATGCCTGAGTTTTCTTACCTATCAATCTTAATATTGACCTTCAGGTCAAATCTGTAGTACCCGAAGGGTATTTCCTTAATTGCGACCACAGGGAGCATATGTAATACCCGAAGGGTGCAACATTCAGAAATGTTGTACTTTCTGCCCCTGAAAAAAGATTTTTCATCCATCAGTGGTGGCGCTACGCGCCATGGGGGTCTGATACGGAAATAAAAAACGCCATTACTGCAATCAATACAGTAGTGGCGTTATTGCCCTCTATTCTTTTACTTGTGTCACATTATATAATGATATGTCACAATATGCAACTAGGGGCAAATACTTTAAAACTATATGCCGTTTTCTATTTAACATGTGATTTATCTTCAGGCATTAACTGCACCTTCAATAACACGTCTTGCGTTTTCTGCCAGTGTAATACGCAAGCCCATTGCTTGTTGAATCAATAAATAATGAGCCTCTTTTACTGTGATATTTTGTTGTGCGGCGATAATATTACGTGCATGGGCAATGACCTTTTGATTCTCAAGTTGAGTTTTCGTCTCCATTAATTCCTGACGTACCTGCTGCATTTCCTTCCATCTTGAATAAGCAATCTTTATGGCAGGAAGCAGCTCTCGCTCCGTAAACGGTTTCACCACATATGCATAAACATGCACCTTTTCAGCACGATTAATATAATTTGGTTGGCTGTACGCAGTAAGCAGCAAAACAGGAATATTCATGGAATGGAGCATTTTGGCTACTTCAATTCCGTCAGGCTCCGGCATATTTATATCAAGGATCGCTAAATCCGGAGATAAATTCTTCGCAATTTCAATTGCTTCTTTTCCGGAATGAGCTTCACCGCACACTATGTAGCCCTCGCCCTGCAGCATTTCCTTCAAGTCCATCAGAGTCAATTCTTCATCATCGGCAATCAGTATTGATAATGGATTCATAATTATAACGATTCCTTTCGACAACGCTCAGACAAAAAATGTCATTGATATTCAAAGCAAATACCAATTCCTTGTAATGATTACCTATTTTACGGTTTCAGGCTCAACTCAACCATAGTCGATGTTTATGTAGCCTACCCTACTTTTCCCCTGACTATATAAGTCCAAAAATATAGAAAGCAAAGCTTCTTCCTACTCTGGAACCATTTCTATATGCTGAGTAAATGTAAACCAAAGCTTTTCAAGGGGGAAGGAGGATCACTGTTATCGAGCTTTCCCATTTTAATTGCTTTCTATGAATTTGGTTCAGTCCAAGCAGAGTGGTGATCGCTCCGCCTGTTATCCATGGCCGTTATAGGCAGCCCGGAAGATGGTGTTGATATCCTTTTCGCAGGGAACACGGGGATTGCCTTGCGTGCAGATATCGGACATGGCAGCAGAGCACATTTCAGGCAATGCTTGTTCAAATTGTTGATACTCGATTCCCATATCACGGATGTAAACGGCAATACCCAGTTGGTTGTTCAGGGACATAACTGCCTTGGAAAGCATTGTTACCCCTTCCCTTAAGTCCAGTGTCGGCAGGTTCAATAAGCGGGTTATCTTGCAATATTTGTTGGCCGTAGCGAATTCAATATGGCAGCTGTCGTCATAAAGACCGGAATTGTATCTGATCACATAAGGGAGGATGACAGCATTGGCTCTGCCGTGGGCAATCTTGAATTTTGCTCCCAATGCATGGGCCATGCTATGATTCAGTCCGACGGAGGAATTTTCAAAAGCCATGCCAGCCATACAGGAAGCATTATGAATCTTTTCCCTACTGAGATCATCGCTGCCGTTTTGATAGCAGGTGGCTAGATGGGAAAAAACCATTTCAATGGCCATTTGAGCCAACGCATCGGTATAATCGGAAGCTTGATTCGATACAAAGGCCTCAATGGCGTGAGTCAGGATATCCATACCGGTTTCTGCCGTGACATGCGGCGGGACTGTCTTGATCAGATTGCAGTCCAGCAATGCAACATCGGCAAACTTTTCATCGCTCTGCAAGGCGATTTTCAGGTTCCGTGATTCATCGGTGATAACCGTATAGGAAGTCACTTCAGAACCTGTGCCGCTGGTAGTGGGAATAATAATAAAAAACGGTAGATCGCTTTTTTTATGACCCTGTTGATCATTTCCCATTTGGCGGATAAAATACATGATTGCTTTTGAGGCATCCATAACTGAGCCGCCACCCAATGCAATCAGCAGGTTGCCATTAAAGTCAAGGAATTTTTTCAGTCCCAGCGTAACCATACCCAATGAGGGCTCACCGGCAATGTCCGAAAAAATTTCATATTGCACGGTTTTTTTGTCCAAAATAGTGGTTATCTTTTCGACGATCCCGATCTTGATCATCAATTGATCGGTAACGATGAATGCTTTACCGCCCTGGATAATGTTCTCCAAATGATTAATGGCATCATATTCATAAAATATTTCCGGAGCAATTTTGAATCTTTTCATTATGGCCCTCCCTTTATAGGTATTCACACGAAATATTTGCTTAAATCTTCAAATATTATAAGCCTCTGCATTTTTTACTGCAGAGGCATCAAACACTATAGCACCACAAAGAGGTCAAACCGTTCTAATTCGCTTTTTACCCAAAAACACAGACCTTGCATTTTAAATATTCATCTTGAGATTCTAACTTATGCCAGGGTTCGAACGGACTTTTCCCGGTCCCATTGGCGCGTTTTGGCCGCAGCAATAAATGCGTCGGGATTGTTGCTATCTACGACGCCTGCGTCTTGTCCGAGATTCGCAATTTTCAGAAGCGCTTGGCCGCCTTTGTCGAAGGCGATTGCCTTAAGATGACCGAAAGCGTTGCGCACAAAATCAATCGCGGCGCTTTCCATCGACAGTGCCTGGGCGCCTTCTTCGGAGAGGATTACGGCAACTGCGTCGAATAACACAGAAGGGTTACCAGCCAGTTGCCCGTCAGCAACCAGCATGGAGCCATCGGCAAGCTTGGCGCCCCCCACTTTGGGAGCGATGATTTTCACAGCAGCACCCGCATCGGTCGCCGCCTTTTTAATTTTATTGATAACTGCCCCGTCCGAATTATCAGAGATCAGGATGCCTATCGCGCGCCCGTTGAGCGTGTCTTTCATCTTACCGATAATCTGCAAGGCGGGCGAAGGTGCTAGTTCCTGCACGGGCGCTGCTGCCAGAGGCGCAGCGGGCATTTTTTCTATTGCCAGACCTGCGGCGACTCGTTTGGCGAGGTCTTCTTCGATATGTCTCAGGTGACCGACCATCGCTTCACGTACGTGTAAATGTTCCACCTTGGAAAGTTCAAACACTAACGCCGAAGCGAGGTGGGCCTGCTCATGCGCGGTTTGGCTGCGATAGAACTGCCGCGCCTGGCTGTAATGATCGGCAAAGCTCGCGGCACGGATACGACCTTTATCGCCTGTTTCATTTACCGCAGCGCTGTGAAAGCCGTTGGTTGGCGTTTCGCGTGGCGAGTCTGCAGACAAGGAGTTAGGCTCATACGCAACCCGGCCTGCTGGTTGTTGCATTTGCATATGTCCGTCACGTTGTTGATTGGAAAATGGACACTTGGGCGCGTTGATTGGTATCTGGTGAAAATTTGGCGAACCCAGGCGTGACAGCTGGGTGTCAGGATAGGAAAATAAACGGCCTTGCAACAGCGGATCATTTGAAAAATCAATTCCAGGTACGACATGCGTAGGACAATAAGCAACCTGCTCAGTTTCAGCGAAGAAATTGTTAGGCCAGCGATCCAGTACCATGCGGCCAATCACTTTCAAGGGAATCAATTCTTCGGGAATCAGCTTGGTCGCGTCCAAATGATCGAACGGAAACCTATCCGCTTCCTCCTGTGTAAAAAGCTGAACCGCGAATTCCCACTCAGGGTATTTACCGGCCGAAATAGCCTCGAACATGTCGCGGCGGTGGAAGTCTGGATCAGCTCCGGCAATCTTGACTGTTTCATCCCAAATGGTAGACTGCAAACCGAGCTTGGGACGCCAGTGGAATTTAACGAAAGTTGATTCGCCAGCATGGTTAATCAGCCGGAAACTATGCACACCAAAGCCTTCGATCATCCGCAGCGAACGAGGTATGGTCCGATCAGACATAATCCACATCACCATATGCATGGATTCAGGCGTGAGCGAAATGTAATCCCAGAACGTGTCGTGTGCGGTGGCCGATTGTGGAAAACCACGGTCGGGCTCCATTTTTACAGCATGGATAAGGTCGGGGAATTTGATGGCATCCTGAATGAAAAAAACCGGTATGTTGTTGCCGACCAGATCCCAGTTGCCTTCCTTCGTATAAAACTTGACAGCAAATCCTCTTACATCACGAGGGGTATCTACCGAACCTGCTCCCCCTGCTACAGTCGATAAGCGAGTAAACACGGGGGTCTTCTCACCTACTTCGGTGAGTATCTTGGCGGTGGTGTATTGTTTTAACGAGTCGGTCAGCTCGAAAAATCCATGCACGCCCGTCGCTCGCGCATGTACGATACGCTCGGGAATGCGCTCATGATCGAAATGCATGATTTTTTCGCGAAGGATGAAATCCTCTAGCAGCGTAGGTCCGCGCTGATTAGCCTTGAGCGAGTTTTGATTATCGGACAGCGGAAGGCCTTCGTTCGTAGTCATCACAGGGTGTTCTCCGCCAGCGATCTGGTGGATTTCGCCGCCGGCAAGCACTCTAGAGTCTCCATTGGGATTCGAGGCCGTCGTATTATTATTGCTCATAATCGATCCTCCTTAGTTTGCAACGCCAGCCTGTTGGCTATGGTTGTATGCTGTCAATTTCGACAGGCTGCTCAGGTACGAGTATGGTAGATAAAGCTATTTCTACACCCTTTAAGTGTTCCCCGAAAACAAAAAAGTATTTAAGATTGTAGATGTTCATTCAAAATATCACCATTTACTTAATTTCCAAACTAACCTTATAATAAAGTCAGTTTTGACTTAAATATAAATTTTACATCTAAGATTTTTTCAATTTTTAATAAAAAGGATTAGCAATGGAAACAGCTTATAAAATGAAAGCAAAAAAAATGATGACCTATCGCTGGGTAATCTATGGCTGTCTGATAGCCATTTATTTTTTAGTATTTTTTCACCGCATGTCGCTGGGTATTATCAAAGATGATTTAATGAGCAGCTTCAGTATGTCAGCAACTACATTTGCCAACTTGGGTGCCATGTATTTTTACGCGTATATGCTAATGCAAATTCCCGCCGGTATATTGGCAGATACTTTAGGGACCCGGAAAACGGTTGCAGCAGGCAGCCTGGTAACAGCTATCAGCACAGTAGTTTTCGCATTATCTCACACTATAATACTTGCCTGCATAGCCAGGTTTTTACTTGGCTTAGGCCTATCTGTTACCTATGTCTGTATATTAAAAACTATAACCCAATGGTTTAAAGAAAAAGAATTTGCAACTATGGTAGGCCTTACCGGATTCCTTGGCAATATGGGCGGAATCTTTGCCGGGGCTCCTCTGGCATTGATGGTCGCAGCGTTTTCATGGAGGTACACCTTTATCACTTTCAGTCTGTTCTCTTTAGTTTTATCAGCTCTTTGCCTGGCTTTAGTCAGAAATAAGCCAGAGGATATGGGGTTTCCTTCCATCAATAAAATCGAAGATAGAGCCGATCTAAGCAAGGAACATGCATGCTTAAGTGTTAAAGAAGGCCTGCTCAATGTTCTGAATAACCGTAACACCTGGCTGGCATTTATTATTTTAGGATGTTATTACAGTGTATATTATACTTTTGCTGGAACTTGGGGTGTAAGTTATATTAGAACCGTTTATCATTTAGGCAATATACAAGCTTCTGAGTACATTACTATTCTCGCCTTCGGAATGTCGCTGGGATATCTCTTGGTCGGATTTATTTCGGACCGGCTGAAGAGTAGGAAAATTCCTCTTATATCCCTGGGCATTCTGGTTAATATTTTGTGGTTTGTATTGCTCTTTTGTAATGCAGCTCACTTGACTCAGCAATTATTTAGAATAATGATGTTTTTCTTAGGAATTTTTACTGCCTGTTACTCATTAACATTTTCTTTAGGTAAAGAAGCCAATGATCCCAAATATGCTGGTATGGCTTTATCTGTAGTTAATTTAGGAGCATTTTTAGGGGGAGCTGCCGTTCCTATTCTGGTTGGGCATATCTTTGACCGATACCAGGGTTTGTTAAACGATATAGAGCTTTTTCAAAAGGGATTTATAATCTGCCTTATTTTAAATGGCATAGCATTGGCGGCTTCTATTCTCATAAAGGAAACAAGGTGTAAAAATATTTATTTTAATTAGGAGTAGCGCTCCCATTACCCAACTTTTCCAGACGAAACAATTAGCTCCATTATCGAGTGTTGCTTATATTTACGAGGAACAATATGCCTGTTCACTTGTCCCTTGTATGGTACAAACCGGAAGCAACTGATACAATTAAGACAATCTAGAAATAATGAAAGAAGATAATAATGATAAGCAGTTTTAAAAACTTGGGTATTTCCCTCCCTATTTTAAAGGCTATAGATGAGATGGGCTATGTAACACCTACAGAGGTACAGAGCCGGGCAATTCCGCATATTCTAAATCAGGAAGATCTGATCGTCAGGTCTAAAACGGGCAGTGGCAAGACCGCTGTATTTGGCGTTTCCATGCTGCAAATGACTGATCCCGAAGCAGTGGGACCTCAAGGCCTGATTCTCACACCGACACGGGAACTGGCCGTCCAAGTGGACAGCGATCTCAAACAGATGTCAAAGCATCTTCAGCACAAGACAACTGCTGTATACGGACAGCACAATATGAATGTTGAAATCCAGGCCTTAAATAAGGGCGTTTCCATTGTTACTG
>CAZEDT010000087.1:0-12443 GCA_964510795.1 uncultured Syntrophomonas sp.
ATTTTGCGGGTATCATAGTTATTCTGATAGGCCTGCATTAAGTCAGGAGATATATCCAGGGCTCGATCCAGGGTTACCCCTAGCTCCGTAGGCACCAGTTTGGCAATCTTATCTACCTCTCCGTAAGGCACATCCAAAGCCCGTCCCACATCCCGGATGGCAGCCCGAGCCGCCATAGTTCCGAAGGTGATAATTTGCGCCACCCGGTCAGCGCCATAGCGGTTAATAATGTAGTTAATTACTTGGTCCCGTTTTTCAAAACAGAAATCTATATCTATATCCGGCATACTCACCCGTTCAGGATTAAGAAAGCGTTCAAAGAGCAGATCATATTGCAATGGGTCAATACTGGTTATCCCCAGAACATAGGATACCAGACTGCCGGCAGCTGAGCCTCGCCCTGGTCCAACCGGTACACCATTCTGGCGTGCCCAGTTAACCAAGTCCTGCACAATGAGAAAGTATTCCGCGAAACCCATCTGTTTGATAACTTCAAGTTCGTAATTAAGCCTTGCCTCAACAGCGGCTTCGGGAGCTGGGTATTTCTGTTTAAACTTCTGCCGGCTCATTTCATCCAGGTAGCTTTCCGGATCGTAACCCTCCGGTATTTCAAAATAAGGCAGGTGGAATTCTCCAAAACTGAATTCCAAATTGCATTCTGCCGCAATCCGCAAACTATTGTTCACCGCTTCGGGATGATCGGCAAATAATTCCCGCATCTCAGCTTCGCTTTTCATATAGAAACTATTGCCGGGAAAACGCATCCGGTCTTCGTCTTTAACGGTCTTACTGGTCTGGATGCAGAGTAGGACATCGTGAATAGCTGCATCCTCCTGGCGCAGATAGTGGAGGTCATTCGTGGCTACCAGCGGGATACCAGTTTCCTGGCTGATTTGATACAAGCCGCGCAAGGCTTTTTTCTCTGCTTCTATATCGTGGTCCTGCACTTCCAGGTAAAAATTACCCCGGCCAAATATTTGCTCATACTCACAGGCTAATTGGCGAGCCTGGTCAATTTGACCAGCCAGTATTAACTGAGGAATTTCACCAGCAATACAAGCACTCATGGCAATCAAGCCTTCATGGTAACGCTGCAGCAATTCGCGATCCACCCGCGGTTTATAGTAAAAACCCTCAATATAAGCACGGCTAACCAGTTCCACCAGGTTTTTATAGCCGATCTCATTTTTGCATAAAAGCACCAGGTGATACTGATTGTCATCAATGCGCGCTTCCTTATCCAAGCGGTTACGCGGGGCAACATAAACCTCACAACCAATAATAGGTTTGATGCCCTGCTTTTTAGCTTCCCGGTAAAAGTCAATTACACCGTAAAGAACCCCGTGATCAGTAATAGCCACCGCCGGCATATTAAGCTCCAACGCCCGGCTAACCAGTCCTTTCACCCGACAGGCTCCGTCCAGCAGGCTGTATTCGGAATGATTATGAAGGTGGACAAACCCTACATTGTCACCATCATGACTTATCAATTTCATCTATATTCATCATCCTTTTTCAGGCTTATAGTTTTCGTTCCTTAACATCAGCAGCAACTCATAAATCCGTCCATTATACTCCAATAAAATTTTTGTCACTATCAATCATTCGGTACTTTAATTGTACCATACCCTACTGCATTCATATGCATAGAGACCATCGCAAGCATTTCTAATAACTTACTGATTAAAAGCGATTCCTTCTATGTAAAATACCATCGTTGATTTTTTAATTTCATCTGAATCGCCCTTAATACTGTTAATTCAGCATCTTCGCCTAATACCGCCTCTATGCCCTCTCTTCCATACCTTTTGTATGGAACCAAGTTGTCCGGAAGTTCGTGATGTATCCTGTGACACTCAATATAATACAACATGTGGTTGATAAGTTCGATTTTATAATCACTATTTAGTTCAGACAGTCGCCATTTAGTTGCTAGTACTACAACTGCATCTCTGGTATTTTAAGCTCTATTGGATCTGCACAGTTTAAATGTTGTCTCATTTTGGCAACGCGTTTCTAATTATGAGACAAACAGAACCGGAAGAAATACGTAGAAACAGCTTATTCAAATGGATTCGTCAGCTATTGGGCATTTGGCATGTCAATTGCATGGATTAAGTCACAACAGCAATAAACACAACAAAAACTAACAAAACATAATTAAAGGGCAATGCCAGTTACTTTTACAATTATCATCTTATGTGACAGACAACTAAATATCTCCGAGCCTGTTTACCTACGGTAAGAACTATGGTGGCGCGGCCTGGGCTAAAAACCCACAGGGCTGTATGAGAAATCCTACAGCCTCCCTATACGGAAAGGAGAAAGGTAAAAAAATATGTGGAAAATGTATGACGAATTAATTGAATCAGTTCCTGAGGATTTATCCGTAAAGGAATATATGGTAGGCCTTCATTGGACGATTGTCTGCACAGAAAATGGGATCGGTTTAGCCAAGACAGTCAGAGGAGGAAAAACAGGCACAGAACTTAAGCATGTTAAAGGTATGTCGCTTAAGAAATTAGCGGCTTCTGTTAAATCGTGGAATATGCTTGATGCTTCACTGGGGTTGGCTGCTATCAATTCTACCTTAAACACCTCAGCAAAAGTAATGGATATTACCGATCCCAATGATTACAATCCAGAGGACTACAATCATGAAAACTTCAATGCGTTCACCAATTATGCATTTGAAGGCAAGGACAAGAAAGTCGCGGTAGTAGGCCATTTTCCAAAAATCGAGGAACTGCGCAGTATCTACAAACTCTCAATTCTAGATAGAAATCCGCAACCCGGAGATTATCCTGACACTGCCTGTGAATACATCCTCCCTCAGCAGGATCTGGTTTTCATAACAGGTACTGCTTTCATCAACAAAAGCATGCCCCGGCTGCTGGAGCTATCCAGCAATGCCCAGGTAGTTTTGCTCGGCCCCAGTATCCCGCTATCTCCGATTCTGTATCGATATGGAGTTGATGTAATCGCCGGTATGGCGATATCAGATGAGGAACTGATCTGGAAGGCTGTTCAGGAAGGCGGGAACAAAAATATATACGAAAATGGCGGGCAAAGGATGTGTATTAGCCGCTGATTAAACTGATATTGCAGCATCAGCGAAGTTTGATTTTATAAATATGAAATGCTGGTGCAACAAAAGTGCTGGATATAATGCTTAAGATTATTAATGAGATTCCTTTTGCAATATAGCGTCTTTTACGATAGGATTACCAATGATAATGCACAACCGCCCATAACGATACACAACAATTAAAAACAAAACGTAACAAAACACAACAAAAAGAAGGATTTCTATTAAACTATCCATAATATAATAATAAAACCATAAAATATAACACAAATAAGAGGAGGAGTATTATGAAACTATTTAAGAAAATGCTGGTGTTGGGTACGATGATGACAGTACTTTTTGGTATGTCCATCGCCTCAGCATCTGCGACAACCACGCCAAGTGTTGCCATTGATGGCAGCAAGATTTCAATTTCGTCTGATTATGGAACACCTTATATCGATTCAGCAAACAGGATTCAGGTACCCATCAGAGTTGTTTCCGAAAAGCTGGGGGCAAAAGTTGCCTGGGACGCAAATAGCCAAACAGCAACAATCGACGGAACCATCAAGGTCAAAGTCGGTTCGTCAGAAATCACTACAGCTTATGGTACCATTATTATGGATACATCTGCTGTCATCAAGGACAGCAGGGTTTATATTCCGATTAGATCTGTAGCAAATGCCATGGGATACGGGGTCACTGCAACTAATACAAATGGCGCTATCGTCGGCAATATCCTCACAAAAGTAGATCTGACTATATCAGCTGCAGCAAGCTTAAAAGACGCATTAGGAGAAGTACAAACATTATACAAGGCAGAAAAACCACATACCAATCTGACTATTAATTTTGGCGGATCGGGTGCACTGCAGCAGCAAATTGAACAGGGTGCAAATGTTGATCTGTTTGTCTCGGCATCTTCTGCTAACATGAATGCATTAAAAGACAAAGATCTTTTAGTTAACAGCTCAATAAAGAATCTGCTTGGGAACAAGCTCGTTCTGATCGTCCCCAAGGACTCAAAAATCACATCAATCAACAGTTTTTCTGCTGTAACTGATGCTTCCATTAAGAAGATTGCATTGGGAGAGCCCAAAACTGTTCCTGCAGGAGTATATGCAGAACAAGTATTTACATACTTGAACATATTCGATAAAGTCAAAGCAAAAGCTGTCTATGGACAGGATGTTAAGCAAGTACTGAGTTGGGTCGAGACCGGCAATGTAGATGCAGGCGTTGTATACTTAACAGATGCCAAAATTTCAACAAAAGTTGCTGTTATCGCGACAGCATCCGAAGCATCTCATAAAGCAATCGTGTACCCGGCAGCAGTTATTAAAGCATCTAACAACTATACAGCTTCAAGAGATTTCGTGAATTTCATGACCTCAAATAAAGCCAAAGCAGTATTTGAGAAGTATGGTTTTGACGTTTTATAGAGTATGGAGTAATTGCAATGAATTTTGATCTATCCCCGGCATGGATTTCTATTAAGATCACTCTTATCGCAACAACAATTATCTTCTTTCTGGGGCTTTCCATAGCCTGGTGGATGACCAATTATAGGGGTAGGTGGCAAGGACTGCTGGACGGCATCCTGACCCTGCCCCTTGTCCTTCCTCCTACCGTGGCAGGGTTTGGGATTCTATTATTGATTGGAAAGCATGGACCAGTCGGCAAATTTATGGATCTGTTCGGTGTAAATATCATTTTTTCGTGGTACGCGGCAGTCATCGCGGCAACAGTGGTTGCATTTCCCCTGATGTATAAAACTTCAAGGGGTGCTTTCGAACAGATCGATACCAATATTCTCAATGCAGCCAGAACCTTGGGTGCATCAGAATGGAAAGTTTTCTGGCGGGTGTCAGTTCCCCTGGCCTGGCCCGGGATCGCAGCCGCAACCGCACTTGCCTTTGCGAGATCTTTGGGAGAGTTTGGTGCAACCTTGATGGTTGCAGGAAGTATTCCAGGCAAAACGCAAACGATACCAATTGCTATTTATTTCGCTACTCAAGGCGGCGATATGAGAGTCGCGCTCATTTGGGTACTAATTATTTTTGCTATTTCCCTGACCGTCCTCGTGTTGATGAATTACTGGAATAGCTCCCAAAGCAAAACAAAGCTTGGGGCCGGGAGGAAATAAAATGGGATTAAATATAGACATAATAAAGAAGCTCCCCGGATTCAAGTTACAGGTCAAGCTGTCTTGCGAGCAAGACATCATTGGCGTATTAGGTGCTTCCGGATCAGGGAAAAGTATGTTTTTGAACTGTATTGCAGGACTGATAAATCCTGACGAGGGCAAAATAATCCTGAATGACAAAACCTTTTTCGACTCCGCAAAGAAAATAAATATGGCGCCCAAAGATAGAAAGGCAGGGTTTTTGTTTCAAAACTATGCGCTGTTCCCGCACCTGACTATTGCCGAAAATATTGCTTTTGGTCTGGGCGAATTATCTCAATCAGATAAAAACAAAAAAGTAGTTGAATTGATGGAACGTTTTCATATAGAAGATATGGGAAACCGATATCCATCTCAAATCTCAGGAGGACAGCAGCAACGCGTCGCGCTGGCAAGAGCCCTGGCAGTTGAACCCGAAATTTTGCTTCTTGACGAGCCTTTTTCCGCACTGGATAATCACTTGAAAACTCACATGATGAAGGAAATGTTGGCGTCACTCAAAGAATTTCAAGGAACTACGCTGTTCGTTACCCATAATATGGAGGAAGCCTATCGCCTGTGCGACCGCATCGCAGTATTTAATTCCGGCAGTGTTGAAACGTTTGGCTTGAAGCAAGAAATATTTCATAACCCTGTGTCATTTGAAACAGCAAAAATCACGGGATGCAAAAATATTTCAACCGCCATTCGGAAATCAGAACATATTGTTGAGGTTCCGGATTGGGGTATAGATGTTAAAACCAATATGAAATTTGAGAGCGAGACAGGCTTTGTAGGAATAAGAGCAAATCATATAAAGTTGGCAGATGATAGCACTAAGGAAAACTGTTTTTCAGTATGGATCGCAGATGAAAGCGAAGCGCCATTTAGCACTACTCTCTATCTTAAAGTTGGATCCGAACCGTGTAAGTCAGATGATTTTCATATTCAATGGGAAATCAGCAAAGCTCAAAGAATGGCAATCGCAAATCTTATACAACCAATCAATATATATATTGACCCAATGGATGTTTTTTTCGTTCAACATTAAGTAAATGGGTCAGCAGAATACGTGTCAAGGGCGTGTCAAAAGAAACGTCCCCTTGACACGTTCTAAGCAGAAAACTTACAGGCTTGTCCGCCGGTTATCGCCAGTAACTCCTGAAAGCTGATCGGTAAAGCGGTATTAGCTGTGCCGGCAGCAGCATAAACCAGTTCATATCGCAGCAGACTCTCATCGAGGTATATGGGGAGCTGGCTAGGCAGGGCAAATGGACATACGCCACCTATATGAAAGCCAGTCACCTCCAATACTTCCTCAGGACTGGCCATACGTACCCTTTGTCCTACCGTTTCTTTTATAGCCTTACTATCCATTTTAACATCGCCGGCAGATACCACCATCAAATATTGATCGTTTTTAGTTTTAAATAAAATGGATTTGGCAATCTGACCGACCTCCAGTCCCAATGCCTGGGCTGCTAACGGTGCCGTACTGGTGTTTTGGTCCAGTTCAATAATCTGCAGGCGAGGGTTTTTATCCTTTAAGTATTTTCTTACCCTTTCAATTTCCTTCATACGTCCATCCTCTTCTTCTGAAAAATTAGCTTGTGAGTTAACATTTGGCACTATAGCACTCTTGGGTAACAAGTAAGTAATCAGCAGTCCAAGCCTGTCCAGGTGACACCGGGCAGTCCTACTGTCGCCCCATTACTCAATTCCGTTCATCTCATTCTTCTAGCCGGCTGATCAAACATTTCTTTGACTGTCCAAAGATTAAGAAAGGCGTTGTAGCCCCACCACATGGATACCGCTTTAGTATTAGATACAAATGAAAGGATCAGGCTAACCAGGCCAAGCATCAGAAAGACTATCCAAGGCCAAGTTCCAAAACGAGCCTCCAGCTTAACTACTAAAATATGATAGAGAGCTATGCTGAATAAAACATAAAGTCCAAAGAATAAACCTGTATATAACAAAACCAGGGCCCCTTTCTCTAACACCTCAAGTTATGCCAGTAGTTGTACTGGCGAAAGCAATAGAATATCAGACTGTTTCACGGTAGCTCGTTGCCAGCCAATCTCATTATGGACTTAATTATAAAGTATAATTAGATAAAAAGAACCCGGCTTTACATTTAAACCGGGTTATTTTCAATAAGTGGCTTTTCACTTGTGGATGGAAAAACGGGATTGCCAAGCTTTTGAGCCTGAAGCCTTTTCTTCATAATTCCGCCGACCCGGCCACAGTCCGCATTGCTCAGAGATTGCCAGCCATCTTCTTCAACCTTTTCCCATATCCCCATTTCTTTGGCAATCTCCATCTTGAGTATATCTCTTTCAGAAAGCGGTTGATTGGACTTAGCTTTTTTCTTAGTAATTTTCCAACACCTCATCCCTAATTTATAGATATTGCACAAAACGCACAAAACTATATTGTCCCGTAAGGATTCGTTTTATAAGCCCACCGCTAAATAACTTAGCGACTGTCCCCATTTACTATTCCAAACTATCAATAAAAGGGATAAGATCGACTAACTTGCCCCTCCAATTAGGGGTAAGACCACTCTGACCTTTATCTATCAAAAGATCTTCAACCAAAAATGTCTTCATGCCAATTTTACCGGCGGGCATATCCTCGTCAACATCATTGCCAACCATTAAACAATCGGCCGCCTCCACACCGATGCGGTCAGCGATTTCCTGGTAATACTCGAGGTGCGGCTTGGTATAATGCATATTCTCATAAGAAGTAATAAGTTCAAAGGGGAAATGTCCCACTCCTGCCCAGTCCAGACGTTGCTGGATGGCGGCTATAGGAAATACTGGGTTGGTAGCGATTACTACCTTAAGACCCCTGGCAAAAACTGTGTCCATCATCTCCGCTACCCCAGGAAAAGGACGACAGTATTTCTGTAAACCAGGAAAAAACAGGCGATAATAATCATCAAAAAAGTCACGTGCCTCCTGCTCAGGATAGGAGCAGGCCGTCAAAAAGTCCAGCATAAAGGCTTCTTCGTTAATAGTTTGGGCACACCGATTGGCTATCATAACATCGGTTGAACGATAAACCTGTTCGACCAGTTTTTTTACATCTGTATAACCACGTTCCTGAGCTGCCTTCATCATAGCGGCAAAATAGTATTGCAGAAAAACTTCCATATCAATATTCAGCAGGGTTCCATCCAGATCAAATAGTATGGCTTTAAACATCTTTATCTCCTCTTATCAGTTAGTATAAAAAATTATATCATGACCTGAGCTAATCTTAAAAATCCTTCAGTAATTTCTATTAGCCATGTAATAAATAATAAAATTTTTTAAAAACATATATTAATAAAAGAAGGATTAATTGGAAATATATAGAAATAATTTATTGGGAATACATATAGAGGAGGATGCTCATGTTTTTGACGTTTCTTAAGAAGGAGGATTATCATTTTCTCGATCTATCAGTGTTTATCAACTGCAGTCCAGAAAGAATCATGTTTTATTATTATAACTCCAATATAAAAATAAGTCTGGACACCTACCTATTAATGAAAGAATGGGCTCAGAGCGATGATTCCAGCAAATCCTGTTTGAATCAGTGGTTGGAACTGATTGAAAACGGGATGGGCGCCCGAGAGGACCTGCTTATTCTACAGGAGAGTGAATACTTGAATTCGATGGGTCCATATTATTATGGGCCAACTAATACCCAATTCTATTTTTCAAAATTCAACAAATTAAACAACGAACCCCTAACATCTGTCGATTTTGGTGTCCTATTTAATCTACATAAATCACCAGCAATAGATAGAAATCTGCAAAAATATTTCAAATTACGTAAAAATTCTAAGAAAACCAGCCACACTCGCGAGGATATTCTGCATGACCTTAGCATGTGCCTGGATGCCTTGAACCAGATTGGCAAAATTAATCGACATATTAATTACCACAACCTGCTCCTTAATTCTCGTCGGGAACTGCTCAACCAGGAAGACATCTTGCCTCCGGCCCCAGAATCCGTACCAGCTAAGCCGCAAAAGCCAGAAGAGCCGCAGCTTACCTTCAGTAGTCTGCTAGCTCTTAACATATCCAAGAATAAACAAAAGGAATATGAGAAAGCCTGCAGCGATTATAATCGCCGCATTAAAATCTATCTGATTAAATACCGTGAACATGAGAAGGCCTGTGAGCGGTATAAGAATGCTCTGCAAATTTGGGAGGAACAATATCTGCATATGATAGAAAGCTGTCTGTCCAGTATCGAAGAAACGGAATCCAAACTGAAAACCGCACAAGGACTGATAGACATGTACCAATTCATTTTGAATAGAAGCTATATCCACAGCAATTATCATGATATAGATTCCTTAACTACCTTCAAACATTATCTGGAGACTGGACGGGCGGATGATCTGCAGGATTGTATGAATCTATATGAAGAAGAGCGGCATTGGCGGGAAATTAAAGCCAGTCAGGAAAGAATCGAAACTACAATTCATTTTCTGCAAGGGGAAAGTGAGCCGCTGACAGCTTTGAATCAGCAGGTAGCCAGTCTAATCGCCAGTACAACCGAGGTACAAATATAGTTAAAAAACTGCCTAAACAAAACCTGATTTTTGTTTGAAGATTCCTTGATGTGCTACTAATTAAAATCCTGGAGCGGTTTTTTAAGGAAGAGCCTATATAATATCATTCCAGCGGCAAAACCGCCGATATGTGCCCAAAAGGCGATTTGTCCATGGTTAGCGCTTTGAGCCGTCCCATAATACAGCTGGGATAGCGCCCAAAAACCCAAGTAAATCCAGGCCGGCAGATTTAGCAAAAAAATAGGAGGAATAAAGGTAAGGATTTTGGCCTTTCTAAACATCAAGAAATAGGCTCCCATAACCCCTGCTACCGCGCCTGATGCGCCGACCACAGGTACTTGAGATAACGGATTGGTAGTGTAATGGCTGGCGCTGGCGATCAAACCGCAGAGAAGATAAAACAGTAAAAACCGGCCTTTACCCATTTTATCTTCTACATTGTCACCAAAAAGCCATAGAATCCACATATTGCTGATGACGTGCATCCAACTCCCGTGTAAGAAGGTGGATGATAGAAATGGTAAATAGGCTATTAATGGACCATCGTAATGCTCGTAATAGCTGGGCACCAGACCGAATGTATAGATTAATTGATTCATCGCCTCCGGTCCCAGCGAAGCTTCATAATAAAATAACAGTATATTTACAATTATCAAGCTAACCGTAACCAAGGGAAAGTTGTTACTGGGGGTACTGTCGCGCAATGGTATCATTTCTTATCTCCATTAATAATTAATTCAGTTTATTCTTAACTATACCATTTAACTTTAAGCTGGCTAGAATATCTATGCTTTTATAGGCACAAAATCGCATGTAATTGATATCTTCAATATTTTCTAGCGGCAGGGGCAGGCTTTTTAAAGGGTGAACATACTTGTTTCTATGGCGATGTACGTATAATAATAGCCCAATCAGCAGTAAACCTTCTTCACCAATATCCTGACCACCTGCTGCAGCCATAAACAACATCCAGGCAGCATCATTGGCATTCTCAGGCTTTAGACGGATATAAGGGCTATTGCAAAAAGACCCAAAGCCCTTGGGATACAAATCATCCAGGTATGATAACAGCTCTGGTTTTTGCTCCTTTACTGCTTGAATGAGCCTTTCCCAAATTTGCATATATTCAGTTTGACGCAGCTGCTCTTTTATTAGACGACGATCACTAATACCTATTTCGCTAAATCGCAACGCTACTCCAACCATTAGCTCTACCGGACGAATAAACTGTAAGAGGGAATACACACCGTTGCCGATAATGTTCTGCATGTTGTCTGACTCAGAAACTTGATAAATGGTTTCGGCATCCAGGCACGCTTTATATATTAGACTGGTTTCCGAACGACTGGCTAAACTGGCGAAATTCGGGATAGCTTCTTGCAACATAGTTATGATGAATTCAGTCACTTCCTGGTTTACATTGGCCATAACTTGATCCTTGACCATAAAAAGTTTTACCTGTACATCCTGCCAGCGCTTCTCAATTAGTATGTCCTGCCAGGCCAAAGTTACTAAAAAATCATTGGTTTTCTCTTTTAGCTCGAGAAGTCTGTTTCGTGAATCCTTAAGCCGACGGGCAGTCATTGCGTCTTCAGCTTGATATTCGTCTATCAAATTTTCGATTAATACATCTATGTCATTAAATATATTTTTTAACTGCAGAGCACCTTTTTGCATTTGGCCGACAATGTCGGCCGACATGTATTCCAAATCCTTAATTACTGTATCTTTAAAATAGCTCAGCCGCGTCTGAATAGATTTTTCAATTACCAATGAAAACTGTTCGCCTAGTTTATCCATATTCAAATAATCTTCAAGATCCGTCCAGTTCTCGCTATTTCTGATTTGCTGAATTAATAATTTTTCTACATAGTCATAGAAGATTTCCTTTTCTTTACTCATACCCTGCTTAAGTTCATGGGCCTTATTGTGCAGATGTTTTTCCAGTTCGGCTTGATCATTGACCTTGGCCTTATCAATATCCTCGGTAATTTGCAGTAATATTTCTAATTTTCCCTGCAGCTTCTTTATTGTCTTCATTTTGCTGCCATTTACCGTATCAGTCAGATGAATCACTGCATTAATTTCAGCTATACCTTGCTCTACATTTATTAAATATTCATCATTGTTTTCCCACAACCAGCCCAGACCTTTGGAAAAATCCTTTTCTATTGTGCTTACGACCGGTTCCGTTATGCGGTTAATTTCATTGATAAATATTTCATCACAAAACGGTCTTATCTGGTCCATCAATCCGCCCACCTGCAGTAATATTTCACTGGATATTTCTGTATGAGTTATATCCCTGGAGGCAACCCATTTTAAAAGCAGAATTCCTAGTCCAGCAATTAATACTGCAAATATCAAGAAACCTAAATAAAAACCTTTACTAATAGTTACTAGTGCAAATATATTCACTATAAACAGAACCCACAAAGCCATCCACAGGGAAGTATTTCTGACCACACTTTTGTTTAACCCTTCTGGCTTAAGCAAAATGATTTCACCTCATATCAATACATATTCATTTTTATATCGTGAAATATAGCTTCCTCCTTCAATTTTTTAAGAAAACTCGGCGTACGCCGAGCCTTTAGGCGACTGCGGTCGCTCCTTGCCATCCTTGGCACCGCGAC
>CAZEDT010000088.1:0-11514 GCA_964510795.1 uncultured Syntrophomonas sp.
CCACAGGGAGCATATGTAATACCCGAAGGGTGCAACATTCAGAAATGTTATACTTCCTGATACGGTAAAGAAAAAGGCTGTCAACCGACAGCCTAAAAGCGCATTCCTCAGCCTCCGCTCGCTGCGGAAGGACAACCTTGACAGGTATTTGATGATGAACCTCCACTGGAGGTAGCAAACAATGATAATAATTGCTTGATTGCTGCCGACCCACATTGTGGACATTGGGCTTTATCCTTGTCCTTATTGGCAATCATAAGATCAAATTTATTCCCACAGTCCTTACATTCAAAATCAAAGATTGGCACCGTCTCAGCCTCTTTCTCTGTTTTTTATTCGGTTTCCTGATTATTCAGGTATTCGCTGACTTCCTGGTCTCCCACGTTAGCGGCGGCTTCTTTTATCGAAAGTCCAATTCTCTTTTCCTGTGGATCAATACTTAAAATTTTAACCTGCACTGGCTGATTCACACTTACTACATCCTGCGGTTTTTCAACCCTGTGATTGGCTAATTGGGAAATATGCACCAAACCATCTACACCCGGTTCTATTTCCACAAAAGCGCCAAATGGAGCTATACGTACAACCACTCCGTCTACAATATCACCTTCGTGATATTTTTCTATAACGATTTCCCATGGGCTCTTTAACAGCTTCTTGCGACTGAGAGATACCCTTTGTTTTTCACGGTCCAGAGCCAGGATGTAAACATCTATCTCTTCACCTTCGCTGAGAATTGCCGAAGGATGATCTATCCGCACATGATCGATTTCTGAAACATGCAAGAGGCCTTCAAATCCACCTAAGTCAATAAAGGCACCGTAGTCCACGATTCGTTTGACCCGACCTTGCATGGTCTGGCCTTCTTCAATACTTCCCCAGAACTTTTCTTTAAGTTTGGATTTCTCAGCCTCAACCAATTGTTTACGAGATAATACGATCTGTGAGCCACGCTTCTTATGACGGTTGAACTCAATAATACTAAATTTATAGGTTTTCCCAATATATTCATCCAGGTTCTTAACATAACCATCATCCACATGGGAAGCTGGTAAAAATGCTACTACCCCGACATCAACCAATAATCCACCTTTGACGCTGGAAACCACGGTGCCTTCAATAAGTTCACCTTCATTATGAATCTCTTCCAATTTATCCATAGCCCTTTTGGAATCAACCTTTTTCTTAGAAAGTAAGATGGTTCCATCATCATCCCATTTAAGTACCAATACTTCAATTTCTTCTCCCACCGTAGCCAGGAGTTTGGCGGAATTAACATCCTTAACTGACATTTCTCTTAAGGGAATGATACCTTCAGATTTACCACCAACATCAACCATTACTTCGTCATCGCGAACCTCAATTACTATACCCTTTATTACATCTCCTCGGTTGGGGCTAGCAATGTCAGCCATCTCAGCTTCCATCTTGGCAAAGTTTTCCTCGTTAGATACATTTTCCTCAGACAAAATTTCCTGGTTTTGCTCCTGTGGAGCACCGTCATCAAACTGCGTCATCCTATCTAATACCTCCTTAATTATCCAATCCGGAGTAGAAGCCCCGGCTGTAACACCAACCCTCGAAATACCTTTAAACCAGTCAAGATTCAATTCATAGGCCGATTCAATTAGCTGGGTTCTTACTCCTGTATTTTGGCACTCCTGTGCCAGGGTTTTGGTATTGGAACTATTTCTATCTCCAATTACCAGCATACATTCCACATCCTGACTTAGTACCCGAGCCGCTTCCTGTCTTTTTCGACTTGCGGAGCAAATAGTATTAAATACTCTCAGTTCCTTGGCTTTCGGTACCAATGCAGCAACCACCGCGAGAAATTCTGCCTCGTTTTTGGTGGTCTGGGATATAATTCCCAGCTTATTAACTGCTGGTTGTGCGCGAACTTCATCAACGCTGGCAATAACCTTGGCTCTATTATCACACCATCCCAATATACCTTGTACCTCAGGATGATTAAGATCACCATAGATCAGTATATCGTAACCTTCGCCTCTTAATAAAGCAGCTGCCTCATGGACCCTTTTTACCAGAGGACAGGTAGCATCCTTCAGCAAGATTCCCTTTTCCTTCACTTGATTAATTATCTGCGGTGCAACTCCATGAGTCCTAATGATAAGTCCACCAGCATCCAGATCCGTAACCTCGTTAACAGGGATAATGCCTTTATCAGCCAAAAGTTTAACCACTGAATGATTATGCACCAAGGGGCCCAGGGTATACCATCGGTTATCGTCCGCGATACTGTCCTCAGCAATTTTAAAAGCCCTGCGGACTCCAGAACAAAAACCTGCCTGATCGGCCAGCACTACCTGCAAAACGATACACCCCACATAATACTCTATTAATTTCGTATTGGATACTCTAATTCCTTCTTTATTTACATAAAAGACTATTAATTCTGTCCACTATCTTGGCTCCAATTTCTTCCAGGTATACAGAATTAACCTTTTTATCCTTATAGGCTTCTAAGGAAATCGGTTCGCCTATCCTTACCACTAAAGGACTGAACCAACCCAAAGGAAATTTTCGGTTAGTCCCAATACAGGCCACGGGTACAATGGTTGCTGTTGATCGCAAGGCAATCATGGCAGTTCCATTCTGAGCCTGCAAATCCTGTCCAGTTTTATTACGGGTACCTTGGGGAAAGATCCCTAAAACCTTGCCTTCCTCCAGAACCATCAGGGCATGGCGGATGGCATGGCGATCACCGCTACCCCTTTTCACTGGAAAAACATAAACTCTTGTTAATAATTTACCCAAAATCTTATAGTTAAATAACTCAGATTTGCCCATAAAATGTATGGGTCGATTCACGGCTATGGCTACCATTATCGGGTCCCAATTGCTAACGTGATTGGGTGCTATAATAAGCGGCCCATCTGTTGGAATACGCTCCAGACCCTCAAATTTTAAACCCAGCAGAATAAATATAAATCTCAATACACTCCGGATTACATTGTAGAGCATTCTATTTTTCCCCAATTATATCCAGCATTTTTTGCAGTAATTCATCAATACTAAGTAGACTGGTATCAATAACAATGGCATCAGGCAGCACTTTTAGTGCACCAACCGCTCTCTCACGATCCATCCGATCACGGGCCGCCATTTCCTTTTGAACCTCTTCGGGCTGGGCTGAAAAGCCCTGGGCCTCTAATTCCAATATTCGCCTTCTGGCTCTTTCCTCCGGGGAAGCAGTAATATAAAACTTGAAATCAGCATCCGGCAATACCTGCTCACCGATATCTCTGCCATCCATTACTACGCTGCAAGAACTGGCCATTTGCTGCTGTTTTTCTACCATAATTGTTCTAACGGGGACTTGAGCGGCAACAACAGAAACCTTGGCATTTACACGCGGACTACGAATGGCTTCGGTGACATCCTCGCCATCGCAAAGCACTAGCTGGGTGCCAGAGGCTTGCTGGAAATGTATATCAGAAACCCTAGCCAGTTCATATAGGGCCTCAGAATCATTCAAATCCACATTGTTTTCCATAGCCTTCCAGGTCAAGGCTCGGTACATGGCACCTGTATCAATATATACAAATCCCAATAATCTGGCAATCATCCGGGCCACCGTACTTTTTCCGGCCCCGGCAGGACCATCTATAGCAATTTTCATGTACATACCTACCTAGCAATATTCCTATACATTTTAGCACAACGCAGGATGATGTAAAAGTCAGGGCATGAAATTGCTTGGTTTCATCCATCTTCGATTATAAAGCAAGATTGTCATAGGGGCAGATATTTTGCCTGTAAAAAAATATTGTGCTGCAATTTTCAAGGAATTGGAACGTTTTTCGTTTAGAAGCATATGCTTAAACATTTATTAACTGTGAAGGAAACTCTTTTCAGAACGATAGGCGGAGGGATTCGTACGCTTTGATAATTTGGTGGGAATATGAACCGACAGGGGACTAACCCCTGTCGGTTTGGCATGTCATAATTACATTGATTAAATAATATTTCCTATTTTAGAGAATTTTATTAGTACGCCGCCAAATCTTTCTTGCATGCGCCTCTTTAATTAGATCGTCCCGGAAATCTGGATGAGCCAGGGATATAATTTTTTCTGCCCGCAGCCAGGTGGGCGTTGCCTTCATGGATTCGCAACCGTACTCAGTTACTATAAAATTTACCATTTGACGACTGACGGTGGTTATCGTTCCAGTCTCAAATGAAGGTACTATTCTGGATATCAAGCTTCCATCTTTATTGGTATGGGTAGAAGGCAGGCATATGAAGCTGCGGCCGCCATTGGACCAGAAAGCGCCCATGACAAAGTCTGACATACCACCGTTGCCAGAAATCTGTTTGAATCCAGAACTTTCAGCATTAATCTGAGTATAGAGGTCTATCTGTAGAGCCTGATTTATTGAGATCATATTATCAATTTCCGAAATGCGCTTGGGATGATTTACATAACCCACGCTGCAGGAGGAAATAGCAGGATTATGATCCATCCAGTCATATAGTTTTTTTCCACCCAGAGCGAAGGTATAATTTATTCTGCCCGGGTCAATATTTTTTTTAGAGCCGTTCATTTTCCCTGATTCCCAGATATCCTTGTAGGCATCTACAAGCATTTCTGTCCAACCGCCCAGATCCTTTAAATCGGTATCGCAGATCATTTTTCCCAGCAGATTAGGCATTGCACCTATTCCTAGTTGAATACACTGTCCATTCTGCAAATGCTCTAAAACATTAGCGGCGATTTTGCGGTCAACATCCGTAGGTTCTATTATCGGCAGCTCATAGAGATCAGTATTCTCCCCTTCCACCACGTATGTAACCTCGGAAATATGAATTCTTTCGCCAGTGCCACCCAGGGCATAGGGAAATTTATTATTAACCTCGACTATACAATGGTCTGAGTTTTTGGCCATTAAATAATTAGAGGAATTGTGCACTCCCCAGTTAAAATATCCATCCTTATCCATAGGAGCTACTTGAACCATAAAGCATTGCCGGGAACTAGTGCCCATCTTTTTAGGGTCTCTTTTTCCTTCCATTAAATGCTGTTCTACCTCGCCAAATAAAGCCGGCTGGTAGAATACATTCTGGCACTTTTCTTGTAATATTCGGCTGAGAGCACTGAAATGCTGGTCATTATATGTAAAAACCTCTCCCATGGGATCACGGGTAACCACTTCCGGTAACGGAGGTACGGTTACAGCAGCCATGACAATGATGTCACTCAATTCATCCTTGCGAGCTGCCAAAGCTCTATCAAGGACAATCGGTTTACCATTAAACATGGCATAATCGATTGTGTCACCGGGCTTAATAATCTTTACCGCGTCCTCTGCGGTACGAAGTTTCTCCTGGTACATTTTTTGGAAATCATTAGCCATACAATATCCCCCCAAATTACATTATTATCTATTTCTTTATATAATTATATCACATACACCGATATTTTCCAGACATATTTATAATGATTAATAATTTTTTATAGCGTATCACTATATGTTAAAATTATACAATTACGTCGTCGATGCCATTTTTGTGGTATTTTTAAGTATTATTAATGCAAATATTAATCACAAATTGCTATAGAATGGGTAAAAGAGAAGATGCGAACGAGATGATGCAGGACATCCTCCCTGCAGTCAAATACTTGGATTTCTTTGTAAATTTCGACAATATTATTGAGTATATATCTACTGATAAATATTTTATAATATAATAATAATAAATAGTGATGTCGATACCAGGTATCCGACGGAAAGGAAACTATGGACAATCTAGTTAATGTAATCGGCATTAGAGAAGAATTCTGCACTAATTGCCACCAATGTATCGCAGTATGTCCGGTAAAAATCTGCAGCGATGGCAGTGGTGAGGTGGTTAAATTTGACAACAACTTATGTATAGGGTGCGGTCGCTGTATCGAGGCATGCGTTAAAAGCCATGCTGGAGTAATGGAGAAAAGTGCCCGTTTTCTTATTGATGACACATCCGAATTTATTCAGGATGTTGAGCATAAGGATATTTATGCTCTGATAGCCCCCTCAGCACAAAGTAACTTTGATTTAAACAAACTTATTACAGCGTTGAGACAACTGGGCGTTAAAGGCGTATATGATGTGTCCCTGGGTGCAGAGATTGCCATAGCCGCTTATCATGAAGCTCTCGAGTCCGGATGGGCTAAGACTCCAATGATAGCGCAGCCCTGCCCGGCAGTGGTTAAATATATTGAATTGCACCACCCAAGCTTAATTGAGCACCTGGCTCCAGTTGGCAGCCCCCTATACTGTTTAGCTGTTTATGTACGTTCCTTGCACCCCGATGGTGACCTGGCCTTTATTTCGCCTTGTATTGCGAAGCGCAGAGAGATGCAGGAGAACAAGATAGTAAAATATAATGTAACCTTTCAATCCCTTAATGATATCCTCCAGGAAAAAAGTATTGATTTGACTGCGTTGGAAGACGGTTATTTTGACAACCCAGTCTCCGCAGGGATTGCTACCAATTTTTCAACCCCTGGAGGTTTGAAAGAGAGTTATCTGTTCCATTATCCTGAAACACTTGCCAGTTCTATCACCAAGGTAGAGGGACCAATCGTTTTTGATCAATACCTGGATAATCTGGCAAGTGCCATTGAACAGGAGAGACCCAATTTGCCTTTGATGGTAGATGTGTTGAGTTGTGAAAAAGGATGTAATATGGGAGTTGGCTGCATCAACCAGATGCGATCCATCGATGAGATAGAATATGCAGTAGCCAGCCGCTCGGAATCAGGAATAAAGAATAAACAGACTACACAGATGCTTCAGGATTTTTTAAATAGCGTTATAGATGAGCATAATTTTGAATATCACAAATATAAGGACCGGTCTGCTCAGACTAACCTTAAGATTCCTACTGATATAGAATTGCAGAAAATCTATATTGATATGCATAAATTGGAAGACAAGGATTTTAGGAATTGTGCGGCCTGTGGTTATAATTCCTGCTATTATATGGCCCTGGCGGTATTCAATGGATTAAACAAAGCCCAAAACTGTCATCTGTATAAGGAAAAAGAACTGCGCCTTGAACAACTGGAGCTCTGGAATCTGCACAATGAATTAACCAATGTTTTTGATACCATGTCCGACGGGGTTATTGTGCTGGACCATGAAGGGAGAATATCCCAGCTTAATCCGGCAGCCATACAGATAATTGGTTATTCTGACGAAAAAATCATCGGCGTGCATATTGTGGATTTATTCTGCGGAACTGCTCCTAAGACGCTTAACCTTTTGGAAACTGGACAATCCTATGATGATGTGGAAATAATTTTGAATGGCATGCGAGGTCAGGTACACGCTACTGCCTCGGCAAAACCAACCTACGATAAAGAACACCAGGTTACCGGCGCGACTATTATACTCCGTCCCATAGCTCAAGTGCAACAGCTGGTTAATCGGTTTACAGGCGCCCAGGCCAGTTTTACTTTTGATTCCATTATTGGCGATGACCGGCACCTCAAGAAATCCGTCAAACTTGCCATGATGGCCGGAGATAATATGTCCAACGTACTTTTACAGGCCGAGAGCGGAACTGGAAAAGAAGTATTTGCCCAGGCCATTCACAACGCTAGTTTGCGCCATACCGGACCTTTTGTGGCTATAAACTGTGCAGCCCTGCCCAGGGAATTGGTAGGCAGTGAATTGTTCGGCTATGTGGAAGGGGCTTTTACCGGAGCCAAACGAGGAGGTAGACCGGGGAAATTTGAACTGGCCAACAAGGGTACCCTTCTACTGGACGAGATTGGTGATATGCCTCTTGAACAACAGGCTATCCTATTACGAGCGATACAAGAAAAAGCTATTACGAGAGTAGGGGGAGACACCCTTATAAATGTCGACGTAAGAATAATAGCAGCCACCAATCAAGATTTACTCGGACTGGTTGACCAAGGTCGTTTCCGGGCTGATTTATATTACCGTCTTAATGTGGTTCAAATATCTATCCCTCCTCTAAGGGAAAGGACTGGGGATATTAAATTGCTTTTCAACCATTTTATAAATACTATGTCGCCCAAGTTTAAACGGCAAATTACTGAAATACAGCCAGCCGTTATTAAATGTCTGGAAAGCTATGATTGGCCCGGAAATATCCGTGAACTGCAAAATGTGGTAGAAAGAATCCTATTAGTAAGTGAAGATGGTCGCATTAGCATCGAACACCTTCCCCGAGAAATTGTCACTAATGCCATTGGACACAAAACAGAGCTATGGGAATTTAAGAGCCATTCCCTGACCGCATCACCAGCCTCAAGCAATCGAGGCACCAGAAAGCTGGCTGCGTTGGAGAAGGAGCGAGAAATTATTATCCGATCACTGGATGCCAACGCCGGAAATATCAGTAAAGCTTCAGCAGAGCTGGGCATATCCCGAAATACTCTTTATAGAAAAATGAAAAACTATAATATTGTTAATTAGCGTGACTGCATCAATACTGTCACCCCCCTTCATTAATTTCACACTAATATTACAATTATGATACACAACACAACCAGTCCATAAAACAAGATATCATGTAAAACAAAAATAGATAGACGCTCTTACAGGGCGTCTATCTATTTACATCCACTTTTTTGTCGATTGATGTTGATTTGGCACACATATTGCTATATAAAAGGTTAGAACATCACTTGTTAATTAAATCACAATAGAATTTCATCCCTCAAAACAATGACAGTACCGACTGTTTTTTAAGGAAGGAGATGACTGGTTTGGCAGATATACTAGCTCCATACCTTAGATGATGCAATTGCTCTTAAGAGATGAAAGGAAGATGGTAATAATGATAGAAGCTAATAGTATTGAATTTATTAACCTGAATTGCGAAAGCAACAGCTTGACCAAAACAGGCAGTTCTACCATTAACAAGCCTGACTACAGCACAAAATCGGCTGAACTGTTAAATCCCATGTCCTGTCCCCGCTCGGTAGAAGAAGCCTATTCCCTGGGCATAAGCCTGCAATATTACATCGGTGATATATATCTCACTCTAGCAGGCTCCATCACAGGTCATAAAAAGATATTTAACGATATTGCGATTGCTCAGTTAGATACCAAAAATAAGCTCCAAAAACTAGCTAATACGGCCCTCAATGAAAAACTGGCTTATTTCTATAATAACGGTGGCTGTATTATTGAACCGCCGGTATCCGAAATTCAGGCTAAAGAAATTAATGGCTTTTTTAACCGGATTGTAGCCAACTGTTTGAATCAAATTGATGTTATAGTAACCATGGCTACTGAAGGCTCTACTCCTCCCAAAGAGTTAGAAAGTGAGATAAACAATATTATCATTCGTATGTACACCTCTCTGGGCAAGCTTTATCAAGCAGCAGATATCAAATGTGCTTTCGAAGCAATGGCCCGGTGCAGTCTTCAGTCCTGATTTTTAACTTTCGCGCTTAACCTCGCTAACATCACATTCCAGCATTAATGATGCTTACCAGGCCAAAGGCTCAGCCACATGTAATTATAGCCTTTGGCCTCAGGACGGTCGTGCTTTTCACCTTATATTTCTTGGTTAACATCGCCCAGCTTTTTTTTAGCTTAAGCTCCTTTTATAAGTTGGACAAATGCTGATTGACTAAACCTATGTTCTACTGATTAGAAATATAATTAGCATAATAGCTATAGCAATTGCATTGTTGCGCTTGATCCTTTTTTTACTCTCCCGCTCAGCTTCAGGGTCATCCCACCAGGAAGAAGATTCACGATTATGCCTAGATCTCAAAATTTGTCCACCTCACCTTAGAATCCTTATGGCTAATTAGTTTACATGCTGGTATTATACTTAAAAGAATGCTATACGGGAATGATAATTTCATGTGCTAGTTTGACATTAATCTGTTCATGAGAATATTTTTTCTTACCTGTAACCGCATTTAGCGGTTGTATAAATTTACTATATTGGCTAATCTATTGGTAAGACTTAAGAAAACTCGGCTTACGCCGAGCCTTTAGGCGACAGCGGATGCCTGAGTTTTCTTATCTATCAACATTCAGAAATGTTATACTTTCTGATATGGTAAGAAAACTTGGCTCGCGCCGCTACCTTGGAGGCGACCAACGGAGCATAAACAGTACCCCGAAGGTGGCCACTGGTGACAGCGATAGTCATGATTGCACTTATACTATCTACCCTATTGGCGACCAGCGGGAGCATCTAGTGTACCTGCTGGTGCTGCCCTATATAAAGGTGATACTTGCTGATAGTACAAGAAAAGGAGTTGAAAGTGTGTCTGAGCCTAATAAGTTCCAATTAACCTTTATCAAACAAGAACAACATTTAATGCTTCCCAGGACAAGCTCTATCCTTCTCACCCAAAACCTCTATGACATTTTGTTTCAATATGTAATTACCCCTGAGAAGGAAGAAAAACTCAACTATTTTATTAATCTTCTAGAAACTCATATTAAGAGCAAAGCCTTAGCCCCATTTTCCATGCCTTTAAGCGAACTCGAATTCTTAGACGAAGGTCTGGAAGAAATGCGCCTCTTAAATTGGGCCGAACTGCCTGTTTCTGTTTTTCAGATTAGCTTGGATGCCTGTTTGAATAAAAATGCCTACGATGATGAAATTGATAATGCCTGTAATTTATTGGAGAGTTTAATGATAGTCAGGCGTTACCAAGGCTCCGACCTGGTCTATGTTTATCCCTCCAATTTGGTGAGATACTAATTTAATTTCCTTGTTCCCTATCGGGACTTCATTTTAATTGAGGAGGTAGTAAACCATGAGTCTTAAAGGATCAAGAACAGAAGAAAATCTTTGGAAAGCTTTTGCCGGTGAATCTCAAGCTAGAAACAAATACGGATTTTTTGCCAGTCAAGCCAAAAAGGAAGGCTATGAACAGATAGCCGGTATTTTTGAAGAAACCGCAGACAATGAGAAGGAACATGCCAAAAGACTGTACAAATTTTTAGTAAATGGCTCTATTCCAGCTACTGCAGATAATTTAGAAGCATCGGCGTTGGGGGAAAATGAAGAGTATACCAGCATGTACCCCGAAATGGAAAAAATCGCCCGTGAAGAAGGTTTTAATGAAATTGCGGATGTTTTCAAGGAAATTGCTGAAGTCGAAGAAGCCCATGAAAAACGCTTCCGTAAGTTACTTGACAATGTTAAACGCAATACTGTCTTCAAGAAGCCTTCTCCAGTCAAGTGGAAATGCCGCAACTGTGGGTATGTTCACGAAGGAACTGAGCCACCGGAATTATGCCCGGCCTGCGCTCATCCAAAATCATACTATGAAGTCTTAGCGGAAAATTACTAGAAAAGAGACCGATTAGACGCGGATATCGCGGTTAAATACTATCGGCTATAGGTAAACATAAGAAAACTCGGCTTACGCCGAGCCTTTAGGCGACAGCGGATGCCTGAGTTTTCTTACCTGTCGACCTTAAAAAACTTATACTTTCTGATAATCGGGTAGGAGGCTACTCATTAATTGAATAGCCGACCTCCCACAGCACCGTA
>CAZEDT010000089.1:0-11421 GCA_964510795.1 uncultured Syntrophomonas sp.
GGCATACAGAGGTTATGAATTTTCCCCTTTTTAGTAATGCCCATAAAGCAAGCCCCGGTACGGCCGCAGCGATAGTCAGCGGTGCAGAAGGAGGTGATATAGCCCATCTTAGCCATATCCCGCACGGCTTCGTCCAGACTGCGGTTGTCGCCCAGGATGAACTGCTGTTTATCGATATTTAAACTATCTTCGCTGTAGCCCCCGATACCTATGTTAGAACCGGCATCAATTTGGGTGCAGCCGACGTTGATAACATCGTTTCTTACCTGTGCAGTCTCCCGCGCGGTCAGAATCATGCCGGTGTAGGGGACGGACAAACGGATGACAGTAACCAGCTTTTTAAAAGTGGCATCATCAACAATATAGGGACTTCTTTCAGCAAAGGGGGTATTTATTGCGGGTTCCATGCGGGGGAAGGAGATAGTGTGCGGACCAACCCCACCAAATTTTTCCTCCAGGTCAATGGTATGCAGTAAGAGGCTCATAACCTCGAACTTCCAATCATAGAGACCAAAAAGAGCGCCAATTCCCACGTCATCTACCCCTGCTTCCATAGCCCGATGCAGAGAATAGAGACGCCAGAGGTAATCAGCCTTCAGGCCGCGGGGATGGACTTTCTTATAGGTCTGGTGGTGGTAGGTTTCCTGGAAAACCTGAAAAGTTCCTATGCCAACATCCCTGAGAATTTTCAGGTCTTCAACTGACAGAGGAGCTGCGTTTACATTTACCCGGCGAATTTCGCCGTTCCCTTCTTTGGTTGCATAGGCTACTTTGAGGGTTTCAGCAATATAATTAGCATCAGAACTGGGGTGTTCCCCATAGACCATGATCAAACGCTTGTGCCCTTTGCCGACCAACGCCCTGATCTCCGCTTCCAGTTCACCCATAGTCAACTGTTTGCGTTGGCTGGCTTGATTTTCATTCCGAAAACCACAATAAACACAGCTGTTTACACAATAGTTGCTGATATAAAGAGGGGCAAAGGTTACGATGCGGCGCCCGTATACCTTGTGTTTAATTTCCAGGCCAGCTGCATACATTTCCTGCCATAATTCTTCATCCTGGCAGCTTAAAAGAGCGGCGGTCTCATCCGGGTCCAGCCGGACCAGCGCCTTACTTTTGGCAATTATTTCGCGAATACGTTGTTTATCTACCTGTTGATTAGCCAGCAGGGTTTGCATAATAAAGCTTTCGTCAATAAAGTCCTTGCCATTATTAAGATACTTTGCTACCTGCTCGGGCTTAATAACGCTGTTAATCCATTCTTTTACCGTTGCTGTTTCCATCATTCATCCTCCTCTTATTAATCAGATATCCATCCTCTTAATTCGATTCGGTCAAGGCAGGCTGAATTAAATGTTGTTGTAAACAACAATCATCAAACTTAGATACCTTGACCCCTCTAACTTAGAATCAACCTTATTATCAGGGGCATTATTATGGCTTCGATTAAGTTAAACTCCCGATTCACCTCTCTTCGGGCTATAATCTAACTCTCAAGATATACAGTACAAACGATGTATCGACGCAGAATCCTCTGGTTATGCTTTAGTCAAGGCACTCTTGACGGTTACATTCTTTAGGTTACCTAGTTTGCCAGTCATGGAGCCAACCTGATCCGTGGTACCATCCACAATTAATGCAATTATGGATACATCCTTTTCTTGATGGGGCAGGCCCATACGGCCTATAATCATATCTGCATGATCACTAAGAATAGCATTTACCTGATTAGCTATCTTACGGTCTTCAATTACTATGCCTATAACGCCCAGTCTTTTTTCCACCAACATCACCATCTTTCTTGTTTTTTATTATTAGTAAGTAACCATGCTCTTAGAATGAGGGCGGGTATTACTGTTCTGGAGCCAAAGGGAAAATATCACAATCATATAAGTCATAGGGTAAAAAAACCGCTTACCCTAAATGAGCAAGCGGTCATACATACTTTATATATGATGACCCCTTTAACTAAGCACGATACCTCATTATCAGGGCGAAATCTCTTATTTAACCTGAAACTCAGCGTAGCCTCGTTCCCGATTTACTTACTGCAAATAAATAATACCTGAGTTTATCCTACAAAAACTTTTTGTGGCTGGCATGGTAATGAGTGTGCAGAAGTTCGTGGGATTTGTGTCCCAGTGGTTCATGCAGGAACTCATCATAGATAACTTTGACTTCAGGATTATGGTGCGATTTTCTGAGCGGTAAAGATGCATCTTCCTCGTAAATGGCATCAATACGTTCAATCCTTTTGGCATTGACTTTGGTTATGGGCTGTCCGCCACCACCGACGCAGCCGCCGGGGCAAGCCATGATTTCGATGAAGTGGTAGGGGGACTCGCCCGCCCGTACCTGATCCATCAGTTTTCTGGCATTGGACAGGGTATGCGCAATCGCCACTCTGACCTTGGTGCCATCGAGATCAATTTCAGCTTCCTTGATGCCTTCAAAACCGCGAGCAAAGGTGAAGTTGACATCTTCCAGTTCTTTCTTGGTTACGACCTCATACACAGTACGCAGGGCTGCTTCCATAACACCGCCGGTAGCGCCGAAGATAACGGCTGCACCAGTGTAGGCTCCCATCCAGGAATCAAAGGCTGAGGGTGCGAGTCTGTTGAAATCCAGACCACTCATACGGAATAGTTTACCAATTTCTCTGGTGGTTAGAACGATGTCAACATCCTGGTAGCCGCTGGCATTCATTTCAGGACGAGCAGCTTCAAACTTCTTGGCCGTACAAGGCATGATAGATACCGAGAAGATCTTTTTGGCCGGAATTTCCATTTTGTCTGCCCAGTAGGTCTTTACCAGCGAACCGAACATCTGCTGGGGTGACTTACAAGTTGACAGGTTGTCTAACAGATCGGGATAATAAGTTTCGCAGAAGTTGATCCAACCAGGACTGCAGGATGTGAACATAGGCAGAGTACCACCTGTAGTGAGGCGCTGCAGCAGTTCATTACCTTCTTCCAGGATGGTCAAGTCAGCGGTAAAGTTAGTATGCAGAACATGGTCAAAACCAATCTGGCGTAAACCGGCTACGAATACTTCCATAGGCAGATCGCCCGTAGCCATACCAATTTCTTCACCTAAGGCTACTCTGACAGCAGGAGCTATCTGGGTAACAACTACGGTGTCGGGATCAGCAATAGCTGCCATCAGTTTGTCAATGTCTTCTACTTCGCCAATAGCCCCAACTGGGCAGGCATGTACACATTGTCCACACATTACACAGGGGCTGTCAATCAAGCTGCCGCCCATGGTAGGTACTACCATGGCTTCACAACCACGATTTTCGATTCCCAGAGCATTTACGGACTGAATAACGGTACAGGCATCTATGCAGCGACGGCAAAGGATGCATTTGTCGGGATCTCTGAAAATGGCGGGAGTGGACAGGTCTTTACCCAGACCCCGAATTTTTAGTTCAAAAGGATTATCTCTCACGATATATTCAGCAGCCAGATCCTGCAGTTCGCAGTTTTGGTTACGAATACAATTCAAGCAATCCTGGGGATGATGAGATAAAATTAGTTCAAGAATAGTTTTTCTAGCTTCAATGACTTTGGGGGTTCTGGTTTTTACTACCATACCTTCATATACAGGTTGTGAACAAGCGGCTTGGAGAAGTCTGTTACCTTCAACTTCACATACACATACCCGGCAGTTAGCTTTTACTGCCTGGTCAGGATGATAACAGAGAGTAGGAACATTAATGCCGACTTCTTTTGCTGCCTGAAGGATGGTAGAGCCATTAGGAACGGAAGCTTTAATTCCGTCAATTGTTATGTTAACCATATTTTTCACTCCTTCTGCTCTTTCCTACGCAAATTTAGCATTATAGTCGGCGGGGAAATGTTTAATGGTACTTAGAACCGGAGACGGAGCAGCTTGTCCCAACCCACAGAGACATGAATATGACATCACGCGTCCGAGTTTATTCAGGAGAGCTACGTCTTTGGCCGATCCTTCGCCTTCATTAATTTTTTTCATCAGATCAAACATGCGCATGGTACCTTCTCTACAGGGCGCACATTTGCCACAGGATTCATGTTCGAAGAACTTGGCAATCTGAGTGGAAACATCAACTAGATCACGGGTTTCATCCAGAACGAATACTGCACCTGATCCTAGAGCAGCGTCAATAGCTGTCATGGCATCAAAGGCAATAGGAGTATCCAGTTGGCTTTCCGGAATAAATGCACCAGAGGTACCGCCGATTTGGACTGCTTTGAATTTCTTGCCGGAGGGGATTCCGCCGCCAAGCTTATATATAACCTCTCTAATGGTGGTATTGGTTGGTACTTCAAAGAAGGTACGATTGTTGATATCACCGGTAAGGGTAAGAACCTTGGTCCCGGGATAGGATGGTGCACCAATGGCGGCATACCATTCCGAACCTTTTTCCACAATTACAGGAATAGCGGCAAAAGTTTCAACGTTATTAACGATGGTAGGTTTTTGCCATAGTCCTTGGGAAGGGGGATAGGGGGGCTTGAAGCGAGGTTCACCCCGGTTCCCCTCCAGGGATTCAATAAGAGCAGTTTCTTCGCCACAAACATAAGCTCCGGCACCCATACGTACTTCCAGGTCGAAACCACTTAGAACACCTTTTTCCTTAGCTTGAGCGATTGCAGTTTTAAGAACCTTAACTACCTGAGGATATTCTCCACGGCAGTAGATATACCCCTTGGTTGCTCCAATAGCATAGGCACAGATAGCCATACCTTCAATTAGGGTGTGGGGATCATTTTCCATGATGAGGCGGTCTTTGTAAGTACCGGGTTCACCCTCATCAGCATTACACACCACATATTTCTGATCAGCTTGTGCCATGGCAGCAAAAGACCATTTCATACCACAGTTAAAACCAGCTCCACCACGGCCCCTGAGATTAGACTTCTTAACGTCGTCAATCAGGGCAGTTTTTTCGGTGCTCTGAGCCTTTTTCAAGGCATTGTATCCACCGAGAGAGATATAATCTTCAATTTTAAGTGGATCAATCTTTCCATAATTACGCAATACGATGCGCATTTCCTCGGCCATTTTTATATCCTCCTTTCCTGATAATTCCCTGACTTTAAAAAGACGGGAATATTATATAATTATTTGTATTCAGCCAGAATATCTGCTATTTGAGCTGGAGTTACATCCAGGTACGGTTTGCTGTTAATAGTTATAACTGGTGTAGCTTGACATTGCCCCACGCATTCGGTATATTCTAGAGCGAAGCGACCGTCATCAGTGCTGCTACCCATGGTGATACCCAGTTCTCTTTCCAAAGCGGCTACAATTTCAGCTGCACCGGCTATATGGCAAGGAGCACTTTCGCAAATGCGAATAACGTTTTTACCACGAGCTTTTATTGAAAACATAGAATAGAAAGTAGCTACCCCATAGGCTTCTGCAGCAGGTACACCAAATACCTTGGCGGCTTCAATAACAGCCTCCTCTGGCAGGTAAGAAAATTCTTCTTGAATCGCATGGAAAGCTTCGATCATTCCGCCAGGTACCCCGACAAAACTAGCAATAATGTTTTTGTAATCCATTAACCTTTCCCTCCTTTCTTTCGATATAATCTAACTAAACAAATACTACATTAATTGACGCGTCGAATGTAGCAGAACCATGTCGAAAAACAAATACGTGCGCATGACGTCATATTACCAAAAATTATATAAAAAATAAACAACTAAAAAAGTTGCGTAGTCTAGATAGCGACATTATATGGTTGCATGCGTTTAAATTTTAATTAGTATATTTATAACTAACAAATTACTGGTTATATTAATGTAAAAATAATGTTGATTACCAGCAATTCGTATAGCATATGGGCGCGGAATTGTGGAAACATACTATAAGCAACTAACATCTGGAAGGAGTAATTACGATGCCAGTTCTAAAAAAAAGTTGTTTGTATCCCTCCTTAAATACTATTCCTGAGCAGTATCGATTGCCTGCTGTCAGGAATGAAGCCAGGTATCTAATAAATGGGGAAATAATTTATGCAGAGGGAAAAGAGGTGTTTTCCCCTATTCAATATAAGGAAGCCGATGGGGTTAAACCTTATAATCTGGGATATACCCCTTGGCTTGATCGAGATAAAGCCCTGGAAGCACTTTCTGCAGCTGAAAATGCCTATGCTTATGGCGTGGGTGAATGGCCACAAATGCCAGTCGAAGAACGCATTCGATACGTTGAAGAATTTGCCCGGCGAATGCGGGGACTGGAAGATGGATTTATTATGCAAGCTATGTGGGAAATAGCTAAACCGTATAAAGCCTGTAAAGATGAATTTGTGCGTACCTTGAAGTATATTGAAGAAACTATTAATCGTCTGCGGGAAATTGATAAGAATGCTAGTGAAATTCGCCAGTTGGAAGGCTTTGCGGCTCAGATAAGACGTAGTCCCCTGGGACCGGTTTTATTAATGGGGCCTTTTAATTATCCGCTTAATGAAGCCTTTGCCATGCTTATTCCAGCATTGATTATGGGCAATACTGTGGTTATGAAAATGCCGGCCTGGGGATGTTTATCATTAGATCCCTTGCTGGATTTGCTGGCGGATTGTTTTCCACCAGGCGTAGTCAATATCATCAATGGTGAGGGACCGGTGATTATTCCGCCTATCGTCCAAAGAGGCTCTATAAATGTGCTGGGTTTTATCGGTTCAACCGCGGTAGCGCACCGCATTATTGCCGAGCATCCGCATAATAACCGTTTACGAACTGTTCTCGGGTTGGAGGCTAAAAACCCGGCCTTTGTTTTCCCGGATTGTGATCTGGAGATGGCCGTCAGCGAGTGTCTGCATGGGGCCCTGGAGTTTAACGGGCAACGTTGCACGGCGCTTAAACACATCTGGGTGCATGAAGATATCCGAGACCGCTTCCTGGCGGCTCTGAGTGATGCTATTGCTAAAACTAAGTACGGAATGCCCTGGGACCCCGAGGTTATGATTACTCCGCTGGCCGAAAAGGATAAGTGTGCCCGTCTGTCACAGTGGATTGAGCAGGCCGAGGAACATGGTGCCAGGATCATAAACCCCGGTGGAGGGGAGCATGAGGCTAATTTATTCTATCCCAGCATTCTTTATCCAGTGACCAGGGAGATGGAATTGTTCCATGTGGAACAATTCGGGCCGATAATACCGGTCAGTTCCTTTAGTTCGTTGGACGACATCGCGGTTTACTTGACCGAATGCCAGTATGGGCAGCAGGCCAGTATCTTTACCAGTTCTCCGCAATTAGCGGCTCCCCTCATTGATATTCTGGTTACCCAGGTTTCGCGTATCAATCTCAATGCCCAGTGCCGGAGGGGACCGGATGAGCTGCCTTTTACCGGCCGCAAGGACTCAGCCGAAGGAACCCTGTCGATAGAGGATGCCCTCCGTTCCTTTTCCATCCGCGCGTTGGTGGTAGCCAACGCCCAGGGACGAGAGCTTTTCGATGGTATCCTGGAAGCCGATAATTGCAAGTTCCTGCGCAGATAACAGCGACATAGTGACACGGGGGGGAGGTTCCAGGGCCTCATTCCCGTGTGTTTTATACCATCCTTTGTTTCACCAAATTAGCTTGTTCTTTTGCCTGCAAATATTTATTATGGATGATATACTGATATTTACAATTATAGACAGGAGGGGAATATTAATGAAGGCATTAGAAATCAAAGAAAATGTTTACTGGGTTGGAGTACAGGACCCCAATTTAAGAATTTTTGATATTGTAATGAGCACGGAGTATGGAACTACTTATAATGCCTACCTGATCAAAGGTAGCCAGAAAACCTGTCTGATTGAAACCGTGAAAGAGAAGTTTTTTGATGAGTATATTGAGGATTTACAAAAGGTAGTTAAGCTGGAGGATATAGATTACCTGATAATGAACCATACCGAGCCGGATCATGCCGGTTCAGTTGAGAAGCTGACTGCAAAAATTCCAGGCTTAACTGTTTTGGGCAGTGCTACGGCTATTAAATTTTTAAAGGAAATCTCCAATAAGAAGTTCCCGGCCCGTGAACTGGAGCATGGAGATGAACTGGATTTAGGAGGCAAGAGTCTTCAATTTATCAGTGCTCCTTTCCTGCATTGGCCGGATACCATGTATACCTATCTTAAAGAGGAAAAAATACTGTTTTCCTGCGATTCTTTCGGAAGTCACTATGCTGACCCGAAGGTCTTTAATGATTTGATTGAGCATGATTTTACCGATGCCTATCAATATTATTTTAATATGATTATGGGCCCCTTCAAACCTTATGTGTTGGAAGCTCTGGCCAAGATCAAAGATTTGGAGATAGATATTATCTGTCCGGGACATGGACCAGTCCTGCGGCAAAACCTGGACTACTATATTGATCTCTACCGGCAGTGGTCGACTCCGCCAGTTACAGATGATGACAGTCGGCCTAAGATAGTAATGGCCTATGTAACTGCCTACGGCTATACCGAGATGTTAGCCAACGGCATTTTAGATGGTCTGGCGATGGTGGCTGATTTTAATGTCAAAAAGTATAATCTGATTGACACTCCGGTCGATGAGGTTGTCAATGAACTGAGCAATGCCGACGGCATCCTGCTGGGGTCACCGACTATCAACGGAGATACCCTCCCGCCTATCTGGAATTTACTTACCCAGCTTTCGCCTATCAGCCATGCCGATATGGTGGGGGCGGCTTTTGGTGCTTATGGTTGGAGCGGAGAAGCAGTACCGAATATTGAAGCCCGCTTGAACTCTCTGCGCATGCGGGTACTGCCGGGTCTGAGAATTAACTTTAAACCATCTGCGGCTAATTTGGAAGAAGCTTTCAGCTTTGGCATGGATTTTGGTAAGGCGGTATTGGAGAAGAAACAGCCCAAATCCAAAAAGAAATGGCGCTGCCTGGTTTGCGGGCAGGTTTTTGAAGGCGCGGAGCCGCCTTCAGTATGTCCGGCCTGTGGAGTCGGAAAGGAAAACTTTATAGAAGAAAAAATGGAGGATGAATTTAGTAAGGATAGCCAGGAGAAATTTGTGATTGTAGGTGGCGGCATTGCCGCACTTTCAGCGGCGGCAGCCATTCGCAAGCGTAATGCTCAGGCATTTATCACTATGCTTACCGAAGAAGCTGTCAAGCCCTATTATCGGCCGGCTCTGTCAGATTATTTAAGTGAAGACCTGGACGACAATAAATTCTATGTTTATAGTGAATCCTGGTATGAGGAAAATCGTGTAGAAGTGAAAACTTCCTGTCGGGTTACAGCCTTGGACACCTCGGCCAAGCAAGTAGTTCTGGAGAACGAGGAACGCATGGACTATAATAAATTGATTATTGCCACCGGAGCGCGCAGTAATGTACCGCCCTTTGAGGGTGTAGCGCAGGAGGGAGTATACACTCTGCGCAGCTTCCAGGATGCCCAGTCTCTGAAAAAAGCCATCCGGGCGGCTAAAAAAGCGGTGGTTATCGGCGGAGGAATCCTGGGTCTGGAAGCCGTGTGGGAAATGTTGGCCCAGGGAGTCGAGGTCTCAGTAATTGAACATAATAAACGCCTGATGCCCAGGCAACTGGATGAAGCCGCTTCGATTCGTTTGCAGAAGCTGATGACGGATCGCGGGGTCAAGTTATACCTGGGCTTGGATACGGATGAAATAACGTCCAAGGATGGACTAATGTCGCGGTGCCAAGGAGGGCAAGGAGCGACGAGTGGTGACGGTCAGGCTAGTGGGGTCAAGTTGAATGATGGACAGTGGTTGCCGGCTGATCTGGTGCTGCTTTCCACCGGAGTGAAGCCCAATGTGGAACTGGCCCAAGCCGCAGGATTAAATGTAGATAGAGGTATAGTAGTAGATGCCAGTATGCGTACCAGTGTTACAGATGTGTTCGCAGCTGGTGATGTGGCTCAGGTAGGGGATCGTTTGATTGGCCTGTGGTCAATATCCACTGAAATGGGTAATGTAGCCGGAGCCAACGCGGCCGGCGATTGGTTGGAATACAAGGAACCGGTTATATCCACCATGCTGGTAGCCTTCGACCATGAAATATTCTCCATCGGGGATGTAAATCTAGCACCGGAAGAATGCCGTGTCATAGAAGTTTGGGATCCAGTCGAAGATTTTTATAAGAAGTCGTTTATGAAAAATGGAGTTCTGCTGGGTGAAATAATAATCGCGCCAAAGGTAAATACTGCTGAAGCTTTTCGCAATCTAGGCAGGGATAGCAGCGGCAAAAAAACAGCCAATAAATGGAAATGCCAGGTTTGCGGTTACATTCACGAAGGACCCGAACCACCGGATGAATGCCCGGTATGCGGTGCCCCCAAAGAAAAATTCGAGCCGATAGGTTAAGAGAAGCCCAAGTAAGTATTCGGGATAAAATTTTTGCTGCCCGGCAGGAACAAGGTAAGCCTGCCGGGTATATTATATTTGATGAAGATATATTAGGAGTAAAACTATGGTGAGTTATCTTATATTATTAGTAATAGGTTTGGTAGCCGGTACCCTTGGATCTATGGTAGGCCTGGGTGGAGGTATTATTATGCTGCCGGCTACCCAGTTATTACTGGGTTTTGATCTAATAATATCAATAGGAACTACTCTTTTTGCGGTGATATTTACCTCGCTGTCAGCAGCTATAGGTCACTACAGAGCTGGCCATGTACGCCCTAAGACAGCAGGGCTTACCGGCCTAGGAGGCTTAATAGGGGTTGTGCTGGGTTCTTATATTTTTGAGTATTATCTGAAAAATAGTATTAGTATACTTAAAATAGTACTGGGTGTCTTTTTTATTCTAATGGCCTATCGTCTGGGCAGGGAGGCCTATCAGGAGTGCTTCAAAAACGCTGTTCCTGAATATGCAGATGGTGAAAATAACCGCCGGGAACCGGTTCCGGCTCTTTTGGCATTGGGCCTGTTTACCGGCAGCTTGACTGGCATGTTGGGTATTGGGGGAGGTTTTATTCTGACCCCTGGGATCATGTTTATTTGTGCAGTAACGCCTCAGGTTGCTGTTGGCAGTACTATGTTAGCGATGCTCCCCTTGTCTTTGGTGGGGGGAATAATCAAACTATGGCAGGGTTATGTTAATCTTCCAGCTGGCATAATCCTGGGATTGGGAACGGCTCTGGGCGCCCAGGCTGGGGTATGCTTATCGGCACGGATCAGTTCTACTTTTCTTAAAGCTATGTTTACCCTCATATTTACCCTCCTGGCACTGGACTACCTGTATCCAATCTTAATACGGTAATGATCAGTCCGGGGCAGCTTTTTATTTTATGCCGTATCGGAAACTATAACATTTCTAAATGATGCACCCTTCGGGCATTATATATGCTCCCTGTGGTCGCAATTAAGGAAACACCCTTCGGGCACTACAGATTTGACCTGAAGGTTAATATTAAGGTTGATAGATAAGAAAACTCAGGCAGCCGACGTCCAAGGATGGACT
>CAZEDT010000090.1:0-11234 GCA_964510795.1 uncultured Syntrophomonas sp.
CAGCTTCCAGGCAACCGCAAAACCCGGTTCCCCCTTACTGCGCATTATTAGTCTAATGCGAAAGTTAAATAGATAGAGATGGAGACAGATCATGCTGAATACGGTGAAGAAATATATTATTGCTAATAATTTAATTGAGCGCGGAGATCGGGTTATTGTAGCTGTCTCCGGGGGGCCGGATTCAATGGCGCTCTTACATATATTGAAAACTCTGGCTTCAGAAATGCAGTTGGAGCTCGTGGCCGCGCATATTAACCACGGCTTACGACCGGAAGCGGAAGCAGAAGAGCATTTTGTAGCAGAACAGTGCGAAGGCTGGAATATTCCCTGCTATACTAAAGTGGTAAATGTCAGGGAACTGGCCCGGCAGGAAAAAACCTCCCTGGAAGATGCTGGGCGGAGGGCTCGGTATCGCTATCTAAATGCTCTCCTGGGAGATCTGAGGGCATCAAGTATTGCTACTGCCCACCACCATGATGATCAGGCGGAGACCGTGCTCCTGCACCTGCTAAGGGGCTCTGGGATGCAAGGCTTGCGGGGGATAATGCCGCGCAGCGGTCAGCTGATTCGCCCGCTCCTGTCAGTAGGTAAAGAAGAGCTATTAAGCTATTTGAGAGAGCATAATATTAAATTCTGCCTGGACCAAAGCAATGAGGATCCCACCTTTATTCGTAACCGGATTCGTCATCAGCTGCTTCCGCAGCTTAAACAGGACTATAATCCGCGTATAGTTGAAAACCTCAATCGGTTGGCGGACATAGCTCGCGCTGAAAATGAGCTGGTAGAAAATGAAATGGAAGCTTATTGGACGCAGGTGCTCATAGAAGAAGGAGCCAATACCATAGTCCTGGATAATTTGCGTCTGTCTAGCCAAGGTCTGGCAGTTCGGAGACGTATAATTATGCGTGCCTTTGCGCAGCTCAGCGGGCAGGCTGGATGGGAAGCACAAGATGTGGAAAAAGTTCTGGAGCTAAGCTCAAAAATGGGATCGGCTAAAATTATAGACCTAAAAAAGCAAGTCCGAGTGAACAAATCTTATGATAGAATAATAATTACCAGAAGCTGGCTGGAAGTGGCTGATTTTTGTATGGAAATAACAGTTCCGGGGCAGGTGGATTTACCGCAGAATAACAGTTACCATTTCATTTTGCACGAAGCCAGGCGCTACATTCCTGAAAAAGAAGATATCTACCTGGACTACGATAAAATCAAGCTGCCGCTTGTACTTCGCTCGCGTCGGGAAGGAGATGTTTTTCAGCCCCGGGGCTTTGAGGGTCACAAACGATTAAAAAAATACTTTATGGAACAAAAAATACCTAGCTGGGAAAGGAATATGGTACCTGTGCTGGCCTCCCAAGATGGAGAAATATACGCCATATTAAACCATTGTATCTGCCAGCCGGCGGCAGTCAGCTCTGCGACTGGAACCATACTTGTCATAAAAAAGAACTAAATAGAAAACAATATGGGTAAATTGAAAAGCAAACCTGCTTATGCTACAATATGACAATATTTTAAACTATTCAAAGGATAGGTTTAATAGTAAAAGAAAAACAGTATTTTTTTACCGTACAGACCCCCATGCCGCTAAGCGGCACCACTGTAGAATGAAAAATCTTTTTTCAGGGCAGAAAATATAACATTTTTGATTGCACCCTTCGGGCATTACATATGCTCCCTGTGGCCGCAATTAAGGAAACACCCTTCGGGTATTACAGATTTGACCTGAAGGTCAATATTAAGGTTGATAGGTAAGAAAACTCAGGCATCTGCTGTCGCCTAAAGGCTCACCCTCCGGGTACTACTGATGCTCCCGCTGGTCGCTTTTAAGGTAGCGGCGTAAGCCGGGTTTTCTTAATAACTTATTATTAGAAATTCAAATTTGGCCATCTATGCTGCGCTAGTATATGTTACACCCATAGGTGTAACATATACTTACCCGAAGGCTGGTTTATTAAGAATTTAAGCTGGCTTTTCTTGGTAATTATAAGTTAACAGCAATAAGTTAGCCGCCTGACGTTTTTTATTATCTGAAACAGGGGAGGTAATTAGTTGGACAGAGCCCTAAAGAATATCGCCATATATGTTTTAATAGTTCTGCTGGCCTTATTCGCAATAAAGATGACCTCGACACCGCCGGTCAAAGTAACGGAACTTACGTATTCTCAATTTTACAGCAAGGTGCAGGCGGGAGAAGTTAAATCTGCGCACATCGAAGTTAATGAACTGGTATATAAAATTTCTGCGCAATTAAAAAACGGGGATAAGGTTAGTACCGTTGCCACCAAAGAGAGCAATATTGATAAAACCATGCAGGCTAAAGGAGTGGAGATAAAAGCCAAACCCGTGGATCCACCTCCTTGGTGGACTACGCTTTTGTCCACGCTTTTCCCGATAATAATACTTATTGCCTTCCTCCTTTTTATCATGAACCAGACTCAGGGGGGGGGCAACAAGGTGATGCAGTTTGGCAAGAGCAAAGCGCGCCTGATGTCTGGGGAAGCAGTGAAAACTACTTTTAAAGATGTAGCCGGGGCAGAAGAAGCCAAGGAAGAAATGGTTGAGGTTGTTGAATTTCTCAAGAACCCTGAGAAATTTGTGAAAATGGGAGCCAAAATACCCAAAGGGGTGCTGCTCTTTGGAGCACCGGGAACTGGAAAAACTCTTATGGCCAAAGCGGTCGCAGGAGAAGCCGGGGTACCATTTTTCTCAATAAGCGGTTCTGATTTTGTGGAAATGTTCGTAGGTGTGGGTGCTGCTCGAGTGCGTGATCTGTTTGAACAGGCTAAGAAAAGCGCACCCTGTATTGTGTTTATCGACGAAATTGATGCCGTAGGCCGCCAGCGTGGGGCTGGTCTTGGCGGAGGCCATGATGAAAGAGAGCAGACCTTGAACCAGCTGCTGGTGGAAATGGACGGATTCAGTACCAATGAGGGTATAATAGTGATGGCTTCTACCAACCGGCCTGACATTTTAGATCCGGCTCTGTTGAGACCCGGTCGTTTTGACCGTCACATATTAATAGATCGGCCTGATGTAAAAGGACGAGAGGCCATACTTGAGGTGCATGTCAAGGACAAACCTTTGGAGGACGACATTGATCTGGGGATATTGGCTAAACGCACTCCGGGTTTCACCGGAGCTGATCTGGCCAATCTGGTGAACGAAGCTGCCCTGCTGTCTGCACGGCGGGATAAAAGCAAAGTGGGCATGGAAGAGATGGAGGAGTCAATTGAGCGGGTTATTGCCGGTCCGGAAAAGAAAACCCGGGTAATCTCCGAAAAGGAAAAACGGCTGGTGGCATATCATGAAGCAGGCCATGCTCTGGTAGCATATTTCCTGCCTCATACGGACAAATTGCATAAGATCTCGATTATTCCCCGCGGCCGGGCCGGGGGTTACACCCTGCTCCTGCCGGAAGAAGATCGCAACTATATTACCAAATCCTATATGCTGGATGAGGTTACTACCCTGCTGGGAGGCAGAGTAGCTGAAGCGCTGGTCTTAAATGATATCAGCACCGGCGCGCAGAATGATTTAGAACGCGCCAGCGGCATAGTACGCAAAATGATAACTGAATACGGAATGAGCGAGGAGCTTGGGCCGCTGACCTTTGGACATAAGAGTGAAGAGGTTTTCCTGGGCCGCGATATTTCCCGCGATCGTAATTATTCCGACGCCATAGCCTATGCGATCGACAAGGAAGCCTCGCAGTATATGGAAAACAGCTATAAAAAGGCTGAGCAGATTCTTAATGAGAATATGGACAAACTGCACATAATAGCCAGCCAGTTGATTGAACAGGAGAGCATGGAAGCCAACGAATTTGAAAAAATCATGTCTGGTGATGAGAAAGAAACTGAGGCAGTAGCTCAAACGACGGTCAACGAAAATTCAACCCCAACTGAATAATGACGAAAAAGCAAAGCAAAAATCTATAAATAATATATTTTATGAAGGATTTTTGCTTTTGCCGTTTAATATACATATCTAAATAATATTTCTCAGGGGTGAATAATTTGAAAAGAGTAGAGCTACTGTTAAAAGATGCACTTTACATTGAGTACATAAGAAATAATACCGATGAGGAAAGTACCATTAAGTATTGCCAACATGGATTGCAGCACCATTTTGATGTAGCTCGAATCGCTTATATTTTAGTGCTGGAACACAACGATTTGAATTATTTCGTTAAAGAAAGTGGCTTGAGCGGTAAATTGGCGGCTAAAGAATGCATATATGCAGCTGGGCTGTTACATGATATCGGCAAATGGAAAGAGTACCGGGAAGGAATTGACCATGCTTCTTACGGAGCAAAGTTGGCCCGCGAAATATTACCGCGAGCCTTTTTTAATCTTGGTGAAATAGATATTATCGGCCGGGCTATCTATGAACATCGTAACATTAATCGGGATATGAGTTTTCTGGGCGAAAGAGTTCACCGGGCCGATAATCTGTCCCGGGTTTGCAGTCAATGTGAAGACCGCAGCAACTGCCCCAAACGAGGCAACAAAGAGTTCAGCGTGACTACTTTTGAATATTAGAAGGAAAAGCGGATCAGGTTCAAACGAGTTAACATTAATAAGTTAACCGCCTGACGTCTTAATGAGGTATTAGCTTGGCTCATCATGCGTTATTTATACAAAGTCGTGCGGAAGCCTTGGGATATCTAAAGGCTATCGGTGCATCCTCGCCCGGTATCGAGTATATGATCCCCAAGGCGGTTTTCCGTTGTATTAAATTAAAAGATATTCCCAGCCGGGCAGCCAATCTGATAAAACAGGAAATGCTGGCCAAAGGTGGGGAAGCAGCGGTTGCTAAGAGTGCTGTTATCGGGGAAGGCAGCAGCGATGTTCTGCTGATGGGAACCCTCAAACAATATTATTTGCTGACTGAAAAGTTGAAACTCCAGCCCTTTGGCTTACGCCAGGTAGCTATAGAAATCGAGGCTATCCTTATGGCTCTGGAGAGTAGTGACAGCAGCATAAAGCTGGCCCACGGAAAAGAACTGGAGTTGGGTAAGCGTACTCAAATTATGGGAATACTGAATGTCACCCCGGATTCGTTTAGCGATGGGGGACGTTATTTGGATATTGACAAAGCCGTCCAGCATGCCCTGGAAATGCGGGCGGAAGGCGCGGACATAATTGATGTGGGGGGCGCATCATCTCGGCCGGATTCTGCCATGGCTAGTGCCGAGGAAGAACTGAGTCGTATCTTGCCGGTAGTCAAAAAGCTGGCCCAGGAGGATATTATTATATCCATAGATACCTTTCGAGCGGAGGTGGCTCGACAGGCCCTGGATAATGGAGCTCACTTGATTAACGATATAGGCAGCCTGCATATGGATGCTGGGTTAGTAAAAGTATTAGCAGAATGGCAGGCCCCGGTGGTTTTGATGCACAATCGTATGCAGATTAACTGCGGCCAGCCCTATTCAGATTTAATAGCAGATATTATTGCCGAATTGAATAATTCCATAGAAACCGCGGTTGAAGCAGGCCTCGCCAGGGAGCAAATTATAATTGACCCTGGGGTAGGATTTGGTAAGACGCTGGCGGAAAACCGCCTGTTGATTAAACGCCTCAGAGATTTTAAGAGTATGGGACTTCCTTTACTGCTGGGTACATCCCGTAAATCATTTATAGGCCACACCCTGGACCTGGAGGTCGATGAGCGCCTGGAGGGCAGCCTGGCCACTGTAGCTATGGCTATAATGAACGGGGCCGATATAGTCCGGGTACACGATGTTAAAGCCAGCAAAAGAATCGCCATTATGACCGATGCAGTGAGGAATGAAAATGGATAAGATCATGGCTCGGGGCTTGACCTTTACTGCCTGTCATGGGGTTTTAGCCGCAGAAAAAGTTCAGCCGCAAACCTTTATTGTGGACCTGGATCTTTATCTGGACTTACAGCCTGCTGGTATAAGCGACGATATAAGGGATACCGTATCCTATGCAGAAGTATTTGAGCAGGTACGTCGGATTGTTGAAGAAGAGAGTTATAACCTTCTGGAGGCGCTGGCTGAAAACATCGCCGCTGCTCTTCTTTTACGCTACCCATTGAACGGAGTAGGAATCACGGTTCATAAGCCAAATGCTCCCGTAGAAGGTGAATTCGACCATTTTTCAGTAAATATTGAACGTTTCAGAAAATAATTCTTGCCCAATAAAAATCTATATGCTAATTTAGAGGGTGAAAACAGTTTGGGAAAAAGGTCATATATTGCATTAGGTTCTAATATGGGAAATAAATCAAAGAATATTAGTGATGCCCATAAACTTATGGCTGAAATAGAGGGTTTGCAGATTGGCAAGCACTCATCTTTATATATTACTGCTCCCTGGGGAAAGACCGACCAGGAAGAGTTTGTTAACCAGGTCATTGAAATAGAAACTGAATTATCACCATTGGTATTACTGCATGCGTTGCAGGCTGTTGAAATTAAATTGGGACGCCTCAGGAACGAAAAATGGGGTCCCCGAATTATAGATCTGGATATTATTTTATACGGAGAGGAAATAATCCAGCTTAAGGAACTTATTGTGCCTCATCCGTACCTGTATGAGCGTTTGTTTGTACTGATTCCGTTGCAGGAAATTGAGCCGGACTTAATATTTCCTGATGGGTCAAAAATAGAGGAGGTGTTGGCTAGAGTCCCACGCCTGGAAGGTGCTAACAATAGCATAACAAAACTATAAGACTCGTGACCAAAGGAGTCTCCCGCCAGTACTCCTGAATTAGTAGACCGCTTGGATCCCTACGGACCAGGACGGAAATAAGCAAACAGGTCAAAGGGCGTTTTTTGATCTGTTTTCAGAGGGGGTTTTGTTGTTGTGACTAGGAAAAGGATCGGTATAATTGGGGCGGGAGTTGTAGGAACGGCCATTGGGGTAGTTTTGCATGACAAGGGCTATGAGATTACAGCTGTTTATGATATTAAAGCTGAATCTACACAAGAGCTGGTTGAGAGAACCGCTTGTCAGAATTGTTCAACTCCGCAGGACGTTGCTCGCTCGTCCGATTTATTATTTATAACTTCAAGTGATACTGCCATACAAGACGTGGTGAATACGCTGGCAGATCGGAACGCTATTCATCCGGGGCAGGTTTTAGTTCATATGAGTGGTGCACAATCATCAGAAATTCTGGATCGGGCCAAGGAGTTTGGCGCCAATGTACTTTCTGTACATCCGCTCCAGTCTTTTGCCAACCTGGAACGAGCCATTGAGAACCTGCCCGGGTCAATTTTTAGTATTGAAGGGGACAGGCTCGTTTATGATGTAGCTGTCTGCATAGTAGAAACTCTGGGTGGAGAGTATTTCTTCATTGACCGGAAGACAAAACCCCTGTATCATGCCGGAGCCTGTGTGGTATCTAACTACCTGGTTACCATAATTGATTTTGGGGTAAAATTATTGGAATCAACCGGTATACCCAGAAGCATGGCTACTCGTGCCTTGATGCCGTTGATTAATGGTACGGTGAAAAATGTTGAGAATATAGGTATACCGAAAGCCTTAACCGGGCCGATTGCGCGTGGAGATCTCTCTACCATCGTAAAGCATCTGGACTGCCTGGAAGAAATGGCACCCGATCTCATGAAGCTGTACAGCTGGTTGGGCTTCTATACTGCTCAGATTGCATCGGAAAAGGGCAGTATTGATCATAAGGCCATGGAAGAATTCCAAAAAGTTTTTGCAAGAGAAGTATCCCGTGTAGCTTCGGCAAGTTAGGAGGCGAAGAATTATGCCTAGAGTTTCGACTGCAAGCCTTAAAGAAAAAAGACTAAACAACCAAAAAATAACTATGCTGACTTCCTATGATTATTCAACTGCGGCGATGGTGGATGCTGCCGGAATAGACATGATTCTGGTAGGCGATTCGCTGGGTATGGTAGTGCTGGGCTATGAAAATACCCTGTCAGTTACCATGGATGATATGCTTCATCATACTAAGGCGGTAGCCAGAGCCACCAGTCATACTATGGTGGTGGGGGATATGCCTTTTCTGTCTTATCATATATCAGTTCCGGAAGCAGTCAGGAATGCGGGCCGTTTCATACAGGAGGCGGGTGCGCAGGCGGTTAAGCTGGAAGGCGGTATAGAGCGAATCGATACCGTGAAAGCCATCCTCGATGCCCAGATTCCAGTTATGGCTCATATCGGCCTAACCCCGCAGTCGGTAAATCAACTGGGTGGTTTCAAGGTACAGGGGAAAGACCTGGATGGAGCCCAAAAACTCATCGAGGATGCCCGTGCGCTTGCTGCTGCTGGGGTCTTTGGCATAGTACTGGAGTGTGTTCCCGGCGAGCTGGCTAGAAAGATTACCGAGGAGGTGTCCGTCCCTACCATTGGTATTGGTGCCGGACCTCATTGTGATGGCCAGGTTTTGGTTATTAACGATATGCTCGGAATGTTCAAGGGGCATATTCCTAAATTTGTAAAAAAATACGCGAATTTGGAACCGTTGATCATGGAAGCTTTACAAAACTATAAACAAGAAGTCGAGATGGGGAGCTTCCCAGCTCCTGAGCATGGATTTACCATTAAAGATGATGTTTTAGAAAAACTATATTAATAGTATAAGAGGTTCAGTATTAGCTTATTAGCCTATCCTGAACCTCTTTATAGAAAATTATCTGCAGTTATTTTACATCTTAAGATCTAAAGAGGATTTATTATGCAAGTATTTAATAATGCTGGAGATATCCAAGCTTGGTGCAAGGATAAAAAACAGCAGGGGTTGACCATTGGTTTGGTTCCCACTATGGGATATCTGCATGCCGGACATTTATCGTTAGTTCAAACCGCGGGCCAACAGTGTGATATCGTAGTGGTTTCCATATTTGTTAACCCAACTCAATTTGGAGTTGGAGAAGATTTCGAGGATTACCCGCGGGACATTGAGCGGGATAAAGCCCTGCTGGAGCAGGCCAGGGTGGATGCTATTTTTGCCCCTACTGCTCGAGAGATGTACCCTAATGGCTACAATACCTGGGTAGAGGTACAGGGAGAAATCAGCGCCAAACTCTGTGGTGCTTCCCGTCCAGGTCATTTTAGGGGGGTTAGCACCGTCGTCAGCAAGCTGTTTAACATTTGTCTGCCGGATCGGGCCTTCTTTGGTCAAAAGGACGCTCAACAGGTTATGATTATAGAGAAAATGGTGCGGGAATTGAATTATCCGCTCAGCATAGTAAGAGTACCCATCATGAGGGAGGACGACGGTCTGGCGATGAGTTCCCGGAATGTTTACCTGGATAACGAGCAGAGAAAGCAGGCTTTAGTGCTTAACCAAACCTTGCAGAAGGCCAGACTGTTGATTGCCGGCGGCGAGAGGAATGCCGATCAGCTGAAGGAATTGATCAGGGGAATGATTGAGCAAAGCCCTGCGGCTAAGATTGCCTATGCAGAAATATATAGTGCTGAAGACCTAAGTGATGTAGAGGAGATACAGGGCCGAGTATTAATTGCCCTGGCAGTAAAGTTTGGAAATACCAGGTTAATTGACAACCTGATTGTGGAGGTGTAAGTACAGTGCTCCGGTATATGCTGAAGTCAAAAATCCATCGTGCCATAGTTACGGATGCTGATCTCAATTATGTGGGAAGCATCACCTTGGACAAAGATCTAATGGATGCAGCTCAGATCATTGCCAATGAGAAGGTAACCATTGTCAATAACAATAACGGGGAACGCTTTGAAACTTATGTTATCGAGGGAGAGCGGGGCTCGAAAACGGTTTGCCTGAATGGAGCAGCTGCCCGCCTGGTACAGAGGGGTGATGTGGTAATTATTCTTACCTACACCATTTTGGATGATAAGGAATGTAAGGATTATAAACCGGCTCTCGTTTATATGAACGATACAAACGATATCGAAAAGGTATGCCGGGGGAGTTATGAATAGGGTTTATCCAATCCAATAATATCAACTGGGGCAGTGTTCCTAAGCTAGTTGTATGAAATCTGCCTTGATGCTTCTGCGGTTATAATAATGGCTAAAAGAAGATCAGGAGTACCCGAAGAAGGGTGAATAAAGGGTTTATTATGAGAATAGCTAGATATACGAGAGAGATCGAAGAAGGAATCCCGGTGATTTTTACGGATTTTCTTATCATAGGCGGAGGAATAGCGGGTTTGTTTACAGCCCTTAAGGCGTCCGCTTATGGTAAGGTGGTAGTTTTAACGAAAAAAACCATAAAGGACTCCAATACGGGTCTCGCTCAAGGGGGAATTGCTGCCGCTGTGCATGAAGAAGATTCCCCCTTCTTGCATTTGGAGGACACCTTGGAAGCCGGAGCGGGAATCTGTGATATTGAGGCGGTTGATGTACTGGTTCGGGAAGGGCCGGAGAGAGTCCACGAACTTATTGCTGCCGGAGCCAGCTTCGATATGAAGAACGGAAGCATATCCCTGGCTCGGGAAGGTGCTCACAGCAAAGCTCGAATTCTCCATGCCGCTGATGCCACTGGCGAAGCGATTCGGGTGGCCCTGGTAAAGAAATGTGAAGAAGATTCTGATATAGAGATTGTTGAAAATCAATTCCTGGTAGACCTGCTGGGCAGTCAGGAACGCGGATGCCAGGGAGCCCTGGTATATGATAACAGCAACGGTCAAACAGTAATTTATATTGCTCGGGCTACAATTATGGCTACCGGGGGAGCCGGACAGTTATACAGATACAGCACCAATCCTGATGTAGCTACGGCAGATGGAATGGCAGCCAGCTATCGTATTGGCTGTGAATTGAGTGATCTGGAATTTATTCAATTTCATCCCACCGTGCTTTTCAGTCATGATACCCAGCGCTTTCTAATCTCGGAAGCGGTCAGGGGAGAAGGCGGTCTGCTCTATAATAGCCGCGGTGAGCGGTTTATGAAGAACTATCATCCTCTGGAAGAGCTGGCCCCCCGTGACATTGTTTCCCGAGCTATCCTGAGTGAAATGACGCATGGGCACAGCGAGTTTGTCTATCTCGATATGACAGGTATATCTGGCGTGAAAGGACGTTTTCCCAACATACATAGAACTTGTCTGGAACGAGAGATAGATATTGAGAAGGATCTGGTACCGGTTTCCCCGGCGGCCCATTATACCATGGGAGGTATAAAGACCAACACGGCTGGAGAAACTGGTATTTACGGGCTTTATGCTTGTGGAGAGGCCGCGTGTACGGGGGTACACGGGGCTAACCGTCTGGCCAGCAATTCACTCCTGGAAGGAATAGTCT
>CAZEDT010000091.1:0-2211 GCA_964510795.1 uncultured Syntrophomonas sp.
ATGAGGTTTGTTTCTTTCAAATTTCGCTTTTGCCATCTTTTTCTCACCTTTCCTTTCTAAACCCTTTAATTATCAGTTGCTTGGTAAACCGTATCGCTTGGCTATTATTTCCCTGGTTTTAGATTCAGGCACCTCTGCATAGTTTTTTATTTTCATTGAAAAACTTGCGCGACCCTGGCTGGCTGACCTGATGCTGGTAGCATAGCCAAAGGTTTCGGCCAGAGGTACGGTACCTTTAACAATTCTGCTTTCCCTGCTTTCCTCCAGACCCAGCACTCTTCCCCGCCGGGCATTGAGGTCAGATATGACGTCGCCCACATATTCGTCCGGCGACACTATCTCTATATCCATAATCGGCTCTAAAAGCACTGCCCGGGCCTTACTCAGCGCTTCTTTCAGCGCCATGCTGGCGGCAATTTTAAATGCCTGTTCTGAAGAATCAACCTCGTGGAAGGTACCTCCCACCATTTTCACTTCAATGTCATCCACTGGGTAGCCTGCTAATATTCCGGCTTGGAGCGCTTCATTGATTCCTACCTCAACCGCTAGAACAAATTCCTTTGGTATAGCAGCATGTTGGCTGCGATCTATAAACACCCTGCCCTGGCCCTCGGGTAGGGGTGCTACTTCCAGAATCACATGTGCATACTGACCGTGTCCACCTGTTTGTCTTGTGAATACCGCCTCTGCTTTGGCTGGTACGCCTGCTGATTCCTTGTAGGCTACCTGAGGTTTGCCAATGTTAGCATTAACCTTGAACTCTCGCAGAAGGCGATCGATAATAATTTCCAGGTGTAACTCACCCATGCCGGAGATGATTGTCTGTCCGGTATCTCCATCATATCGCGTCTTGAAGGTAGGGTCTTCTTCACCGAGACGCTTAAGACTTTCTCCAATCCTGTCTTGATCAGCTTTGCTTTTCGGTTCAATAGCTACATCAATTACTGGCTCAGGAAAGTTCATGGATTCCAGAATAACCCCATCTGCCTCAGAACATAGGGTTTCTCCAGTGCTTGTATCCTTAAAGCCAACCCCAGCTACTATGTCACCAGCCCTGGCTTCCTCTATCTCTTCCCTGTGGTTAGCATGCATTCTCAGAAGCTTGGTTATACGTTCTTTTTTGCCTTTTACCGTATTAAGAACCTGAGAACCGGCTTTGATTCGTCCTGAATAGATCCGAAAATAAGTCAGTTTCCCTACATAAGGATCTACCGCGATTTTAAAAGCCAATGCACAAAGGGGCTCGTTTACGTCGGCCTTCCGGTTCGTTTCCAGCCCAGTCTCGATATCAATACCGCTTATCGGCGGAATATCATCTGGCGAGGGCAGGTAATCTACTACAGCATCCAGCAACATTTGTACACCTTTGTTCTTAAAGGAAGAACCGCACAGGACAGGCACTAAATGGTTGGCTATAGTTTGTTTTCTCAAAGAACTTTTGATCTCCTCAGCGGAGATCGGGCTACCATCCAAGTACTTTTCCAGCAAAACATCATCATGTTCGGAAAGTGTCTCGACCAGCATTTCGCGGTAATGATCTGCCTCTGGTTGTTCTTCCTCCAGCAAATCTCTTTCCAGATAAGTTTCGCCGGTTCCTTCTTCATATACATAAGCCTTCATCTCAAGAAGATCAATAAGGCCAGTAAAACTATCCTCAGATCCTAAGGGTAAATGAACAGGAACCACGCTGCTCCCCAGACGTTCTTTAATCATTTTAACCGCCCGAGGAAAATCTGCGCCGACCCGATCCATCTTGTTGATATATGCGATCCTGGGGACTCCATAACGGTCAGCTTGTCGCCATACAGTTTCAGATTGGGGCTGCACGCCAGCGACAGCGCAAAATATACCTATCGCCCCATCTAACACCCGCAGAGAGCGTTCTACCTCCACTGTAAAGTCCACATGTCCGGGTGTGTCGATAATATTGATAGAACAATCCTTCCAATAACAAACAGTAGCAGCAGAAGTTATGGTAATACCTCTCTCCTGCTCCTGGCTCATCCAATCCATCGTGGCAGTACCTTTATCTACTTCCCCCAGCTTATGAACCTTGCCGGTATAAAACAACATCCTTTCGGTAGTGGTTGTTTTTCCGGCATCAATGTGAGCCATTATGCCAATATTTCTAATAGTGGCTAAGTCTGATTGCTCCAGCATCTCTTCTTACCAACGGTAATGTGCAAATGCCTTGTTAGCTTCAGCCCTTTT
>CAZEDT010000091.1:2221-10777 GCA_964510795.1 uncultured Syntrophomonas sp.
GTGCGGCGATAATAGCGCGAGGACATGCCGTCAGAGCACACCCAGGCAAAGCTGACGTTGTGGCAAAACGTCGCTGATCCGCCCGGCTCGTCGGAGCCAACGTGGCAGTACCTTTAGCCACTTCACGCAGCTTATGAACCTGGCCGGTACAAAAAATCATTCTTACAGTAGTAGTTGTTTACCCGGCATCACTACGAGCCATTATGCCAATATTTCTAATAGCAGCTAAGTCTGATTGATCGAACATGCACCCTTCTCCAGCATTGCCACTTACCAACGGTAATGTGCAAACGCCTTGTTAGCTTCAGCCATTTTGTGAGTATCTTCTCTTTTCTTAACTGATCCGCCCGTACCATTGGCTGCATCCATAAGTTCTCCAGCCAGGCGTTGAGCCATGGTTTTTTCCCCGCGCTTACGGGTGTAATTGACCAGCCACCTGATAGCCAAAGTCTGTCTTCTATCTGCTCTTACTTCCACCGGAACCTGATAGTTGGCTCCGCCAACTCTTCTGGCTCTAACCTCAACAATCGGTGTAATGCTTTTCATAGCTTCTTCAAAAACTTGCATCGGATCTTTGCTGGTTTTCTGCTCTATAATATCAAAAGCATCATAGCAAATTCTCTCAGCTAAGCTCTTTTTGCCATCCCACATCACTTGATTAACCAGCTTGGTAAATACCTTGCTGTTATATATAGGATCCGGTAGCACATCTCGTTTGGGAACGGCCCCTTTTCTAGGCATATCGAGATTCCTCCTATTTCTTCACTTTCGGACGTTTGGTGCCATACTTTGATCTGGCCTGTTTGCGGTTCTGTACACCAGATGCGTCCAGAGTACCTCTGATAATGTGATATCTTACACCCGGTAAGTCTTTAACCCTGCCCCCTCTAATGAGAACCACGGAATGCTCCTGTAAGTTATGACCTATTCCCGGTATATAAGCCGTTACTTCTATACCATTGGTTAATCTAACCCTGGCAATTTTACGTAACGCAGAGTTTGGTTTCTTAGGGGTAGTTGTATATACGCGAGTACATACTCCCCTTTTCTGCGGACAGCTTTTCAGGGCCGGTGCTGTTGATTTCTTTACATCCTGTTGGCGTCCTTTTCTAACCAGTTGATTTATTGTCGGCATACCTGCACCTCCTTCCCTGCTTATTCAATAAGTAATGCTACCGCCGCTGAACCCACTTCGATGCCACAGGCATTACCCAGTTGCTCCATCGTCTTTACCTCTTCGACTTCCACCTTGTGCTGGCGGCATAGCTCTTGCAGAGGCCCAATGATATGTGGTTCAGCATCGTCAGCCAGATACACCCTTCGGGCTAAGCCTTTGATAATGGCCTTTTTGACCTGTTTACTGCCAATTACCTTGTTGCCTTCCTGGAGTTCATTGAGCGACAATACTGCTCCCTCCTTTTGACAAGTAGCCTACTAAATCCTAAGATATTTGAGCTTATTTGTCACGCACCTTAATATTTTATCACCAAGGTGGTGCGCAGTCAAATTTAAATTAACATTGATATGAGAAGGATGTGTTTAAGGCCCATCCTTCTCATATCATTTCATTTTTGGTTGTCGTCAAAATTACCTAACTGCCAAGGGTTCTTCATGATTTTCTTCTATGCTAACATTCTTGTATATTGAGTAACCCGTTCCGGCTGGAATTAGCTTGCCGATAATAACATTCTCCTTGAGACCAATTAGATTGTCGACTTTTCCCTTTATAGCTGCTTCAGTAAGTACTTTGGTGGTCTCCTGGAAGGAAGCCGCCGAAAGGAATGAGTCGGTATTCAAAGAAGCCTTGGTGATACCTAATAACATTGGGGAACATACCGAAGGTAAGCCGCCGTTGTTAATAACCCTAAGGTTTTCCTCTTCGAAATTTGAAATATCAACAAATGCTCCGGGTAAATGGGTAGTATCGCCAGAGTCTTCTATCCTTACCCTCTTCATCATTTGACGAATCATTATTTCAATGTGCTTGTCACTGATATCAACACCCTGGGAGCGATACACCTTTTGCACTTCCTGCAGAACATATCTCTGTACATCCTGAACCCCTTTGGTCTTGAGTATATCGTGAGGATTAAGGGGGCCTTCAGTGAGAGCATCACCGATATCCACCCAATCTCCCTCTTGAACTTTGAGTCGTGATCCATAATGGACCAGGGCACTGGCCAGACTTTCATCATTTTCGCCCAGTATTTGTACTTCCCGCCGCCCCTTGGCTTCTCCCATCCTAACTTTTCCGGAGGATTCAGCTACCAAGGCTTGACCTTTAGGCTTACGGACTTCAAAGAGTTCCTCGACTCGGGGAAGACCGCGAGTAATGTCTTCTCCGGCTACACCACCGGTATGGAAAGTACGCATGGTTAACTGGGTTCCAGGTTCACCAATGGATTGGGCTGCTAATATACCTACAGCTTCACCAATTTCCACATCATAACCAGTAGCTAGATTACGACCATAGCATTTTTTGCAGACTCCATGACGAGTCTTGCAGGTAAGAACGGTGCGGATTTTAACCCGGTCGATTCCACTGCGTTCAATAGCATATCCGTCTTCGTCATCTATCATCTCGTTTTCTTCCACGAGGATTTCATTGGTTACGGGATGTATAATCGTATCAACCGACACCCGACCGATTATTCTCTGGTGCAGGGGTTCGATCAACTGCGACCCTTCCATGATTCTTTCTACCCAGATGCCTTCCACGGATTCACAGTCATCTTCCCTGACGATTACATCCTGAGATACATCGACCAGTCTCCGGGTCAGATAGCCTGAGTCAGCGGTACGTAAGGCCGTATCCGCCAATCCTTTACGGGCTCCGTGAGTAGATATAAAATACTCCAACACGGTCAGACCTTCACGGAAGTTGGCTTTAATGGGCAAATCGATAATTCTACCCTGCGGGTCAGCCATAAGACCACGCATACCAGCCAGCTGGCGAATCTGTTGGAAATTACCACGGGCTCCAGAAGTAGCCATCATATAAACCGGATTATCTTCTTTTAGATATTTCTTCAGAGCTTCGGTAACATCGTCAGTAGCATCGTTCCATATTTCAACCACCTGACTGTGTCTTTCGTCTTCAGTTATTAAACCCACTAAGAAATCGGATTCAATAGCTTCTACCTCCAGGTCAGCTGCCGCGAGAATATCTACTTTCTCCGGTGGAGTATGGAAATCTGTGACCCCTACACTCAAGCCAGCGCGGGTTGAATATTTGAACCCTAAGCGTTTTATTCCATCCAGCATCGTAGCGGTTCGGGCATTGCCCTCCAGACGGTAACATTCATAAACAATATCGCCCAGTTTCTTCTTGCCTATAACTTCATTAAAGTAGCCTAGACTGCCAGGTACAATCTCGTTGAAAATTACCCTTCCTACCGATGTCTCTCTGATGAAATAAGGTGACTTATATGGATTTCCATTGGCTTCCGCATCTTGTATTTCCTTTTCAGTCAGCTTCAACCTGACCCGGATCTTCTCATGCAGGGTTATATTACCCAATTCATAAGCCATCTGGGCTTCAGCAGCACTGCTGAAAGCACGTGGCTTATCAATATCAGCCCATTCTGCTTTGTTGATATAGGTGAGATAATAAACCCCTATAACCATATCCTGCGTGGGCGTACAAACAGGCTTACCATCTTTAGGATTTAATATATTGTTGCTGGCCAGCATTAACAAGCGACATTCGGTTTGGGCTTCAGCAGATAATGGTACATGAACCGCCATCTGGTCACCATCGAAGTCAGCATTGTAGGCAGTACAAACCAGCGGATGTAACTGCAAGGCGCGCCCCTCTACCAGGACCGGCTCAAAAGCCTGAATACCCAGACGATGCAATGTGGGTGCCCGGTTTAGCATAACGGGATGTTCCTTGATTACGTCATCCAGGATATCCCATACTTCTTCGCGGCCTCTTTCGACCATCTTTTTAGCGCTCTTAATATTAGAGGCAATTCCTCTATCCACCAGTTTCTTCATCACAAAAGGTTTAAACAACTCTAAAGCCATTTCTTTAGGTAAGCCACACTGGTGCATTAACAGCTTTGGACCTACAACAATAACCGATCTTCCTGAATAGTCAACCCTTTTGCCCAGCAGATTCTGGCGAAAACGTCCCTGTTTTCCTTTAAGCATATCGCTCAAGGATTTCAGCGGACGATTGCCAGGCCCGGTTACCGGTCTTCCCCGGCGTCCATTATCAATTAAGGCATCTACAGCTTCCTGGAGCATCCTTTTTTCATTGCGTACAATGATGTCAGGAGCACCCAGATCTAATAGTCTTTTTAGGCGGTTATTGCGGTTAATTACCCGGCGATACAGGTCATTTAAATCCGAGGTGGCAAAACGACCTCCATCCAACTGCACCATCGGTCTCAGTTCAGGAGGAATTACCGGCAATACGTCTAGAATCATCCATTCCGGATTATTGGTAGAAAGACGGAATGATTCGGTAACTTCCAGACGTTTGATTCCCCGGCCTTTTCTCTGTCCGGTGGTATTAGCAATCTCCTCCTTGAGATCGGTGGACATTTTGGGCAAATCTACCTCAGCCAGCAGTTCCTTGACTGCCTCAGCCCCGATAGCCGCATGGAAACTATCCCCATATCGTTCCCGATTTTCACGGTATTCACGTTCATTAAGCAGCTGTTTTTTCAACAGGGGGGTATCCCCGGGATCAATAACAATATAGTTTACAAAATAGATTACTTTCTCCAACACCTTGGGGGACATGTCCAGCAATAACCCCATCCGGCTTGGAATACCTTTTAAATACCAGATATGACAGACCGGAGCAGCCAGTTCGATATGCCCCATGCGTTCTCTTCTAACCTTGGAAGTAGTAACTTCCACTCCGCATCGGTCACACACGATACCTCTATGACGAACCCGCTTATACTTTCCGCAATGGCATTCCCAATCTTTGACTGGTCCAAATATTTTTTCGCAGAACAGACCCTCTTTCTCGGGTCTTAAAGTACGGTAATTAATAGTCTCTGGTTTCTTTACCTCGCCACTACTCCATGATCTTATTTGTTCAGGAGAAGCCAGGGATATTTTGATCCGTTCAAAATTATTAACATCTAACAAATCATTCTCTCCCTTCCAGAAGATTAGGGTTTACTAAGCCTACGCTTATGTTAAAGTTTTTAATCTGTAATCACAGCACCAAATTTTAAATTAGATCATCCAGGTCATCATCCAGATCCTCATCCAAAGGCTTACCGAGATCGGCAACATCCAGATCACCCTCGATATGGGTAGCAAGATCGACATCATCCAGGTCATCATAATCGAGGTCTTCCTCTTGATCTATCTCTTGTTCAAATACCTTGGCAGCATCGCCTCCGCGAGCTATGGGCACTTCAGGTAGTTCCATGCCAAGTTCTCGGGCTTTTTCCTTTTCGTTCAACGCATAATCCACGTCTTTAATCTGGATTTCATGATCATCCCCGGAAAGTATCCTTATATCAAGTGCCAGGCTCTGTAATTCCTTAATTAAAACCTTAAAGCCCTCCGGTACTCCTGGTTCGGGAATGTTATCACCTTTAACGATGGATTCATAAGTTTTTAATCGACCCTGAACGTCATCTGATTTAACGGTAAGAATTTCCTGCAGGGTATAGGCAGCGCCATAGGCTTCCAGTGCCCATACCTCCATTTCCCCAAATCTCTGACCGCCAAACTGAGCTTTACCTCCCAGGGGTTGCTGGGTAACCAGCGAGTACGGCCCAATGGAACGGGCATGAATTTTATCATCAACCAAATGAGCCAGTTTTAGCATATAAACGTAACCAACAGTTACTTCGTGGTCGAATTTCTCCCCGGTTCTGCCATCCCTGAGTATAGCTTTGCCGTTTTCGGGCAAACCGGCTTGCTGCCGAAGTTCAACGATATCCTCCTCGGTAGCTCCATCAAATATAGGCGTGGCAATATTAATACCCAAAGTATTAGCCACCCAGCCCATATGACATTCCAGAATTTGACCAATATTCATACGGGATGGCACGCCCAGCGGATTAAGCACAATCTGTACCGGGGTACCGTCTTCGAGGAACGGCAAGTCTTCTTCCGGTAATATCCTGGAAATAACGCCCTTGTTCCCGTGACGTCCGGCCATTTTATCACCCTCAGAGATTTTTCTCTTTTGGGCGATATATACTCTTACCAAACGATTAACACCAGGCGGCAGCTCGTCCCCGTTTTCCCGGGAGAAACGCTTCACGGCTACTATTTTGCCTGCTTCCCCATGGGGAACCCTTAAGGATGAATCTCTTACTTCTCTGGCTTTCTCACCGAATATCGCTCTTAGCAGCCTTTCTTCGGGAGTAAGCTCAGTTTCGCCCTTAGGGGTAACTTTGCCCACCAGTATGTCATCGGGTCTAACTTCAGCGCCTACCCGAATTACCCCCTGGTCATCCAAATTTTTCAGCATTTCTTCTGACACATTGGGTATATCCCGAGTAATTTCCTCTGGACCGAGTTTGGTATCCCGGGCTTCACATTCGTATTCTTCTATATGGATAGAGGTAAATACATCTTCTTTGACTAATTTCTCTGACAGCAGAATAGCATCCTCGTAGTTATAACCCTCCCAAGGCATGAAAGCCACCATGACATTGCGGCCTAAAGCCAGTTCGCCATTATCGGTGCTGGGTCCATCTGCAATTATGCTATCCGCCTCGACCCGCTGACCAGATTTTACAATTGGTCTCTGGTTATAGCAGGTTCCCTGATTGGAACGGACAAACTTTAATAGCGGGTAGGTCTGAGTAGTACCATCATCCGCCTTTATAATTATCCGTGTGGCACTTACATTCTTAACTATTCCTGATTTCTTGGAGATTACTACCGCTCCAGAGTCCTTGGCAGCTTTATATTCCATACCAGTTCCTACAATTGGAGCTGTAGTTTTGATAACCGGAACCGCCTGTCTCTGCATGTTTGCACCCATTAAGGCACGGTTGGCATCATCATTTTCCAAGAAAGGTATCAGGGCTGTCGCCACGCTAAATACTTGTTTAGGAGAAACATCCATATAGTCTAATTTATTTATGGGAACTTCCAAAATTTCTTCAGCGAACCTGGCCTCTGCTCGGTCTTCCTTAAATTTGCCCTTTTCATCCAGGGGAGCATTAGCCTGAGCAATAATGAATTCTTCTTCTTCATCAGCCGAAAGGTAATGAATTTCATCCATGACTTGCCCAGCCTTTTTATCCACCTTGCGGTAGGGCGTCTCAATGAAACCAAAATCGTTGACCCTTCCAAAGGTAGCCAGCGAACCTATCAAGCCAATGTTAGGACCCTCAGGGGTTTCAATTGGGCAGATACGTCCATAATGAGAATGGTGAACGTCACGAACCTGGAATCCAGCCCGCTCACGCGTTAAGCCACCAGGTCCCAACGCACTCAAGCGCCTCTTATGGGTTAGTTCGGCCAAGGGGTTGGTCTGATCCATAAACTGCGACAACTGTGAACTGCCAAAGAACTCTTTAACAGCTGCAGTAATGGGTCGAATATTTATTAGTACCTGGGGAGTCAAAGTTTCTACATCGTGAATACTCATTCTTTCCCGGACCACTCTTTCCATTCTGACAAGTCCAGTTCGGAATTGATTCTGCAGCAGTTCCCCTATAGAACGTAACCTCCGGTTGCCCAGATGGTCAATAACATCGGTTTTGCCTTCACCTTTCATGAGCTTCAATATGTAGCCAATGGTGGTGGTAATATCTTCGATGGTGAGGTTACGAGTTTCAACCGGCGTACTTAAGCCGAGCTTCTTATTCACCTTGTATCTTCCCACCACTGCCATGTCATAACGGCGGGGATCAAAGAACAGGTTTTTCAACAGCTGTTCGGCAGCATCCTCAGTGGCCAGCTCACCCGGTCTGAGTCGACGATAAAATTCAATTAAAGCTTCTTTCTTGTTGGTGGTGGTGTCTTTTTCCAATGTCCTGGCTATAGCTTCATCATTATCATAGAGCTCTAAAATGGTTTCATTGCTCTCATATCCCAGGGCTCTGAGAAGTACTGTGACGGGTATTTTTCTAGTCTTATCTATTCTGGTATAGATTATCCCGGCGCTGTCCATTTCTAGCTCAAACCAGGCGCCGCGATTCGGTATTACTGTTGCTCCATAGAGGTTGTTGCCAGCTACATCCAGCTTTTCATTAAAGTATACTCCAGGGGATTTTACTAATTGGCTTACCACGACCCTTTCTGCGCCGTTGATAATGAAGGTTCCTTTGTCAGTCATCAGGGGCAGGTCGCCCATGTATACTTCTGATTCCTTTATTTCTCCGCTTTCCTTGTCGCTCAGCCGAACTTTCAATTTTAACGGAGCTTGATAACTAACATCCCTTTCCTTACATTCCTGCACTTCATACTTGGGTTCTCCCAAACTATAGTCAATGAAATCCAGTTCTAGATGGCCGGTAAAATCTGAAATGGGAAATACTTCTTGAAGAGCTGTCCGCAGACCTTTTTCCAGGAACCATTCATAGGAGCTTAATTGTACCTGGATCAGATTCGGTAGTT
>CAZEDT010000092.1:0-10714 GCA_964510795.1 uncultured Syntrophomonas sp.
CTTCAGCCGGATTGATTTTGCCACGCGAGGGGAAATCCGCGCCCCACAGAATAACGAGAAGATCCTGGTTATTGATGCAGAAGCCTTTGAACCGGAAGGCGATCTGTGCGACTCAGTGCTGATTGTCAAAGCCTACAAACTGGGCTGGAAACGCTTTGTTGTTTACAAGTACCGCGGCCAGCGGTTTACCGGGTGCGGGTTCGGCGCGGCTACTCAAGGCGTGCGGATAGATGTCTATGGCTCTTCCGGCGATTATCTGGCCTCCGGCATTGACGGCATGGAAATCTACGTGCACGGCAATGCCCAGGATCAGCTCTGCCAGATTATGAAAGACGGTAAGCTGGTGGTCTACGGCGATGTCGGCCAGACCTTCATGTACGGCGCCAAAGGCGGCACCGCCTATATCATGGGCAATGCCGCCGGACGGCCGCTGATCAATGCCGTAGGCAGACCGCGCGTGGTTATTAACGGTACGGCACTGGACTATCTGGCGGAATCCTTCATGGCCGGCGATCCGCTTAACGGCGGTGGGTTTGTCGTCTTAAACGGCATCGGCTTTAATGATGAGGACGGCTCTATCCGGGAATATGACTCACCCTACCCGGGCTCTAACATTTTCTCACTTGCATCCGGCGGCGCGATCTATGTCCGTGATCCGCAGAACAAGCTGGTTGAAGAGCAGCTTAACGGCGGTGAATTTAATGAAATCAGCGATGCGGACTGGGATCTCATCCTGCCATACTTAGAAGAAAATGAAAAACTCTTTGCTATCAGTATAGATCGACTTCTCACTGTGGATAACAAAAAGAAATCCCCCCAAGAAGTTTATCGCAAGATAATGTCTAAAAAGACTTCCGCACTGGTAGAAAATACCGACGGCCTGAGTGAGACCCTGTAAATATGGACGCCCCTGGGTGCGAGCTCGGGGGGTTTGAAAAATGATCGGTTCAGGCGGTTATACCCCTTGGCCGATCATGGTAGCAGCTGTTTTGAAGATGGCGCCCCCTTATGGGCGCCTTTGTCATTTTTAACAAAACAACCTTTCGAGGCGAGCAAATCGTAACTCGTTGAAATCAATAGGCGCGGAGTTGGCGGCGGTAGCCAGGCTGTATGAATGGGGCGGTTACGATAAAAACGGCAAATACTTATTTGACCTGAAAAGACCCGGCTGAGGGAAACCGATTCAGCAGATCATGAAAGATACCGGAGTAACGGTTTTTTTCCAGGGCCATGATCATGTGTTTGCCCGTGAACTGGTGGACGGGGTGATCTATCAGACCATGCCCAAACCGGCGGAAAAGATTCCTGACCAACAGTCATTCGCAGATGCTTATCAGATCTGTGACAAACTATTGAATTCAGGCTTTTTAAAGGCCGATGTAACACCGTCCAATGTTAGGTTAGTTATTAACGCAATTATTTTGTCTCAACTGAGCCTCAGCTCTGCTTTCGATCGCGAACGCCAGCGAGTTACCGCCCAATCCATGCAGCAAGACCAGCGACGGGGCATCCTCCGGTCCACTAATCCGCACCAGCGTCTGCCCATACGATGTATCGACCATCCTGGTCTCAGCCGGAACCGACCACTGCTGGGCCAAAGCATCATAGGCCTGCAAATACATCTCCTTGGCTTCCGCTGATTTAAAGGGATGATATTCGGGGAAACCCATATTGTCAACCTCCCTATATTCAAACTGTCGTAAAGCCTTTAGTTTATCTTAAAGAACGCCTGACTCTAAGCAACAATCCACGTCGGGATTTTAAGTCCTGTGCCAACAACCCTTATTTGATTGTTTAGAGCCTCATACTATATCTTCGTGCCATCAGGGAACTCGAAAACCGCAGAATAAACAGCCCCAAGTTTTGAAGCGATGTTCTCCAGCTCCGCAGGGGAGAACTTATCGGTTTTCATTCTCTGATTAAAGGCCTCTGCCGTATTGGGCGGGCAACCACTATCCTTGACATCTTGAAACGCCTACCGTCCTCTCAACACCCCCTAAATAATTTACGATAATTTTATATTTTGTGATATTTATAACTTAGACTATTTGGTAATTATGGGTTATAATGTCTTAGTGTTGACAGATGGATGGAGGATTTTGCTTAATGTTGAACTATAATTTTATGAAAGATAATTCAAGAATTATCCAACCGTTGCTTGATTCTTTAAGCGCCACGCATGATGCCTGGATTAAATTTGTCAGTAAGAACGGCGATTATATATTGCCGCAAAATAAGAATAAGAGTAATTTTTGCCGTTTGGTGCAGTCGCATCCTGAGGGGGTCATAAGGTGCCGGGACTCGTCAATTATGAGTGTATTTCTTGAGCCTAATAAGCCGCATTTGTATACTTGTCATGCCGGACTGATTATGTTGACGGTACCTTTATTTTGCGGAGGAGAATTGCTGGGTTCCCTAGCCGTGGGAGAAATCCGGATCAAGGACAGTCAAGGTGACCGCAGTGAAATGATAAGGAAATTAAGTGATATAAATCTAGATAAAAACATACTGTTACAATATTATGATGAAATACCCATGAAGCAAGAAAATGATATTATGTCACTTGGTCAGATTTTATGTACAATAAGTACCTGTTTTCTCAGTTTAGGGGTGGCAATTACAGAAAGACATAAAATTGAAATGGAAAAGGCTCTAATTGAATCAGAGTTGAAGGCCTTGAACTCGCAGATAAACCCCCACTTTCTCTTTAATACCCTTAATGCAATTCAGATGATTTCTTATCTTGAGGATGCCGATCAAACATCTAAAATAATAAATGCCCTGGCCAAGCTTCTGAGATCAAAGCTTGATCCCAGCACACATTTTATTACTATACGCGAAGAATTAGAGATCATTCAGAATCTCGTTTACATTCAACAAACACGTTTTGCAGATAAGTTTCAGGTGTCTATATCTATTCCAGAAGAAATGCTGGATTTACAAATACCAATATTTTCATTGCAACCCCTGGTAGAAAACGCGTTCGTACATGGTTTAGAACCCTTGGAAGGGGTGGGTAAACTCGGGCTAAGAGGTTATATTTGGCATAATGATGTTTATATTCTGATAAAAGATAATGGATGCGGTATAGATGAAGATAGGCTCGCGAATATAAATGAGGCTTTGAATAATCAACAAAATGAAAATATTAAAGGAATAGCACTGGAAAATATTAATCATCGTTGCAGGACATATTTTGGAGATGATTATGGCATAAAGGTGGATAGTAAAAAGAACGAGGGAACCGAGATTTGCTTGTGTATTCCCGTTATGAAGAAAGGTTGTAATCTTCGTGAAAATATTGCTGGTTGATGATGAAATGGTAGTAATCCATGGGTTAAAGGCAATGATTCATAAAGCAAAGATTCCATTCGACATCATACTGGAAGCAACGTCGGGAAATAAAGCAGTACAAATTGCAGAAGAACAAAAACCCGAGATTATTCTGATGGATATAAAAATACCAGGTATAGATGGAATCAATGCGGCAAAAATGATTAAAAAGATATCTCCCCATAGCAAGATTATTTTCTTAACCGCCTATGCTAGGTTCGACTACGCCCAAGCAGCACTGCAAAGCAAGGCGAGTGCTTATTTAATTAAACCAGTGAACCCTGAAGAACTGAAATTGACCATATTAGAGTGTATTGAAGATATATATCCATATCTGAATGCGTCTCAAGTTAACCCTGTTATTAGAGATGCTGTTACTTATATTTTAGAAAATATCAACAAACCGATTACCCTTGAAAGTCTAGCCGAACGAGTCCAATTAAGCCCCTCATATTTTTCCACTCTATTCCGGAAAGAAAGAGGACAAACATTTTCCGATTTCTTAATCTCAGCCAGGATGGAAAAAGCCAAAACACTTTTAAGGGAGAATGCCTTATTAACTATTTTTCAAATATCTGAACAGGTTGGATATGATGACTCCAACTATTTTTCTCGTATATTTAAACAAAAGGTAGGCATTCCCCCCAATAACTACAGGAAAAAAGTCAATACCAAAGTCCTGGAGAGGATTTAGCTCATACTTTCGTCCTATTATCCATCCGGGATGCATACCTTTCCCCTTATGAATGCTGAAACGGTCTTATACAATGCAATTCCGACCACTCCTGAAATCAGCAGGATCAGCAGCCCGGCCAGCCAATTGAATATAGGTAGTTTTTGCAACGGAGAGAAGTTTAATACCGCAAGGGTAAAGACGCACATAGGGAAGGTATACGCCCACCATGTTATGGAGAAGTCCAGCTTATAAAGCTTTTTAAGCATGGAGAAGACTATTAACACGAATATCAATGTAATATAAAATAGGATACGGGCAAATTCATTGACCTGCCCGGTGATCTTTATATAGGAGATAAAACCTACGGCCGGAGGAGCAATAAGTATGAACAGAGTGGGCATAAGCCGGTCCGGCAGTTGGGGATGAAATACCAGGCGGTAAAAAATAATGTTGAATATCGCCAACCAGAAGAATAATCCTACACTGAAGAAAAACCAGGCCAGTTCAATATTCATAAAACCTATCCCGGCAACCGGCACCAAGATGTTTCCGACCACCGGCAAGAACCAGACCGGATTGGCATGGGCTATATCGTGAGGACGATCGATCCACCGGTGTATAATTATTATTGTAAAAATCAAGTGCATCAAGGTTCCTATTATCCAGAGATAATAGGCGGCTCCCCTGCATAGTCCCAGAGTTCCGATGCTTAACAGAAGCAGGCTGATGGAAATGGCGGGAAAGAAGTTCGATTTTACAGGATGCTTGAATTCCTCTTTCACATCTTGAAAATACTTGATGATTTTTAACGAATACACTATGGTTAGACCTGCAAAAACCATATAGGCAAAAAAAATGATGCCCACACCGATGCCGATGGATATGTAAAATAAATGTTCAAATCGCTGCCAGGCGATTGATAGACCGCAAATCCCCATGGTGCTGGCAAATAAGCCCACCGGAAAATATTTTAAATTCGCCATATATTATTCCCCCTATTTAAGAATTTTAGGTGGCCTTGCTTTAATAGTAACACAGATGCTCTATCACCAATCCAGGCGAAGCTGATATGCATTACCGTCCCAATTATTTTCCGGCTATAAGATCCGCAAGGTGCATGACTTTAATGCCCGGAGCCTTTTTATCTAGACCGCCGCCGATCTGCATCATGCAGGAAGGGCAAGAGACGGCGACGATCTCTGCGCCGCTATTCTCGATGTTTTGTATTTTCTGGTTCAGTATCGGAAGGGAGAGTTCCGAAAATTTCATACCGAAAGTGCCAGCCATACCGCAACATTTATCACAATCCTTCATTTCCACCAGTTCGTAACCATCAATGGCCTGGAGCAGTTTGCGCGGCTCCTCAAAGATCCCTAACACCCTCTTCATATAGCAGGAATCATGCAGGGTGACTTTTTTGCCGCCCACTTGCGGTTGGGTGAGGCGTCCTGTTTTTTCGTACTCTTCAGCAACAAACTGTGAGAATTCGCGCACCTTGTTCGCAAAGCCTTCAACCCGGGCAGACCATTCAGGTTCGTCTTGCAATATTTCAGTATAGGTAACGTGAAGCGTTTGGACACAACTGGGGCAAGCGGCAATTATACAGTCTACATCCTCCGCTTCGAAGGCTTCGATATTCCGCTTGGCGATCTTCCTGGCGGTTTCCACATCGCCCATTCCAATGACCGGCTTGCCGCAGCAGCTTTGATCCTGGGGGAAAACAATCTGAATGTTGAGGTCCTGGAGTACCTTATATACCGATTCACCAGTATTAGGAAATATGAAGTCGATGTTGCAGCCGCTGAAGAAGGCTACCTTTTTTACAGGATTAGTGTTATCCCGCGTGATCTTGGCCACCCGGTCGCGCAGAGGGATCTCAGCAATGGCCGGCAGACTGCGCTCCTTAGTAATTCCGGCTAAAAATAGCGGCAGGTGGCGGACATATTGACCGGATCTGAAGGGCTTTTGGGCTCGGGATGCCGCACGCAGTAAGGTATGGAACACTTTGCGATTGGCAATAACATACTCCAAAACAGTGCTAACCGTTAAGGGCAGACCACTCTCTTTGACGTTTCGTACCCTGAGTTCTTCAATAAGACCAGGAATATCTATCTTACCCGGACAAACGGTGGTGCATTTGCGGCAACCGATACACAGTTCATTAATGGCTGCCGATTCTTTCATGCCACTGAGAAAGGCAGTGAGAATAACGCCAATACCACCGAGATAGATGTGACCGTACACATGGCCGCCAACTAACTGATAGACCGGACACACGTTGAGACATGCTCCGCAGCGTATACACTGGTAAATTTGCTTAAACTTTTCGTCTTTGGCTACTTTCAAACGACCATTGTCCAACAGGATAATATGAAATTCTTTATCCTCTTCTACCCACTGGCCATCCTTATTGATCATTGTCGGCACAGGCCCGGAGATCATACTCACATAACAGGTCATCAACTGGACAGAAGCGCTGCGCGGCAGCGCACGGAGGATGGGAGCGGCGTCCTTGACGGTCGGAATGAGTTTTTCGTAGCCTATTATGGCCACATGGATTCTGGGAAGAGTGGCAGTCAATCTGGCATTTCCTTCGTTGGTCACCAAGCCGATGGCGCCGTTTTCCGCAATTCCAAAATTGGCTCCCGTGATACCCATGTCGGCCTGCAGAAATTCACCGCGTAGCGTTTTTCGGGCGGCCTTCACCATCAAAGGAATATCGGGCGGGATTTGCTCGTTTAATTCCCGTGAAAAATATTCGGCTACCTGCTCTTTACTAAGGTTAATGGCCGGCATGACCATGTGTAAAGGCCGTTGGCCCACCAGGTTGATAATCCATTCGCCCAGGTCGGTTTCCTTAACACGAAGACCTGCCGCCTCCAGGTCGTGATTCAGGTTGATTTCCTCGGATGCCATGGATTTGGACTTAACAATACGGTGAACATCTCTTTCTCTGCATAATTGGAGGATATATTCTTTCGCTTCGGTGCCATCTTTGGCGCGAAACACCTTGGCCCCCCGTTTGGTTGCTTCAGCTTCGAATCTATCGGCAACGGCATCCAGATTGGCTACCGTTGTCTGTTTGATGTCGCGAATGGCATTTCGTAATGCTTCGATGTCTTCTACATTTTCATATGCCCTGGCGCGCGCTATGGGATAGGCCTCCGCGAAGCGGTCCAATGCGCCACGCAGTATGGTATCATTCAATTTCGTGTTGATTTCTTTTTTTATATTACGGTTCCTCAGATCATCCATTACACAGCGCCTCCATTAACTTGCTCATCTACGGCAATGACAATGAAACGGCTCGGACCGCTCATGCCAATGGTATAAACGCGTTCAATGTCGCCCGTGAGGCTGGGTCCAGTGATAAAACTGATATAGCCGCGCTTGAATATCCGTGAAATGGTATCCATGGCTTCTTCCACGCCCAGAAGAACATTTCGGCTGTTGAGAAATGCGACATGAATGGGGGGGAGGGTTGATACCAGACGGCTCTCGACCGAATAGGCGTCCTGGCAGACACTTCCGGTCTCGGCTACAGCAAATTCAACACCTGATATGCCCAAATCCGCCCTCTCGGCATAGGTGGCAATGGCGGAGGTGGTGTTATGCACTTCCATACCGCTTGCCTCCAGTGCATCATTGATCGCAGCAGCCTGGCTCAGCGGGCAGTTTACCACCACCGCCGTTTTGGCATTAGCCTCCGTAACGATATTCAGCAACATATCACGTGCTTCTGCCAATGTCTTGACGCGAAACACTTCGGCGGAGGCTTTTTTGGCATTCACCGCGAACTCGTCAAAGAAATCCGAACCCCAATTTTCCTTCGGAAAGGCTTGCTCCCATTTCATATATTTTCCCCTCCCAGAGAATACATAGACTCTCGGCATTTGCCGATGTAGGTAGCTCCTGGGTTTATCCCTGAGCTACCTTTGCTTTTTCCTCCACGATACACACCCTAAAATGCTTACATATAATCCCATAAATGCAAATAGCATTAACCGATGTAATCGTGAAACAGAATGATCGATAATTATCAAACTTTTTTTGCATAAACCCTTGACTTTTAGAATACCACCCCATAATCGCGACGAGGGGCTTTGTTTAGTCTCATCTCTGCGATTGGAGGGTTTTTATGTTTCCTATTATTAGTTCACACCGTGACTATCAGACGTTTGTTGCTGAGCAGTTAAAAACCCATTACACAGAAGGAATTCTTCGTATACAACCCCCTGACTGGAAACTAATTGAGAAGTTCTGGCTAACAGATTTATCTAAAACGGCTACTATTCTTAGCAACACATTTTCCAAACAGGGTCCAAGACCTGATGACCCGGCGAATATGCTCAGATCGGTTCTCCTACATGTTGCAAACTAGGGAATCATCGGTAACCAAATGGGTTACTCAGCTTCGTCGGATTCCCCTTTATGCTATCTTGAGTGGTTTCATTCCCACTCAAACTCCTGGGGTTGGTACTTTCTATGATTTCTTTAATCGTCTCTGGGCTAGTGATAAACCTAATTTCAGCAGTAAGAAAAAGCGCAACCCAAGAAGATTAAAAAAGGTAAGAAGAAAGGGGGAAAAGCTCCCACTACTTCTCCTAATAAGGTAGCCAATCTAGTTAAAGCTCTGGACCTTCGTTCTTCGGGACTCAAGTTTCGTTCTTTTGATCGTCTTTATGCCCTGTTCAAAGAAGTTTTTGTCCTCAAGTCATCTCAACTTGGGCTTCTTGGCGATGTCAAAAATCTTTGTTTAGCCGGAGACGGAACTCCTGTTCGCACATCGGCTTATCCTCGTAGTAAACGGACTTGTGACTGCCGGGAAAAAGGTATTAATAAATCTGATTGTTTGCGTATCTATTCCCAGCCGGTGAGTGCAAGAACGCCTACAAACGTAGGACCACCGTCGAACGTTCGAACAAGCGAGAAAAAGTTGACTATATGCTGGAAGCTGCTAGGCACCGCAGTACTAAAATGTGGACAATCCGCATTTATGGCATTATGATGTGCCAGCACATGGATGCCTGGTTTAAGGACGTTCAGCACAAACATCTGCTAACCAGTTAAAAATTGACGACCTCTTGCGAGATACGTTTGGCTCTGTTAATCTCGAACATGGTTTCAAGCGCCTGCCTGGCATATTTTCTATATTCGAGAGGAACCTGTAACTCGTATTTTAATTCCCCGATGCCCATCTTATAGTCAATAATTGACTGTAAACTCTCGGCTAGATGCGGTAAATCGGTGACTACCATGTCTTTGCAGAGTAAATCCGAGCGGAGAGGAATTATCGTTTTATCAGGGTACTTCTTAATAAGTCTGGTCCCAAAGTTGTATACTGTGGCGGTTCCCCAATAGGATCCCGGCGGAGAGTCCTTGATTAAATCGTTTATACCGTCAGTAAACATTGCATAGTCACACTGTTCTATAACATTTGGCAAACACTCCAGATGTGCGACAATTTTAATGTTGTTGTCTTTATGTTGGTTCTTCACCCTCAGAACATCATCTACCGTAAAAGCGGTATGCACATAACAGCCCAAATCCCAAATGTAGAGTTTCTTATCTCCAGGTATGCTGTCGAGATCAGTATTTTCGTCCAGCATAAATACATCACTCTCCGGTATTTTTAATTGTTTAACAACATTTAAGGCCACATTATTCATCGGCGTGAAGAATATGGCCTTGTTTTCATTCAGATAATGTTCAATAAGCGTGGCAGCATTTGATGCAGTGCATACAGTGCCATTCATCTCCCCACAAAAACTCTTTAATTCATAACTGGCAGTAAAGTATGCCATCGGCATAGCATCTCTTGTTTTGCATTTGCTCTTAATTTCATTAAAAGCAGCCCTTGTGGCATTTTCATCTATGGTGTATGTCAGTGGACAATTCGCCTGGAGATTCGCCTGAATATGTCTCTTTTCCGGGGCAAGAATACAAGCAACTTCCGTGAAGAATCTTGCTCCTGTAAAGACTAAAAAATCGGCTTTAGATTCCAGACTGGCGTTGGTTAATTTGCTTGAATCGCCAATGACATCGGCAAATTCATGAAGGTCGTCCAAGGTGAAGTTGTGTGCTAATATAGTGACTTCATCACCAAGTTCTTGTTTCTTTTCATAGATAAACTTTCTTAGTTCTTGCCTATCCATAGAAAACACGTTATTCATTCTTAATCATCCTCTCATTTGATTTTGGCGCTTTCTAATGCCAGACCGAATAATCAGTTAGCCAACAGCCTTTAGGCTTTTTTCGACCTCAACAAATGTTTTTATATATTTCACTCCCTTTTCGATCTGCTTGTGCCGCCTCCTTTCATAATGCCAACATATATAAATATTTCTAGTTTATTTAATATTCTCTTTTTATTTTTAACTCTACCTTATTTTATTTAAATTGTTGAATTTTGTCTCTAGAGTTACTTAAGGTATATCTGGATATATATATTGGTAATGGACTATTATGCTCTAAATAAAAGTATCATCCGCAGCTTGGCGCAGTGAGCAGCCGGATTCAAAAATATGTTTGTGCACCAAAATGGTCCAGAGACACCTTGAACAGAAAAATAAAAACCCGCAATCACTTGCGTGTTAAGCCTTTGCGCTGGAGCCGATGGACGGATTCGAACCGTCGGCCTACAATTCCTAAGCGCGTTAAAATCATCGAATTCAAATACGCCCAGGGCGCCAAACCCGGTTTGGG
>CAZEDT010000093.1:0-10461 GCA_964510795.1 uncultured Syntrophomonas sp.
CTTGACGCAAAATTTCAGCAACTGCTGCATAAGGTTTTCGGTTGGTTGTAAAACCCCCATAACAAGCATGATCTCCACTTTTGACAAATTTGGCTATTGCATCTGATAATGTATAGACCTTATCACTCACAATGATTCCTCCTTAAAAATTTAAATAAATGGATAGTAGAGTGTCAATGTAAATAAGGATGGAGGGAGAGGACCTTCCAGAAGTTATACTTCCTGATTAGCGCAAAATATACGCCTTGAGCCACTCTTGCGAGTATTATCCTCTGTTTTTAAAGTTCTATACCTAAAGCAATATGAGACTGTATCGCCACGTATTTCGACAATATTATCATATTGTTTCATATCCATCTATAGCTTGCATAAAAATGATCATTAAAAGTGATAGAAATTGGCGAAATTAATCGAATTGAGTCGTGTAGTTGCCTTTGTCAATCCCCAACGGGACCCAAATGAAATCACTGAGAGAAGGATGATGAGTTAGCTAGAAAGGTCTCGGCTTGCATATATGCATTGAGAGAATGGCATTCGTACAAAAATCAGGTTTTAATTTTAAAAGCAATGATATGAAGGAACAGTGTGGTCTGTTAAGCGACGAGCAGCTAGACAGTGTGTCTGAGGGGGATGGACTGTGAGGCTAAAAATAGAATTTAAAGTATTCAGCAAATCAAAACTAAAAGTCGATCTCATCAAATTACGGCCAGATTTAATATGCGGAGGAGAGTTTCACGAAAGTGAAACCTTGTTTTTGCAGTATAGGCAGAGCCTCCATTACGCCTTCGGCAGTTTGTCCCTCGGGGTGATTCATGTGCAGGATAATTATCGAACCAGGCTTGGCACTTAATAGAGCCCCTTTTACTTGTTTCTGGCTAAAGGTAGCTCCGGCATCCCCTAACACAGAATAGCCCACCGTTGTGTATCCTAAATCTTTTATTGCAGCCACACTGATTTCATCATAATAATTAGTTCCCGACCTGTACAATGCCGGCTTGCGTCTAGTTAACTTTTGGATTAATGCTCCGTTGTTTTCTACCTCTTGAAGCAATTCAGTGATGTTTTTGGTTCCTTTTATTCCATAGGCACTCTTACCGTTAACTGAGCAGGGTAGATGACTGAAACCATGATTTTCAATGGAAAAGAGGGGGATTAGTGCTAATTGCTCAAAGAGTGCTGGGTTAGCCTCAATCCAGCGTCCCGATATAAACAGGGTAGCAGGAATATGGCTTTGAACCAGGTAGTCAATTAATTTAGAATCATAACCATTACTCCGAATGGAACCACCGCAAGCATCCAGGGTCAGAGCCAGCACCTTGGCATCAGTATTTAATGCGGTGGTTACTCCGCTAACCGTTTCACCCCATTGCTGGGGTTCTTTCCCTTTATATTTAGTGAGTATCTGCTGGAAATCCAGATTAGTTTGGGAGATAGTTGACTTTTCTATTACTGGTTCAGAGCTGGGTGTGCTTTTGGCTGGGCTGCGAAGTGCTTTTTGGGGCATAAAACCACAAGCTGCTATGCCTTTTTTAGAGGAAAAGGCGTAATTTCTGATTATTGTGTTTCTGTTAGGATGCAGAATTTTAATGCTATCCTGATGTAAGGTCTGTCCAGAATATACCCGGTCCATTAAGCCTGAGGATTGTTTACCGTTTTGGTATAATCCGACGGAGAAAAAAGTTAATAGAACTATTATCAAGATCATAACTGGCCACACTTTAGTATGCATAAGGCTTCCTTTTATATAAATTCTTAATCAGTTTTTTCCTGAATCTTTATTAGCAGCTATTTCTTTTTGATAGGACTTCCACCCTGGACACCATTTGGTATGCCAAAACCAGAGTTTACTTGTGAACTTGTCAGGGTTTTCCTGAGCAGATGCTCTCCATTTGCAGTTCTCACAGTTAGATGCCATATTTATTTCCTCCTAAAAATTAAATATCTTACTCTAAAAGCATTTCTGGTTGTATCCTTATACCTGGCTCCCAAAGTAGCTTCATGAACTATCATAATATCGCTATCGGTTTTTTAACTTAACAGCTTGCTGCACTTTTCGCCCATAGCAGGAAAAGGCCCAACAGTGACTGTTTTAATTTGCTCTATTAGAGGTATCATTAGCTACAGTATTATAAATACAAGTATTTATATTCGTCACGTAACAATAGAATCCTTTTACTCTTAATTTTGTATTGGAGAAGATATTGCCATTATTACTGGAGCGGTCCTTAAGGTAAGCTGGTTGACAACTATTTAGCTGTAACAAATTATTATTTTGAGGTGTCTAAAATAACGGGGGCAAATTGTTTTTTCAGAATGCTATATCGTTATGTTTTGTTGAAGCATAATGGTTAGCATGCCTATAACCTCATTAGAGTAATTATTAATGTGATTCGAAAAGGAGTAAGATCTTAGTGCCCATCAAATACAAAAAATTAATTTTAACTACTATTTTTGGCATAGCGTTCTATTTATTGATTAATAGAGGTTTACTTCCCATCCCTATAGATAATCAGGGTATCAAAAATTATATTATACCTAGCCCGAGATGTGAGATACCTCTGCAAATTTCTTCATATGATGAAAACAAGAATAAGGTCCCTGATGCTCTGGATTTTGTCAAAGGAGCCCGGCAGGAGGTTGAGGGACGTACCCGTTATGATGGTTCTTATTATCAACAGGGTTATCCGCCTGAAGGCAGGGGGGCTTGCACTGATGTAATCTGGCGGGCTTTCCGGCAGGGTGGATATGATCTGCGAGCGATGGTGGATGAGGACATCCAGGAGGTCCCTGCTGCCTATGGACAGACTGGTCAGAACCCGGATTCTTGTATTGATTACCGCCGGGTGCAAAATTTACAGGTCTTTTTCCAGCGCCATGGACAAGTCTTGACCACCGAAATAAAACCCGGTGACGAAGCTAATTTAATTAACTGGCAACCAGGCGATATAGTAGTTTTTGCTCCGCCTAAAGAGCATATTGCCATAATATCTGACCAACGCCGCCGGGATGGAGTTCCGCTTATAATACATAATGCCGGGCCCTGGGCTTCAGAGGTAGATTATCTCCAAAGCTGGCCTACTGATATCATATACCATTTTCGTTTTGTGCAATAATACTATTGAAAAAGCCTGAAGCAGGTGCCGGGTTACGTTAAAACACTACCCTTAAGAAATTAATAGCGACAAAAGGGGGCATTAGAACAACCCGAAATTTGTATATGCACAACATCAACTGCTTAGTTGGAATGTCCATTTTACACATCACTTCACTGCAACCATTATTTACCTGAAAAAACATACTTGTAGAAAATTGCAAAAGTGATATCATAATAATATAAATACGATATAAAAGGGAGGCATTTTAATGATGGAAAAGCAAGCCTGGAAATTGAATGGGTTTTTGGCGCTCTTATTATCTTTATTTATGTTGGCGGGAGCAGTTTATGCATTTTTTAACATACAGATTGTGGCAGGAGTGATCTTAATAATTTTATATATATTGTTAATCAGCAGTATAATGGTTGTCCAGCCTAACCAAGCCCGGGCAGTAACATTTTTCGGTAGTTACATTGGAACGGTTAGGGACAGCGGCTTATGGATGACAGTTCCTTTTACAGTTAAACCTAAAATTTCCTTACGAGTCAGCAATTTTAATAGTAAGATGCTCAAGGTTAATGATATCGAAGGTAATCCTATAGAAATTGCTGCCGTGGTGGTTTTTAAAGTAGTTGATTCAGCCAAGGCTTTGTTTGAAGTGAATGATTACGAGCAGTTTGTTGAAATACAAAGTGAAACCGCTTTGCGGCATGTGGCCAACAAATATCCTTATGATGAGTTTGAAGAAGGCGGCTATTCGCTTAGGGGGAACGCCGATCAGGTTGCCGGTGAGTTGGCTGGAGAAATACAGGAACGGCTTAAATCAGCCGGTGTGGAAGTTATTGAAGCTCGCTTAACCCATTTAGCCTATGCTACTGAGATTGCCAGCGCGATGTTGCAGCGCCAGCAAGCTACTGCAATTATAGCTGCACGGCAAAAGATTGTGGAAGGTGCAGTGGGAATGGTGCAAATGGCACTAGCCAAATTGGAAAATGAAAACATAGTACAACTAGATGACGAGCGTAAAGCAGTTATGATAAATAACCTCATGGTAGCGATTGTATCTGACCGGGCAGCCTCACCTGTGATAAATACCGGCAGCCTATACTAGGGTGGTGGCACAGACCATGGCCACCAAGAAGAGCTTTTTATTAAGGATGAATCCAGAGTTACATGAGATTTATGAATCATGGGCGGCGGACGAACTACGCAGCGTAAATGCGCACCTGGAATTCGTGTTAAGAGATGCTGCTGTTCGCGCCGGGCGCTGGCCGAGAGCCAAGGGGGCTAAGGCCAACGATTTAGGGTTCGAAGAAACCGCAATTGATCTGGAACCCAATTCTGACAAAAGCTAATCAATACGGTATTAATAATGATGGAGGCTACGCTGGTTAGCCTCCATTGCTTTATGGAAAAAAATACACTCTGCCCAAATATAAATAAAAGTTTTAAACTGTAATAATTCATGCATATCAGTTGTCTTATAATTATGAAGGGCAGTTAGTCAGGAAGGGGGTGCAGATTCTGATCAGAAAACACCAGGATAATGCTAAAATATTCTTTGATAAAGAGTATCCAGGCTTATATCGCTACGCCCTCTACTTGACCCGAGACCCTGAAACTGCCCAGGATTTGTGTCAGGAGGCTTTTATCCGTTGGTTTAATCTGCCCGACCCAGTGGGGGTAGACAATCCAGCCGCATGGTTGAAAAAGGTCCTCAGTAACCTGGCCATGAACCACTTTCGTCATCAAAAAGTACGCAGTAAGTGGGAAGTGGACTGTGCAGACGATCGCCTGGAAGGATACGCCAGCATGGAAAATGATTTGACCCGAATGGAGGTTGAAGATGCCCTTGCTAAGCTTTCCGACAAAGATCAAATGTTAATAAAAATGCGTGTTTCAGGGATGCCCTATAAGGAAATTGCTGAGGCATTGCACGTATCAATCGGTTCAGTAGGGACCATGCTCGCTAGAGCGATGGCCAGATTTAAAGTAGCTTATGTAGGGAAGGAGGTGGAGGATAATCATGAATTGTCCAGAACAAGGCAGGATACTGTTGTACCTCGAAGGAGAACTGGAGCCTGATGAAAATCAGGCCATAGAGGATCATTTGTCCTCCTGTTCCCGGTGTTTGCAGCAGCTAAACGAAGTGGAGGATAATTTGAACTTTGCATTCCAGAGTCTGGGAGGACTTTTAGAGGAGTACCGGCAGGCACCTCCCATGGGTCAAGCTAAAGTTTGGGAGAAAGTAAAAAATTATCGGCGGGTAAAAATAAGGGGGATAAACATGATGAAGATGAGAAAAGCAGCCATAGCTGCAGTAATCGTTTTAGCTATAGGAGTGGTAGGTTCGATGCCAGCGGTACAAACTGCAGCGGCCAATCTACTGCAGGTCTTCCGGGTACAAAATGTAGATACCATAACATTAGGTTCCAATGATATGACGCAGATACAGAATGCCTTGCAGCAAGGAAACCAAAAAATTGATATGGAAAACTTTGGCAGTTTTCAAACCGTTGGGGAAGCTGACGACCGCAGCATAACGGCAGAAGAATTGAGTGACCTGGCTTTTAAGGCGAAATTACCAGATTTAATGGAAGGACAGAATGCGGAATATACTCTGCAAAAAACACCTACTATCGAAATTAAACCTAAAGTAGAAAATATTAATAAATTACTGCTCGGTCTGGGTAGTGAATACAAATTACCGGCCGCATTGGACGGTCAGATCTGCCGAATCACCATGGAGGATTCCCTAATCACACGTTATGATGACTTGACTCTTTACCAGCAGCCATCTCCGCAGATCGAGGTGCCTGGCGGGATAAGCGTTGAGGAAGTTGCCCGGGCTATGGTAGCTTTGCCCATCTGGCCGGAGAATGTAAAAACACAACTACAATCAGTAACTGATTGGGAACACACTTTACTAATACCCACTGGTGAAACTGGCAGCAAGGTAAAAGTTAACGGAAACAATGGGGTGCTGGTTAACGAAAAAAATTATCGATCCCTAATCTGGCAGGATAATGGCATACTATACTTATTAGAGGATCATTCCAATAAGCAGCTTGATCTTGTAAAGATGGCTGAGTCTTTGAGGTAAAAAATGTTAGTAGAAGCATATGATTTAAGTAAAAAATATGGTGATAAGTGGGCCTGTAGTGATATCTGCCTCTCCTTAACGGAGGGGCAGGTTTTTGGGCTTTTAGGTCCCAACGGAGCAGGTAAAAGCACTTTGGTCAAAATGTTGTTAGGCTTAGTCTACCCTACATCTGGACAGGCGTATATTCAGGGTCAATCGGTGCAGAAACCGAAGACCAGAAAAATAATCGGTTACTTACCTGAGCTATTTCGCCTTTATGACTGGTTGAGCGCCCATGATTTACTCCATTTTTATGCCCGTTTTTATGGCATACCAGTGCGAGATGAGAAAGCAGCCATTGCTGAGGTGTTGGAATTGGTAGGGCTGAAAGGAAGAGAAAAAGAAAGAATTCAGGGTTATTCCAAGGGGATGCAGCAAAGATTGGGTCTGGCAGGAGCCATAATACACCGTCCTGCATTGCTGTTTCTGGACGAACCCAGTTCGGCCCTGGATCCCATTGGGAGAAGAGAGGTCCGGGATATTATATCCATCCTGAAAGCAAGGGGAACCACGATTTTCTTAAACAGCCACCTGCTGGGAGAGGTCGAAATGACTTGTTCTCACCTCGGGTTTATTAAGCAGGGGAAACTTTTTTCCAGCGGTAAGATCGAAGATTTTATGCAGAGTAGTCATGAAATAGCAGTTGAGGCGGCTAATATACCTGATCATCAGGTACGAGAGTGGCAGGCCCAGGGGAAGATCTTAGAAAGGTACGAAAATCAGGTGCTGATGAAGGTGGGAAACAGGGAGGAGATTCCTGGCATAATTGCTTTATTGGTAGCGCAGGGTGCAGATATATTCAGTGTCAACAGCCGCAACAAAGGCTTGGAGGAAGTTTTTTTGGATCTAATGGAGAATTAATGGGGGTAGAAAATAGGCCATGATACAAGTAATTAAGTTAAGCTTTAAAGAAATGATGAATAAACGTATCTTGCACTTGGGAATTATACTCACCTTGGTTTATCTCCTGGTTTACGGTATAGGTCTGCATTATTTGCTGGCTGAATACTCTAATGCCACGGATCAGTTCTGGTTTGTTCAGCAGTTGGGTTATCAGTTCTTAAGCCTGGGCTGGTATATCTCAACTTTTATGGTGGGGGCTTTGGCTATTATGGCTGGAGCGGGGAGCATATCCCGTGAAATTGAGAGTGGTACGGTTCTAAGCCTGGCCTCCAAGCCACTCAGCCGTACAGCTATCTTAGGCGGGAAGTTCTGTGCCTATAGTCTGGTCAACATATTGTACAGCACCGTCCTGCTGGCAGCGGTAGCGGGCATGGTACGTTACTATTTTCGGCTGCTGATTGACCCGGTTAGCTTACTGGTGGGGATAGGTATATTTATGCTGGTTCCATTACTGCTATTATCCGTTACCCAGGTTTTTTCCTCTATTATGAGTACTATGACTACCGGAATAATCAGCTTTATGCTTTATGCAGTGGCGATTATTGGCGGGTTTATTGAACAAATGGGGGCTTTAATGCAAAATGCGGGGATGATCAATATAGGGGTGCTAAGCAGCTTGCTAATGCCTACCGATGCCATCTACCGAATGGCTATCTCCCATGCCGGGGGGATGCTTGGAATGGGGGCTATCGCGGAATTCGGTCCATTCGGGGCGGCTTCAGTACCAAGTAATTGGATGCTGATTTATGTAATAGCTTACATTATTGTGATGCTTACGCTTGCTACTGTTTTATTTAATCGAAGAGATCTCTAATAATTATGGCAAGTGGTATTTTGTCATGCTTAATTGTTCTCAAATTTATCGTTATTGGTACAACGCTGGGTCTTCAGTATCCAGGCAACAATTCTATCCCGCTGTCCATCCCTGAGACCTATAAATTGGGTGGACACACTATTCGTGCCTTCATTTTCGGTGACTCTAACAACCTGGGCATTCAGAGGAAGGGGCTTACCCTCATCTAAAAATATAATTGCTTTAATTTCATCACCATTCTTGATCGATTCAGCCGTAGTAAATGAAAGGCCGCCACCACTTACATCCAGTAGGCGGTCATTATTATATCTGCTTTCCTTGACATTGGAAGCCTTTTCAGCTGGAATCCATTTAAATTCAGCTGTCGTTTTGTATCTGAACCAATTACGTTGTTGATGGTTAGAGGATTTCTGGCTGCGCACTTTTTCCTGGTAGTCCTTGTGCGAACTACGCAGAGCATTCTCCTCTCGCGAAGAACTGTAGCGAAAAGCCCAAATAACCAAGGCACAGACCACTAAGAGAATAATAATAGTGGAAATACTGTATTTGTCTGAAACTGGGCTGTTAAAAGTATCCTTAAGGTTGAATAAGAAATCATTTCTTGTGGCAGCTTGAGCTGGTATAACAAAAATAAAAATCTGCAAAAGCCACAGTGCGGACAGAAATGTCTTAAGACAACTGCTTATTCTTTTCATATCCAAATACCTCCCCATAGCTTACTTTCCAAAAATCTATTTTACTATATTATATATTTTATAGCGCAATCTGCCATTATAATTTTTAGAAAGCATAAAATTCTCTTTTTGTTTTCTAAGCGTTTAGTAATTTATTGTTCTACTATCAGAAAGTATAACTTTTTAAGGTGGATAGTATAAGTGCAACCTGACTTCCACCGTCGCCAAAGGCTCGGCGCAAGCCGGGTTTTCTTTATTTATAACAGCCATATCATTAATAACCTTGTATCTTGTCACTTGTTAAATGTTGAGCTCTGACATAGAATATAGCCAATAACAGAAATATATGGAAGGTGGTTATGAATGATGAAAAATCATGATTTTTACTGCGTAAATTCGTGAAAAACATGCCAAAAAGCCAAGGCATGGCTTGAGCAAGAACAAATACAGTATAGCTATCATGATTTACTGAAAACTTCACTGCAGTTGTCTGAATTAAAAAAACTAGCCAAACAGGCTGATTTGGCTATTAAAGATCTAGTTAATACCAAGAGCCAGGCTTATAAGCAAATTAAACCGGACTTGTCCACCATGGGTGAAAAGGAAATTTTAGATTTAATTTCAAGTAACCCACGCATTCTAATAAGACCAATTTTAAGCGATGGCAAGAAAATGATAATGGGCTTTAAAGAAGAGCAATATCGGGAATATATAAAATAATATGCAATAAGGAAAAACGTTTGTAACCTTAAGTTTTCCGACTTAAACTAGACAAAAAATTAGAGCTTATGAATATCGATTTTGAATTACCTAATATTGGGGGAGAAAGGGGATACGAGATGAAGAAACGAGTAATGGCATATCTAGTGTTGCTGGTTCTGCTGATGTCAGCAGGGGGATGTGCATCCTCAGGCAAGCAGAACCAACCAAGTGAACCAGCACCCAAAGCCAAAGTCGAAGCCATTAAAATTGATGTGGGAGTGCTTAGAGGCCCTTCGGCCATTAGTATAATAAAAATGATGGATACAAATCCTACGCTGACTGAAGGGGCAACGGTTAATTACGCAGTGGAACAATCTCCGGATGTCTTAAGCGCCAAACTGCTTTCAGGAGAAATGGAAATAGCTGCGATTCCTACTAATATGGCCGCTACTCTGTACAATAAGGGGGTTCCCTATCAATTAGCTGCTATGAATACCTGGGGAGTAATGTATGTGGTAAGCAATGGAGCTCCAATTAATAGTTGGAAAGACCTGAAAGGTAAGACCGTCGGTGCGGTTTCCAAAGGGGCATCTTCAGATGTAGTATTCAAATACCTGCTAAGTAAAAATGGTATTAACCCAGATAAAGATCTTACTATTGATTACAATCCCAGTCCGGTAGAGTTAGCGCAAATGGTGATTGCAGGCAAGACTGCCATCGCGGTTCTGCCTGAACCCTGGGTTTCTGTGGTACTGAGCAAAAATGCTCAGGTAAAAATGGTTCTGGATCTGCAAAAGGAATGGACCAGAATTCAAGGGCCTGATACCCCGTTTGCCCAAACCTGCCTGGTGGTAAATAAAGGTTTTGCCAGTAAGCATCCGGGCGTCGTGAAATCTTTCCTGGATGAGTATGCCAAGTCGATTGATTGGGTTAATCAGAATAATAAATTAGCCGGTGACCTGATAAAGAAGAGTGACATTGGAATTCCTGCGGAAGTGGCTCAGGCTGCAATTCCCCGTAGTAATCTTCGGTATATGAGCAGTACAGATGCTCGCACGGCAGTGGATAAGTATTTAAAAGTACTTATGGAATTTTCTCCTGAAACTATAGGAGGGAAAATCCCTGATGGCA
>CAZEDT010000094.1:0-9314 GCA_964510795.1 uncultured Syntrophomonas sp.
GCACTCCCTTTTTATTTGTAATATTTGCCATTTACACGGAGTTTAATACAACCTCATTATCTCCTTTCCTGCTTTTTTGCTGACTAATTGGTTTTGTCAATATATAACGCATCTTACGTGCCAATTTTGCATTTAGATATATAATTTGTGTTCCCAAACAAATAAAAAGCCCTAACAAGGGCGTTATAAAGTCAATTAATATAATTTTTAAGTTTGTAAACAGCCTAATTAACATGTTTCAATGTTGTCACTTTGTTTGGGACTTATTAGCAAACTCAGGACACTTTGGTTACAGTTTTTGCTTAGCTGATATAATTGTAAATATCATCTTTGTATTTAAGGAAATAGTTGAGCATTATCGTGCACCCTCTCGGAACTCTTTTTTGTGGTTAATTTTGGTAATACGGTAGTCTTTTTGCTATAGTATAAGGTAGATAAAAAGGTAACTTGATCAATATTGCAATAGGATAAGCTTTAATATTGATACACTGTTAAGGGCAATAAATAATTAGATGGGCAAAGGAAAATAATAATGAATTACAAATTCAGAAAAGTAAACGGAAATGACGGACAGCAGGTAATTGATATCTTCAACTATTATATAGAGAATAGTTTTGCTGCCTTTCTTGATACGAAAATAAGCTATGATCAGTTTCAGCCTTTAATGAATATGTTTAAAGGATATCCCTTTTACGTAATCGAGGACGAGCTAAATGGCGTAATAGGATTTGGGCATTTAGGAAAATACCATCCATCTGAAGCTTTTGATCGTGTTGCCGAATTAGGTTATTTTATACTGCCTGCACATACCCAAAAAGGATTAGGAACAAAATTGCTAAACATCTTATCGTCTGAGTCAAAGGAGCTGGGTATTGAAACATTACTAGCCAACATAACTTCCCTAAATAAAGCTAGCATAAATTTTCACATGGCACAGGGGTTCACGGAATGCGGAAGGTTTGTGTCTATTGGGAAGAGACAAGGAAAGGTTTTTGATGTGATTTGGATGCAGAAATTTATTTAGTAACCAATACTACCGGGATAGGACGGAGCATCCTAAGGTTACATATGGCTAATTGAAATGGAGAAAAAGAGAACTCTTACTCCACTCACGATGATGAATACCCTTGTAGTGTATGATTGTAAACCAGGGAAGGTGCAATGAATTACCTGTGTTGCCGCCCGATGCTGACCTAGAAACAAAACCTGTTTTGTGACAATTGGCCAAGTCCAATTCCAAGCTATTCACCAAGCTTCGATGCGTTTCACCGTATTTATTCCTTGCGCTAAGTCCGCTAGCCTCTCTTCTCCTTCTTAACGGTATTATTGGCGGCATCTGGAATCACAACCTCCACTTCCATTCCGAACATGGCAGCTATATCTGCATCCTTCAGAATACGACGGCTTTTAGCCCCGGATTTATTTAGCATGGTTTGGGTTTTCCCCTGAACAGCTTTATTGATAAGATCATGGATATCCACCGCTCTCAGGGTGAAAAACAGAGTCGGTTCTTCATCCAACCGAGCTCCAATTCCATATAAGGCTGCGGCTACATGTTTGCACATCTTCGCCTTATCGGGGCAGGAACATCTAAATGTTATTTCCCGGGGTGATGGAAAGAGACCTTTGCCCTGGGCGGTAAACAATTCTGACAGTCCTGGCGGAAATTTACCATCTATCAATTCCTGCAGGGAATCAATTTTGCCCTCGCAAGCAATACGCGTTTTTTTCCATACCTTGGGCAACAGCGGACAGATGGCAATCTCAACTTCATACGGTTGGCTGACACTCCCCTGCACCAACGCTTTAATAATGCCTTGCTCTATCTTCAGATCCAGCACCGCACCGTTGAGTACATAGCTACGCCCTCGGCCGATACGATTGGAGTAGTCCGAATAGCGTTCCAGATTGTCGTTCCAGGCTTTTCCCCACCAGGTTTGGGCCAAATTGCGGCCGGTTATAATAACGGGGGCAAGCTCAGCTTGCCCTTTTTTCTTCAGCCTTTCGATGGTCTTTTGAGCCATCTTTTGCTTTTCAGCTTTAGTTACATATTCAAGGTTGTAGTCGTCATAGAACATACTTTCTACCTCCTGGCTAAATAGTAAGCCTGAATAGGTCGAGCAATTGCTGGTTGTCCAGCTCAGTTATCCATGATTCGTTCATGTCAGGAATGCTCTCCTGAGTCAATTTAATTTTTCCCTCTATCATAAGATCTATTTTCTCTTCTATAAGTACCCCTGGTAATGAATTTGGTTCCAGATTTTTATGGCCTGGGCTTCACCCAGTATCACAATATCCCAACGAGCCTGCTTCAGCCAATCCGTTCGGGTCATCATTCCATAGGTTTGTCACTGACCTACGGAGGTAATTCCAGAACCTAGCTTTAACAATGAAGTAATTGCCTTATCTAGTTCTATTGTAGTATAAGCATCAACATCTATTATGCCACAATACAAAGGCTGATAAATCTCACATGATAGGAACCGGTAAAAAATTTTAGAATTGGAAATCGGAGTGTATTGAGACAAAAACATGAAGGGCCTTTCGCCTTCTGGCATCTGATTTAAATATGACGGTATAGAGAGTAAATCATTAACACTATCTGGGGACGTTTTAGGAGATAGCACCACATCCCAGTTATGAGTATCCTGTTGATTAATTTTAAAACCAATGATGCTATTTTGGGTACAAACTGCGTTATAAATATCGGTATTCTTATTCAATAGATATTTTATTTTTTCATTGTTAATATTATAAGATGCGATATATTGTTGGTTAGCTTCAGGCACTTTAATTAGCAGATGTGATTTGTCAAACCACCCTAAATATATGGCTTTTCTATCGTTAAGGCGCAAACATTGGTCATATTGTTTAGTAAGCATATTGTATATTGATATTCTGCCTGAATCAGCGTTGGCTATTGCAATCTTTGTACTATCCGGTGACCATTTATTATCGCTCCCCAAATACCCAACAGATTGGGCTATATGGGTTGTAGTGAGAGTACGTAAATTTATGCATTCGAGTCCACCATTAGGGAAAGTTATATATGCAACATAACCTCCGTCAGGAGAAAAATAAGCTTTACTGACATTTTTGGCCAAGCATTTGCGGCTCTTTTTATTTAGGTCCACAATGTATATATTTTGCGGAAACTGGAATGATCCACCTTCAACATACTTTTCGGGGAGAGCATTTATTACAACAAGTTCATTATTATTAAGGATACCGATTATTTGTGAGACATAAATATCATCATATAATAATTCGAAGGTTTGCTTATTTATATTATAAATACCTATTTTGCCATTTAAAGAAACCAGATAATTATCATCATTCTCCTTCTTGGCAGTATTTATATTTTTTTCTTCTCCATTAACAAATACCGCTAATGAAACACTTGCAATAACAAAAGTAATTATAACTGCAATTATTAGCTTATTTACATTCATTGTTAATCCCCTCCTGTAATATAGAAGCTTGGATACCGCAAATTAAGATGTTTAAATATCCGCTTCAGCGATTAACTATTTTATGAATGGAAAGGCCTAAGAACCAGAAGCCCGGACAATATCGTCTAGTATAAGAACATACTTTCTACCTCCTGGCTAAATAGTAAGCCTGAATAGGTCAAGCAATTGCTGGTTGTCCAGCTCAGTTATCCATGATTCGTTCATGTCAGGAATAATCTCCTGCATCATTTTAATTTTTCCCTCGATCATAAGATCTATTTTCTCTTCTACAGTACCCCTGGTAATGAATTTGTGCACCAACACATTTTTCTTTTGACCGATTCGGAAGGCTCTATCCGTAGCCTGGTTTTCTACGGCTGGATTCCACCAGCGGTCAAAGTGGATGACATGATTGGCAGCCGTAAGGTTTAAGCCAACCCCGCCAGCTTTGATGGACAATACCATGAAGGGAATATATTCCGGGCCTTGGAATTTGGCTACAATATCTTTGCGTTTGGCTACCGGGGTTTGACCGTGCAAGACCAAACCCTCATGGTGAAACACAGTTTGCAGGAAATCAGCCAGATGATTGGTAATTTCTCTGAACTGGGTAAACACGATAACCCGTTCCCTTTTGGCATAAATGGTTTCGCATATTTCCCGCAGCCGATCGAATTTACCGCTCTCATTGGCCAGGTAACCATCCTGGCCCAGGTACTGGTCTGGGTGGTTACAGATCTGTTTTAATTTCACCAAGGAAGCCAGCACCAGGCCTTTCCTTTCTATGCCCTCACTGGATTCTAACTTTATTTGCAATTCTTTGACTAGGGACATATATAAGGCAGCCTGTTTTTTGCTGAGTGTGGAATAGCTTTTCATTTCTATTTTCTCAGGCAGATCAGCAATGATATCTTTATCACTTTTTAATCGGCGCAAAATGAAAGGCGATACCACTTGTTTCAGCCTGGTGTAACCATCCGCTTGGTCTTTTAGCTTTTTGGCAAACCCGCTGAATTCGCGGGCGTTTCCTAAAAGCCCCTGGTTGAGAAAATCAAAAATGGACCATAAATCTGCCAGCTTGTTTTCCACCGGCGTTCCAGTCATAGCTACCCGCCAGCAAGCTTTTAGTTCTTTGGCGCTCCTAGTCTGTTTGGTTCCAGGGTTCTTTATGGCCTGGGCTTCATCCAGTATCACTATATCCCATTGAACCTGCTTCAACCAATCCGTCCGGGTCAGCATTCCATAGGTAGTTATGTAGATCCCGGCTGGCAAGTCACCAGGTTCTTCCCAACTGGTCTTTTCCTGGGGGTGAATTAGCCAGTAGCAAAGGCCGGGAGCAAAACGGGTAATTTCAGCCGTCCAGTTGCCAATCAGCGAAGCCGGAATAACCAACAGAACCTTTTCTTCTCGGGTTGAACGCAGACTGTTGAGCAAAGCGATAACCTGGATGGTTTTTCCCAGACCCATATCATCAGCCAGACAGGCTCCCAATTCCAGTTTTCTCATAGTATAAAGCCAGTTAAGGCCTTTTTTCTGATATTCTCTGAGTACTGCTTTAAAATCATGGCCCGGATCTACCGGAGCCAGTTTTTCTGTTCTTTTTAGCTGCGCCAGCATTGTTTGCAGCCATTCTCCATGGCTGACTTCCACAGTGCCAATATTATCATTGACTTTCAATATTTTTGAGGTATTAAGGCTCAAACGCATGGCTTCCATCATAGATAAAGAGCCTTTTTGAGCCAGTTTATTAGCTTGCTCAAATGCAGTCAAGGTTTCGTGCAGGCGATCGTGATCTACTTCCACCCATTTTCCCTTAAGCAAGGCCAGTCCTTCCGACTCATTAAGAAGCCGTTGTACTTCCTCAATAGTAATGTTTGCGCCGCCCAGAGATAATTGCACATTAAAATCTACCAGAGCCTCGAATCCCACCCGGGATGGCTCTTGGCTGCCTATATTTATAGACACTTTGAATGACTCTGATTTTTTTCTCCACCAGTTAGGTATCCGGCAGAGTATGCCAGAGTCCTCATATATGGTAACTTCTTTTAAGAAGGTGTAGGCTTCGTCGGTATTTAACCCAATGGGATAAAATATCTCCCCGCTTTCCACAAGCTCGGCCACAAACGCGCTGCGTTGCGCTGCTTTATTTACTGTTGCCAGCAGTTCCAGGAGCTTGCGGTTGTTTTCCCCGTATTCCAACAGAGCATTTTTTAGGGGAAGATGCCTGACCTTGCCGGTTACTGATGATTCTTTGGCATAGGTAGCCAGGAAAGCGAAGGGGTAGTCTTCCCTTTTGCTTTCTACCATATGAAAATAAACCCTTCCAATCAGATGGATATCAGGGTTTTTGGCCAGGAAATAGTCGCTTACGCTGCCGGGATATTTCTTGATGTCTTGGTAGTAGGCCTGGTTCAGCCGGTTCCAGGCACGATGCAGCCAGTGCTTGTCCAGGTACTCAGCCCCGTTAAGATACGGTGCTTCTGCCAGCAGCATTTCCGATTCGTTATCTTCGAGAACCGACTCGGCTTTTTCCCGTAGTTGCTCCAGGTCGGGGTTTCTCACCAGATGCTTTACAAAGGTTGAGGCAACTTTATATAGATATTGCACCGATCCTGAATACTCTTGATTTATTGGAGCTGCTCCCAGCCTCAACCAGGCGCAGTCACTATCAGCCAGATACTCAGCATACAGTTTTTGCTGCCATTCCTCTGCATTTACCGGTGCGCCTTTGGCTAAATACTGCCAGTCAAACGCGTAGCTCCCGTCAGGCTCAATGATAGCAATTAATTCCCGCTCCAGGTTTTTAACCATTTTAAGGTGATCCTTTCGAAAATGGCATAGTAATCAATACGTTCCCTCTTAAATATCATCAGTAATATCATAAATTTGTAACTTAAACTGGAAACCTACATATGGTCTTCTGAACAAAATGTGTTTTTCGCTAATCGTTTTAGCCAAGTTGCCGTTTGATTGCTTTTCTAATGGCTCTTCTACCGGGTCTTCTGTTGCGAGCGAATCTAATATATTCTTTGTGTGCAACGCGTCTATATGTTCTGGGCTTCTTTTCCCAGGCGTTGTTGGCATAAAGGGTATCTATGATGCTTTCCAGTTTTTCTCTAGCTTCGTTTAGCAATGAAGCATCGTTTGGAAAGCGAATATCTGATGGTACACAGGTAGCACCAGATCAAAAAGACTTCGTTCCTCTTCAAAATCAACAAGAAAATCAATGTCACTGTCCGGTCCTTCTTCTCCGCGAGAAACAGCTCGTATATTTCCGGCGCCATGTTTCTGGGCAATTTCCCTTACCAGGGGTGAGTTTATTTGACAATAGATAAGAAATAGATAAAAGTTTGCTTTTTTTCCTTCTTAGCATATAACCGGTAATTTTTTGTGGATCTATCATAATTACCCACAACATTATCGCTTGTATAAATTAAACCGTTAATTTAGCAGAGTTACGTAAAAGATATCATAAGACCGGCAGACCCTTATTCAAAATTCGGGAATGAGTAAATATACTACCTGCAGCTATACTAATAAGGGATTTAGCGTCAGGCAAATAAAAATGGTATCCAGTTCAAGTGGTTAGGCTGGATACCATATAATGCATTTTAATCAATAAGGCGTTTTTTTATCCCGTACAAAGCCAACCATCCAGTAATTAGAGTAAAAACAACACAATACAACAAGTCAGTCATAAGCTGGCTATTTAGCAAGCCCGGAGCGCAGAAAGCACGGGCCAAGCGTACAACATGGGTCAGAGGGATGACTTCAGTTACCCATTGCCAAATTAGCGGAAGATCCTCAAGTGGAAATACCGCTCCCGAGAAGAAAAACATGGGCGATAGCAGACCGGTAAAGTAGAAATTAAAATGGTTTATATTTCTCACAAAGGAGCTGATCCACATGGATAGAGTGCCAAACATTATACCGCAGATAAAGCCTATCACAGCCGCCATCCAGCTCCATGGATAGGTTATTATCCCCGCTGCCCATGTTACCATCAAAACCGCCAGGGAAAAGAAAAAGCCCTTGGTTCCAGCAAAGAGGATTTCGCCAATGATTAGGTCGTTCGGGGAAATAGGCGCCCCCAGCATGCCGTCATATATGTGGTCAAATTCCAACCTTATAAATGTACCATATGTGCATTCAAAAGCTGCCGTGTACATGGAGCTGGTAACCACTATACCACTGGCCAGAAACAAGATGTAATTCATAGCTCCCAGGCTGGGTATATAAGATCCAAATCCTATTCCCAGACCAGCTAAAAGAATCAGAGGTTCCAGGAAAGGCGGAAAGGCATTACTCAAGAAATTGGAGTTATAAACCCTGAAATGACGATACCATACACTGCTTATTCTTTTCCCTAAAGCAGCTGGCTTATAGGTTTTATTGTAGTTCATTTAGACTCCTCCCGGTGGTTTTAAGGAACAGATCCTCCAGATTAGCCTGACGTATATGATAATCCTTGATGTCCATAATTTCAGCATAGCGGGTCAGCTTCTCCGAATCATTGCTGTAAACAAAAAGGATATCCTGATACAATTCATAACGAATTCCGCTTTCCCTAATTGCTGTTAATCTATCTTTGCTTGCTGATGACAGACCGTGGGTCTCCATGACATAGGTTTCCAGATTGGCGCCCAGCAGTTCACGGGGATTGCCTTCGAGTATTTTTTGACCTTTATCCATGATAATTATGCGGTCACAGATTTGAAAGGCTTCCTCCATGTAATGGGTAGTCAATAGCACGGTAACTCCCAGATCTTTCAATTCCCGCAGCTTGCTCCAGATAAGGTGCCGAACCTGCGGGTCAAGCCCGGTAGTAGGTTCATCAAGTATTAAGAGGCGAGGTTGATTTAGCAAAGCCCGGGCAATGGTTAGTCTTCTCTGCATCCCTCCGGATAACTCTCTTATTTTCACCCTGGCTTTATCGCGCAGCTCCATAAAATCCAACAATTCTGCAATTCTTTGCCGGGCTTCACGGGTCCCCATCCCGTAAAAACGCGAGTAGATTAGCAGGTTGTCACTGACATTCAGTTCTACATCCAGGTTATCCTGTTGGGGTACAATACCTGAAAAAGACTTGATAATCAAGGCCTCCTTCTGAGGATGACAGCCAAAAATGTTAATCACCGTATTCTGATCAGGGTCAGGTTCAGCCTTACCGTAAATAATTTTCATGGTCGTAGTTTTCCCGGCTCCATTCGGTCCCAGCAACCCGAAACACTCGCCTGCAGCTACCTCAAAATCGAGCTGGTTGACTGCTTTTAGATTTCCGTAAGACTTGCTTAATTTAGCGACCTTAATGGCCGTTTCGTTCATAACTTTACCTCCCGATACGAAACTAACTGCGAATCAACCCTTGGTATCCAATATTTTATCAATAATAGCTAATTTGTCTTTTATCATTCATTATATCCTTTTAGTGGGTAAATAAAGCTCTATATTTTAATATAATTCTTATAAATATTCATTTAATGATCTCTGAAGACCATGCAAAACCTCAGATACGTCACCCCAAATTTACCGCGAAAAGGTTTTATAACAGCATATTTTTACTTGTTTTTATGCATTTTTTTACTTACTCCAGAAAACACAAAACCCACCGAAACCTCGGTGGGTGCTTGTTTACAGTGGTGCCCGAGGCCGGGGTCGAACCGGCACGATGTTGCCATCGCGGGATTTTAAGAATTATGTTTAGAACAATAAAAGCTAAAATTCATTTTTATGGATGCTGATGGCAAGTAAATTACCATTGGTGCGTTAGCTTTCACCAGGCCTTTATATACCTGCTTAAAAAAATTAATAAAGACCTGACGAGATAAACACCGGCAATTGGTGCGTTAGCTTTCACCAGTC
>CAZEDT010000095.1:0-8969 GCA_964510795.1 uncultured Syntrophomonas sp.
TGATCACCCCAATCGCTGTCGAAGAAGGGCTAAGATTCGCCATCAGAGAAGGCGGAAGAACGGTTGGATCCGGAGTTGTTACCAGTATTTAATGTTTAATAACCCATAATAAGCTTTAAAAGTGGGATAGGGGACCTTAGGGTCCTTTGTCCCCAAACACGAGGACGCGTGTAAAGAATGAGCCCAGGCTAAGGAGGTTAAATTAGAGTGAGTGGCCAGCAAAAAGTAAGAATCCGATTAAAGGCATTCGATCACAAACTCCTAGATCAATCATCACAAAAGATAGTTGAAACCGCTAAGAAAAATGGAGCCACTGTATCCGGACCTATTCCCCTGCCGACCGAAAAAAGTATTTACACGATTTTACGGTCACCGCATGTGAATAAGGATTCGAGAGAACAGTTCGAAATGCGGACCCACAAAAGACTCATAGACATACTGGATCCTAATCCCAAGACTATAGATGCTCTTATGCACCTGGATTTACCTTCCGGCGTAGATATAGAGATCAAGTTGTAGGTGAGGAACCGGTGCTGCAAGACCAGTGGGTGAAATGGTCTTAAGGCAGTAAATTCCCGGATTAAATGTAGAGGTGATGTTGGAGTTCCCACTTCCAACCACTCGCCATAATTCTGAGCCAGGAGGTAATACAGTGACAAATAGAATGAAAAAAGCCCTTATGGGTACCAAAGTAGGCATGACTCAGATATTCGATGAGAATGGCCGGGCTATCCCGGTTACAGTTGTAGAAGCAAGCCCCAATGTGGTATTGCAGAAGAAAACTGTAGAAACTGATGGATACAATGCTTTACAAGTTGGTTATGGCAGCATTAGAGAGAAACTGATCAATAAGCCCGAAATGGGGCACTTCAAAAAGGCAAAGGTTAAGCCTTTGCGCTATATCAAAGAGTTTCGTATAGATAATGTAGATGATTATGACATTGGTTCCGAATTCAATGTTGATCTATTCGCCCCGGGAGATATTGTTGATGTAGTAGGCACATCCAAAGGCAAGGGTTTTGCCGGTGGAGTTAAACGTCATAACTTTGCCCGCGGATCTATGGGCCATGGTTCCAAATATCACCGTCGACCGGGTTCTTTGGGAGCCAAAGGACCGGCTAGAGTTTTCAAAGGTCGGAAAATGCCCGGTAGAATGGGTGGAGAACGGGTTACAGTGCAATGTTTGAAAATCGTCAAGGTCTATCCGGAAAAAAACCTCATCCTTATCAGGGGCGCAATACCCGGGCCCAGAAAAGGTCTGGTTATTATAAAGAATTCTGTCAAGGCATAGCTCAATGTGAAGGAGGTTAGGAAGATGCCTAAAGTTGCGGTATATGACATGCGCGGGGCCCAGGTCGGCGAAATTGAATTAAGCGACAATGTTTTCGGTATAGAGCCAAATAAGTCAGTTATGTATGACTTTATAAAAATGCAGCTCGCTAACAAACGTCAGGGAACCTCTTCAACCAAAACCAGAACCGAGGTAAGAGGCGGAGGGAAAAAACCCTGGAGACAAAAAGGAACCGGACGGGCTCGTGTAGGCAGCACCAGAAACCCAGTATGGAGAGGCGGCGGAATTGCTTTTGGGCCTAAACCCAGAGATTATTCCTACAAACTTCCCCAGAAGGTTAGAAGGCTAGCTCTAAAATCAGCCCTATCAACCAAAGTGTTGAATAATAAAATCGTAGTCGTGGATGAGCTTAATTTCGAACAGCCAAAAACCAAAAATATGGTTCTGGCCCTGGAAGCCTTAAATGTAGGCAAAAAGACACTGGTTGTGACTGCGGATGGTAATGTGAATGTGGTTAAGTCCGCCAGAAATATTGAGGGCGTAAAACCCTTAAGAGCCGACTTTATTAACGTTTACGATATCCTGAAATATGATACCCTGCTCATTACCAAAGATGCAGTTGCCATGGTAGAGGAGGTATTTGCCTAATTATGAAAGACTATAGAGATATAATTATCAAACCGGTAGTAACAGAAAAATCAATGGATCTGCTGGCTGATAACAAATACACCTTTATTGTAGATAAAAAAGCTAACAAGACTGAAATCAAGGGTGCAATTGAGCACATCTTCAAGGTTAAAGTTGATAAGGTCTATACCATGAATGTTAAGGGTAAGCCCAAACGCATGGGGCGGTTTGAAGGCAAGAGACCTGATCGCAAAAAAGCGATTGTTGCACTCAAACCAGGCCAGAAGATAAGACTGTTTGAAGGAATGTAAATCATGGGTTGACTGTGAACCAAAGGGAAAATGTAAACCTAAATTCACAAAAACCTAAATTAGATTAGATCGGGAGGATTGTTCCGATGGGTATAAAAAAATTCAAACCTATAACCCCTAGTAGAAGACACATGACCGTAATGACTTTTGATGAAATTACCAAAACCGAGCCTGAAAAGAGCCTTACAAAAACACTGAAAAGCAAGGCTGGCAGAAATGCTAAGGGTCGTTTAACCGTAAGGCATCAGGGCGGCGGACATAAGAGACTATATAGGGTAATCGATTTCAAACGTATCAAGGATGATGTTCCAGCTAAAGTAGCTGCTATTGAATATGATCCTAATCGCTCAGCCAATATCGCTTTATTACATTATGCAGATGGTGCAAAGGCCTATATCATTGCCCCCAATAACCTGAAAGTTGGTGACACTGTTGTATCCGGCTCATCCGCAGATATTAAAGTTGGTAATTCATTACGCCTTAAAGACATTCCGGTAGGTTCTCTGATCCATAATATCGAGATGAGACCTGGAAAAGGCGGACAAATGGTTCGTTCGGCTGGTACTGTAGCCCAATTAATGGCTAAAGAAGGAAACTATGCGCATGTTCGACTACCTTCCGGTGAGGTACGACTGGTACACATTAACTGCCGTGCAACTATCGGCCAGGTAGGTAACTTAGATCATGAGAACATTACTATAGGTAAAGCCGGCAGATCACGTTGGATGGGAATCAGACCTACAGTTAGAGGATCGGTTATGAACCCTGTAGATCATCCCCACGGTGGTGGCGAAGGCCGGGCACCGATAGGCAGAAAATATCCAGTTTCTCCTTGGGGTAAAATTGCCATTGGCGGCAAGACCCGCAAGAAAAAACCCTCAGATAGTATGATCGTTCGGAAACGCAAGTAAAGGAGGTCTTTCAATAAATGGCTAGGTCGTTAAAAAAAGGACCTTATTGTGAGGAAAAGCTCCTAACAAAGGTTGAAGATATGAACGACAACGGGCAAAAAAAGGTTGTTAAGACCTGGTCCCGGCGTTCAACCATTATGCCCCAGATGGTCGGGCACACCCTGGCAGTACATGACGGACGCAGACATATCCCGGTCTATGTTACCGAAGATATGGTAGGTTTAAAACTGGGAGAATTTGCCCCCACCAGAACTTACCGCGGCCATGCAGGTAAATCGGAAAAATCGAGCAGATCGAGGTAGAAAGGAGGAGGCATATTTATGGAAGCCAGAGCAATAGCTCGGTACTTGCGAGTATCTCCTTTGAAAGCACGTCAGGTTGCCGATCTGGTTAGAGGTAAAGATGTAAGTGAAGCCCTGGGTATTTTAAGATACACCAACAAAAAAGCTTCTCCTCTGATCAGCAAAGTAGTGAAATCTGCCCTAGCAAACGCAGAACATAACTATGACATGGACTCAGACGAATTATACATTTCGGAGATTCAGATAAACGAAGGACCTACCCTTAAGAGAATGAAACCAAGAGCTTATGGTAGAGCCGATGTAAGACGTCATAGAACCAGTCATATAAGTGTGGTGTTACGGGAAAGGGAGGTTAAATAGTGGGTCAGAAGGTTCATCCGAAAGGATTTAGAATCGGCATTATTAGAGATTGGGATTCCAATTGGTATGCTGATAGAGATTATGCCGATCTTCTACACGAAGATTATAAGGTCAGAAAAATGATCAAGGAACGTTTTTACACCGCTGGTATATCCAAAGTTGAAATTCAAAGAACCGGAAACCGCGTACGCATAACCATTCACACTGCTAAGCCCGGTATTGTAATCGGACGTGGCGGAAACGAAGTGGAAAAGCTGAAGCAAGATCTGATCAAGTTAACCGGGAAGAATATCAACATCAATATTCAGGAAATCAAGAAACCGGAACTGGATGCTCAAATAGTAGCTGAGAATGTAGCACAGCAGTTGGAAAAAAGAATATCTTTCCGCCGGGCCATGAAACAATCGGTTAGCAGAACCATGCGCGTAGGTGGAGTTGGTATGAAGATTGCCATATCCGGTAGACTTGGTGGAGCTGAAATAGCCAGAACGGAATGGTATGCAGAAGGTAAAGTACCGCTGCACACATTAAGAGCTGATATAGATTATGGATTTGCAGAAGCCAATACGACCTATGGCAAGATTGGCATCAAGGTTTGGATAAACCGCGGTGAAATAGCCCCTGAGGCCAAGAAAAGACCGCAGCAGAAACAAAAGGAGGAGGCAGATCAATAATGCTTACCCCTAAAAGAGTCAAACATAGAAAACAGCACCGCCCGGCATTAAAAGGCAAAGCTCAAAAAGGTAATACCGTTACCTACGGCGATTTTGGGTTACAAGCTCTGGAAGCATCCTGGGTTACCAACCGCCAAATTGAAGCCGCCCGTATTGCCATCAACAGATATATAAAAAGAGGCGGTAAATTATGGATAAAAATATTCCCCGACCGTCCGATAACTGCCAAGCCGGCTGAAACTCGTATGGGTAAGGGAAAAGGGTCGCCTGAATCATGGGTGGCTGTAGTTAAACCAGGCAGAGTTATGTTTGAACTTTCCGGCGTAAATGAAGAAGTAGCCCGGGAAGCCATGCGACTAGCAGCACATAAACTGCCAGTGAAGTGTAAGTTCGTAATAAGAGAAGAAATGGGTGGTGAGGTTAGTGATAGCTAAGAAGATGAGAGAACTAACCGACGAGGAAATAGCAAGAAAAGTTACCAGTTATAAGGAAGAACTTTTCAACCTGCGCTTTCAAATGGCTACCGGCCAGCTTGATAACCCAATGCGTATTCGGGATGTTCGTAAGAACATAGCCAGGTGCAAGACTGTATTAAGGCAGCGGGAAATATCTCGGGAGAGTAACGGATAAAGGAGGTCTAAGGGTGGCTGAGAATCAAGGCAACCGCAAAACTAGGATGGGTACTGTAACCAGCGATAAGATGGAAAAAACTATTACCGTTTCGGTAGAGACAGTACAGCAGCATCCTCTATATAAAAAGACCATAAAGACCAGTAAAAAGTATAAGGTTCATGATGAAAACAATGATGCGAATACCGGTGATGTCGTGAAAATCATGGAAACCCGCCCCTTAAGCAAAGACAAAAGATGGACACTCGTAGAAATTGTTCAGAAAGCCAAGACTCTACAATAGTTCTGGTACATTGAAGGGAGGTTTTAACCGTGATTCAACAAGAAACAGTATTACAGGTGGGGGACAACACCGGAGCCAAGAAAGTACTTTGTATTAAGGTTTTAGGTGGTTCAACCAGAAGATATGCAACTGTAGGAGATATAATTGTTGCCGCCGTCAAAGAAGCAACACCTAATGGAGTTGTTAAAAAGGGTGATGTAGTTAAAGCGGTGGTGGTAAGAACCAAAAAAGAAATTAGAAGACCTGATGGGTCCTATATTGCTTTTTCGGAAAATGCCGCCGTTATAATTGATGATAACGGTAATCCAAAGGGTACACGCATTTTTGGACCTGTAGCCAGGGAACTGAGGGATAAGAATTTTATGAAAATCATATCTCTGGCCCCCGAAGTGCTTTAGTCGGTGGAGGTGTGAAGGATGAATATTAAAAAAGGCGATACCGTACTGGTGATAACTGGAAAAGATGCTGGCAAAAAGGGTAAAGTTTTGAAGGTAAACCCGGGGGCTAACCGGGTAGTGGTGGAAGGCATAAATAAGGCCAAAAAACACCAACGCCCCAGCAGAGCTATTCCCCAGGGAGGCATTTTACAGATTGAAACACCACTTAATGCGTCCAATGTGATGCTTTTATGTAATAAGTGTAACAAACCTACGCGGATTGCAAAGAAGTTTCTCGATAATGGAAATAAAGTGAGAGTCTGCAAGAATTGCGGAGAGGTAGTAGACTAAGCTCCAAGAAGGGAGGCTAGCTATTAAATGGCTAGGTTGTACGAAGTATACAAGCAAGAGATTACGCCTAAACTGATGGATAAATTTCAGTACAAGAATATAATGCAGGTTCCTAAGGTTGATAAGATTATAATCAACATAGGACTGGGCGAGGCTGTACAGAACCCCAAGGCATTGGATGGTGCAGTCAGTGATTTAACTATCATAGCCGGTCAGAAGCCGGTTATCACTAAAGCCAAGAAATCCATAGCCGGATTTAAACTGCGCGAGGGTATGCCTATCGGTTGCAAAGTTACATTACGCGGAGAGCGGATGTATCAGTTCCTGGATAAGCTAATCAACATCGTTTTACCCCGTGTACGTGATTTCAGGGGAATATCACCACAGGCTTTCGATGGTCGCGGTAATTATTCATTAGGAATCAAGGAACAAACCATTTTCCCGGAAATCGAATATGACAAGATCGATAAAATACGGGGTATGGAAGTAGTTATCGTAACTACCGCTAAAAATGACGAGGAAGCCAGAGAATTGTTGAAGTGCATGGGAATGCCATTTAGATAAGAGGGGGTTTTTACAGAATGGCAAAAAAGGCTATGATTGCTAAACAGCAAGGCCCACACAAATTTAAGGTACAAGAATATAATCGCTGCAAGATATGTGGAAGACCACGGGCTTATATGGGCAAATTCGGAATGTGTAGAGTTTGCTTCAGAGAGTTGGCACACCGGGGAGAAATACCTGGAGTAACCAAATCGAGCTGGTAGGTCTGGAGAGTTAATAGTTAACAGTTTATAGCGTTGGTAAATTGCTCAACAATACCTGGCTTACTATACACTTACAACTGTCAGCTGGTAATAAAGGAGGTATAGAATATGGTCATGACTGATCCCGTAGCCGACTTCCTAACCAGAATTAGAAACGGCAATATGGTCATGCATCAAACCGTCGAGGTACCCGGTTCCAAAATGAAGGTAGGCTTGGCCAAGATCATGAAAGAGGAAGGGTACATCAAGGATTTTGAATATATAGAGGATGGCAAACAAGGGATAATCAGGGTATACCTCAAGTATGGACCCAATAAGGAAAAGGTTATCACCGGGCTTAAAAGAATAAGCAAGCCTGGCCTGAGGGTGTATGTACAAAAAGATGAGGTGCCTAAAGTTCTGGGTGGACTTGGAACAGCGATTGTCTCTACCTCTAAAGGACTAATGACTGATAAAAAAGCCCGCAAAGAAGGCCTGGGCGGAGAAGTGATATGTTACATTTGGTAGCCGAAGGAGGAGTGAACAGTGTCCAGAATAGGTAGAAAGCCTATCACTCGACCTGATAACGTAAAGGTAACAATTGAAGATAATATCATTACTGTTGAAGGTCCCAAAGGAGTTCTCTCCCAGAGAATTCCACAAGATATTTCAATAGATGTAAACGATAGCGAGTTGCTGGTTCAAAGACCCAGTGACGCTAAGAACCATCGCGCCCTGCATGGTCTAACCAGAGCACTGGTTGCCAATATGGTTGATGGGGTCAGCAAGGGTTTTGAGAGGAAATTGGAACTGGTAGGGGTAGGATACCGTGCACAATTGCAGGGTACCAAGCTTGTAATTAACATTGGTTTTTCTCATCCAGTTGAGGTGGAACCTCCCCAGGGGATAGAGTTTGAAGTCCCGGCAGCTACCAAGATTACTATTAAAGGGATTGACAAACAACTGGTAGGTAATACCGCCGCTCATATTCGTGACATCAGAAAACCTGAACCTTATAAAGGTAAGGGTATTAAGTACGAAGGCGAAGTTATCAGACGTAAGGCTGGTAAATCAGGCGGCAAATAACTAGGAAGGGAGTGACTACGTTGATCAAAAAAACCAGTAAGAAAGAACTCAGAAAAGGCAGACATATCAGAATACGCAATAAAATATCTGGAACCGCTGATGCACCCAGACTTTGCATATACACCAGTCTGCACCATATATATGCCCAGATCATTGACGACGAAAAAGGGGTCACCCTAGTAGCTGCTTCTACTCTGGATAAGGACATGGCTGATTTATCGGGCAAAACCAATATAGACGCAGCCAAACGGGTTGGTGGCAGTATTGCTGAAAAGGCAAAGGAAAAGGGAATAACTCAAGTAGTTTTCGATAGAAACGGACGCAGGTATCATGGGCGCGTATCAGCTTTGGCAGATGCCGCAAGAGAGAATGGACTTGTCTTTTAAACGTTGATTTCCGTCAGGTTAGGAGGGAAAAAATGATTGAGAAGGAACAGGTAGCCCCTGAGTTTATCGAGAAAGTGGTAAGCATTAAAAGGGTTGCCAAAGTTGTAAAAGGTGGACGCAGATTTAGCTTTAGCGCCCTGGTAGTAGTTGGCGATGGCGAAGGAAGAGTTGGTACTGGCAAGGGCAAGGCCACTGAAGTACCTGAAGCAATAAGAAAAGCCATGGAAAACGCCAAGAAGAACATGGTAGATATACCCTTAATAGATGGCAGAACTATCCCCCATCCTATTATAGGTAGATTTGGAGCCGGCGAAGTACTTCTAAAACCTGCCTCAGCTGGTACTGGCGTAATTGCCGGTGGACCTGTAAGAGCAGTTTTGGAAGCAGTAGGCTTAAAAGACATTCTTACCAAATCGCTGGGATCCTCCAATGCTAACAATATGGTACATGCTACTATGGTGGGTCTAAAGAGCCTGAAAAGGGTTGAGGATGTAGCCCGGCAACGGGGTAAGACCATAGATGAGATTTTGAACTAGGGAGGGAGAAACCTTGGCTAAGCAGTTAAAGATTACCTGGGAAAAAAGCTTTATTGGTTACCCTCAAACCCAGAGATTGACCATTAAAAGCCTGGGAT
>CAZEDT010000096.1:0-7853 GCA_964510795.1 uncultured Syntrophomonas sp.
CAGCTCATGCCCTGTGATATTGAAGGAGGCTGCTGCGGATTGTCGGCAGTTGATGATGCGCGCCAGGTAGCACAGCAACTTGGTATAGCCCATTATGTATTAAACTATCAGGAGCGCTTTGAGAAGCAGGTTATCGACTATTTTTGTGCCGAGTACCTGGTAGGACGCACTCCTAACCCCTGTATTGCTTGTAATAGATATATAAAATTTGGTGATCTGCTCCAGCAGGCTCTGTCTATGGATATGGAATATTTGGCAACGGGGCATTATGCCCGGATAAAATATGATGAAGAGCTGCAGCGTTATTTACTTTATCGAGGCCTGGATCGCCAAAAAGATCAGAGCTATGTACTCTATAATCTAAAACAGGAACAACTGTCTCACGTGCTCTTTCCTCTGGGTGAGTATAGCAAACCTCAGATTAGAGAAATGGCCAGTGATATGGAGTTGATAGTGGCGGAGAAAGCCGAGAGTCAGGAAATATGTTTTGTAGAGGATGATGATTACGCTGGCTTCCTTAGCAGGCGTAATCCCGGATCTATAATGCCTGGCCCAATTATAAACACTCAAGGTGAAGTGTTGGGACAGCATCAGGGTATTGCTCATTTTACCATAGGTCAACGCCGGGGTCTAAACCTGGCTAAAGGTTATCCCATCTATGTAGTGGCTCTCGATCCCCAGCGTAATGCTGTAATAGTGGGGGATAAGGATTCCGTCTATTCCCACGGATGTACTGCCACCAATGTTAATTGGATAGCCTTTGACAATCTGGAGGGAGAACTCCAGGTCGAAGCTCAGATCAGATACACAGCTAAGCCTGTACCGGCTATTGTCAAAGCCGAAAAGGGTGCTATCCAGGTAGAGTTTAAAGAACCAGTAAGAGCTTTGACGCCTGGACAAGCAATAGTTTTCTATAAGGGTGAAATGGTTTTAGGTGGGGGAACCATAGACTGAGTAGCTGAAGGGTTTGAATTAATCAAGTTCAAAAGTCAAATGGGTGTTAATAGTAATCGAAATCTTTATCTTGCCGTATCAAACAGCCCGCTTAATCGCGGGCTTTTCTCATGCTTTGATTTTCAAGTCTATCATGGTCTTTCAGATAAGCGGTTCTTTTTCGTTTATATGTTTACAGTTAGCTTTGTTATTGATGTAATATATAATTGACAATGATGTAAATTATATATTACAATTGTCACATATATTTTACATATGTTCTTTTGAAAGCAGGTGTCTGATTGGGAAATAATGTTAAGCTGGCTCGTGTGGAATGTAACCTAACCCAGCAACAGTTAGCTGATGCAATTGGAGTTACAAGGCAAACTATTCATTTAATCGAAAAAGGTAAATATAACCCTTCGCTAAAACTATGTTTGGATATTTGTTATGTACTGAAAAAAACATTAAATGATTTATTCTGGATAGGGGAGGAAAATAATGAAAAAAAAGATTGAGGACGAAAGAATTATTCAAGAAGCCCATAAGCAAAATAGTTTAGCATTTTCAATGCTGTACTTCGGGGTTTTAATCGATTTATTGTATCGACAGTTTATTCTTCAAGAAACAATTACGAGGTATTGGGATTTGGCGTTACTGTTTTTTGGGGTGACATTTTATTTGGCAGCTAAGCGTGTAAACTCCGGAATTCTAACCAGTAAGTCCAACTTAAAAGTCATGCTACCATCAGCTATTGTTGCTGCTGTTACATTTTTACTGGTAAGTTATTGGTATCTTGGTAATAACAACCCGATTGAACTTATAATAGGTGGTACCGCCTTCTTCGTTGGAGTCTGTGCCATAAACTTATTAATGCAGTACATTTCGAGCAAAAAGAATAATGAAATATTAGAAGATGAGTAAATAATAAAATGAGAGATGGTGCCGGGGAATGCACCATCTCTTTTAGTTAGGAGCAGGATGATTTTATCAATTGGATGGAACGTTTAAGTACTTTGCCAACTGGTAAGGGAATATTTTATTAAGCCAAGCCTTTTAGGTCATATCTCCATAGTAGGTTTCATAAATTTATGAAGATAGTTACTGGAAACTGGAGTGATCCAGACAGATCCAGTGACCATTTACCTACTGAAGGAGGAAGGTTAGGATGATTAAAAAGTCCCTGGTTTTGATACTGGCAATCACTGTGCTGATGGTATGGGTTTCCATGGCCTTGGCTGGGCCAGTGGAGGTTATTGTTGAAGGTCCGCGGGACGAGTATCCTCATTACCTGGATCTGAAGGTACCAGCTATTATTGAAAATGGGCGTACCCTTATACCCCTCAGGTCTATAGCTGAAGCACTTGGATTTCAGGTGGAATGGCAGGCCAGCGACCAAAGAATTATCATGCGCAGAGATCAACAGCGGATTGAAATGCAGATTGGTTCACGCATAGCTATGGCAAATGCAGTTCCGGTTACCATGGATCTAGCACCCTGTTTGATTAAGAATACTACCATGGTACCACTTCGTTTCGTAGCACAGAATATGGGTTATTCAGTTGCCTTCAGTAAATCGTGGCACGAAAACCAGGCTGATGTTTACATCACCCCATATACGTTAATCAGTGATGAGGAATTAGCGCAAATAAATAAAATCAATTTTGACGAAATAACCTGTGAGGAACCGGGCCCTGGCAGCACATCCTATTTTCAGCTTAAAAAGGGGGGAGTGACCCCTGCAGGAATAAGCTTGGGAGCATCAATAGAAGAAATTCTAAAAGTTTATGGTGTACCCCACGACCCCCAAAGGTCTTTGCAATATGCATCTGATTGGTCGGGTAAGCTCACTTACTGGGGCACGTTTATTCCTCAGAGTGATGGCGGGACCTGGGTGGATTTAGATTTGTTAAATGGCAGTTTGGTCAATATGACTATTAGCTATTGATTAGCTTAATTATACTGTTACATCCGTCCCTAATTTCCTATAAAATTTTGTATTAAAAGAGGGAATTGGGCTTCTATGTTTAAATGTATACCTATTATGTGCAAACATTTACCCGGTTATAAAAAATATACCAAGGACAAGCCTTTATTGTGGTACAATATAACCAATCGGATAATACTAATACGTGATATTGGAGTCCAGAAATTTGGCCTGGCGAAAGTCAGGGGAAGGAGAGAGGAATAATGGATTTTGGATTCACCAAGGAAGAGGCTCTCTTACAGAAGATGGCCCGGGAATATGCGGAAAAGTATATTGAACCACTGGCTGAGAAAATTGATCACGAAAACAAAGTTCCGGATGAAATCCTGGCTGGTCTAGGTGAACTGGAACTATTTGGGGTACCATTTGCTGAGGAATATGGAGGAGCTGACGGCGGATACGTAGGATATGTATTGGCTGTGGAACAGCTTGGCCGCGTTTCGTCTGGGGTAGCCATGATTATGTCAGCTCACACCCTTTCGGTTGGAGCTATCAACGCCTTCGGTACAGAAGACCAGAAGAAAAAATACATGCCCGCCTGCTGTAAGGGCGAACATATTGCCTCATTTGCATTCACCGAACCCGGCACTGGTTCCGATCCCAAACAGATTACTACTACCGCTGTAAAAGACGGGGATTCATACATATTAAATGGTACCAAGCGCTTCATTTCTAATGCTAACTTTCCAGGTCCAATAGTGATATTCGCTCGCGAATCTGAATCTAATGAAATTACTGCCTTTATTGTAGATAAATTTTCGGAAGGCTATTCTATTTCTGAACCATGGAAAAAAATGGGAATGCATGGCGGCCCACTGCTGGATGTATATATGAAAGATGTAAGAGTGCCGGCTGAAAACGTGCTGGGACAGATTGGACAAGGTTATCCAATTCTGCAAATGGGTATTTCCTTCGGCAAGGTTGGAGTAAGCTCCTGTGCTCTGGGTGGAACGCTGGCAGCTTATGAAGAAGCTGTAAAATACGCCAAAGAGAAAACTCATCGGGGTACGCCCATTGCTAAATTCCAGGCCATCCAATTACGGATCGCTGATTTAGCCATGAAATACGAAGCTTCCCGCTGGTTAACCTACCGTCTCGGATATCTGGCTAATAACGTCAAGAACCCATTTGTATTTGCTAAAGAAGCTGCACTTACCAAGACGGTGGTTTGTGAGAACTCTGCCGATGCGGCCCGCATTTCCTTAGATGTCCACGGGTCCTACGGCGGAATGGAAGACTACAAAATTTCCCGCCTCTATCGTGATGCTATTATGGGACCGCAAATCGAAGGCGTTACCGATATGCAGAAGATGATAATTTCAGGCGTCATACTAAAAGGCTAGTTGTATTTGAGCTATTGGGGAGCCCGCTAAGGGTTCCCCTTTTCAAAACCACCTGTCATAAGCAATAAAGAGAGGTGTACCCAGGATGGAAAAAGATTTTGATGTAATTGTGGTTGGAGGTGGGCTGTCTGGTCTGGCCGCGGCCTACACCCTTGCCGATGCAGGTTTGGAAGTACTCCTTTTAGAAAGAGGCGATTATTCCGGTGCCAAGAACGTGACCGGAGGACGCTTATACCTGAACCCAGTTCGCGATATGTTCCCGGATTTATGGAAAAAAGCACCCCTGGAAAGATACATAGCTCATGAAGAAGTCAGCATTATGGACAAGGAACGCAGCATTACCATACGCTATGATGGGAGCGAGCTGGCCCAGGAACCTTACCAGAGCTACAGCATCCTGCGAGGTAAATTTGATCGCTGGTTTGCCAAACAAGCCGAGAAAAAAGGCGTATCCATTGTCAACAAGAACCGGGTAGATGATCTGATTATTGAAAATGGTAAAATCGAGGGGGTAATCGCTGGAGGCGAGGAACTGACCGCTAATGTAGTTATTGCCTGTGACGGCGTATTGTCCTTGCTGGCAGAAAAAGCAGGTTTGCGTAAACCGGGCGTAGTCAAGGATCACGCGGTAGGGTTTAAGGAGATCATTGAACTGGACCGCACAATAATCGAAGATCGTTTTAACCTCGAAGGTGATGAGGGAGCCGCTCGTCTTTATATGGGGGAAGTAACCCGAGGTAAATTTGGCGGTGGGTTCCTTTACACTAATAAAGATAGCATTAGCTTAGGAATTGTAGTGGGTATCAAGGATTTAATGGAGGAGCCTCAGGTGCAAGCTCCGGACCTCCTGGATGCCTTCAAACTTAGACCCGAAGTTGCCCGCCTGATTAAAGGGGGTCAAACCAGCGAATATTCAGCCCATGTTGTTCCTGAAGGCGGCTATAAATCTATGGGCAAGCTCTATGGAGATGGCATTCTGCTAGCAGGAGATGCCGCCGGCTTTTCCATGAATATTGGGGTAACCGTAAGGGGTATGGAATACGCCCTGGCTTCTGGATACTACGCAGCTCAGGCTGCTATTAAGGCTAAAGAGGTGGGCGATTATTGCTCAGCCAGCCTTTCTGTTTATGAAAAACTACTTAACGATAGTTTTGTTATGGAAGATTTCAAGAACTTCAAGGATGCTCCCCATGTAATGGAAAACCCAAGATTTTTCCAACGTTATCCTCAATTGGCCGGAGACGTTATGAAGGACCTGTACGAGATACCAGCTGGCCCCAAAGCCAAACTCTATCCGACCATTAAAAAATATATGACCTTCCGTGAAATGTGGGCTATGTTTAAAGACTTCGGGGGGGTAAGAAAAATATGAGTGAGCAGATGGGATTAAAGGCTAAACTGGGTCTGGATGTATTTAAACATGATAAAGAACCACATATAACCATCAAGCCAGGCATGGAAAAAGACCCGCGTTTGAAAAAAGCTGTATTGGTTTGCCCCGCGGGCTTATACAATGAAAATGCTCAGGGAGAAATTGAACTGACCATAGACGGCTGTCTGGAATGCGGAACCTGCCGGATTGCCTGCGGGGTTGAAGTATTGGAATGGAACTATCCCAATAGCGGCTGTGGTGTACAATTTCGTTTCGGTTAAAAAAGGATTAGAAACTGATCACACGGATTTAATAGGAGTGCCATGGAAGAAAAGTCATTAGGCTATTTCCTATCGGTCAACAATCTAACAGTTGCAATAATGTTACCGTGTTGCTCCCTGCTAATCCGTGAAATCCATTTTCTAATGGTTCTCAATCTGAAACATTAATCTAAGGAGGGAAAAGTATGAATATAGTGGTAGCTATGAAGCAAATACCGGATCTGCAACAGGTCAGGATTCGCAACCGGCAGCCGGTATTTGATGATGTACCCCTTACGCTGGGAAATATAGACAAGAATGCTCTGGAAGCAGGAGTTAACCTGAAAGAAGCTAACGACGCTAAACTGATAGTTGTTTCGGCAGGGAATGAAGAACTGGAAGACACTATCAAAGAAGCTCTGGCGGCAGGTGCTGATGAAGCTTTTCTGGTGACCGACGATGCTTTGGACTGGATCACCAGCGATACCAGTGCCAGCCTGATAGCCGCCGCCATCAAAAAAATGGATGACGTTGGATTAATCCTCTTCGGAGAAGGCAGTGGTGATAACTATTCCGGTCAGGTAGGTTCCCGCGTTGCTGAAATTCTGGGGCTGCCGGAAGTGGGCTATGCCAAAGCCATTGAATTGGATGGCAAGGTAGCTCGAGTAACCCGTTCTCTGGAAGACAGTGAAGAATATGTGGAAGTAGAGCTGCCCGCTGTTATAACGGTAGTTTCTGAAATAAATGAAGCCCGTATCCCATCGGTCACCCAGATACTGAAAGCCGGGAAAAAGCCCAAAGAGGTAGTGACACCTGATGAATTGGATATAAAAATAGGTAATAAGTCCCAAATTACTACCCTCAGCAACCTGGCTCCAGAGACCGACCGTAAGCGCATAGTTGTCAAATCCGTAGATGAATTAGTCAAGGCCCTCTCCGCCGAAGGCCTAATCGGGAGGTGATTGTAATGGCAGGAATACTGGTGTATAGTGACAAAACCGCAAATGCTCTGGAATTAATTACGGCAGCCCAACATATAGCTAAGGATCTGGGTCTTCCCCTGCAAGCAGTGAGCATCAATGATGGTGAGCAAGGCAATGAATTGGCCAAAAGAGTAGAAACCTATAAAATTGACAATCCCGTTATCAATCTGGCCGATACTGCGGCAATGAGCAGCGCCTTAAAGCAAGCCGCCCAAAAAGTATCCGCCAATATTATTTTACTGTCTTCCAATCGCCGTGGCAAAGAAATTGCAGGAAGACTAGCGCAGAGCTTGGAGGCTGGTTGTCTTACCGATGTAAACAGCCTTAAAATCAACAGCGGAAAAATAGAATGTTCCAGGAATGCTCTGGGTGGTGCCACAGTAGCCACTCAGGTGATTGAGACTGAAAACCAGATAATAGCCATCATGCCAAAAGCCTTTGAGCAGGCCGCTGAAGCCAGCGGCAGTCTCAGTGACCTGGCGGTAGAGATAAAAGCCGGAGTTAAAGTAATAGAAGTCAAATCTAAGGGCGGGGATAGTGTGGATATAGAAGCCGCCGATATACTAGTAGCGGTGGGACAAGGATTAGAGAATCAGGGAGATTTGGCTAAAGTCGAAGCTATCGCCAAAGCCCTGGGTGGAGAAGTAGCTTGTTCCAAACCCTTGGCTACTGACAAAAAGTGGCTATCTGAAGAAAGAATCATCGGCTTGTCGGGCAAAAAGTGCAAACCTAGCCTGGCCATAGTTATGGGCATATCCGGACAGGTCCAGTTTACAGTAGGTATCCGCGACGCTAAAACCATAGTAGCCATCAACAACGATGAAAATGCTTACATGATGCAGATGGCTGATTATGTATTGGCAGCTGATGTAGAAGATATATTGCCGGAATTGTTAAAAGCATTAAGCTAAGCAAAATGCACAAAATGTTTCACGTGAACCCTCATGCCCACAGGACACAACCACCGATGAAAAT
>CAZEDT010000097.1:0-7770 GCA_964510795.1 uncultured Syntrophomonas sp.
CTTCAAGTTACAGCCAATACCCGGTCCCCCTTTTACGTCGCATCTTTAGTCTACTACGCAAATTATATTTTACACTTAATTATCCATCCCATATAGACTATCGCACTTTAGGACGTAAAAAAAGCCCCCCTGAGGAGGCATTTTTTTAGTGGCTCAGATATCTCCAGGGATCATATACTTTATTGCCCACCCTCACTTCAAAGTGCACATGAGGGCCGGTGGTTCTTCCACTAATGCCCACTGTGGCAATGGTCTGACCCCGTGTAACCCTCTGATTATTTTTCACCAGGATTTTCTGCGCATGACCATAAAGGGTCCGTTTACCATCAGCATGTTCAATAATAACCGTACGCCCATAAATGTCTTTCCAACCCGCAAATACCACCGTACCTGCGGCGGCTGCCTTTATCGGCGTGCCCAGCTTATTGGCTATATCCAGACCATGATGAAATCCTGTTCTGCGCCATCCAAAAGCTGAAGTAATAGTACCGCTGATCGGCCAGGCTAGCAATCCACCCATGGAAATTCCACGCGATGGCTGGGAAGCAGCTTGCAACATGCGGGAATTTGTTACCGGTATATTTAAGCGGTCCCCAATCTTCAAAGAACTAGGGTCTTTATCCGTATTGGCACTTTCAATAGCTTCAACTGTAGTACTATAACGAACCGCAATGCCCCACATGGTCTCTCCTGAACATACAACATGAATCAAAGACTTTCCAGATGGCAGCTTTATCATATCTCCGACATTTAGAATACTATTCTCATCCAGTTGGTTTATATTCATTAAGGTTTGTAGGTTAACTCCATTGCACCTCGCTATATACCAGAGATTATCCCCGGCTTTAACTTGATACATTCTAGCTTGACCACCAGACCCAGCGACGGTCAAAGACGAAAGTTCAATCAACTCTTCACTTAAACGAGCAACAGATGGGTGGATACACGTGGACAGCAAAACTATGCACACAAGCAGTGCGCCTATCCACCTTTTATACAAAATATTTTCACCTCTATTTCTGCCTTGAGCAAAAAGCTCTCAGCTTGTTGCCTTTATTCTTGACAGAAATATCGGTTTTTATGCGTAACAATAACTAAGCCTAGGTGGCGTATTGCCACCCCCAGTTATTATTTGGAAATATTGCTTTTATTCATGTTGCCGGTTGATAGCTCTGCGGGAGTGTTCTCTTTTGCCGAAAATAATAGGAGCAGCCCTTAAGAGGTCGTCATTTGATTTGGTTTTTTTCATGGTATCTATCATCATCTGCATAGTTTCAACTGAATTGTATTCACTGAAAGTATTGCGAAGATTCCACATTAATTCCATTTCTTCAGCACTGAATAATAGTTCCTCTTTACGGGTTCCTGATCTCTTCAAATCAATAGCTGGGAAAATCCTGCGTTCTGATAATTTTCGGTCTAATACCAATTCCATATTGCCGGTACCTTTGAATTCTTCGAAAATTACATCATCCATGCGGGAACCAGTTTCCACCAAAGCAGTCGCTATAATGGTCAGGCTGCCTCCGTCTTCTATATTACGGGCTGCACCGAAAAATCTTTTGGGTTTATGCAAAGAAGCCGGATCAATACCTCCTGACAGAGTCCTGCCGCTAGGGGGAATAACTAAATTGTGGGCTCTGGCCAGTCTCGTTATACTGTCCATCAGTATGACCACATCTTTTTTATGTTCTACTAATCGCTTCGCTCTTTCCAGAACCATATCGGTAATCTTTACATGGTTTTCCGGTGGTTCATCGAAAGTTGAGGCAACTACTTCCGCCTCGGTAGAACGCTGCATATCCGTAACTTCTTCGGGTCGTTCATCAACCAGCAGGATAAACAGTTCTACTTCCGGGTGATTACGGGTGATTCCCTGCGCCATTTTTTGAAGAAGCATGGTTTTACCAGCCTTAGGAGGTGCCACGATGAGTCCCCTTTGGCCTTTGCCGATAGGTGCTACCAGATCAATCATACGGGTGGATAGTTCATTTGAGTCAGTTGCCAGGCTTAACCTTTCGGTTGGATATAAAGGCGTGAGTGCATCAAAATGTATCCGCCTGCTTGACTCTTCCGGCGGTAAGGCATTCACTTCTTCAACCTTCAGCAGGGCAAAAAACCTTTCACTATCCTTTGGGGGTCTTACCTGCCCACCTACCCGATCCCCAGTACGCAAATCAAATTTCCTGATTTGGGATGGGGATACATAGATGTCTTCATGACTTGGAACATAGGCAAAGGGCCGTAAAAAGCCGTATCCATCCGGCATAATTTCCAGTACCCCCGATGCCTGCAGCAATTCATTGGAATGGGTTAGGGCTTTGGTTATCTCAAACACCAATTCCTTTTTACGTAGTTTTGAAAATCCGGCTAGATTGAGATCTCTAGCAATCTGGTAAAGTTCCAGCATAGTTTTGTTCTCTAATTCCGAGATATTTAGTTTCAATTTTTTCCTCCTCTCAATTTCTAATTCCGTATATTCTTTTTTTTAGGAAATAATTTATGCGGCGGGTTAACGTGCACCATATTACCCTCCTGCATAAGGCAGGGGGGGTAATATGGGTTCTAAATTATTGACAGCCTATAATCTTGGCTTACCACTCTTAGTGGAATTTAGGGGATAAGTATATCGAAAGATCTGCTGTAAACAGACTCCCACGGTGGGAACATACGATAGTTACCTGTGTATATATTCTTGCCTCTGGTTGAATAAGGTAAACAGATATGAACTGTTATTTTACAAATGCAGATTTAGCTTGAGTAATTTATATATCAGTCCATGGTTAATTTTATACGATTATCCTTAAATAATGGCTTTTTCCCCAGATGATGATTGGCTTCAATGAATCTTATGGTGCCGGAGGTACTCCTCATCACAATGGTCTGAGTAATAGCACGTCCTTTTAAATACCGGACACCTTTTAATAAAAAGGAATCGGTTATTCCAGTAGCCACAAATACTACATCATCAGATCTTACCAGTTCGTCAATGCTAAACAGTTGATTGACATCCTTTATACCCATCGAATGACAACGAATTATTTCTTCTTCATTCTCCGGACATAAGCGAGCCTGGAAATCCCCTCCCAAACATTTGAGGGCCGCAGCGGTTATTACGCCTTCCGGTGCTCCACCAATACCTAATAGTATATCTACACCCGAATCTTCATAGGCCGCAGCCACGCCTGGTGACACGTCACCATCGCTAATCAGCTTAATACGCGCACCTACGCTCCTGATCTCTTCTATAATTCCCTGGTGACGCTCCCGATCCAATACCACCGCGGTAACTTCACGAATAGATTTATCCAAGGCTTTGGCCACCTGACGCAAGTTCTCCTTAACGGGAGCATCCAGAAAAACTCGTCCCTTGCATTCAGGGCCTACGGCTATCTTGTCCATATACATATCAGGAGCATGCAGCAAAGTACCGCGAGGTGCCGAAGCCAGTACAGCTATGGCTCCCGTAAGTCCTTTAGCAACAATATTAGTTCCTTCCAGCGGATCAACCGCAATATCAACCTGGGGCGGAACCCCTAGACCTACTCTCTCCCCAATATAGAGCATCGGGGCCTCATCAAGTTCACCCTCACCTATGACTACCACTCCATCAATGGAGACGGTATCAAACATAACTCGCATAGCAGTAACAGCTGCATCATCAGCAGCTTCTTTATCTCCCAAACCTACCCAACGTGCAGCTGACAAGGCCGCAGCTTCGGTTACCCTGGCAAATTCAAGAGCCAGCTCTCGCTCCAAACCAAACCCTCCAATTCTAATGGGGCTTACGTTATGATAAATCCCACTTTTAAAGCATCTATTTTCGGATATTGCCTAGTTATTAATCAAAGTACTACTCGTAATACCCATTGATCCAACTGGCGATATCAAAAAATACTTGCCGCAAAGACTGGTCTTATCATCCCTTAGCCCCTACTGAACGCTTGTTTCCAATCACTTAAGAATTTTTCAATACCTGCATCAGTTAAGGGATGTTTTATCATCTGCTTAATAATATTGTAAGGTACAGTAGCAATATGGGAGCCAAGCTTAGCGGATTGTACGACATGCATGGGGTGCCGGATGCTGGCGGCAATAACTTCCGTATCCAGCATATATTGATTGAAGACAGTCATTATATCTTCCAGCAAAATTAATCCATCATTACCGTTATCATCAACCCTTCCCAGGAAAGGACTGACGAAACTGGCTCCAGCCCGGGCGGCCAACAATGCCTGGCTGGCTGAAAACACCAGGGTAGCATTGGTCTTGATACCTTTAGCATTAAGTTTATTAATAACCCTTAAGCCATCTTCGATTAGCGCTATCTTAATTACCACGTTAGGGTGTATAGCTGCCAGCACTTCGGCTTCCCGAAGCATACCATTGTAGTCCTGAGCAATCACCTCGGCACTAATAGGCCCATCTACAATGCTGCAAATTTCCTTAATGACCTCCTGGTAGTCTCTTTTTTCCTTGGCTACCAGGCTGGGGTTAGTCGTAACACCTGCTAGGAAACCCATACTGTTAATGTCTTTTATCTCTTCTATATTAGCAGAGTCAATAAAAATTCGCAAAAAGATTCCCCCTTTTCTAAAAGCTAACTAAATACGAATGGCACAGACCAGCCAATAAAAACAGCCAACCTTCTTGCAAAAAAAGTCCTATAAGGAAAACCATGTCCTAGCTAAGATCAAACTGTTTTCCCTGAAATAGCTAGAGGACTTGCGAAAAAATTTGGTTAATATCACAAAGCTCTATGCTCGGTTGGAACTGCCAAATGCCCGGATTTTTTGCCGGATTATTTCTACAGCAGCTTGCCTGGCTGGTCCCAGAATCTTGCGAGGATCGATTTCATCGGGCTCTTTCTCTATTACCCTACGCATTTCCCACACGAAGGCTTCTCTAATATTGGTATCTATGTTGACCTTACAAACACCCAATTCAATGGCCTTTTGTACGGTCATATCAGGTACGCCGGAAGAACCATGTAATACAATAGGTATCTTAACCAGTTCCTTAATTTGTTTGAGACGTGCAAAGTCGAGATGCGGTTCACCCTTGTACTGACCATGGGCGGTGCCAATCGCTATCGCCAAGCTCTCGACTCCGGTCTGTTCTACAAAAATCCTGGCTTCCTCGGGATCAGTATACAAGGCATCACGTTCATCCACATGTACATGATCTTCGGTACCACCTATTTTTCCCAATTCCGCCTCAACTGATACCCCAATAGGTCGGGCAATGTCTAATACCTTTCTGGTCATGGCAATATTTTCTTCCAAGGAAAGCTTGGAGCCATCGTACATTACCGAGCTAAATCCACTGCGAATACATTTTACCACCTGATCAAAGTCAGTACCATGGTCCAAATGTAGTGCTATGGGTACCTTGTACTCTTCCGATGCCAGCTTCACCATACCAGTAATAAAATCCAGACCAGCATATTTGATTGCCCCCTGACTAGCCTGCATGATTACGGGAGCATTTTCCAGAGCCGCAGCTTCAGCAATAGCTTGCACTATTTCCATATTGTTGGCATTGAAAGCACCTACTGCATATCCTTCACGGTCTGCTTTTAATAATAATTCAGTAACAGAAACGAGTGCCATTTAAACCACCTCTTAATAGTATTGTCGCTATAAAACCAGCATTTATGCAGATTCTTCATTAATTAAATTATTTACCATATCCCTTAAGACCATTATGTCAAAAGGCTTGGTGATACACTTTTTAACCCCTGCATCCAGGGCCTTCTTAACTACTTCAATTTCTCCATAGGCGGTCATCATAATGATCGGTATGCTCCCATGTTTTTCCAGGATTATTTGTGAGGCTTCCAAGCCATTCATATTGGGCATCTTAACATCCATCAAAATAATGTCCGGCAGTCTTTCCTCTACTTTGCTTATCGCCTCTCTCCCGTCTGCGGCCATATCTACATCCCAGCCATCTTTTTTGAACAACTCTTCCAGAAGCCTTCTTACCCCTTTTTGATCATCAACAATGAGAATCTTACCTGCCATAACCATATCCCCCCCCGAATATAGTATAGTTAATATAGAGCGGCTAAATAGCCATATTTTTGTCGAATAGAATGTCTTCTAGAAATTTATCTTTATTTATCTATATTTCATTTATATTTCGTCAACGATATAGCTAGTACCTTCTTCACTTGAAATCTTGCCGGGCTTACCTTCCTGAACATATACCCTGGGTATAGACCGGGAAGCCAGGGTTTTACGCACCGGAACTTCGAGTTCATCCCCAATATGTATATCCTGGCTTATCGGAATTTCCAAAAGTGCCATTTGCATAAAAACCTTAGCACGTACTGGATAGCTTTGCCCGTTTAATTTAATCTGTAGGCTAAACCTCGGTACATTAAAGTATATCAGCATTATTTTCGCCATTGATTTTAGCATATCTACAAAACCGGCAGGTTTGTTGGCTACCTCCAGCGCCAATCCATCATTGAAACCTACTGGAATTACCGCAACCTGAGCATCTTGTTTAAGTCGATAACTGCGATAATATCCCAGATAGCTCCCCTTGGTTAAAGTTCGCAAAGATATAATTCTGCTTTTAAATATGTAAGGATCTTTAAGATCCAGGTCTGATTCAAATTTACCGGCCGGGTATTGCCCGGAAAGTATTGTGCCTAGCCTGACTCCATCCAAATGCATATGCGGGTATTTAAGGAAAACTGCGCTATTTGCGCAATGTTTAACCGGTATTGCAATTCCCAAATCCCTTAATCGGCTTATTGTTTGCATGAAGCTGGCAAATTGACTCTCTGTATAGGATGGGTTGGAAGCTGCATCTGCCATATGGGTATAGATCCCCTCCAGATGAACCTGGGGATTCTTTTTTATTTCCGGGGCTAACCCCAGAGCTTCTTCTTCGCTTAATCCAAAGCGGCCCAGTCCAGTATCCAGCTTCAGGTGAACCCGAATTTCAGCATTAAAGCCGTAAGTGATGGGCTCCAGTACTTGCCAGTCATAGACAGAGCTTATGGTAATGGTAATGTGGTGGTTAATGGCTTCCTTTAACTCTTCTTCTCGAAGAATGGGACTGAAAACCATAATGCTGGAACGAATACCAGCTCTGCGTAGTTGGAGAGCTTCGCTGAGAAAGCTAACCGCAAAGAAATCCACTCCGTTTTGGAAAAGAATCCGGGCAGTTTCCACAGCTCCATGCCCATAAGCGTTAGCTTTCAGTACTGCGATTAAACGAGTTTTATCATCTAACCGGGACCGGGCTGCCAAAAGATTGTTTTTAATAGCATCCACGTCAATTTCTATCCACTTGTCACTTAAAACTGGTTCCACTAGCCTTCCCCCTGTCCCCTTCTTTTCCGCAGAATAGCTCGAGTAGTTTGCATGTAAATGGGTAGGGCTCTGGTCCATAGGAAGTAGAAGGACGGTGAATACACCGTATCCCAATCACCTACAAACTCTATAAAATCTCCGTTAAATCCCTTTTTGAATTTGTAAAGTCCATACAGGGGATTACTTTCGTCCAAATCACCTGAAACCCCACGGAAATCATACAAAGTACAGCCTCGTTCCCGGGCCCAGGTAATCATCTCCCACTGAATTAGATAGTTGGGCATGACATTACGGTACTGGTTGCTGGAGGCCCCATATAAATACCAAGCCTTATCACCCATTTTTAAAGCCAGGGTAGCCGCTATGGTATGGTCTTCCCACTCAGCCAGGAATATTTCTGCTAATCCGTTTTCAACCATATGGTCCCATATCATTTCAA
>CAZEDT010000098.1:0-7387 GCA_964510795.1 uncultured Syntrophomonas sp.
GCCCTGCAAAATGCCATCAAGGAAGACCGGCTTACCCATGCCTATATTTTTTCCGGACCAAGAGGAACTGGTAAAACCAGTATTGCTAAAATAATGGCCAAGGCCGTCAATTGTGAACGACCAGAGGCGGGAGAACCATGCAATCAGTGTTCTTCCTGTACGGATATCAATAATGGTACTTTTATGGATGTCATAGAGATAGATGCAGCTTCCAACCGAGGAATTGATGAGATTAGAGATCTCCGCGAAAGGGTTCGGGTAATGCCTGCCCAGGGTAAGAAAAAGGTCTATATTATTGACGAAGTACATATGCTCACCACGGAGGCATTTAATGCGCTCTTAAAAACCCTGGAGGAACCTCCTGAATCAGTACTTTTTATTCTCGCCACTACTGAACCGCAAAAAATCCCCAGCACGATTATATCGCGTTGCCAACGCTATAACTTTCGACGTTTAGGCTCCAATCAGATTATATTACGCCTGAAGGATGCAGCACGTAGTAATGGGATAGAAATGGACGATGATTCGCTGACTTTAATTGCACGCCGTGCCAATGGCGGGATGCGCGATGCTTTAGGGATGTTGGATCAGCTATACTCGTTTAAAGATAGGGATATTAAACGCCAGGATGTACTAGAGGTTCTAGGCTTGGTTGATGACACATTTGTTGCTCAGATATTGACTGCGGTTCTCGCTCAAGATCCGGGGACGGTAGTGGATATGATCAATACGGCTCTTAATCAGGGTAAAGAAAGCGGACAGCTTATTCGGGAAACGTCCTTATATTTGAGAGATCTCCTGTTGTACAAGCTGATCGGTGATCGGGCGGAATTTTTATTTGTAGGGGAAGCAAACCGGGAAAATGTAAAGCAACAAGCTAGAAAAGCTGACAAAGATAAAATCCTTCAGGCTTTACGTATGACTATGGAAACTGGCGAAAAACTAAAGTTTAGTGAAGCTCAGAGGTTTTTACTAGAGCTGGTTTTTCTGGAAATGATAGCGCTTTTTGCCGGGCAGGAAAGCAAACCTGTCGAGATTGGAAGCAATAAGAAGGAAAGCTCCAGTCCAGTCAAAGAAAAAATAGGGCGCAATGATGCTCGCGACATATTATGGAAACAAATCCTGGCTGGGGTTAAAGAGAAGAAAATCCCTACCCATGCCCTCCTATCTCAGGGCAAACTATTGGGAACTAAAGGGGACGCCATGTATATCGGTTACCGTAAGGGGTATAAGTTTCACAAGGATAGAATGGAAGAGAAATCCAATCGGGATATACTCGACCAGGTTATTAAAGAAGTGTTTAACCGCGAGATGGAAGTAGTATTTGTATTCCTGGATGATCAGCAGGTAAACGATATGGTGGTAAAAAAAGCTATCGAATATTTTGGTGAAGATATTGTACAGATAAAAGATTAAGGAGGAAAATATAATGAAGTTTAATCCCGGTGGGGGCAATATGAATCAAATGATCAAACAGGCTAAGAAGATGCAGGAACAAATGGAAAAGATGCAGGGAGAACTGCAAGAACGAGAAGTGGAAGCGTCTGCTGGTGGTGGAGCCATAACTGCTCGTGTAAATGGTAAACAAGAAATTCTGGAGATAAAGATCAAACCGGAGGTTGTAGATCCGGAAGATATAGAAATGCTGGAAGACTTAATCATGGCTGTAATTAATGAAGCCATCAAAAAGTCCCAGGACATGGTCTCCGGAGAAATGTCAAAAATTACTGGAGGATTCAATATCCCCGGACTATAGGGAACGAATTGACGCGGCAAATATGGGTGGCGGCAGTCAGAAAAGTGTTACAGGGATTATGCATAACAGCCAGTAAGCCACAGAACACATATAATCCGCGTTATCCGCGTCTTTTATAGGGAGGAGATGAGCCTATGAGATTGGCCCGGCCTTTGGAAAACCTGGTTGATCAACTTTTGAAATTACCTACTATTGGGCCAAAGACCGCACAACGGCTGGCCCTTTTTATATTAAAAATGCCTCCGGAAGAAGCTCGGCAGCTATCCCAGTCCATCATAGAAGCCCAGGAACGAGTTTTTGCCTGTCCGGTATGTGGTTTCTTTACCGATACAGACCCTTGCATTATCTGCCGGGACAAAGGCAGGGAAGCTCAAGTTTTATGTGTGGTTGCCGAAAGCAGTGACATTATTGCTTTGGAAAGAAGCGGTTATAGGGGCAAGTATCATGTGCTTAACCGCAGTTTTAGGCTGATGGATGATTTTGATCTCAGTGAATTTAATCTGCAGCCATTAATCAAGCGCTTGCAGGATGAAGATATTAAAGAAGTTATCCTGGCCTTAAACCCGGATATGGACGGGGAAGTATTGTCACGTTTCTTAGCCTCCAGTATAGCCAAATATCAAATCAAAGTATCACGTTTGGCGCATGGCTTGCCGGTAGGTGGCGATATCGAATTTGCTGATGAAATAACCTTAAGAATGGCCATGGAAGGCAGAAAAGAACTATAATCAGGGACATTCCTACAAACAAAAAGGCATTGATGCCCCGTAGGTGTGTCCCTGTTCCTCAGATTCAGGGACATTCCTGCAACTAAAAAGGCGTATGTACGCCCCGCAGGTGCCCTCTGGACTACATATGTTCCCTAAGGGTCACTATTTAAGGATGCCCTCTGGACTACATATGTTCCCTAACGGGCACTATTAAGGTCGTGTCCTTAGTCCCTTTATAGATGTGAACTCACTATTAAGGTCATGTCCCTATTCCTTGATTAATTGCATATCCTGAAGTAAATCGGCATATGATGCACAAATGGAAAAAAATGCATTTAATAGCAGGAGGTTTACGGGGTGTGTATATTATTAAGTTGGGGACGTTCTTGTGCGCATTGTCGGAGCGGTCAGCAAAAAACTGTGGATAAGCAATCCCGCCTGGATAGAGCCGCTGTGCAACAAGCCAGCTTGGAAGTCAGGCAGGCTTATCAAGTATTGGCTCAGGTGGAAGATCCCGATATGGTTGATTATGCAGTATTTACTTTACAGGCTGCTGAAAAGCGCTATGCTTACCTTATCAAAAAGATGAAGGAGCAGGAATCTTATGATGAAGTAAATAAGTCAGTGCCGATGCACTGCGTGGAGGGGTGAGGGGAAAATGGAGACAGCCAACCTGGTTATGGCAGCCTTATTCTTAGTAGTTATCATATTCATAATAGCACAGCTAATAATGAAACCCATCAAGCTAATCTGGAAACTCTTACTTAATTCGGTAATCGGATTATTATTGCTAATATTAGCCAATTTCGTAGGGGCTTATTTTAGTTTTGCCCTTCCAATTAATATAATTACCGTATTAATATCAGGTTTTCTTGGCATCCCAGGCATACTGCTGCTGATCTGTTTTCACCTATTGTTAGGATAAATTATAATATTATCTCGGGGACACCTTTGCCAGGCAGAAGTGTCCCCGTTATATTTTAGCCTGGGGAGTTCATAAACAAACTAATACATATATGAATTGGTATGGAGGTAGAATAGAGACAATGGTGGCTACGATATAAGGATATACAATAGATAAATGTGCGTAACATTTAATGAAATTTAAGTTTATATTGACGCACATTACTGACTAAATTATACTTAGTAAAATCCCCTTGTAAAAAGCTATGGGTATTCCCGAGGTTTGGTGTATACTCGGGAACATTCCTACATAGTAGGTGTGTCCCCGTTCCTTAATCTTTGATTATACTCAGGAGGTGTTTATATTTACGATAGAGTTACAGACTAGAGTTATAGAAGCATATATAGGCGAGTATGCCAGTGGCAAAAGCGAAATGAGCATTAATAGGGCTCTGGAACTGAGTAGGCAAGGCCGCCGGGTTAGCTTGGTTGATCTTGATACAGTGGAGCCTTTTTATACTTTAAGACCCATTAAAAAAATGCTTGAAGAGCAGGGCTTGAAGGTAATCAGTTTTTCCCGGGAGGAATCCTTTGGACTGGGCGAAACGGGAGCAATGTTGAATCCTCGTGCCCGTTGGGCATTGATGAATGAGGGTGATATTATCCTCGACATTGGCTACGGGGTTTATGGTGCTAAAACGCTTAACCTGGTAGAGGGGGTAGACCAAACCCCGGAGTTAAAGGTGCTGGCGGTTTTGAATGCATCACGACCCATGACTAATTCACTGGCTAGAATCAAGGAGTATATCACTGAACTGGGCAGGGTTGATGGCATTGTAGCCAATACCCACATGGGGGATGAAACTACTCTGGATATCATAGAAACAGGCAATAAAATTATTGCAGAAGCTGCGCAAGATCTGCAGATACCAATTGTATATATAGCAGTTGATGAAAAATTCAGAAGCATTATACCCGCCAAGCAGAATAATGTAGCAGTAAAGTATCTGCATCGCTATATGCCAACTGCGATTTGGTAGAGTTAGCCTCACAATTTAATAGTGGTGTGAAGAAGTCTGTTAAGAATAAAACCCAAACGACAGATTTTTTTACAGGACATAAAAGCCAACCATAAACCAGGATATTTTGTTAAATAGGAGGTGCGTTATATAAATGCAGAGAGTTATTGGCGAAAGTAAGAAGTCATTTGTGACTGGCAACGAAGCCGCAGCTTGGGCCTGCCTGGCAGCAGGAGCTGATATAATGTTTGGGTACCCAATTACCCCACAGAATGAGATCATGCATTACTGGACGCGTATGGCACCCAAATTGGGCAGAGAATTTTTACAGACTGAAGACGAACTTTCAGCTGGTTTTACAGTCTGTGGCGCAGTCCAAAGCGGGAAAAAATCATTTACCGCCACAGCCGGACCAGGCAATGTTTTAATGCAAGAGCCTTTTGGAATGGCAGAAGCTATGCGGTTGCCGATACTGAGCATCATTCAGCAGCGGGGCGGGCCGTCTTCAGGAACAGTCGTCTATTCTCAACAGGAAGTTACCCTGACAACCTTTGGCGGCAATGGAGAAGGACATAGGATTGTGTATTCTACAGCTACCCATCAGGAAATTTATGATTATATTATTAAGGGATTTAACGTGGCTTGGAAACATAGATTCCCGGTATTTATTTTGGGAGACGGATATCAGGCCAAAATGAGAGAACCGCTGGAAATGTATGATCCTCAGGATAGAGGCATCGAAATGGTTGATACCTATCCGCTGATAGGATTGGGCGGCAAGATAGGTGTAGATCGCGGTCCCAGTCATCTGAATAACATATACAGCCTGGAAGAAGAACTGTATGAAGTAGTCTTGAAGTTTGCGGCTGAGTATGAAGCCCTGGCTCCCGAAATCATAGAATACCAAGAAAAAGACTGTGATGATGCGGAGATCATTATCCTTACTCATGGAGTGGTTTCCCGGGCAGCTGATGATGCTGTCAAAGCCCTGCGGGCTCAAGGGATTAAGGCTGGATACTTCCGTCCTATTACCCTGAGACCCTTTCCGCAGCAAGAGTTGCGCGCAGCTATTGCCAAAAGCGGAGCCAAAAAGATGTTAATCGCTGAATCCGCTTATGGTCAATTCGATCGCCTGGTTAAACAGGAGATCTATGGAGAAACCATAAAAATAGAAAACCTATTTATGCCAGGGGTTGGAATTATAGAAAATGATCTTATAAATAAAGTTAAGAGCATCTTGTAAGGAAGGGGGTTAAATAAATGGTTACACCAACAGTCCCGAAATCATGGTATTTACCTACCAAGCCGCATAAATTCTGTCCTGGTTGTGGACACGGAATAGTATTAAAGGCTTTGGGAGAAGTAATAGACGAACTGGAAATACAGGATCAAACTATCTTTGGATGCGATATCGGTTGTTCATTGCTAGCCTGGAACTTCTTTGCTTGTGATAGCACTCAAACCCATCATGGCAGAACCACCCCGGTTATGACCGGAATAAAGAGGTCTCGTCCGGAATTGGTATGTGTTGGCTATATGGGTGATGGCGGCGGATATTCGATTGGATCACAGCATCTCTTAAACGCTGCCGTAAGAAATGAAAAGCTCACCCTCATTCTGGTGAATAACACCAATTATGGTATGACTGGTGGACAGATGGCACCTACCACCCTGCCAGGCCAGAAAACTGAGACCAGTCCTTATGGAAGAGACCCTGAACACAGTGGTTATCCGACCATGGGGCCGGAGTTTATAGCCACGGTGACTCCCGATAGTGCTTATGTAGCCCGGGCTACCGTATCTAAATACAAACAGTTGAAAAAATATCTGAAATCGGCGCTTAGAAACCAGATGGAGGGAAATGGGTTTTCCTTTGTGGAAGTATTGGCTACCTGCCCAACCAACTGGAGAACCAATGCTAGCCAGACCTGGAATTTCCTCGAAGATGAGATGGAGAAATATTTCCCGGTAGGCGAGCTTAAGACTCCCTTTGGAAAGGGGGAGAAATAAATGTCATTAATCAGAATTGCTTTAGCCGGCGAAGGAGGCCAGGGCGTACAGTCCATTGCCGAGATATTGGCTGAAGCAGCTTACAATGAAAACAAACAAGCTTTGTATATTCCCAATTTCGGTCTGGAACAACGGGGCGGAGTATCCATTGCCTTTATTCAGTTTAGTGACAAAAGAATAGGTGCCCCCAAATTTCAGAAAGCTGATGTGGTAATTGCACTCAGTGAAAGAGCTGTAGCTCGTACCGTAGGTTATTCCGGACCGGAAACCCTGTATGTTTACGACAGCAGTTTCAATATTACTCCGGATGAGATGCCCAAGGAAGCCAAGCAGATAATAGATCTTCCGGCTATTGATATAGCTAACAATGAGCTGCATCCCCGGGTATTTAACATTATCATCATGGGCGCAGTTATAGGACTGAGCAACGTAGTAACCTTCGAGGCTGCGAAAGAAGCCCTGGAACACAAATTAGCCTATAAATTCGAGAAAGATCCGAATCTGCGTGATCTCAATTTCAAGGCCCTGGAAATAGGACGCCAGATGGCTGAAAAATCTCTTAAGGAAGGGGTGGCATCAAATGGCTAATAAAGAAATAGAATCAGTAAGTTTTGAGCTGGATAAAGCCACCTTTCATATTTTTCCACCATACTGCAAAGGCTGCGGATTATGTAAAGAAAAATGTCCTAATCAAGTAATTATCTGGTCAGATAAACTGGGGGTCTATGGAACTCCAACCGTGAAACCCAAAGATGAGGATAGCTGTATTGCCTGCAGTATATGCGAGATGGTCTGCCCTGATTGCGCTATTTCGATAGTGAAGAAAAAGAAACAAAAAGCGGTTTAATAAAAATTAACTATAAAACCTAGCAACAGGCTTGACATAAAATGGCCTAGGTGATATTATAGTTCTTGCGCCGCGGGAAACCGCGAAGCGACAGATCTTGATAAAACAGAACAAAGAGAACAAGAAGTGCGAAAAAAAGTTG
>CAZEDT010000099.1:0-7266 GCA_964510795.1 uncultured Syntrophomonas sp.
TTGATCTGTCAGCTTTTGTTTATGCTGACTCTCCCAGTCAGAATACCTGCTGCAGTATTCTGTGGGTCGCTGGCGGTCAGGCTTTCAGCCTTCTATTCGCCAGCACTAGGTGCCAAACTGGCACCGTCGATCGGTCGTTGCCAGGAATTAATTTTTTCTGAAGCTGACAGGTTAATTATTGATCTGTCAGTTTTTGTTTATGTCTGACTCTCCCAGTCAGAATACCTGCTGCAGCTACCTTAATGGTGGAGCGCAGCGGAACATATGTAGTACCCGTAGGGTGTATTCCGTGGGTCATCGGCGGTCAGGCTTCGCCTTCTATTCGCCGATACTAGGTGCCATATGGCACCGTCGCGCTGCTGGAGATCCTACGGGCTTCTATTTCGCGGCACGAGGCTCCAAACTGGCGACTAGTGCTGGTCGCTATTAATACTTGCTGTTGTAATAGTAATAAAAAATTACATAAAGAAAAACTATACCTCCCAGACAGAGTCCCAGCAGATCATATGGGTTTACCAAGGCTTGGGGACCCCATATTGAACCTAGCAGAACGATACCACCCACTAGCATGGCAAAAGTTACGTAAGCAGCGTAGGCAGCCATACGGGCCACTGACCAGGTTCTTTCATCAACTGGGTTCATCCCTTGTTCCTCTACTTTACGAAGCTTCTTTTGCTTAATTGTACTGGCGATAAAAATAAAGATTACTACACCCAGAAGGGCGCTGGCGTATTCGTTATTACCGGACAGAAGTTGCCATATACTAATTCCAAATAGGACGAATAGAATACCATAACGAAGCAGGTTATTATTCTTATGGTTCATAGCATTAATCCTCTCCTTCTTCAAAAATAAATACTTCCTCAATAGTTAAATGGAATACCTTGGCCAGACTATGAGCCAGGCTGATGGAAGGGTTATACTTACCCTTTTCCAGAGAAATAATAGTTTGGCGGGACACGCCCGCCAGGGCTGCAAGGTCCTCCTGAGTCATTGATCTCATTTCCCGCAGTTCACGCAGGATATTTTTCATATCCACCACCACCTATTAAAGTAAAGCTAGCTTTACTAATAGATTAATAGCTAAATGACATGATGTCAAGCTAGTTTTACATTATATTGGAGGGGCGAACACCACGGGGATAAAAACACAAAATTTTTGCAGAACTCTATTAGATTGCCAGAACCGCATTTATTGACCACCTCATTTAGGTGCAGGTCGAAGTGGTTTTATATTAAAAGTGTTTATCTTGTTAACATTTTGAGCATAATTTGCATATGGTAAATACAAAACGTCTCCAAAGATAAATTTCACCGGAGATTATTAAAGGGAGAGTCTTATGGACATTATTCAACTGGGGCCAACTGAATCAGTTTGCCAAGCTGGCCATGGGGCAATTATTCTGCCCATATGCAGCATATGTAACCAGGTACCGGCAGAGGGCATCGGTGGTGTTATTAGGGTGGGGAAGGCTTGGATATGCAGTCAATGTGAACAGGAAATAGTCAACCTGGAGGTTGGGTCTCCAAAATATGGGTTAATTCTTGATAAAATTAGAAAAGTTTGGAGATAGCATAGCTTAATTTGTAAATAACGTAAATCTCTTCGAGATTCTTAAATTGGACAAAAACAATAATAAGTTGATGAAAAAGGCACGGGGTGCCTTTTTTTTATTTGGGTACAGGGAATTTTTAATATAAAATAGTAGAGAGAATAACAAATATGGGTTGTGGGGAAGAGGATGCAGAAAAATAGGGTAATGTTTGTGGTTAACCCAGTCTCGGGGAATGGAAAAACCTATAAGAAATGGCAAGCGGTAGAAAACAAGTTGCGTAGTAAGGGTTACAAATTTGATCAGCTTTTTACCGAAGCTGAGTTACATGCCACGGAAATAACGGCTCAGGCTTTGCAAAGCGGTTATAATCACATTATTGCGGTGGGTGGGGATGGCACTATTAATGAGGTGCTCAACGGTTTTTATTGTAATTCCGAAGAGGCATCTAAAAATGCTGTTTTATCAGTAGTTCCTATGGGAACCGGGAGTGATTTCTCAAGAGGCCTCAACCTATCATCTAACCTAAATTATATTGAGAAGTTGCTCAAAGATGGACAAGAGCAGTTATGTGACGTTGTGTGTGCCTCTTATAAGGGCTGGGATGGGAGAGAAGTCAGTCGGTATTATATAAATATTGCTGATGTGGGGATCGGCAGCGAGACCGTATATCGGGTTAATAGAAGCAGCAAAGCCGGGGGAGGTTTTTGGTCCTTTTTAACAGCGGGCCTGGCCAGTATATTTAGCTTTAAAAACCCCGTGCTGAGTGTTGAGGTAGACGGTCAGGAAATATATTCTGGTGAATCAACCATGACCGTAATAAGCAACGGTAAATATTTTGGGGGAGGAATCATGATAAGTCCCCAGGCAGAGATTGGTGATGGTAGCTTAGAGGTGATGGTATTTGAAGGACTCAGCAAAAGAGAATGTCTGCTCTTATTACCAAGTTTATATAAGGGGAAGCACCTTGATTATCCCCGTCTGCGTATAGCGAGAGGGCAAGAAGTACGGGTTCATTCACAGCAACAAATATTTCTAGAGATGGATGGAGAGTCACCTGGCACAGGAAATATACATTTTAAAATCCTGCCGGCCGATTTAAAATTGGTTATATAAAAAATAAACAAATGTTCCCGGATTAGGATACTTGAATTATTGAAAAAATACCATATATTATAGTGATAAATAATTGAGCCAGGAAGGAATAAAATGCCAGAGCATACACCTATCTATACGGCCCTGCGCCGATATATAGACGAAAATAACCTGCGGTTGCATATGCCGGGACATATTGGTGGTAAAGCTATGCCTGCTGAGTTAGGCGAATTAGCTCAAATGGATCTGACTGAGGTTCCTGGTTTGGATGATTTGCATTTGCCACAGGGGATTATTGAGCAGTCGCGGTGCATGCTGGCTGCGGCAGTGGGAGCCCAGGAGAGTTTTTTCCTGGTCAACGGGGCTAGCTCAGGAGTTCATGCCCTAATTATGAGTGTGGCGGGAGATGGGGATAGTATTATAATACCCAGGAATGCTCACCGGTCTTTTTATGGGGGGATGGTATTGTCGGGGGCAATGCCGATATATTTGCCCTGTGAAATTAACGCTGAACTGGGAATAGCTCTTTCGGTAAATAGCACTGAAGTTGATAAATCCTTATCGCTTAATCCTGATGCAAAAGCTGTATTTATTACCAGCCCTAGTTACTACGGTACTTGTCCCCAATTAAACAGCATCGTGCAAACAGCTGGACAATATGATAAGTCAGTGCTGGCAGATGAAGCCCATGGAAGTCACTTTCCTTTTCATCCCGCTTATCCACCTACGGCTTTAAGCCAGGGAGCTGCAGCGGTGGTTAACGGCCTGCATAAGACCTGGCCGGTATTAAATCAAGGAGCTGCTTTGCATATTACGTCGGGGTTTAAGAAACGAGATCGTCTAAGACAGGCGGTAAGCCTCTTAACCACTACCAGTCCCTCCTATCCGCTTTTGGCTTCTATCGAAATGGCCAGGCTGTACATGGAGCAGCATGGTTACCAACAATTGGAAAAAGCCAGGGTCCTATCCCAAGAATATATGGGCAAAATTAAACAAATAAGAGGGCTAAAGTGCTATGGAGACGAATTAATAGATGGCGAGAAAATCATTGGCTTGGACCCCTTAAAAGTACTGATATCAACCCGGGAATTGAATCTCAACGGGTATCAGCTGGGCAATCTGTTACGGGAGAAGTATAATATCCAGTTAGAAATTGAAAGCCAGCATATGATTATGGCTATGTTTTCTCTTTTACATGAAAAGGAAGATTGGGAAAAATTCTATCTGGCCTTAAATGAAATTGTTTCCACCTATGGCTATGGAACCCGGAAGCCGGTTGGTGTAGAAGCTCCGCCGGAGAGCAAAATTATCCTCAGTCCGCGTCAGGCATTTATGGCTCCTAAAAAGGAAATGTTGATAGAAGACAGCCGGGGGATGATTGCCGGGGAAATAATTGCGGCCTATCCGCCAGGAATACCCTGCCTCTTGCCGGGTGAGCTGATTACCGAAGAGGTCTTGGAATACCTTTGCTATCTAAGAAGCAATAAAATACGTATTCAAGGGCCGGAAGACATGGAGTTGAACAATATCAAGGTTATTGAGCAGAAAGTGAACAGGGGGACGGTTCCCTTGTTCATCCCCTAACGCTTTAACTGGATGAACAAGGGAACCGTCCCCCTGTTCACTTTGAGTATTATTAAGGGGGTGGGGCAAAATGTCCAGAGGAAGGTTCATCAGCCTGGAGGGAATAGACGGATGTGGAAAAACCACACTTAAGGAGCAGTTGAATGAATATTTAGCTGGAAAATATGAACTGGTCATGCTGCGGGAACCGGGCGGCACTGAAATTTCTGAAAAAATAAGGGATATGCTATTGGATATTCGCAATGACGGGATGATGGACAGAACCGAAGCATTGCTCTATGGAGCAGCCCGGTGTCAGGTAGTGGAGGAATTAATTAGACCATCCCTGAGTGCCGGGAAACTTATAATTGCTGACCGTTATCTGGATTCTACTATAGCCTATCAAGGTTATGGCCGGGGTTTGGATATTGATTTTCTAAAACAGCTCAACCAGCTATGCACCGCTGGACTAAAACCCGATTTAACCCTATTATTAGATATTGACCCTCAGGAAGGACAGAGGAGACGGAAAAAGGATATTCCAGATCGCTTGGAGAAAGAAGGATTAGATTTTCAAACCCGGATCAGAAATGGGTATTTGCAAATGCAAAAAGAAGAGTCGGGCAGAATCAAGCTCTTAGACGGGCATAGCAGTATTGCGGATCTACGCCAGGAAGCCATCCAATATATCGAAGCATTGCTGTAGTCAGAGGCTTTTTAACGCTGACAGGACGTCAGAGAAGAGGCGAGAGATTATGAAGATAGAGCGCAATAAAAAGGAATTCGGAACTTATACGACTCTGGGAAAAGCCGGTATACCAGAAGTCAAGAAGGGAACCGAGAGCAGTTTTGAACAGGAACTTGGTCAGCGCCAGGAGGCATTTGCGCAATTAAAGATGCGCGAGATTCTGGCAGAAATTGATAAGTTAAGCGAAAGCCTGAACCGTAATATTAATCTCCGTGATCTTATGCTGTACAAAAAGTTGGTTAAAAATTTTCTGAAAGAAGCCAGCTCTGAGGCCTATCAAGTCAGCCAAAAGAGGGGCCGCAATCGGAGTGGCCGAACCGTATTAATTACCGTTAACACTATTGATAGTGAGATAGATGATTTAATAAATGAATTCAGGAATAATAAAAGCGAACCCATGGAGATTTTGGAGACACTCGATAAAATTCGTGGGATGCTGATAGACCTTATGATATAGGTAAAAGCCGCCTGGATGTATACCATATAATATGGTTAGATTTAATGATATTAAGGTGATAGTATGGATAATTTTAATGGCATAATGGGGCAAGAGCGGGTTATAGCCGCCTTGCAGAAGGCTATAGACAGCGCCCACATAAGCCACGCTTATCTATTTATAGGCCCAGCCGGGGTGGGTAAGTTTACCACCGCCCTAGCTTTAGCACGGGCAATTATTATAAGCAGTGATGCCCAGGGTGAAGCTTATTGGCGTGAGCAGGTACATCCGGACTTCAAATTGATTACCAAAGCTGATAATAAGACATTAATCGGGATCGAACAGATTACCCGGGATATCGAACCCTGGCTGGCATTGAAGCCGTATCGAGCGCAGCGACGCGTAGTTATTATCCAGGATGCACATTTGCTAAGCTTGCCGGCGGCCAATGCCTTACTGAAAACCCTGGAAGAACCACCTGAGTATGCAGTTATTATTCTGGTGGCCGATGAGCATAATCTTTTAGATACAATTGTATCCCGTTGCCAGTTAATAAAATTTTCCTCCTTGAATGAACGTGATATTCAGGACTATTTTTTGGCCCAGGGAATTGACGCCGAAAGGGCTCTCCACCTGGCCCGACTGGGCCAGGGCAGTATTTCCAATGCACTAATGTTTGCTGAAGAAGAATGGGAAGAATTCTGGCAACTAGCCCAGGGCGTGCTGGAGTCACTAGCGGACGGGCAGGAGTATAAAGTATTTCTAGCAGCGGAAAAAATGGAAAAACATCCGGCTATTATGGTATCTTTACTAGAGACTCTTCTGCGGGATATATATATTTATCAGCAGACCGGCGATCCTGACCGGCTGTTGATGGATAGAAACTTACCCTTATGTCAAAACTTTAAGCGACTCGATCCGCACCGGCTCAGCCCGGCTATGGACAGGATAAACAGCTTGAAAAGATTTTATCAGGGATCGGTAAATTCATTATTGTTAAACATAAACATTTCCTATGAGTTGCTGGATGCACTACAATAGAGAATAGTGGTTATTTGATTATAGAGCTATAGGGGGAAGACCAGATCTATTCTGTACGCAGCCAGGCCTAAACCGAAGGAAAAAATACAGGGGTTAGCCCCGACATTAACGATGGGAGGAATTCTATTGGCGTGGGTAGTCGGAGTCAGATTCAAACCCGCCGGTAAGATATACTATTTTGATAGTGAAGACCTGGAGGTTTCATCAGGAGGTGCCGTTATTGTTGAAACCGTTCGAGGCATCGAATATGGCGAGGTGGCGCTGGATAAAAGAGATGTCCCTGAAGATCAGCTGGTCTTGCCGTTAAAGAAGGTCATTCGCCAGGCTAGCGAAGAAGATACGGCGATTTTTAATAATAATAAGCGCAAGGAAAAAGAAGCCCTGGAGCTTTGCAAAGAAAAGGTGAGGCTGCATAATCTGCCGATGCGGCTGATTGACGTAGAGTATACCTTTGATATGGGCAAAATCATATTTTATTTCACAGCGGAAAGCCGGGTGGATTTTCGTGAACTGGTTAAGGATCTGGCCTCCATATTTAAAACCCGTATTGAACTAAGACAGATTGGGGTGCGCGACGAAGCCAAAATGCTTGGCGGGATCGGTACCTGTGGTAGAATACTGTGTTGTAATAATTTTCTGGGTGAATTCGAGCCGGTTTCGATTCGTATGGCCAAAGAACAGAACCTGTCGCTTAATCCTACCAAAATATCAGGTATTTGTGGGCGCTTGATGTGTTGCCTTAAATATGAATCGGAGCTTTATGAGTGCAAGCGGGCTGAGGGGGATAAAAATGGAGGACACTGTAAGAACTGTCCAGGAACTGAAAATAT
>CAZEDT010000100.1:0-7034 GCA_964510795.1 uncultured Syntrophomonas sp.
GTTGGGGTGTCAACAACCCCGTCCCCTTGTCAACCCCTAACCGTTCCTACTTGCTTCCACAAATATATCCGCGTTAATCCGCGTCTAAATACGTTCTCCTCTTACGTCGCATCTTTAGTCTACTACGAAATATCAACTTATACTTCAAAAGTATTTTAGGGGTCGAAGGCTGTTCGATCAATCAGTCCTGAGTGCTAGTTAGTCAAGTTATCCAGGTGCTCATTAATCTCCTCCAGCTCGGCCAGGGAGCCACCTTTATCCTTTGCTGAGATGAAACCACGTAAGCGGCCCATACTCATTTCTATACCATCAATTGCGTCCTTTTCGGCATGAAATTCAATGCGAGGTATTAGTTTTCCCCAAGCTATTTCTAGACTGTCCAGATTATCAACTGCGGATTCCCAATGGCTGTTTTCAATATCTTGTTTCAGAACCTTTTTATATATAAAAATATCATTTTTAACATTTTGAGGTCCAAACCTATAAATACCTCCCTGCATTACCAGGATGAATAAAAGTAATGCTGAAATGGGTATTAAATAATGTATTATTTTTATTTTTGTGGCTTCATTAGTCATTAATTTTTACCTCCTACATGGTCCTTGTAAAGATCCAGATACAGATCGCCGGCACCATCCAGATAGGCCAGAAAGACATCGGATACCTGCTTGACTCCGTTTTTATCCAGCTCATTTTTTAGCCAATATAGATCCACCTTGGATTTTTCGAGATTTTCAATAATGACTATCCCATCATATATTAATTCGGTACCCAGACCGTTAGCTTGGGTGGGAAGATTCATATCCTTGGGGGTGAGTGGTAAGAATTCGGGTTTAAGTAAAATAGATAATTTCCCATTGGTTTCCACCACCCCGAAGGCAACCTGTTTCAGATCAAAAACGCTTTTATCTCTTAGTTGTTCCAGAATGTCGGAGACAGTATAACGTATTCTGCCCATGGCCTCTTCCATAATCTGACCGTCCATGATAACAACCGTAGGCTCTCCAAGCAAGTAATTAGCTGCTGACTTGGATTTTAGGGTAATAAACTGTAAGGCTACTACCGTTAGGGTCCAGGTTAGTAGGCCTACCCAGTGAGGCCAGGCACGACTTCCCAAATCTACCGATAAAGAGGCAGCTATGGAGCCAATGGTTATTCCCAGTACATAATCAAAAAAGGTGAGCTGGCTGATTTGTTGCTTACCGATTAGACGAGTAAAAATGAGCAAGGTAAAGAAGGCGATCAGGCTTCTAACCAATACTACTAATCCTTCATTCACAGGTTATCACCTCATTATTAAATCCCTAAAAGATATTATGAGTATTTATGCGAAGCATGATGCAAGACCGCATGAAAAAGAGGGCGAGCATAGCTTTCCCTCCCAGAGCGTCTAAAAAGGCGAATAGCTGCGTTATACAAAAATATCGTTCGTACCGTATGTACGCCTCAATCACGGTATTTTTGCAAGCCTTGCTTTTCGCCTTTTTTGTGGTATCAGACCCCCATGCCGCGAAGCGGCACCACAGATGAATATAAAAAATCTTTTTTTAAGGCAGAAATTATAACATTTCTGAATGTTGCACCCTTCGAGCATTGCATATGCTCCCTTTGGTCTCTTTTAAGGTAGCGGCGTAAGCCGTGTTTTCCTACGCGCTCGTTTGATTTTAGATTTTTAGACAGTCTGCCAGGCTTATTCTTTTAATAAATCACTGGCTATTACCAACCTTTGTACCTGGGCGGTGCCTTCAAATATCTGCATTATTTTGGCGTCCCGGAAATATTTCTCTACCGGATATTCTTTACTGTATCCATATCCTCCATAAACCTGCACTGCATCAGTAGCTACCTTCATAGCCGCATCGCCAGCCCAACATTTGGCCAGGGAGGACATTTGCGTATATGGTAAGCCCATGTCCTGGAGAGCACAAGCCTTTTGATAAAGAAGCCGGGCTGTTTCTACCTGCATAGCCATATCGGCGAGCATAAATTGGATAGCCTGGAAGCGGCAAATCGGCTGACCAAATTGCTGTCTTTCTTTAGAATATTTGACGGCACATTCAAAGGCCCCTTGAGCAACTCCAACTGCCATAGCTGCGACGACTGCCCGGGAAAGGTCGAGGGTCTTCATGCATATTTTAAAGCCTTCACCTTCTTTGCCCAACAGGTTTTTGGCTGGAACCCGCACATCTTCAAAAATCACCTGGGTGGTGTTGGAACTGCGAATGCCCAGTTTATCCTCCTTAGGACCAATGGTGACTCCGGGGGTATGCCGATCTACCATAAAGGCACAGTGGCCTTTATAACCCAACTTTTTATCCAGGGTAGCAAAAACTGTATAGAGCCCGGCAACCCCACCATTACTAATAAACTGCTTGGTTCCGTTAAGGACGTAGTAATCGCCATCTCTTACGCATTTTGTAGCCAGACCGCCAGCATCAGAACCTGCTCCCGGTTCGGTTAAACAGAAAGCTGCCAGGTCGCCTTCATTCATCCGACCATAAAACCATTGTTTTTGTTCATCATTGGCGGCTACATAGATTGGATCAGCAGCCAGAAGGGTACTGGCTGTCAGAGTAGTTGCCAGTCCGGCGTCGCCACGGGCAATTTCTTCGACTACGATTGCTTGCGCTAGATGGTCCAGGCCAGGCCCTCCATATTCGGCTGGTATACCTATGGTCATTAGACCCAGATCATAGAGCTTCTTGACCGTATCATAAGGGAAAACATCCTTGGCATCCCATTCCTGACAATAAGGGATGATTTCATTATCAGCAAAATCCCGAGCCATCTTTTTGATCATTATTTGCTCTTCGTTCAATGTAAAGTCCATCTCTCTATCCCTCCCTCTTTAATTCAACAGCTTAAATATCTCTAGTCCATAGAGAAGCCATGGCAGGGCCTCCGCCTACACAGAGCGATGCACCACCCACGGTTAGTCCCAGGCGTTCCAGTTCATAATACAGGGAAACTATTATACGCAGGGCTGTACATCCTACCGGGTGACCCAGGGCGATTCCCGAGCCATTATGATTGCATTTGTCCATACTTAATTCCATAGCGAAGTCATTCTTCAGCATGCGGCCAACTCCCAGGAATTGAGCGGCAAAGGCTTCGTTTATTTCCCAATAATCAATGTCCTCGAATTTCAAGCCAGCCAGTTTAAGAGCTTTGGGGATAGCCACTGCCGGTCCCAACCCCATGAATTTAGGATCTACACCTTCAGCGGTGATATTTATCATCTTCATTAAGGGCTTAATGCCTAACTCAGCAGCTTTGTCTTTAGACATCACGATAACCGCCGCCGCCGCATCGTTAATCCCGGAAGCGTTAGCAGCGGTTACCACTCCACCCTTTTTAAATGCAGCTGGTAGTTTAGCCATTGATTCCACACTGGCATCAGGAATCATGTGTTCATCAGTATCATAGAAGGTAACACCCTTTTTGGTCTTGAGCTCCACGGGAACGATCTCCCTTTTAAATATACCGTCCTGTACCGCCCGGGTGGCTCGCTGATGGCTCATGAGAGCCAGTTCATCGCATTCTTCGCGGGTTATTCCGTATAGTTCGGCTACATTTTCAGCGGTGATTCCCATATGGCCAGGAACCATACTGTCGATCAGACCATCATAAGTTATAACATCTTCAATACTTCCACTGCCCATGCGGTAACCCATGCGAGCTTTGGTCAGCAAGTAAGGTGCATTAGTCATACTCTCAGTTCCAATCACCAGGCCGATTTCAGTTTTTCCCAATTGGATGTTATTACAGGCAATTTCCAGAGCCCGCATCCCTGACGCACAGTTCTGATGTACGTTGCAAGCATTACTGCGAATGGGCAGGCCTAGAGCCATTGCCACCTGTCGGGAGGGTAGAGAACCCTGGGCGTGAGGATAAACCTGACCCATTACTAATTCGTCGATGATTTCCAGAGGTATACCAGCCCTTTCAATGGCACCTTGGCCAGCTGTGATAGCCAATTGTTTACTGTTTATGTCCTTGAGGCTACCCATGAATTTACCGATGGCGGTCCGACACGCACTAACAATCACTACTTCTTTCACCTAAAAAGCCCCCTTTCATACTTGAAAATTCAGTAGACTTACTTTAACTACCATTTGACTCGAGTATTCTATAAAGAATTGAAAGCATATATTGCGATGGCTTCAGCTAAATCATCTTTGCCAATTTACAAATTTATACAAGCAAGAATTGTGCCAATATTTAAAAAATTTAAAATGCCTGAAATTTCGCAGTTACAAAAGAAGGTTTAAGTTTTTTTAAAGGAACGGGTATAGCAATTTGCGAAAAGGAAATAATGGGGGGGAGAAAACATGCCGTTTGAAAGGTATAAGTCGTAGGTTTTGGTATATCTCAATATGCGAAATTTTTTGCTGATTTGCAATAAGATGTGAAGATAATAAAGGAAGCCAAGCAATAATTATCAACAAATCTATGTTGTTGAAATGCAAGGTGCTAGTGCTTAAATGCACCGTTAATTTACTTAATAGACAGGGGAAAAAGCGAAATCTCAGTATCATTTTAAGAAAACCGGATTTGTAGCTAGCATAGGTCAAGGCGTCGCTCTTATGCCATTCATGACACAATCAGTTTATTCTACACGTTGCCAAGCTACACTATTACATCCACAAATATCCGACATCATAAGGCCTTGGACGTCGGAAGTCTTGGTTGCACTTATATATGGAAATGACAAAAAACTCGCTTATTGACGTCTCAATCGCGAGCTTCCGGATACTGTTAGCTTCATTTATGTCGTCGGCATGTCAGCTTGCTTAAATTTGTCTTGCTTAGCCAAGATTATATTTCTTTATTTTTCTATAAAGGACCGATGGATGAATATCTAAGATCTTGGCGGCCAGAACTTTGTTATCATTACTGTTTTGTAGGGTACGCATAATCATCTGGTGTTCCAGATTTTCCACGGCTTTACTCAAGGGGAGATTGTAATGTGGGTCGAGGTCCTGAATATCAGCATTGACTTGGTTAACTAGAGTAGGAAAATGATGTGCGCTGATGTTTAATTCATCCTCCATACAGGCTAGATTAATAGCCCTTTCTAAGATATTTTCCAGCTCGCGAATATTTCCTGGCCAGTGATAGGCTTTTAAAAGATGCAGCGCATCGCTATCAACTTCCAGTAGGGGGGTGTTTAGCTTACGGCTAAGCTTATCCATAAAGTGATTTATCAGCAGGGGAATATCTTCAACTCGGTCTCGCAGAGGCGGCAACATTAGGGTGACCACATTGAGCCTGAAATATAGGTCCTCTCTAAATTTGCCCTGTAACACAGCTTCTTCTAAATTAATATTGGTGGCAGCTATTACCCGCACATCAGCTGTGATGGGTTCACTCCCACCTACCCTTTCAAATTCTCTTTCCTGTAAAAAGCTTAATAATTTACTCTGCATTACCAGGGGCATTTCACTAATTTCGTCCAGAAAAATAGTACCGTGCGAAGCCATTTCCAATTTACCCTTTTTACCGCCTTTTTTGGCACCGGTAAAAGCACCTTCCTCATAACCAAATAATTCTGATTCCAGTAGGTTATCGGGAATGCAAGCACAATTTATTCGTACAAAGGGGGCATTGCTACGAGAACCAGCATTATGTATAGCCTGGGCGAATAATTCCTTACCTGTGCCGCTCTCACCTACAATCAAAACATTGGAAACATTATTGGCTACCTGGCGGGATATGGCTTTAGGCATAGAAATGGTGGGACTGGAACCAACGATATTTTCCAGAGTATATTTGGTTTTGTAGCCGGATTTAATGGTATGGGCCTCTGAATCTGAGGTATCCTTAGAACCCAGATAGGCGGCCATATTTTTGGCTGTGGACATATCTAGAAAGAGGCTTTTGGACATAGCTCCAATAATATTTCCCTGATCATAGATGGGCGCTCGCATGGCTACCATTTTCCTGCCTCTGATAGAGCAGACTTCACAGAGATTGCTCTCACCTGACTTGATAGTTTCAGGCAGACGGGAGCGCGGCATTATTTCACTGATTGGTTTTCCTACGCTTTCATATTTGTTTTTACCAAGAATGTCAGCCAGAGTTTGGTTAATGAACACTACCCGACATTTATTATCAATATAGATTATACCTGTGTAGGGATCTTCAATCATCAACTCGAGTTTTTCCAAAAGACATGTGGATTCAGTTTCATGCATTGCTTCCAATGTGAGACTCCCCTTTTTGTTATTTGTATGTAAATCGTAAAAACTTACCCTCATTATAAATGTAGCACAGAAGATGCGAGAATATTGTCAAAATTACAACAAATCCAAACATTATTTGTAATAGCAATATAGAGGCAACGGCGGCGTGGGATATAACCTGCGCTCCTTCTATTTTATTCTTAGGTGTGAAACGATATGTGTGGAATCGCCAGGTTGATGGATTTTCTAAAGGACCGTAAAGATAGAATGAGCATGGCCTGTGGATTAGAAGTGATGGTACAATTTTATGATCATCGGTCGGTAGAATATGTTGGGAATATTCCATGGGATATGAAAAATTGTCAGGGCATGAGTAAGGGATTTATGTGTAGAGCATTAATTGGGCAGCTTCCTGATGAAGTAATATTCAGACCCAATAGCCCTTATTCTCAAACTCATCATCCACAGTATAAGGAACTCATCCGTAACGAACTGCAAAGGTATATTAGGCATTTTAACTCTCCTTTGCTGGAACTAATTAATAAACCAGGACTGGAACAGATACTTGGTTCTGGGCAGGTCTTTTTGAATAAGACCTGGCTTGGTCAATTGATGGGGGATGAAAACGCCAAAACCGCCCGGTAAGGCGGTTTTGGCGATGACACAAGTAAATCTATAAGCGGAGTTCTGTATTAGATAGTCATCTATCTGGGATGTCAGTTGCCTGACACCTCTAGCGACCTAACCCGGGAACGAGGCGGGCAACCTCGATGTTCCTCTATTTGGTCTTGCTCCAGGTGGGGTTTACCTAGCCAAACAGTCACCTGTTTGCTGGTGAGCTCTTACCTC
>CAZEDT010000101.1:0-6908 GCA_964510795.1 uncultured Syntrophomonas sp.
TCTTCCACCAAGACTATCCCTCCATCAGAATTTCTATTAACTCATCCAGATTACGTATCTCCTGTATCTGCAGGCCAGCACTGGCTGACCCATTTTTCATCTGTCCAGCGGGTAATACTACCCGTTTAAAACCCATTTTTTTAATTTCTTTTATACGACTGTCCAGGAAAGGAACGGATCGTATATCTCCTGACAGACCTAGTTCACCCAAGAACACCATATCTCGTGCCAGGGGCTTTTCACGGAAGCTCGAAAATATGGCGGCAGCAATTCCCAAATCAACTGAGGGATCCTTGATAAACACCCCTCCGGTCACCTTTAAATAAACATCCTGACTGGCCAGATTCATGCCTCTTCTTTTCTCCAAGACCGCAATGATTAGAGATAGTCGGTTTTGATCAATTCCTGAAGCCATACGGCGAGCATAAGCTGGCCCGGATGAAGCTACCAATGCCTGCATTTCTATAAGTAAAGGTCGGCTGCCTTCGAAACTGGCCACTACCGCAGATCCGCATACCCCGGGGTCTTTAGCGGTAAGAAATATTTGGGCGGGGTCCATTACCTCCATGAGTCCCTGCCCACTCATTTCCATAAGGCCGATCTCATCAGTTGGTCCGAAGCGATTCTTTACTCCGCGTAGAATTCTGAAGGTATAATTCTTTTCTCCTTCAAAATAGATGACCACATCTACCATATGCTCCAAAACCTTGGGGCCAGCCAGTGCTCCATCCTTGGTAACATGCCCCACCAGGAAAAAAACTCGCTGGCTCTGCTTGGCTAATGCCATTAACCTCGCAGTACACTCCCGTAACTGGGAGACGCTGCCCGGAATAGAACTTAGACTATCCGAATATACCGTTTGAATGGAGTCTATTATTACCAAATCAGGATCAATTTCCTGAATATAACTAGCCAGTAAATCTATATTTTGCTCATTCAGAAGGTAAATCAAGTCGGTTTCAATTCCCAGGCGCACCGAGCGTAAACGAATCTGCACCGGCGACTCTTCTCCCGAAAGGTATAGTACTTTTCTGCCGCTCCTGGACATATGGTCAGCCACCTGCAATAGTAAGGTAGACTTGCCAATCCCCGGGTCACCACCCAGCAAGACCAAGGATCCGGGAACCATGCCCCCGCCCAGAACTCGATCCAGTTCATTCATGCCACTGGATAAACGGTACATATCAGTTTGAGGTATGTCACTTAGAGCTACCGCTGTCACTGTTCTGGCTAGCTGACTTCCACTGTCTTTCTGAACTCTCTCCTCCAGTAAACTATTCCACGCACCACAGCCCGGACACTTACCCAGCCATTTGCCGGTTTCAAAGCCACAATCCCGGCATACGAATTTACTAGTTGTTTTAGCCATAAAATTCCCTTTTCTTATTATTATAATACTAAAGAAGGTATTTTGTTTAGTTATTTCAATTTTATGGTAAACAAAACAGTATCCTTAACACATTACCAGGTCAGATCTTGTCAATACGGGGCAACTGGCACATGGACAGCCATAATCACTGCCCGCATTAAGTTCCGACCTCACAGGAGGCGCCCCCCGTATCATTCAGTTAGCTAGCCCTTAGGCCTTTGTTACCAGCATCTGTCCATCTTCAGCATCAACCATAATGGAGTCGCCTGGTTCAACTGTTTTCTTTAGTATCTCTTCTGACACCTTATCCTCAACCAATTTCTGTATGGCTCGCTTCAACGGGCGGGCCCCATAAGCTGGTTCATAGCCTTCTTTTAATATAAGACTCCGGGCTGCATCGGTAAGCTGTAGCTTATAACCGTTATTCTCAATTCGATTGCTAAGATCATTAACCAGCAAATCGATAATTTCCTTTAATTCACCTTCGGTAAGGCTCTGAAAGACAATCAGCTCATCGATACGATTGACGAATTCCGGACGGAAGGTATGTTTTAATTGTTCCAAGACCTTTTCCTTCATCCGATTATAATCTTCAGCTTCATCAACTGCCCGGGTAAAGCCCATGGTTTTATTCTTCTGCAGATTTTCCACTCCTACATTGGAAGTCATTATAATTATAGTATTCCTGAAGTCTACGGTTCTCCCCTGCCCATCAGTCATACGGCCATCTTCCAGCACCTGCAGTAAAATATTAAAAACATCCGGATGAGCTTTCTCAATTTCGTCTAATAGTATAACCGAATAAGGCTTTCTTCTTACCTTTTCGGTTAGCTGACCACCTTCGTCATAACCCACATAACCAGGAGGAGAACCAATCATACGAGATACCGCATGTTTTTCCATGTATTCGGACATATCCAAACGAATAACCGCATCTTCACTGGCAAACATAGCTTCTGCCAGAGCTCTGGCCAATTCGGTTTTGCCCACCCCGGTTGGACCAAGGAATACAAAGGAGCCAATCGGACGTTTAGGATTTTTCAAACCAGCCCGAGCTCTTCTTACTGCTCTAGCAATTGCTTTCACAGCTTCATTCTGCCCAATCACTCTTTTATGCAAGACATCTTCCAAATGCAGCAGCCTTTCACTTTCCTCCATGGCTAGCCTGCTGACCGGTATACCGGTCCAGCTGGAAATTATAACGGCTATCTCCTCTTCACTAACTGCGCCGGCGGCCACGTTTCGCTTACTGATCCATTCCTTGCGTTGATTTTCAATTTTATCCTTTAATTGCTGCTCTTCATCACGCAGCGTGGCGGCTTTCTCATATTCCTGAGCATTTATAGCCTCTTCCTTCTCTTTAATGATATCTTCTAAGCGGGCTTCCTGCTCCTTTATTTCTGGTGGCAGAACATAGCTGGCCAGTCTGACCTTCGATGCCGCTTCATCAATTAGATCTATGGCTTTGTCAGGTAAGAAGCGATCTGATATATAACGGCTGGAAAGCCTGACCGCCACTTCTATAGCTTGATCGCTGATTTTTACACCATGGTGGGCTTCATAGCGGTCTCTGATACCTTTTAGAATCTCAATACTTTCTTCCAAGCTAGGTTCTTCGACTAAAATCGGTTGAAAACGTCTTTCCAAGGCAGCATCTTTTTCTATGTGTTTACGGTATTCATTTAACGTAGTCGCACCGATGCACTGAAACTCTCCGCGAGCCAGGGAAGGTTTCAGTATATTAGCGGCATCAATGGCGCCTTCGGCAGCACCCGCTCCTACGATGGTATGAAGCTCATCAATAAAAATAATCACATCTCCGGCACTCTTGATCTCGTTAACAATTTTAGTTAAACGATCTTCAAATTCACCGCGGTACTTGGTACCGGCTATCATGGAGGATAAATCCAGAGTAACTACCCTTTTTTGACTCAAATTCTCCGGTACCTTGTTCTCAAAAATTCGCTGGGCCAATCCCTCTGCAATGGCAGTTTTGCCCACGCCAGGATCTCCGATCAAGACCGGATTATTTTTAGTACGCCGAGATAAAATCTGCAAGACCCTTTCTATTTCATTTTCGCGCCCAATCACTGGATCCAGTCGACCGTCCTGGGCATCTTTAGTAAGGTCACGGCTATAACTATCCAGCGTTGGGGTTTTGCTCTTAGCTTTGCGGCCCTTTTGTCCCTGTAAAGGGGTTGCATTAGCAGGTTCCTGATAGCTATCCTGGTTCATCATGCCGGGAACTTCTCCTCCCAATAATAGAATAACCTGTTCCCTTAGGTCCTCCAGTTTAACCCCCATGGCAAGCAAAACCTGACTGGCTACACCTTCTTCTTCCCTCAATATGGCCAGCAAAAGATGTTCCGTACCCACATAATTAACACCCTGCAAACGGGCTTCGTCAAAAGCGGTATTAAAAACCTTCTTGGCCCTTGGAGTTATGGGTAAATCTCCAGCCGGGCCTTCACTGGCCGCCTGGTTCTGACCGATATATTTCTTAATCTCTTCGCGAACATTGCTAAGATCTACTCCCAAGTTCATCAGTGCTTTAGCTCCTACCCCTTCACCTTCGCGCAGCAGTCCCAACAATATGTGTTCAGTCCCAATAGCCGGATGCCCCATCTCCCGTGCTTCTTCCTGGGCATGGATAACTGTATTTCTAGCCCTCTGCGTAAACTTTCTAAACATATTCTTCGCCTCCTCTTGTTGTCCTGATTTTAAAATTGTTTATTCTATACCCTTTAATTTCTCCTGGATTACTTCCGCCCTTTTGATATCTCGTTCCATGGCATCCATATCTTTGGCAGCGCGTTTCTGCAGATGCGCGGGTCGTATCGCTACTACCAGTTCGTTGAGAGCAAAGGGTTTGATGCCTTTTATAATGCCCATATCTATACCCAACCGCATATCTGACAGCAAGGCCAGGGCTTCATTGGAGTTAATTATCCTTGCATGGCTTAAAATGCCATAAGCCCGACCAATTTTATCTTCCAGTTGGTATTGCAATTCTAGCTGCATTCTCTCCCGCAAATGGCGTTCCTGTTCAACCAGTTGTTCAGTAACCGCCCGCAGGTGAGTACATATTTCCTCTTCATTCTGCCCCATGGTGATCTGATTGGACATTTGAAAGAAATTCCCGGCTACTTCGGTACCTTCACCATACAAGCCCCGTACTGTCATCCCTAGCTGACCAATGTTTTGCAGAATCTGATTAGTCTGACCAGTCATTTGCATGGCAGGCAGGTGCAGCATGACCGAGGCTCGTAACCCTGTTCCAACATTGGTAGGACACGAGGTTAGGTAACCCCTTCTTTCATCAAAGGCATATTCCAGTTGTGCTTCTAACTCGTCATCTAGTTCCTGGGCACGATTATAGCATTCGTTTAGTTGCAAGCCTGGTAAAAAGCACTGAATACGCAGGTGGTCCTCCTCGTTGACCATAGTAGATAATGAACCATCATGGTTAAGCAAAACTCCCCGGAAAGCTGAATTAGATTCGGCATGGCCGGGACTGATGAGATGTTTTTCCACCAGCATCTGCCGTTCCAGGGGCCCTAAATGATCAAAGGTTTCCAGTTCCATTTTCCCCAGCGATCCTGTCTGACCTTCCTGCCAGGCTTTTTTTATCCTCTGCAAGCAGTCTTCGCCCCTGCTCTGATCTAATAAGTGCGGAAAAGGGACTTCTCTTAAATTTCTGGCCAGGCGGATACGACTGCTTATTACTATATCTCCATGCTCTTCAACACTATCCATCCAGCTCACAAAACTGCTGTTTAATACATTATCGATACTCACTGTACTCCCCCCTCAGGCCAATTGGTTTTCTAAATCTTTAATGGTATCCCTGATCTCAGCGGCCTTTTCGTATTCTTCCCGGCTAACTGCCAGCTGCAATTGGGTTTTAAGGTTTTCCATTTGCTTTCTCAAAAGTACCTTTTCCCCTCCCCGGGAAGGGATTTTCCCTATATGCTGGCTATTGCCGTGTATCCTTCTAAGGGTTGGCTCCAATTCCTGTTCATATACCTTGTAGCATTCACTGCAACCCAGCTTGCCCGTCTCACGAATTTCATAAAAACTCATCCCGCAATTGGGGCAGGGCCCTACCTCAGCAACCGGGGCCAAATCTACGCTGCAACTAGCACCAAAAATACTGCTTAATAAATTAGGAATAGAGAATTTATTACCTGGATCAAAAATAAAGCCACCTTTTTTGGCTGCACATTCCTCACAGAGATGGCTTTGCATAATATTGCCGTTAAACACCTGGGTCAGATGAACCGCAGCCGCCTTCTGCTTACACTCCTCACAATACATTTGAAGACCTCCTTTACATATAGGACTTTCCCCTGCATACTACGATGCACCCTTTAGGTACTACTAATTTTGAAAACAAGATAGTCTCTTGGAGGTATCGGCGAGTTCCCCTCTTCCTAATCCTCAAGATACTGTTTAAGCGCCTTGCCTATCCCTTCACTGACCTTAACTTTGTACTCCAGAGGTAACCCTTGACAGCTACTGATGGCTATATATTTAATCATTTCCGCTTCACGCTCAGTTAATAATTGATTATGTCTTAAATCATCAACAAATTGAAACAGCGGGCTACTGCTCATAATAATGTCTGCATATTGGGAACTAAACTGACTGATACGTACATAACCGCAACCTCCGCGGCGGCTCTCAGTTAAATAACCTTCCTTCTCGGTAAAACGAGTACTTATAACATAAGTAACCTGAGAGGGTACGCAGGCAAAAGTCTCCGCCAGTTCGATTCTTTGAATCTCAATGCTTTTGTCCTCGCTTCTAGAAATAAGAACCTTAATGTACTGCTCAATACGATCAGCCAAACTCTTTTTCATTTATCGGCCCCTCTTTGACTTTATTTGACCTTTGTCTATATTGTAAAACTCATCTTATTTTTGTGCAAGAATTAAATTTACTATAAATAGCTTTTCTGAATCCAATCATGGCAACTATCTATTTATTGTGTTCACTTTTTAGCTAATTAATCAGAAGTGCCCCCTTATAAACCAGTTAGATCTAACTTAGCACTCATAAAACCATTTTTTCGAGGGATCACTTAACTTTCGCAGTTGCTAGATTATGAACAGCAAAGGAACAGGTCGAACACGGCTTTAAGAAGATTAGCGCGATTTTAATGTGCCTCATAAAAAGATTCAGCCCTCCGCCCCGTTACTTCCCAATATTTAATACAAAATGTTTCACGTGAAACATTTTGCAGCGAAGATTAATTAGTATTAGTTACACACTATACGAGCTTCATAGTTTATAGATAATGCGCAGTAAAAGTGAACAAGGGGACGGTTCTCTTGTTCATCCCCGAGCCAAAAAAGGGACGTTCTTTTTGTTGGCTTTGTTAGTTCAAGTTCACGACACGATTTAACTAATGTCTTTCAATTACTCGCGTTAAGGGGACCGGTATTGTTATTTTCTAGGAGCTGGGTAAAGGAGCCAACAGAGGGACATTCTTTTTGTTTGACTTGTGCTTTTGAAGTGCCAAACAAAAAGAACGTCC
>CAZEDT010000102.1:0-6661 GCA_964510795.1 uncultured Syntrophomonas sp.
TCGTAGCTCCTACCGCTGATGATGCTGATAAGATCGGCGCTCGCTGGGAAGATGGCAAGGTTTATTTACCTCCTTCATTCCACAAAGCGATTAAATTCCTTCAGGATCAGGGCTGGGGTTCCAGCACCTTTGATCTCGATGCCGAAGGCGGAATACCCTTAACTATATATTTCCTGTTATGGGAAATGATGTCTGCTGCTAACCCGTCACTGATGTCCTATGTATCCAACGGTGGAGCTGTAGCTAGTGTTGTTTATCATTATGCTCAGGATTATTTAAAAGAGATGTTCCTGCCGCACTTATTTGACGGTACCTGGGGAGGTTCCATGTGTCTGACTGAACCCAGTGTTGGTTCTGACGTCGGCGAACTCTTAACTAAAGCTATTCCTACCGATGATCCGAAAATTTACAAAATCAAAGGTCAAAAAATATTTATAACTGTTGGAGACCGCGATGATATAGATCAGGTCATTCATCTGGTTCTAGCCAGAGTAGAAGGCGCTGCTCCTGGAACCAAGGGATTATCACTCTTTATTACTCCTAAACAGTGGGTTAACGAAGATGGTTCCTTCTCCGACAACGATGTCCAGACCGCTGGCATCGAACACAAAATGGGCCTTAAAGGTTCAGCTACCTGTCAGTTAGTATTTGGTGAAGAAAACAACTGCCGCGGTTGGCTGATGGGACCTGCTCCGGATGAAAACGGTGTAGGCATGGGTATTGTACAGATGTTCAACATGATGAATGAAGCTCGCCTGGACACCGGCAGACTTTCACTGGCTGTAACAGCTAATGCTTACTGGAACGCAAAAGATTATGGCAAAGACCGTGTTCAAGGTAATCTCTTAACTAATCCCAAATCCGGCAAGGTAAGTATCAACCAACATGAAGACGTAAAACGTATGTATCTTTTAAATAAAGCTACTACTGAAGCTTGTAGAGCCCTATTGGCAAAATGCTACTATTATGAAGATGCTCGTGAATTTTCCGCTACTCCAGAAAGCAGAAAGTTTGCCCAGGACAAACTGGATATGCTGACTCCACTCTGTAAAGCTTATCCCAGTGATGAAGCTTGGGGCCTAATTTCTGAATCCTTACAATCCTACGGCGGATATGGATTCTGTGAAGACTATCCGGCTGCTAACTCGGCTCGCGATTGCAAAATCTGGTCCATCTGGGAAGGAACCAACTATATTCAGTCACTGGATTTAATAGGCCGTAAATGGATGCAGAAAAAAGGCTCCATATTTGCAAGTATATTGGGAGAAGTCGACACATTCCTAGCTGAAAACAAAGGCCAATTAGCAGGACTGGATAAAGAAATGGCTCATCTGGAAAAAGCCTTGGGCGCCTATCGTCAAATCCAGATGACTGTTGGTCAGTATGTACAGAGTGGTAAAGCTGGGCTAATGGCAACTTATGCCCGCCGTATTCTTACCGCTACTGCTCAGACTTATTGCGGTTATCTGCTCCTTGACCAGGCTAAAATTGCGCTGGCTCGTATGGAAGAACTGGGTCCTGATCATTACGATTACAACTTCTACCTGGGCAAAGTCTTCTCCGCTCGTTACTATCTGAATAATGCAGTTCCCAATGTATGGCATGTTCTAGAGCTGCTTCAGATTGGTGATACATCAGCAATGGAGGCACCAGTAGAAATATTCGAATACTAAATCCCAACCCATAGACAAATGTTTAACCAGGTAAACAATAGCTGTTAACTAATTTGCGCACGGGTTGGTGAAAGGGAAAGCCCTATCACCTGCCCGGCGCAAACTTAATAAACAGATTGTTTTAGTCATAATAATTATTTTTGATAAGTTACATGAATAAGATCCTTGAAATGGCACGAATAATGGGGGGATCAGTAATGAAACACAATTGGGCGACGATGTACAGCCAGAAATTAGGCAGTGCTGAGGATTGTGTGAAGTTATTAAAAAACGGAGACGGTGTACTTGTTCCCTTGGCTAACGGTGCACCACCGGCAATTGGAAATGCTATAGCTAAAAGGGTTCGCGAAGGCGACCTGAGAGATATATCCTGGGTGGGCGGAGTAGATATCAAATGGATGGATATTCTTAGTCCTGAGCTACAGGATAGAATAATGATCGACAGCGGATTTGTAGGCGAAGCTGTGCGATTAGGTGTCCAAAAGGGTATATATACCTACAGCCCTAACCGGCTTGGCCATGTGATTGACGTAGTAACCCAACATAGATCTCACCTGACCAAAGGAGCTGTAGCCTGCGTGGTTTCGCCTATGGATGAACATGGTTTCTTCAGTACCGGCGCAAATGTAGATATTGGATGGGGTTCGGCTAAGTCGGGAGCATTTAGAGAGACATTGCTCGAGGTTAACGAGAATATGCCCCGGACCTTTGGCAACAACCACATTCATATCAGCGAGGTTTCCGCCGTATGCGAAAACCATGTTCCGCTGGTTGAACTTCCCCCGGTTTTAATCTCCCAAGAAGATGAAATGATTGGTCAGTATGTAGCGGAACTTATACCAGATGGGGCGTGTCTGCAGATCGGAATTGGCGGAATGCCCAACGCTATTGCCAATTGTCTGAAGGATAAAAAAGACCTGGGTGTTCATTCTGAAATGCTAACTGATTCCATGGTGGATCTTTATAATTGTGGGGCCCTCAACTGTGCCAGAAAGAACATTAATAGGTACAAGATGGTGGGCTGCTTCGCATTTGGATCGAAAAAGCTTTACGACTTTATTAACAACAATCCCATGGTAGAAATGCATTGTACTTCATATGTTAATGATCCCTTTATAATTGGGCAACATGACAACATGGTATCGGTAAACGGAACCATCGAAGTTGATCTTTCCGGACAAGCCGCCTCAGAATCACACGGACCCGTTCAGTATTCTGGAGCTGGCGGTCAAACCGATTTTGTACAGGGAGCTTGGCGTTCCAGAGGTGGACAATCCTTCCTGACCCTTAATTCCACGTTTACTGATAAAAATGGAGAACGGCACTCCACCATTAACCCCATACTCACTCCAGGTTCATTTGTAAGCACCTCTCGACAGGATGCTGAGAACATTGTAACCGAATACGGAGTAGCGCACATAAAGGGCAATGATATGAGAACACGTGTTAAAGACTTGATTAATATTGCGCATCCAGATTTTAGAGATTGGCTGCGCTCTGAGGCTAGAAGACTGAGATACATTCCCTAGAATCAAAAGCTGAGGGGATAAGAAACTCAGGAGCCTGGGTGCCGGGTTGGTGGGTAAAATTCTGGCTTGGTCAGCAGTTTAAAGGTTATCAAATATTGTTAAATATAAGGAGGTATTTTATATGTCAGAAAGCTATCTTGGATTAACCTATGAAACCATATTGGCGTATGTTGAGGATGGTATCGGGTACATACAGTACAATCGTCCCAAAGCTATGAACGCCGTAAACGCAAAAATGCTGGAGGAAACAACCAACGTCCTGAATGCCTACAGTTACGACCCGGAAGTAAGAGTAATAATTATATGCGGCAATGAAAAGGTCTTCTGTGCCGGTGCTGATCTGGCTGCAGTTGCTAAAATGACCGCCTTTGAAGCTCGCGATTATCTGGATGGCGTTCACAGAGTACAGGCTGCCCTTGAAGACAATCACAAACCGTCCATAGCTGCTGTGAGAGGACTTGCCTTAGGTGGCGGATTTGAATTTACTCTTTCCAGCGATATTCGTATTGCCGGCGATGATGTTACTTTTGGTATGCCTGAAATTAATCTGGGAATTATGCCTGGCGGCGGCGGAACCCAGAGATGGATTCGTTCCGGTTCCATATGCACCGGAAAATACTATATCTTTACCGGTGATTTCTTCAATGCTCAACAGGCCTTACAAATGGACCTGATCAATATGGTGGTTCCTGCTGCTGAGGTTATGGATACTGCTAAGAAGATAGCCAAGAAAATCGCCAAGAAATCTCCGCTGGCCTTATGCGAAGCTAAAGCCTGTATCAATAACTCCATGAATCTGGATATCAAGTCTGGCTTAAAGTCAGAACAGATTGCCTGGTCCATGCTGTTTGCTTCTGAAGATCAGAAGGAAGGCATGGGAGCATTCCTGGAATCCAGACCAGCCGTATTTAAAGGTAAATAAGCTTCTTCAGAATAGGAGATAACCGAAACTTCAAGCCCGCCTTTACAGCCAGCATTGGTTATAGGCGGGCTTTACACAACAGCATGTCAATGCATGGCTTAAAGCCGTATGGACAAAATCCTGTATAGGAGAGTTGCTATGATCGACGTATACAGAAGGCAGTATGAAGAAAAGCTGCTTAGTGCTGATAAAGCTGTAGAGCTAGTTAAATCCGGAGATAAAATATTTTATAGTGAATTTGCCATGTTCCCTGAAGCTCTGGACGAGGCACTGGCAAAACGTATTAATCAACTGTATGACCTGGAATTATATAGCGTATCCTTTACTCAGCTTCCTAAAGTTATCGAAGCAGACCCTGAACAGGAGCATATTCTGATGCATGACTGGCATTTTGGGGGCTTGTCTCGCAAACTGGCTGATCAGGGCATGTGTTTTTATGTTCCCCTTTGTTATCACCAGGGCAGTCGCTCGGTTCACAAGTATATAAATAATGATGTAGCTATGATTAGCGTTGCACCCATGGATGCCAAGGGATTTTTTAATCTGGGTACGAGCAATTCCATTACGGCTGCCTACATAAACAAGTCCACAACGGTTATCGTCGAGGTAAACAGCTCGGTGCCGCAATGTCTGGGTGGTAATTCAGAAAATATACACGTTTCCAATGTAGACTTTATCGTTGAAGGAAAAAATAACCCTCTGGTGCAATTGCCTGCCGCCCAGCCCAATCCCATTGATTACAAAATAGCTGAATATGTAATGCGCGAAATTGAAGATGGCTGCTGTTTGCAGTTGGGTATTGGAGGATTACCCAATGTGGTTGGTGCCAATATTGCCAAAAGTGATATCAAGGATCTGGGTATACACACCGAAATGCTGGTGGATTCCTTTGTAGATATGTACGATTCCGGTCGCATTACCGGAGCCCGCAAAAATATTGATCGTAATAAAATGGTCTATACCTTCGCCATGGGCACAGACAAGCTTTATAATTTTCTAGATAATAATCCTATCTGTGCTTCCTATCCCTGCCATTACACTAATGACCCGAAGATGATTGCGCTCAATGATAAAGTCTTGGCCATTAACAGTGCCCTGGAGGTCGATTTATTTAGCCAGGTAAGTTCCGAATCTTCTGGAGTGCGGCAAATCTCAGGAACTGGCGGACAGCTAGATTTTATCATGGGAGCTTTTAATTCACATGGGGGTAAAGGCCTAATTTGTTTGAGTTCTGCTTATACGGATAAAGCAGGCAACTTACACTCACGGATTGTCCCAACCTTCAGCAGAGGATCGATAACAACGCTCCCGCGTGCTGTTGTTCAGTATGTGGTTACCGAAAATGGCATGGCTCTGCTAAAAGGAATGTCTACCTGGAAGAGAGCCGAAGCATTAATAGCTATAGCTCATCCTCAATTCCAGGATGAGTTGATAAAAGAAGCCCAGGATATGAAAATTTGGACCCGTAGTAATCAGAATTGATTGGAAAGAGATGAATAATTATTGCGAAAATTCATGAAATAATACGGTTCCAAAACAACGTTTAAAACTAAATAAAGTTACTTGGTACATTATGACACATATTGACGACCGTGGGCGGCACACTTTTAATTTGGCTCAATCAAACAGGCCTAAAAGGAGAAAAATGTCGGAGTCAAACAAGCTGCTTAGACGGGAATTCTAGGCGTTTGTGCTTGGGAACAGATGATTAGTAATTTAATTCACATAGCTGGCATGGGAATTGCAACATTAATAAATTAGACAAGCCAAAAAAATGTTGAAAGGGGGGGTTGTATAAAAGGCAAAAGATTTTAGACTCCGGTATTATTTGGGTGGTTTTATTAAAGTACCTAACCCTTATTAGTAGCTAAACAGGCTAACCATTAACGGATAGCAAGATTGGAGGTAATATTTTTGAAAAAGAGAATTCGGAAAGTCGCAATAATTGGTTCGGGAACCATGGGTGGAGGTATCGCTGCACTATTAGCCGCTGCAGGCATTCGCAGCTACCTGCTCGATATCGTTCCGAGAGAGCTTACCGATAAAGAAAAAGCCGCTGGCTTAACCACGGACAGCCCTGCTTTCAGAAATAGAATTGCGGAAGGCAACAAAGCCATTTTATTGAAATCCAAACCGGCACAATTTCAGATCAAGACTGATGCCGACCTGGTAACCTGTGGCAACACAGAAGACCACATTGGCGTATTGGCTGAATGTGACTGGGTTGTAGAAGTTGTTCCTGAAGTCATGGACATCAAAAGAGCTGTTCTGAAAAATATTGCTGCCAACATTAAGCCCGGAACTTTTGTTACCAGCAACACTTCCAGTATCTCCATCAACAAAATCGTTGAGGATATGCCGCTGGAATTCAGACAGTACTGGATGGGAACCCATTTCTTCAATCCTGTAAGATATATGAAACTTCTCGAATTAATTCCTGGCAATGACACTCTGCCTGAAGTCGTAGCTTTCTTTGCCGATTTTGGCGAAAGAATACTGGGCAAAGGCATCGTTTATGCCAAGGATACCCCGGCATT
>CAZEDT010000103.1:0-6478 GCA_964510795.1 uncultured Syntrophomonas sp.
ATATATCTCCTGACTTAATGCAGGCCTATCAGAATAACTATGATACCCGCAAAATTATTGATCTGGCTCGCGCCATTGAGGGTATGCCACGCCATGCCTCCATTCATGCTGCCGGGGTGGTTATTGGCCGCGAAGCCCTGAGTTCCATAGTTCCTTTACAGAAGACCTCGGACGGTCATATCATTACTCAGTTTGCTAAAGAAACTGTTGAGGATATAGGCCTTTTGAAAATGGATATACTGGGACTCAGAACTCTCACTGTAATCGACCGAGCCCTGGAAATAATTAAAAAGACGCGTAATATAGACTTGGACATTGATAATCTGCCGCTGGATGCAGAGCCAGTCTATAAGCTTCTGCAGAATAAAAATACTATCGGTGTATTTCAGTTGGAAAGTGACGGCCTGCGCCGTATCTTAAATGAAATGCAGCCCAGTCGCTTTGAAGACTTGATTGCGATCATTGCGCTCTATCGTCCGGGACCTCTAGGCAGCGGTATGGTGGAGGATTTTATAAATTGTAAGCATGGTCGTCAAAAAATTGAATATATTGATCCTCGCCTGGAAGATATTCTCCAGGAAACCTATGGAGTCGTTCTCTACCAGGAGCAGGTTATGAGGGTAGCTTCGGATTTAGCCAACTTTACCATGGGTGAGGCTGACGAACTGCGCCGCGCCATGGGTAAAAAGAAGGTCAAAGTACTGATGGCCCAGCGTGATAAGTTTATTCAGGGGGCAGCTCAGAACCATATCAGCGAAGATGTATCTTCGCGCCTATTTGATATCATGGAGAGCTTTGCTGGTTACGGATTTAACAAGAGCCATTCGGCGGCTTATGCCATGATTTCGTATCAGACTGCCTACCTAAAAGCTTATTATCCGGTGGAGTTCATGTGCGCTTTTCTAAGCAGTGTTATCGATCACCAGGATCGAGTGGTTTTCTATATCAAGGAATGCAAAAACATGGGAATAGAGATTCTGCCGCCAGATATTAATGAGAGCTATGAGAATTTTACGGTCGGTTCGGGAGGAATCCGTTTCGGTCTGGGCGCCATTAAAAATGTAGGGGTTAATGCGGTAAAAAATATTGTACAGTCTCGCAAGCAAGGTAATTTTAACTCGCTCTTTGATTTTTGCCAGCGGGTAGATTTGTCGCAAATAAATAAACGGGTAATGGAAAATATTATAGTAGCAGGTTGTTTTGATTCGCTCCAAATCAGTCGTAAACAGGCCCTGTCAATAATGGACCAATGCATGGAACTGGCTGCCCAGATCAAGCAGAGTGAAAACTCGCAACAGCTATCCTTATTTGGAGATAGTGCTGAATTATTAATAGAAGAACCGCGCATCCAGGTCAAGGGTGAAATGGACGACCGTGAGAGAATGAACCGTGAGAAGGAAGTACTGGGGTTCTATGTTTCGCAGAATCCGCTGGATCAATACCGAACTATAATTCCCTTGGTAAGCACGGAAGAGATAGGGGAACTGGAAAATGGAGACAGTGAAGATTATGTACGCGTAGCCGGGTTGCCTACCAATCTGAGTAAGAAGATCAGCCGGAAGGGAGAGCCCTATGCCCGTTTCCAGTTGGAAGACTTGAGCGGGCGTATGGATATGATGCTTTTCCCTTCATCCTATCAAGCTAATGTTAACAAGCTAGATACCGACCAGGCCATTTTGGTCGAAGGATTTTTGGATCGTCGGGAGGAGCAGGTGAAAATATCCGTCCGCCGGGTATCAGCCTTAAACCCTGTGATTAAAGAATTGAATGTGCGCTTGCCCTATGAAAAAACTGATGATGATGGTAAACGGGAACTTATTAAAATATTGAAGGCTTATCCCGGAGATAGCGAAGTAATCTTACATTTGCCACAAAAGAGAGTAATCGTTCTGGCGGAAAAATATAATGTTGCTCCCGGTCTGGACTTAAAGAAGGAGCTCAGCGCTCTTTATGGAAAGACTAATGTATGGTTTGGTTAGTAATTTGACGTTGATATAAGGAGGAAAATGCATGAATGAAAACCATTATGGAGAAGACTATATTGTAATCAAGGCTCTGGAAAATGGCGTGACTATTATCGGTTTAACCAGAGGTAGGGATACCAAATTCCACCATACCGAAAAACTGGATAAAGGTGAAGTATTACTGGTTCAATTTACCGAGCATACCTCAGCCATGAAGATACGGGGTAATGCGGAAATCTCCCACCGTTACGGCTTTGTAATGAGCGGGGGTGAGATTAAAGGCTAGCAAAGCGAAAATGGAGGTGAGTGCTCTGCATAGGCTGGCGATTCTAACCAGCGGCGGAGATGCTTCAGGCATGAATGCCGCTATACGAGCAGTTGTTCGTACAGCCATCTACAAGAATATGGAGGTCTATGGTGTTGATCAGGGCTTCGAAGGTTTAATCAAAGGAGATTTATCCAAGATGGGCGCTGGCTCCGTAGCTGACATCATCCAGCGTGGGGGTACAGTGTTACGGACCTCCCGTTCGGAAGAATTCAGAACTTTGCAAGGCCAGGAAAAGGCGCGTGATACCTTAGTAGCCCATAATATACAAAACTTAGTAGTTATCGGCGGCAATGGCAGTTTACGAGGCGGGTATGAATTCTCCAAGCTGGGAATTAATGTGATTGGCATACCGGCTACTATCGATAACGATGTTGTATATACTCGTTCAATTGGTTTTGATACAGCCGTTAATACTGTTCTGGAGGCCATTAACCGTATCCGCGATACTGCCAGCAGTCATGGGCGCAATTTTATTATTGAAGTTATGGGTCGGCATTGCGGTGAGATAGCCTTGGCCGCCGGGGTAGCCGGAGGAGCTGAATCCATATTAATCCCGGAGATTGCACCGGATTTAGATCAAGTTATCGACAAAATTAATAAAGGTATTCAGCGCGGCAAAGTACACAGTATTATTATCGTAGCCGAAGGTGTTTACTCATCCATGCAGTTGCGAGATATAATCGAGAACAAGACCGGGCATGATACCAGGGTCAGTATCCTGGGCCATATTCAGCGGGGGGGCACGCCTACCGCTCAAGATCGCATCCTGGCCTCCCAGATGGGTAAGGCAGCGGTGGATTTAATTGAAGAAGGCAAACGCAATCTTATGGTAGCGTATGATGGCAATAGAATTCTTTCTATACCACTCCAGGAAATCATCAATGGATCTAAAACCCTGGAACTGGGTATGTTTGAAATAGCGCGAATACTTTCAATTTAGATAGAGGTGCTTAATGCGTAAAACTAAAATTATTTGTACAATTGGACCTGCCAGCGAGGAAGCAGACAAGATAAAAATGATGATCCAAAACGGCATGAATGTAGTACGTCTTAATTTCTCCCATGGAACTCATGAAGAACATCAAGGTCGGGTAGACTTGGTCCGCAGGGTAGCGAATGAGCTTGATCAGCCCATAGCTATTATGCTGGACACCAAAGGCCCCGAGATACGTACTGGCAAACTTAAGGTGCCCAAAATAAAATTGCAGGCCGGGCAACGATTTATACTGACTACTCGGGAACTTCTAGGCGATGAGAACGCAGTTCAGGTCAGTTATAACCGGCTGGCTTTGGAGGTAGAACCGGGAAGTACTATTCTGATTGCCGATGGACTGATCAATCTGCATGTGGAAGAAACGACTGACACCGATATTGTCTGTACCGTTGTAAACGGGGGAGAAATGGGAGAAAAAAAGGGTATCAATGTGCCCGGGGTAAGGATTAATATGCCCTTTCTAAGTCCTAAAGACAGAGAGGATATTAATTTTGCTATTGATCAGGGACTTGACTTTATTGCCGCCTCCTTTGTCAGGAGCGCTGAAGATGTTTTAGAAATTAGGCGCATTCTGGAAGAGCGAGAAGCTGATATTGATATTATTGCCAAGATTGAGAGCCAGGGCGGGGTAGACAACCTGGAGGATATTATCAAGGTGGCTGACGGAGTCATGGTAGCCCGCGGTGATCTAGGGGTGGAAATCCCTGCGGAAGAGGTCCCTCTGGTACAAAAGCGAGTCATAGAAAAATGTAATTATACTGGAAAAGTAGTTATTATAGCTACCCAGATGCTGGACTCCATGATCGTAAATCCTCGGCCCACCCGGGCAGAAGTTTCCGATGTAGCTAATGCTATCTTTGACGGTGCCGATGCCATCATGCTTTCCGGGGAATCCGCCGCCGGTAAGTATCCGGTCGAAGCCGTGGAAACCATGGCCCGAATAGCCAGGCGAGCAGAAGAAGCTCTGCCTTATAAGGAAATACTCAAGAAAAAGCGCCTGCAGGGAACCCTCTCGGTTACTGATGCTATTAGTTATGCAACCTGTGCTACCGCCAGTAACCTGAGTATTTCATCGATAATAACCGCTACCCAGACCGGGACCACCGCCCGCATGGTAGCCAAGTACCGGCCTGAAGCCAAGATACTCGCGGTGACACCGAATCCCAGAATCCTAAAAAAACTGGCCTTGGTATGGGGAGTAAATCCTGTTTTAGCCCGGGAAACCCAGGGAACCGATGAATTACTGGATGAGTCACTGGCCTCCTGTCTGGAAAAAGGCTATATAAAGCGCGGTGATATGGTTGTGCTTACCGCCGGCAGTCCATCCGGCATCTCTGGCGGTACTAATCTTATCAAGGTGCATGTGGTGGGAGAAGTATTGGTGCAAGGCATGGGAATCGGGACCAAGCCAGTGAGTGGGCATGTGCGGGTAATTCTGCGGGATGAAGATTTAGAGAAAATTCAACCTGGTGACATTCTGGTGGTTAATGCCGCTAATGCAGCTTTTCCACCCTACCTGGGGCAGGTGCAGGCTATAATCGCTGAAGCCGGAGGTTTAACCTCTGATGCCGCTATCATCGCTTTGACTTTGGGAATCCCTGTAATCGTAGGTGCGCGGAATGCAACCACCATCCTCCATGATGACATGCTGATAACCGTCGACACAACTCACGGCAGGATATACAACGGTATCACCAAGGTCCTCTAAAGGACAAGTTGTTATACTATTCATTGTTTAACCTCGGTATACAATATTTAAGGCTCAATCATCAGTATATAACTGATTGTTGAGCCTTTTTTGCCGTATCTTAATTCAGGTGATAAAATATGGAGGTAATTAATATTTGCTTATCGAAATATAATATAGCTTTGGGATCGAGGTAATGTTGCGCAGCGTGGCTAAGGAGGCTTTATTTCTTGTTTAAGATTGATAAACATATTACAGTGATTGATGTTCAGCGCTTTCAGTATCCGAGCTGCAATTGTCTGTGGATTGATGACGAAGTCAGTTGTTTAATAGATACCGGTTTTGGGGCCAGCGAGCATGCAAATATAATAGAGCAAGAATTAGACCTTATTATAAACTCGCATGGGCATATAGACCATTGTCTAAATAATAATTGTTTTCCCACCAGCAAGGTGCTAATGCATCAGGCTGATCAGGCCATTGCTCAGTCGGCAGATAAGTATTTGGAGGTATTTGGTTTAAAAGCACTGGCCAAGGATCCTTCCTGGCATAAACTGTATTTACAAGCAGTTCAATATCAAAGCACTAGCATTGATGGATTTTTAGAGGATAAACAGGTAATAAGCCTCGGTTCAACCAATCTGCAAGTCCTCCATCTGCCTGGTCATTCACCGGGTCATTGTGGGTTCCTCTTCCCTGAACAAGGGTTTATTTTTACGGCTGATATTGACTTTTCTACATTCGGTCCCTGGTATGCTAATATGAATTCTTCTTTAACAGATTTTCTCCAATCCATAGATCTATTGTTAGCCTTGAAACCGGACTACATGATTAGCGGTCACGGTGAGGCAATAATAAAAGAGGATATATCCAGACGTCTGATAGCATATCGGGATATCATTTACGATCGCGAGCGGCGCATAGTTGATTTGCTTAATAGCGGTCATCATAGCCTGGCTGATATTGCTCGTGAATATCCTGTTTACAGGCATCCACCCAAGCCTGAGCAAATCTTTTACATCTATGAGCAGGTTCATGTTTTAGCTCACCTGCGCCATCTCCAGGAACTGGGTTATGTAATTCAGGAAGATCAGCACTACTATTTAAAAGACGGGCTAAGCCGGCGAAAATATTATGATTTGGATAGTAAGGAGTAACTATAGCAGACGTTGAATGTCCTGGTCACACTTATAATGGAAGTGTGAAAAAGCCCGCTCAATCAGCGTATTTATTGTACGCCTCAATCGCGGGCTCTTCTTATGCTTATCTTTATATAATCACAGTTCTGTACTTTGTCAGGTTTTTGTTTTAATTGAATTATTAAGAAAACTCGGCTTACACCGAGCCTTTAGGCGACAGCGGTCGCTCCTTGCCATCCTTGGCACCGCGACACTAGTCCATCCTTGGACGTCGGCTGCCTGAGTTTTCTTACCTATCAACCTTAATATTGACCTTCAGGTCAAATCTGTAGTGCCCGAAGGGTGTTTCCTTAATTGCGACCACAG
>CAZEDT010000104.1:0-6413 GCA_964510795.1 uncultured Syntrophomonas sp.
TGCGACATGGACAGACGGAATGGAATACTCTGCAAAAATATCAGGGACATACTGATATTGCCTTGAATGATTTTGGTCGCAAGCAAGCTCAAATGGTGGCTTCCTACCTGTGTGATAATGAAGAAATTGAGGCCATATACTGTAGCGACCTATCTAGAGGCAGGGAAACCGCTGAAATAGTCGCCCGAGAAAATAAGCTAGAGGTTAACTGCGATCCAAGGCTGCGAGAGATTAGTTTCGGTCATTGGGAAGGTTTGACCTTTTCGGAGGTTTATGAGCGATATCCGCAAGAGTTTGATAACTGGTTTCACAATACTCGTCTGGTGAAGGTACCAGGTGGGGAATCATTTGATGACGTATTGGCAAGATCTCTGCCAGCACTGGAGGAAATTGTAGCCCAACACAGCGGGACGGTATTGGTGGTCAGCCATGGAGGGCTAATAAAAACGCTGATAAATCATCTGAACGGAGGTAATGGTATGTGGGAAACCTCCCTGGAACCAGCTTCCATGACTTACCTGGAATGGGAGGGAGGGAGTTTCACGCCGGTGAAAATAGCTTTTATTTTGGAGACTGAAAAAGAATAGGGGGAAATAGTATGAATGCTATTTGTATTGTAGTGGGGATGCACATCATGGAGGGGTTCTTGCCTGTCAAATGGGCCGCCTTTTGGTTTTTAGCAGCCTTGCCTTTCCTGTTTATTAGTATCAGGGCGATTAACAGGTTCGTGCAAGATAATCCCAAAACGCTTTTATTACTGGGCTTTGTGGGGGCTTTTACCTTTGTCCTGTCAGCTCTCAAGCTGCCTTCGCTTACCGGAAGTTGTTCGCATCCGACCGGAATGGGACTGGGAGCTATCCTTTTTGGCCCTGCAGTTATGGTGGTCATAGCGGTTATTGTGCTTTTGTTTCAAGCACTGCTGCTTGCTCATGGGGGTATTACTACTCTGGGAGCGAATGTTTTTTCCATGGGCATAGTAGGTCCATTTGTTTCCTATGGAATATACATAGGTTGCAAAAAAATTGGACTAAATCGTAGCTTATCAGTATTTCTGGCAGCTACTCTGGGGAGCTTGGCAACCTATGTATTGACCGCTTTGGAGATGGCGCTGGCTCATCCGGCTGAAGTCGGAGGAATATATGCCTCGTTGGTTAAATTTTCAGCTATATTTGCCATTACCCAGATTCCGATTTCTATTGCCGAGGGCATATTAACCGTTCTAGTTATGAATCTGCTCTATACTTACAGCCGGGAGGACATCAGGAGTCTACAGCTATATAGAAGGATAGGAGAGAGCAATTGTGAAAACTAGCAAAATGAATATTGTATTACTGGTATCTTTACTGGGTTTAATACTATTTTCCCTGTGGTCCAATCAAGGTGCAGAGTTTGCCGGTGCTGATGCTCAGGCCGAAGCCATGATTGCAGAAGTCAATCCTGGCTACCAACCCTGGTTCGAACCGATCTGGGAACCACCCAGCGGGGAGATTGAAAGTATGCTCTTTTCAGTGCAGGCCGCGCTAGGCAGTGGCTTCATCTGCTTCTATCTAGGTTACAAATCCGGTCAAAAAAGAAAATTGGCTGAGGTGCAGAGTGATCGGAATTGATCAGATAGCCTACTGTTCACCCTTAAAGGATATGCACCCGGTGGAGAAGATGGTTTTAGCCATTAGTACCTTATTGCTGGTTATAAGTATGGATTCCTATCTGCTGTCAGTCCTGGTCTTAAGTTTGATGTCTTATTTATTACTGGTTAAGGCCAGAGTTGAGGGACGATTTTTCTTAAAAATAATGGCTATCCCCATGGGCTTTTTGCTCATGGGGTGTTTAACCGTGGCAATCAGCTTGGGGAACCATTTGACAGATTATATCTATTGCTTGAACTGGGGGGCAATTCAGCTGGGGGTAACTGCGGATTCTTTAAGTCAGGCGGGGCATTTGTTAGTCAAATCACTGGCGGCAGTCAGTTGTTTGTATTTTCTAGCTTTAACCACTCCCATCACCCAGCTCATTTATATTTTACGGCGCCTTAAAATGCCACCGGTTTTAATTGATTTGGTGACCATTATTTATAGCAATATTTTTATGCTTTTGCGTACTGTTGAAGAAATCTATGTTGCTCAGTTATCCAGAGGTGGTTACCGGGGGTTTATGGGTAGTATGAAGTCATTAGCCTTATTGTGTTCAAATTTGCTTATGAAGAGTCTGAAAGCTAGTGAGGATGCATACAACTGTCTGGTATCCAGGGGGTTTGCCGGTCATTTTAGGGTAGTTGAGGAAGCCTATTATTTCAAAGCCTTGAATATGGGTGCTATCCTGGGATTTGACGTCCTGTTGTTCTTACTACATTATTCCGGGAGGTATTAGTTTGTCCTCATGTATTTTAGAGGCTCAAGATCTGCACTATAAATATGCCGATGGAACTGTTGCTTTACAGGGTATTAATATGGTTATTAAAAGTAATAGCAAAACCGCTCTTCTGGGGGCTAATGGAGCTGGTAAAACCACCTTCTTTTTGCACTGTAATGGGCTTTTGAAACCTAATCACGGCAGGCTGTTGTATGCAGGCTGTGAGTATACATATGCAAAAAGCTATTTACAGGAGTTAAAAAGAAAAGTGGGCATAGTTTTTCAGAATCCGGATAATCAATTGTTCTCAGCCAGCGTGTATCAGGATATATCCTTCGGTTTAATGAACCTGGGTTATAGTAATAAGGAAGTCCGGCTGCGAATAGAACGGGTAGGTGAAGAACTGGGCATTAGCGAGTTATTTAATAAAGCTACCCATTTTTTGAGCATGGGGCAAAAAAAACTGGTAGCCCTGGCCGGGGTATTGGTTATGGACCCGGAAATCATAATCTGCGACGAACCGACGGCGGGATTAGACCCGTTCAATTCGAATATACTTCTTGATGCCTTGGAGGAACAACATAAAAAGGGGAGCACCCTGATAATTTCTACCCATGATGTAGATATGGCCTATGCCTGGTCAGAGGCAGTTTTAATAATGGATAATGGCCGAGTCCTGGCCCAGGGGAGCCCGGCAACCATCCTGGCTGATCAAACCATATTGAATGAAGCCCATCTACAGAAACCGTGGATACTTGAAGTCGGGGAAGAACTACAGCGGGCAAAGCTTACTAAGGGATCTTTAGCAGTTCCTACTAATAAACAACAGCTATTGCAAATGATCAGGGAACTGGGCTCTTGAAATAAGGGGAACAAAATCCAGAGTTATCAGGATCTTGCCCCCCTAAGTTATTTTGTTATGTAAGCAGTATTAGTCCCTCAGAATCAAGGACATCAGTTCAGAGCGCGTCTGGGTGCGGGTTTCAAAGATACCTCGAACGGCTGAAGTAACCGTTACCGCTCCCGGTTTTCTTACCCCCCGCATGGTCATACACATGTGTTCAGCCTGAATGACAACACCCACTCCCTGAGGTTTTATGCTATCGAAAATACAGTCCGCAATCTGGGAGGTCAATCTCTCCTGAAGCTGAGGCCGATGCGCATAGGATTCCGCCACCCGCACCAGTTTGCTGATGCCCAGCACTTTTCCACCCCTGGGAATATAGGCCACATGAGCTTTCCCGTAAAAAGGCAGCAAGTGATGCTCACACATGGAATAGAGTGGAATATCTTTTACCAGTATTAATTCATCATGGAATTCGGTAAATGATACTTTTAAATCATTGGCCGGTTCAGTATTCAGCCCGGAAAAGATTTCCTCATACATTTTAGCTACTCTTTCCGGTGTTTTCATTAACCCTTCCCTTTGCGGATTTTCGCCAATCGCTTCCAGAATCATTTTTACTGCCAGTGCTATTTTCTCTTTATCAAATTTACTATCCATTATTTCAACCCCTTGTATGTAATCAATCACTGACCACATGAAAAGGCTTTTGGAAAAACAAGCAGGTTCATTTATTTATTAAAATAGCCCCACGATTTCTCCATCCGCTTTAATATCTATTTTTTCAGCAGCCGGAGTTTTCCCCAGACCCGGCATGGTCATAATAGCACCGGTTAAAGCAACTATGAAACCTGCCCCCGCCGAGAGTTTCACTTCTCGAATGGTCATGGTAAATCCAGTGGGACGACCTTTGGCATTGGGATCATCACTTAATGAATATTGGGTTTTGGCCATACATATAGGTAATTGACTATAACCGAGTTTTTCAAAACGAGTGATCATATTATCGGCTTCTTTGCTGTAATTGACTTCAGCAGCACCGTAGATCTTTTTACAGATAGTTTCGATCTTAGTTTTAATGGGCAGGTCCAATTCATAAAGAAAATTAAAGCTGCTGGGCTTATTAGCTGCGGCCATAACTTTCTGGGCCAGTTCTGCTCCACCTTTACCACCTTCAGCCCAAACCCGTGAAACTGCCAGTTCTGCTCCCAGAGCGGTACATTTATTTTTCACTAAATCAATTTCTTCCTGGGTGTCACCCGGGAATTCATTCAGGGCTACAATCACCGGTGGACCAAAATAATTGAGGTTTTCTAATTGCTTTTCCAGATTAGCAACTCCTTTTTCCAGAGCCTCCATATTAATTTCTGAGAGTTGTTCTTTGGGCACTCCACCATGATTTTTCAAAGCGCGGATAGTCGCCACCAGCACTATGGCATCAGGTTTTAGTCCGGCATAACGACATTTCAGGTCAAAGAATTTTTCCGCACCCAGGTCAGCGCCGAATCCGGCTTCGGTTATTAAATAATCACCCAGCTTTAAGCCCATCTGGGTGGCCATAACGCTATTGCAGCCATGGGCTATATTGGCAAAAGGTCCACCATGAATAAAAGCAGGGGTATTTTCCAGAGTCTGAACCAGGTTGGGCTTTATCGCATCTTTCATCAAAAGTGCCATAGAACCGGCGGCTTTTAAATCGTCCGCGGTTACAGGTTTACCATCGTACGTATAAGCTACCACAATGCGTTTGAATCTTTCTTTCAGATCCATTAAATCGCTGGCTAAACACAGGGCAGCCATTACTTCAGAAGCAACTGTAATATCAAAGCCGGACTCACGTGGTATTCCATCGGCTTTACCACCTAGACCCAGGACTATATTTCTCAGGGCTCTCTCGTTTAGATCCATAACCCGACGCAAAACCACTTGACGAGGATCAATATTAAGCACATTGCCTTGATGAATATGGTTATCCAGTAAAGCGGCCAACAAATTGTGGGCAGTGGTTACGGCATGAATATCACCCGTAAAATGCAAGTTTATGTCTTCCATAGGCACTACCTGGGCATAGCCTCCTCCAGCAGCCCCTCCCTTAACACCAAAACTTGGTCCCAGGGAAGGTTCGCGCAAAGCAATAATAGCTTTCTGTCCCAGGCGATTTAAGGCCATTCCCAATCCTACAGTGGTAGTGGTTTTACCTTCTCCCGCCGGAGTCGGATTAATAGCTGTTACCAGGATCAATTTGCCGGAGGGCTTGTTCTTTACCCTTTCCCATACATCCAGTGATACTTTAGCTTTGTATTTGCCATAAAGTTCAATATCATCTTCATCTAGTCCAATGCTTCTGGCAATATTTAATATTGGTTGCATGGTCGATTCTTGAGCAATTTCAATATCCGTTTTCAAAAATTCCAATCCTCCTTCGGGGTTTATCACAAATCGTGTACTGGCTTTGTTAAGTCCTAAAACTTATATACAAAAAATCCCCAATATGAATTTTCAGGCGAGTTCTTTATAGACCGTTTCGACTATTTGACTTTTCAACTGCAAACCCGTTGTCTGCAATTCAATGATTTCCAGGTTACAGGCGGAGGTATAATCCTGATTTTTTATAGAGCCAAGATTAATTTTTACGTTCATCAAAGCACTTTCCAAACCAGCATAAGAAGACTCGGCTGCTACACCGATATCACTTATTGCGTTTTTGTTACCTTTATCTTTGATTCTATCAGCGAGTCTAAGAACCTGCAGACAGTCTTTGGCTATATTAAGCGGAATATCGGCTGCCTTTAAATAAGCTGACTGGATCTGTTCACTTCTTTGTTCGGTTTCTTCCTCATTACTTTTTGGCAGTTTAAAAGCTGCCATCAGGCTATTAAAAGCATCAGTATCCTGGTCTACCAACGAAACTAAATCTTTATATAGCCCATCCGCTATCTCGAGTACCTTCTGCATTTCATCATTAACCAGCTCGTAGTTTTTTTTCCCTATTGTAAGACGGCAGACCATGGATACCAGTGCAGAACCAAGAGCGCCACTAACCGCAGCAACACTTCCCCCGCCCGGAGCGGGGGAACTGGAAGCCAGTTCATCTACAAATTCACACAATTTCATTTCTGATAGCATTGTGCTCCTCCTTATAATCCAATCATGTGATTTTCAATTATTTGTTTGTAATCAAAATCAACCAACTTTAAATAAAAGGCGGCACAATTAATTA
>CAZEDT010000105.1:0-6228 GCA_964510795.1 uncultured Syntrophomonas sp.
TGAGCCATAAAAGCATCCAGGGTAGCCTCGATTATTTCTTCCTTACTGCGAAAATAACGATAGACGGTCCTCTTGCTGACCCCGGCCAGCTTAGCCAGTTCATCCATATTCAGATTGTAAAAGCCTTTGGTTCGGGCCAGATCCCGGCAGGCTATAAGAATTCTATCTCTGATATCCAACTTTAATATCACCTTTCCTGGTACAAGGTCAACCCTAATTCTATGTATCCTCGTCGGGGTTTCTGCATGAATATTTGGCCGTCAATCTTATTATATAAAGTATTGCTCAAGCCTCCGCCTGGTCTACAAGAATTTGCGACGAATAATACAAATTTTTCGCATTGACAGTGTACTAAACTATTTTTTTCTGGAATTTTAGCGTACTGATGGTTATCATTACGATCGAAAATACCAAGAGAGCCGTGACCTGGCCCATTAAATACTGGTAGCCGATACCTTTTAAAATAATTCCCCGGATAATATCCAGGTAATAAGTTAGCGGGATTACGTAGCTTAGATAATAAATAAATTTTGGCATCGCCAAACGAGGGAACATGAAGCCTGATAATAGAATGCTGGGCAGCATAACAAAAAAGGACATCTGGAAAGCTTGCATCTGATTTTTAGCTATATTGGAGATCATCAAGCCCAAACCCAGCGAAGCGGTAATGAAAAATAGGGTTAATAAATAGAGCTGCAGCAAACTTCCTCGGATGGGTACATGGAAAATCAGTACTCCTACCAGCAGGGCCACGGTGATTTGCAAATAACCCAGGACAATATAGGGAAGAATTTTGCCAATCATCAGTTCCAGCGGCTTAATTGGGGTAACGATAAGCTGCTCCAGGGTACCCCGCTCCCGTTCCCGAACTATGGCTACCGCTGTGATAATAACCATAGTCATGGTTACTATAATTCCCAGGATAGCCGGTACCATATAGTAGGCGGTAATCCCGTCGGGATTATACCAGGGCCGTACTCTGATATCATAAGGAGGATAGCTGCTCATGTTCATCCTCTGGGTCAGGATTTGTTGGGACTTGATTAAACCAATCGAATTGGCGATGGCGATAGCCTGATTGGCAACCATGTTATCACTTGCGTCTACGATGACCTGAACCGATGCTGATTTGCCCCGAGCCAGCTGGCGGGCAAAATCAGGCGGAAACACGATACCTACCTGGGCCGCGCCGCTATCTATTTGCTGAGTTACCGCCTGATAACTGTTGGCGGTATACTTTATAGCGAAATAACCCGAGGCCGAGAAGGAATTTAATACGTCGCGACTATCGGCTGAAAGGGACTGGTCAAAAACCACCGTGGGAATATTTTTTACCTCGGTTTGAATCGCATAGCCAAAAAGCAGCAATTGTACCAGCGGTATCATGAAAACCAATGCCAGAGTCATCCGGTCCCTTTTCATCTGCAAAAATTCTTTTTTAAGTACGGCTAAAATCCTATTAAGGTTCATATAGCACCCTCACCTTTCATTAGGCCTTTAAATAAATTAAATTTATTCTAGGAGCTCTTGGCCAGAGCAATAAAAACGTCTTCCAGACTCGGGGTAATTATGTGTGGTTGGCAGGACGTAAAAGCTTCCAAATAACTTAGAGCGGCTTCTTCGGCCAGCAAGACATGAATAGCCGAGCCATGTAAACTCGCTTCCTTAAGCCAGGGCTGTTTCTCCAGGCGAGCTAACCAGTCCATGGGGTTGGGCAGGTTAAGTTCCGCCATAACGCCGCTAATAGCATTTTCTTTCAGTTGATCGGGAGTATCCATTGCCAATAGTATTCCTTTAGATATAAAAGCAATGCGATGACACCGCTCGGCTTCGTCCATAAAATGAGTAGTAACAATTACCGTCGTGCCTGCTTGCGAAAGCGTATGGATGATATCAAAAAAGGCCCGTCGGGAGGTGGGGCTAACTCCACTGGTGGGCTCATCCAGGAAAACTATGTCTGGACCGGATATAATGGCACAGGCCAGAGCCAGGCGCTGTTTGAAGCCTACACTGAGATTGGCTACCAGTTCTCGGTCATGGCCGGTCAGTTGAGTCAATTCCAGCATCTCAGCTAAACGGGGACGTCGTTGGCGGTAAGGGATATCATAAATGCCAGCATAAAAATCCATATTCTCCATAACGCTAAGGTCGTCATATAGGCTGAATTTTTGCGACATGTAGCCAATCCTTTTTTTAATCGCTTCGCTTTGCCGCAAGAGGTCATAACCCAGTACCGTCCCGCTGCCGGAACTGGGTTCCAGGATACCGCACAGCATACGAATGGCAGTTGATTTGCCGGCCCCGTTAGGTCCCAGAAAACCACAAATTTCACCTGGACTAATCTCCAGGTTTAATGCCTCGACTGCCGTAAAGTCACCAAATTTTCGGGTCAAGTTAGAGGTTTTTATTGCGTATTCCATTTGCCCGCCTCGTTTTCTGCCAAAGCCACAAAAACGTCTTCCATGGATGGAGAAACTTCCACAATATTTATATTCACGATGTTTTGCTGGTGCAGATGGCGTTCAATGTTTTCCCTGGAAGACTGGACATCATCTACTACCACATGATATTTATAACCAAAAAAAGATATATCCAGAAGCCCTGGAATGCCTGCCATAAGAGCCGGGTCCTTGCTGTCTGCGCGTACCTCCAGAACCCTATGCCCAAAGCATTGTCGGAGCTTGACGGGGGAATCAATGGCTTTAATCATACCGGCATTAATAAAGGCTACCTGGCTGCAAAGCTCAGCTTCATCCATATAAGGGGTGGAGACCATAATAGTCATACCGTCCTGATTAAGCCTATATAATATTTTCCAGAACTCTTTGCGTGATTCGGGATCAACTCCGTAGGTTGGTTCATCCAGCAACAGTATTTCAGGGCGGGTGATCAGAGCCGAGGTAAGGGCCAGCTTTTGTTTCATTCCGCCGGAAAGTTTATCAGCCAGACGAGATTTAAAAGCGTTCATACCGGTCAGGGCCAATATTTCTTCGGCTCGATCATTAATAAGTTTTTTATCCAAACCGTACATGGCCCCAAAAAAATAGATGTTTTCCATTACCGTCAAATCTCCGTAAAGACTGAAGCGCTGTGGCATATAACCCATTCTTTGGCTGACAGAATCAACCTTGCCGGGTGTATGGCCCAGTAAACGCACTTCACCTTTATCAGGCTCAATTAAGCCGCAAATGCAGCGTATAAGCGTGGTTTTTCCGGCCCCGTCGGGACCTACCAGGCCCCAAATATCTCCTCGTTGGACGTGCAGATTTATATCTTTCAGGGCCGTTGTAGCTCCAAAATCTTTACTCAGACCATTGGTAACAATCATCGAGCTTTCCCCTGATCAAAAACCACATCGGCTGGCATACCTATTTTTAGGGCAGGATTATTGTTAACAGCTATTTTAACTGCAAAAACTACGTTGCTTCTTTCCTTTTGGGTTTGGATAGTTTTAGGAGTAAACTCACCTCGGGAGGCTATGTGACTAACTTTCCCCGAGTAGGTGCTCTGGTCTCCGCTGACGGTAAAATGTACCTGCTGTCCTAGCTTGATAGCTGGCAAATCATCAGTAGCAATATACACCTTAATCCACATGCGGTTTAAATCAGCTATCGTACCCAGGGAAGCTCCTAATTGCACAAATTCACCCGGTTCGTAATTGCGGCTTAGAACTATGCCGCTGATGGGTGATTTTAGCTGCAGATCCGCCAATACACTTTCAGAAGCCTGTAATACGGCTTTATTTCTTGCCAATTCAGCAGCCGCAGCAGTAATCTGTTGCGGCCTATTGCCTGATTCAAGTAAATTTTGGTGAGCCTCAGCTGCCTCCAATTGGTATTTTTTTAGGGAGGCATTAGCTTTGGCTTGATCGAGATTTTCCTGGGACAAGGCACCTTCCTTGAAAAGGGATTCGGCCCTTTGCAGATCCCGGTTAGCTTTATCCAAATTAGTCTGAGCAATATTCACATTACTGGCAGCTTCTTTAATTTCCTGGGAGCGGGCCCCTGATTTCAAATCGTCGAGCTTAGCCTGAGCAGCCAGTACCCCCATAGCGTCACGTTCCTTCTGGGCTTCCAAATCGCTGCGGGTGAGCACGGCTACCACCTGATCCTGCTTGACCTCAGCACCTTCTTGCAAAGCTAAGCTCTCCAGAATGCCAGGAGCCCGGACAGCAATTTCCACGGTGGTTGCTTCAATGGTACCGCTAGCCTCGATACTGGCAGATTGGCTATTAAAATACTGATAATAGCCCCAAATAGAGCCTCCCAACAGGGCAAGGATTAATACAATTATGCGGGCCTTTTTTGCCATTGCGAATGCCTCCCCAAAAGATTAATAAAATAATAGATAGTAGGCCTGGATTAAATTGTGAGAATATTCAAATTATTAATGTGATATTATTGATAGTAGGCATAATAATTTCAAACTGCAAATAAGCATTTCGTGTAATACTCTTTAGTTTGTCCTGCGAAAGCGAGGATAAAACTTCGGCCTTTTGTATTTATAAGCAGTTTTGTAAGCAGCACTTATCTAGTTCAATTCACTATGGAACGCACGCCAAAAGTACTCTCAAAATAAGCGAAAAATGAAATGGTCAGGTTTAGCATATTGTAACAGGCAATAAAAATAATATAAATTACAGGTAAACTAAATACATAAAATAAGTTTACCTGGTGACATAATATCACGATTTTGATAAAGCTGGCAATAAGCTAATGTCATTTTTGCGGAGGAGGGGAATTGTATGGGAAATACCCTGAAGTAAGAGATTCCCATGCATGGACATAAAGTTGGAATAGTAAGCAGAAATTAATGGGGGGGATTTGGCTTGAATGACTGGAAGGAAATCTATAAACAAAAGACCAAGAGTGCGGAGGAGGCTGCCAGGCTTTTTGAGAATGGTGACATAATCGTGGCCCCTTTATCCAATGGGCAGCCGACTGCGTTGGTAAACGCAGTCGCTAAGAGAGTCCTGAATGATAATTTAGTAGGCTGTACTTACGTGAGTGGTGTGGATGTGCGCTGGTTTGATCTCTATCATCCCGACCTGGTAGGCAAAATACTTATAGATTGTGGCTTTGTTGGTCCAGCTACCCGGCATTGGGTGGGACAGGGCTTGTTTACCTATACGCCCTGTCGTCTGGGGGAAACCGTTGACATGGTAACCAAATGCCGCCAGGCCAGCATGGTAGTAATGGTGGTATCGCCGATGGATAAACATGGTTTTTTCAGTACCGGATGTAATGTGGATTGGGGTTGGGAGACAGCCAAAACAGCTAATGCCCGGCATATAATTGTAGAGGTCAATGAAAATATGCCGCGTACTTTTGGGAGCAATCATCTGCATGTAAGTGAAATTAGTGCCATAGTGGAGAATCATATACCCCTTTTTGAATTGCCGGAGATTCCCGTCACTCCTGAAGACGAGGCGGTTGGTCATTACATCGCTGATATGATAGAGGATGGTTCCTGCTTGCAGATTGGCATAGGTGGTATGCCCAATGCGATTGCTAATTTTCTTACCACGAAAAAAAATCTGGGCATTCATTCTGAAATGTTAACTGATACCATGGTGGATCTCTACAACCAGGGGGTGGTAAGCTGTGCCACTAAGAATTATAATCCGTACAAGTGGATAGGTTCCTTTGCTTTGGGAACCCGCAAATTATATGATTTTATAGATGATAATCCGCTGGTAGAAATGCACTCCACCAAGTACGTTAATGATCCTTATATCATAGGCCTTAACGATAATATGATTTCGGTTAATGCCACCCTGGAAGTTGACCTGACCGGGCAATGTGCTTCCGAAGCAATCTCATTTAAGCAGTATACCGGCACCGGCGGACAACTTGACTTTGTTCAGGGTGCCTGGCGTTCCCAAGGCGGCAAGTCTTTCCTGACCTTATATTCTACCTATACAGATAAGGAAGGCAAATTACAATCTAAAATAGTTCCTACCATGACTAATGGGATTTATACCACCGTATCCAGGACCGATGTACAATATGTAGTTACTGAATACGGAGTGGCTAATCTTAAAGGGCAAAACCTTCGAACCAGGGTTAAGGAATTGGTGCGTATTGCTCATCCTGATTTTAGGGATTGGCTGGAGTTCGAAGCCCGCAAGATGAATTTTATACCTTAGAAAGAACGAGCTGAGAAGTTCCTTCTTACCGTATCAGAAAGTATAAGTTTTTTAAGGTCGATAGGTAAGAAAACTCAGGC
>CAZEDT010000106.1:0-6199 GCA_964510795.1 uncultured Syntrophomonas sp.
GGGGTACACGGGGCTAACCGTCTGGCCAGCAATTCACTCCTGGAAGGAATAGTCTTTGGTCAAAGGATTGTCGACCATGCTGAAGAAATAATGTACCGCCGTCAGGTAAAGGTTGAGGAAGTTTATGCTGGCTTTGAAAAAGGATGGACATATACTCCCCTCAATGCCAGTATCAGTCCTGCGGAAGCCAGGAGCGAATTACAGGCGGTTATGTGGGATAAAGTGGGGATAATAAGGAATGAAACTGGTCTCAAAGAGGCCAATAAGGAAATAGAATACCTATACAACCATCTGGCACCGGGAAATGACCTTCCGGCTTATCTGGAGATGGTTAATATGCTGACCGTAGCCCATGTGATAGTACAGGCTAGCTTGTGGAGGCGAGAAAGCCGCGGCGGTCATTATCGATCCGACTATCCCCGCCGCGATGACATAAATTGGATCAAGCACACCAGTTTCGTGAATTGCTAACAGCTAACTATGAATAATTAATACTGTTCGTTGAAATAGAAAATTCTTAATCGGGAGGAACTGTATGAATTATCTGGGATTAAATGATTTAATTAAGCGTTGTTTAGAGGAAGATATCGGTTATGGAGATATCACCACTATGAGCTTAATTCCGGCTGATCAATTCTCGGTAGGCCAGTTTTATGCTAAAGACTCGGGAATTATTGCTGGAATAGAGGTATCCCGAGCAGTGTTTCAACACCTGGATCCTGAAATTATCATTGAAACAATTAAAAAGGATGGTGATCCGGTAAACCCCGGGGATATTATTGCCATCGTAAGAGGTCGAAGCCGGGCCTTGCTAACCGGGGAAAGAACCGCCCTTAATTTCCTGCAGCGCCTATCCGGCATTGCCAGTCATACTCATAACATGGTAGAGCTCATAAAATACAGCAAAGCCGAACTTTTAGATACTCGAAAAACTACCCCTGGCTTGCGGGTGTTAGAAAAGTATGCGGTGTCGGTCGGCGGAGCCCGTAATCACCGTTTTGGGTTATATGATGGAGTGATGATTAAGGACAACCATATTAAAGCCGCCGGCGGAATCCAAAAAGCCGTTTCTCTGGCCCGCAAACGAGTACCCCACACCGTAAAAATTGAAGTCGAAGTGGAAAGCCTGGAGCAATTGCAGGAAGCTCTGGAGGCCAAAGCCGATATCATTATGCTGGATAACATGGACATAGTTACTATGAAGGAAGCCGTTGTACTGGTTAACGGCCAGGCTTTGCTGGAAGCCTCAGGCGGGATCAAAGCAGCTGCCCTGGCGGAAGTTGCCAAAACCGGTGTCGATTTTATTTCCATGGGTGCTTTAACCCATTCTGCCATTAGTCTGGACATTAGCTTCGATCTGGTGGAGTAACAATGTAATCTGCTATTTGTTACCATATCATAATTTGCAAATTTTTATTGTTGCACCCTTCGGGTATTACATATGCTATAAAGACTAGAAGAAATAGGGTACGCTATATCTTATAGGGAACGCCACAACCCGTTCCCTTTACAACCATGCCAACAAACATGATCGGAGGGAGTTACATGATTCTCGTATTTGATGTAGGCAATACCAATATGGTGATCGGAGTATTTGATAAAAAGGACCTGCTTACCCATTGGCGAATTCGTACTGATGTGCAGCGCACTTCTGATGAATATGGACTTATGCTGGACAGCCTTTTTCGTTATCACCAACTGGATGTCAAGGACATTAATGCAGTGGTGATATCGTCGGTGGTTCCCAGTCTTAATATGGAATTGGAGTGGACCAGCCAGCGCTATTTTAACTGTAAACCCATGTTGGTCGAACCAGGGATAAAGACCGGTCTGGCCATAAAGTATGATAACCCTCGTGAGGTGGGGGCAGACCGGGTAGTTAATGCCGTGGCAGCCTACCATAAATATGGGGGACCCTTAATAATTGTTGATTTTGGAACAGCTACCACCTTCTGTGTAGTCAATCAGGCCGGTGAGTATCTGGGAGGGGCCATTGCTCCAGGGATCAGGATTTCTACCGATGCCCTGGTGTCCAGAGCATCCAAGCTGCCCCGCGTTGAGCTTTGCGTACCCAAAAGTTTGATTGGCAAGAACACCGTGATGAGTATGCAGGTGGGTATCATGTATGGCTTTGTTGGTCAGGTAGAGGGCATTATAAATCGAATGAAAAAGGAAATTGACGGTGATGTAAAGGTAATTGCCACCGGCGGCCTGGCTACTCTGATAGCCAATGAGACCGATACCATAGATGAAATAGATGAATTCCTTACCCTGGACGGTCTGCGCATTCTCTACGAAATTAACCACGGCCAGTAAAAGTGAACAGGGGGACGGTTCCCTTGTTCATCCAGTTAAGGTGCTAGGGGATGAACAAGGGAACCGTCCCCCTGTTCACTTTTATTGGCCTAATAAATTTTAAAGTTGGAGTATTAGATGTTTACAATTGGTAATGTAGAAATTGAAAACCGGGTGGTAGCTGCTCCGTTGGCGGGGATAACCGACCGGGCTTATCGTATTATACTGAAATCTATGGGATGTGGATTAGTTTTTACCGAGATGATTAGTGACATGGGCTTAGTTTATAATGGGACCAAAACTAGACAAATTGCTGATATCAGCGGCGAAAAGAGACCTGTGGCGATACAGATATTTGGTTCTCAGGCAGAACCTATGGCTCAGGCGGCCCGGATAGTAGAAGAGATGGGTGCCGACATTATAGACATAAATATGGGCTGTCCCACTCCTAAAATCGTTAAGAACGGGGAAGGATCAGCTCTTATGCTGGACCTGGCCCACAGTCGGGAAATAATACGCTCGGTAGTCGGGGCTGTCAAGGTACCGGTAACGGTTAAAATGCGTAAAGGATGGGACGAGGAGAAAACTAGCTGTCTGCAATTGGCCGAGATCGCTGAGGCCGAAGGGGTAAGTGCGATAACTCTGCATCCTCGTACCCGGATGCAATTCTTCTCCGGTCAGTCCGATTGGAATATGATCCGCGAGCTGAAAAAACAGGCTGATATACCAGTTATTGGAAGCGGAGATATTTGGAAGGCTGCGGACGCCTTGAGAATGATTGAGGAAACCGACTGTGATGCAGTCATGATTGGCAGGGCGGTCATGGGCAATCCTTTTATTATAAGAGAAACCGTGGAACTTTTGGAAAACGGTACAACCATAGATCCTCCCAGTTGGGATGAAAAAATTGCTATGGCTGCAAAACATCTGGACCTGGCGATAGAATGTAAAGGTGAGCGGGTGGCAGTACGGGAAATGCGCAAACACATTGCCTTGTATATCAAAGGGATGCGCGCAGCCGCCCGTCTGCGGGAAAGCATTAACAAGGCCTGCACCCGGGATGAGATGTTGGGTGTATTGAAGATTTTATCAGATGGCTTAGAAGTAACGTAGCCAACAGATAGCCAACAGAGGGACGTTCTTTTTGTTGGCTTTGTTGGTTTAAGTTCACGGCGCGATTTAGCTAATTTCTTATAATTACTCGTATAAGGGACCGGTATTTGTTGTTTTTGGGGAGCTGGGTAAAGGAGCCAACAGAAGGACATTCTTTTTGTTTGACTTGTGTTTTGAAGAGCCAAACAAAAAGAACGTCCCTCTGTTGGCTCCCTCGTAGAATTTATAGATAGCCGAAGATATTCACTTAGAAGTAACGGAGACAATTTTCCTGCCAGGAGAACTGTCTCCGTTAATTTTTATGACTTTGCTTGTTATGTATAAATTTGGGTGATAGAATAGCTGTATACAACTTTGTGCTCAAAGGAGGAACTATGGATTTTATTCGTGTTCAGGATAAAATTATAAGTTGGCAAAAAATAGAGAATACTCTACAGAAGGTATTGCAAATGAGGGCTAAGGGTTTTTCTCAGCAGGAAGTGGCAGACCGCATGTCGGTTGATCGAACCTTTATTTCTCGGCTGGAGGGAATTGGTGAGCTGCGTAAAGGGCAAACCATAGCCTGTATAGGTTTTCCCTTAAGTAACAAAGAAGAGATCAATCAAATACTGGAAAAAGAAGGCGTTGATTTCATCCTGCTTATGACTGAGCAGGAAAGACTGGACTATGTTAACCTCCGTACCGGCAAGGAACTCCTGAATGTAATTATGGATCTCATTGCCGAAGCTCGCCGGCACGAAGTGGTGATCTGTATAGGTTCGGATGAGCGATTGAAGTTGATGACCGGGGTGTTAGACGGGCAGGTTATTTGTATGGAAATCGGTACCTCACCCATTACCGAGGATAAATGGCTGGACCCCAATGAGATACGTAAAGTATTAAGATCGATCAGAGCAGCAAGATAATCTATGGAGGTTTTCACGTGAAACATATTGTAAGCGTAAGCTTAGGTTCTTCCAAGCGAGACCATGCATTTGAAACTGACTTCATGGGCGAACAATTCCGCATAGAAAGAATCGGAACCGATGGCGACTGGGATAAAGCCATTCAGCTGATTCGGGATTTGGACGGCAAGATTGATGCCTTTGGTATGGGCGGCATTGACCTATATATTTACCTGGGCGGCAAACGTTATGTTATTAAAGACGCCAAAAAATTGGTGGCCGAGGCCAGGAAAACTCCTATGGTGGACGGCAGCGGGTTAAAGAATACCCTGGAGAGAAAATGTATCCTGGATATACAGCGCGATGGTATATATGATCTGCGCGGTAAAAATGTCCTCATGGTATGCGGTGTAGATCGCTTCGGTATGGCCGAGGCCTTCGAAGAAGTTGGAGCTAACTTGACTCTGGGCGATTTTATTTATACGCTGGGAATCCCTATGCCTATTCATTCTCTGAAAACCATGCGCTTCTTTGGCGGTATGGCTGCACCTATTGTGGTCAATATGCCTTTTGATAAATTATATCCCACCGGCGAAAACCAGGATGTCATAATTCCCAAGCATTCAAAATACTATTATAAAGCAGATGTACTGGCAGGAGATTTTCTTTATATCCGCCGCTATCTGCCGGAAAAGCTAAATGGACAACTGGTGATCACCAACACCACTACCCAGGAAGATATGATCCTGCTGAAAGAGCGCGGGGTTAGCAAAGTAATTACTACCACTCCGGATATGGGCGGGCGTTCCTTTGGTACCAATGTAATAGAGGCTTTAATGGTCACATTAATGAATAAACCCATTGATCAAATTAAGCCGGAAAACTATTTTGCTATGCTGAAGGAATTGGATATGAAGCCGGGTGTGGTCGATTTGGAGAAATTTAGTGCTGGAACTTGATTTTGCTTTCTTAAATATGATGGATCGGAACCGACAGGGGTTGGCAGCCAGGAAATTCTTTCTGGACAGGCTAGCTCCTGTTTTTTACTCTCCCCGGGTAGAACATCTCATTAACTTCGGGAAATTGGGGGTAAAGGGTTGTAATGTATTTTTGCCGCTGGGAGAAGGTAACTGGCAGCAGCTAGAAGTTGATAACCGAACTCGTATGTTGGAAAAATCCGAAGGTATTCTGCAGGAATATGACCTGCAGAAAATGGCGGCGGATCGCAGATTAAAAAAAACATTGTCCGATAATGAGGCTATGTTTCCGTTGGTTTTTGGGGATAATTTTATCAAAGCCCTGGCCGCCGTACTGGTCAGACAGGCGCTGGAAATTAAATCTATTGAGAAATTAGTGTTAGTGGGTGATATGATCGATTTGCTGCCCTTGCTGGATAATTTGGGACGCTATATGTTGCCCATTTCAGTGCAAAATAACCATCCAGCTCGGTTTGAAGCCACTGCTCATTATCTGCTCTACGAAAAAGGTTTGGCCATAACCAATAGTTATCTTAGCCCCAACACATGGGATGAGGGAGACCTGATCATTATATTTGAAAACGGTTTAAGACGTATGACTTTGGCCTCCCCTAGGGCATTCTATATTGAGCTAATGGATGAGAGCCGTGGTTTGGCTCCCAGCCTGGAAATGTCATTGAGCAAGGTCGGCCTGGATGACAGTCTCCACACCCTGGCTCCCATTTTAGAAAGTTGTTTATATAAAAAAGCAGGAATTCTGCTGCCGAGTGCAGAAGAGGAAGAGCTGGATTATAAGCCTAAAGTGGGTGCAGAAGTCGAGATACTCATAGAACTGGGGGAGGACATGGGAGTATGGGAACCTTTCCGCAATCGTGGTCAATGAGGCTTCCTTGACAAGGGCATAGGAGCTATTTATAATACCATAAAGGT
>CAZEDT010000107.1:0-6020 GCA_964510795.1 uncultured Syntrophomonas sp.
TGTGAATCTGCATAGGGGTGCAGCGGCATTCCAAATCTGAGCCAAAATTACCACAGAGGCATGGGTTCATACTCGCGATTAGGGCGAAATCCGCTGGGTAGGTATAGGTAGAATGGGCGCGGGCAATGGTTACCAATTTATCTTCCAGGGGCTGGCGCAAGCCTTCCAGTAAATCTCGGTTGAATTCAGGCAGTTCATCCAGAAACAGCACCCCATTTTGAGCCAGGCTAATTTCTCCGGGCTTAGGAACACGTCCTCCTCCGATGATACTAGAGGTCGAAGCGTTCTTATGAGGAGTGCGGAAAGGACGCTGGGTTATCAGGGGGGTGCTGCTGTTCAGCAGATTGGCTACTGAATATATGCGGCTAGTTTCCAATACTTCCTGTCGGGTCATTTCTGGCAATATACCCGGCATTCTGCGGGCTAACATGGTTTTGCCCCCACCTGGTGGACCAATTAGAATCACATTGTGGAGACCGGCAGCAGCTATCTGTAAAGCCCTTTTGGCATTCTCCTGTCCTTTCACTTCTGAAAAATCTGGGATATTAATATTTCTTCGGTCATATCCATCCGATTCAGAATATGCTACAGGTTCCAGTTCCTTTTCTCCCTTAATGAAATCGCATATATCACATAAATGCGAGACCTGATAGGAGCTTACTTCTCTGACCAGCGCAGCCTCAGCGCTGTTTTCAGTTGGTATTACCAGGCAAAGCTCTTCTGGTGATGCTTCAAGTTCCAGAGCCATGGGCAGAATCCCCGGCACTGATCTTACTGCACCATTTAGCGATAGTTCTCCCGCCAGGAAGAATTTCTCAGGCAATTCCCTTTCCAACTGACCAGTTGCCAGCAGGATGCCGACTGCAATAGCCAGGTCAAAGTGGCTGCCTTCTTTTTTGAAATCAGCCGGTGCCAGATTGACGATAATTTTGCGGTTGGGGAAGTCAAAGCCTGAGTTTTTAATTGCCGACCTTACTCGCTCACGGGCTTCCTTTATAGCCACCGAAGCCAAGCCGACAATTTCGAAATTCGGCAAACCATTCTGTATATCTACTTCTACCTTAACGGGTTTGGCTTCTATCCCGGTGAGAGCCAGGGTATTGGTTATAGCAAGCATTTCATAATACACTCCGAATATTTGTTTGCTACAATATTCTGCAATAATTGTAAAATACCTGCTATAAGTAACAATAATTTGAATGATATTTAAAATATCTCATTTTTTAGGTATGGATTATTACGACTGAAGCGTCGGCAGGATGAAGTGGAAAATACTGCCGACGCCGACTTTGGACTCAACCCAGATCTTTCCTCCGTACATTTCAATAGTCTTTTTTACAATAGTAAGGCCAATACCCGTGCTTTCACATTCATCGCGAGGTCTTAAGGTTTGAAATATGGTGAAAATTTTATCGAAATGTCTCATCTCAATACCGCATCCATTATCCTGAATATTAAACTGCCAGTATTCCCCCTGCTTCCGGCAGGATATCATTATTTGCCCATTAGCTTTATCCATATATTTGATAGCATTATCGATTAAGTTCAGAAATACTTGCTGAAGGCGGGTCCTTTCTAATATTAGCAATGGCAAATCTTCTTCAATTACTATAGAAATACTATCGGGTGGGCTTAACATTTCTATTACTTCTATCAGCATCTCATTAAGATCGATGGGGGTGTTTTCCTCCCTCTTCTGACTTAATCTCGAATACATGAGTATACCTTCCAAAAGGTTGTGCATCCTTTTCGTCCGGTTCAACATTATTGTCAAGAGTTCCTTGCCATCTTCGTCAAATTTATCTGCATAATCAGAGTAAAGCCATTCAGCCAGAGATCTAATTCCGCGAAGTGGGGCCTTCAAATCATGTGAAACTATATAAGCAAAATCTTTTAACTCCCGATTAGTAGATTCTAATTCCAGCATAAGCTCTTGGTATCTTTTTTCCACAGCCCGGCGTTCAGTGATATCTTCCCCTATACTAGCAAATCCGGCATTAGCATCCGAGCTAATTAAGATATTGTTCCAAAGAATGGTTCTGCGCTCACCGGCTTTGGTTTGAAGTTCACTTTCCCCGTAAGAGGGAGCCCTTTTTTGTTCCAGGCTCCTATTAATTATTCGCAGATCACGCTCGCGAACATCAGGAGGAAGAAAGCTTTCTCCCCAATTCTGACCGATTGCTTCTTCACGCTTCCAGCCTAACAACTGCAGAAAATATTCGTTGCAGAAGGCTAGCCGACCTTGCTTATCTAATATGAAGGCGACCATTTTAATATTAGATAACATCTCCCGAAACCTTTGTTCAGATTCTTGGAGGGATTCTTCAGCTTGTTTTCGGTCACTAATATCAAGTGCGACACAAACAAAATGTGAAATATTGCCAAATTCATCTTTAACTGGAGAAGCACTGGTGGTGAGAAAGGTCCATGTTCCGTCGCTGCGTTTGACTCGGTATTCCATACCTTTTTGGGCTTTACCAGTAGTTATTAGATTTTCTAAAAAAATTCTGCAAATATAAAGATCATCTGGATGAACAAATTGTACAAATGACTGACCTTGTATATCATCTAAAGTGTTCTCAAGTGTATCATTCCAACTGGGGGAAACGTAAATAAATTTTCCTTCTAGAGACATGGCGTATATCATCCCGTTGCTGTTTTGAACAAGACTGCGCATTTCCGCTTCGCTCTTGCGTAACCTTTCCTCCATTATCCGCTGATCGGTAACATCTGTTCCCGTACCAATAATATATGCGACTGAATCTTCTTCCCAAAGAAAGGTTATTGTCCAACTTATCAACCGACGATTACCATCTTTGGTTAACCAGTATTTCTCGAATTTTTGTGTTATATTAGTGGAATTTCCATAGAAAGTTTTTTCAGCGAATAGCGATTTACCTGCCTCAATATCATCTGGAGGAATTACTACTTCCCAGAGATATTTACCTCTAACCTCATCGAAAGTATAGCCAATAGCCTGTTCGCAGGCCTTGTTAAACCTTACAATTCTGCCTTTCTGATCACATACTGTGATTAGATCTCCGGCAGTATCTAGGAGAGCAGCATTTAGATTTTTTTCTTCCTGAAGTTGCTTTTCCATCTGTTTACGCTTGGAAATATTTTTGATTATAGTAAGTAAAATTGGTTCGCCTTCCAACTGTAATACAGTCGCGGATATTAAAACAGTTCGTATCTCTCCATTTTTAATTCGAACATGTGCTTCAAAGTCGCTAATACTTCCTTGTTCCTTTAATAGTTTGAATATCAAGTCATATTCACTTGGATCAGACCAAATCCTAATTTCCCTATTAGAACGTCCAATAAGCTCATTTCGCTCATAACCGGAAGCTTCAATAAAAGCATCATTTACCTCAATATATCTATTATCTCGTAAATCAGTAATTGCAAGTGGGTCCGGATTAAAACGAAAAGCTTTAGAAAACCTATTTTCTGATTGAAGTAACTGTTCGTTTTGTTTATCCAGCTGTTTGCGATATTTATCTAACTCATCATTATGAAATCGGTCGGCTACTAGCAGTTCAAGATCAATAATCCTTTGACGAAGTTCTTCCCAATCACCAATAGATTGTTTTTTTGCATTGGTATCCTTCACATTAATTTCCTCCTTCGCTACAGAAGTAACCATTAAATCAGGATATCAAGATTTAGGAGAATTATCTATTTTTTATAACATTATTAGTGAACCTTACCCTATTATACCAATTATTCGCCATATTTTACTCAAATACTTTATATATTGGTAGTGTGTATTAAAATGGTAGAATGTTTAACGAAAAGATAAGTATTACACAAGCATTTCATAACATGATTCAAAAAGTTGTTGAAATACTTCTGAAAATACAAAAATATTATCAAAATTATGAATTAAGGTGGCTTACGGGATACTAAATTGGGTGGATTTAAGAGTGCTGGGATAAAGTGTACTGTCTTAGCAATACCTTTATAAGTAAAAGCCCTTTTGGATACCTAATTGGTATATACTAATGGTAGATGGTCATTATAACGGCTAGTATTTGATATTTTCTGGGCTTGATCATCTATGGGTTTCATCATTTTTCGTTGTCGCACTTGATTACTTTGGTACCAGTTAAATGTTAGTGCATATTCTATTTATTGAGGAGGCAATGCTTATGTCTGCAGTGCAATGGATATTGGTAGCTGTATTGTGTGGGGCCGTCGAAATTGTTTCTGCTGGTTTCTGGTTTCTATGGTTGGCTCTAGCTGCCTTATTGGTGGCTGCAGGGGTTAGCCTGACATTACTGGTAAGCTTGCCAAGCCAGTTATTGGTATTTGCCCTTATTACTCTTATTTTTGTGGTATTTACTCGTCCTCTGGTGTTAAGACTAATTAAATCGAATGATACGTTTAGTAATGTTAACGCATTGATAGGACAACACGGCATATCTACGACCATTATATCCCCATTGCACTACGGTCAGGTGAAGGTTAATGGGGAGATCTGGACAGCAGTAGCCTCTGAGGATATAGAGATAGATGTTCGAATCGTAGTTGCTGGTATAGATGGGGTCAAACTGGTAGTTAAGAAAGCAGATATATAAATGATCAGGTGATGATTTTCCCCGCTTACGTAATGAAAGGAATGATATTAATGACAACGATTTTTGTTGATTTAGTAGTCGTATTGTTTGTAATCTTAATTGCTTATTCATCAATTAAAATAATAAGGCAGGCAACCATTGGAATTGTGGAGAGATTGGGCAAGTTTCATAAAACAGCTGAGAAGGGGATAAATATCCTTATTCCCTTTGTTGACAGTTTCCGAGCTATAGTTGATATGCGGGAACAGGTGGTTAGTTTTGTTCCTCAGCCGGTTATAACTAAGGATAATGTTACCATGATGATTGACACAGTCATTTACTACCAGGTTACCGATCCCTTTAAATACACCTATGAAATTCAAAATCCGATATTCGCTATCGATAACCTGGCAGCAACTACCCTGAGAAACATTGTGGGAGACCTGGAACTAGACCAGACCCTTACCTCCCGGGATCTTGTTAATACTAAGCTGAGGGTAATTCTGGATGAAGCCACTGATAAATGGGGCATCAAGGTAAACCGGGTGGAATTGAAAAACATTTTACCCCCACAGGATATTCAGACCGCTATGGAAAAACAGATGCGCGCTGAGCGAGAAAAACGGCAGGCCATCCTACTGGCTGAAGGGCAAAAAAGCGCAGCTATTCTGGAAGCGGAAGGCCTAAAACAAGCTGCTATCCTGAATGCGGAAGCATTCAAGGAAGCCGCCATTAGGAAAGCTGAAGGCAGCCGACAGGCCAATATACTGCAAGCTGAGGGTGAAGCTCAGGCCATATTGAATGTCCAGAGGGCATTTGCTGATAGCTTGGTGATGATAAAAGATGCTGCGATAGATGATAAAGTGATAGCCCTAAAATCCTTGGAAGCGATAAAAGAGTTGGGTAATGGTCAGGCGACTAAGCTGATCATCCCAGGTGATTTATCCGGTCTAGGAGGGGTATTTGCCGCATTGAAAGAAGTTGTGACAGATGCTCCAGTGAAGGCCCAAAAATAATCTTATAAATAAAATATTGCTGTTGAATCAGGAGCCTTATTTAACGTGTATAACGCGGAATAAGGCTCTTTTTTATCTCAATTCACAAAGTCTTCACAAAAATAGATTACAATAATAAAAGAAAATCCTGACATTTTGGGCAAAAATACAATTAGGCTTTGAGTAATCTGCCATTACATACCTTAGGAGCATGATTTCGGATGAAGAGGAGGAAACCCAGTGAAAAAAAGTATACTTATCGCTGATGATGAAGAACGGATGCGTAAACTGCTGTGCGACTTCTTGAAGAAGGAAGGCTATAATACATTTGAAGCTGAAAATGGAAAACAAGCTCTAGAGATTTTTGCGTCCCAGGAGATTGACCTGCTTATTTTGGATGTAATGATGCCCGAATTCGATGGTTGGGCCGTGTTGAGAGACATTAGGAAAAAATCTACTGTGCCTA
>CAZEDT010000108.1:0-5852 GCA_964510795.1 uncultured Syntrophomonas sp.
CAATATGGGCTTTAAAGAAGATATTGAAGAAATACTTAAGCAAATACCTGAGGAAAGGCAAAATCTGCTATTTTCAGCTACCATGCCTTTGCGTATACAGATTCTGGCTCGAGAATTCATGAAGAATCCAGAAATGGTTCATATTGATCCTCAGGAAGTAACCGTAGCCAATACCGTGCAACAATACATTGAAACTCCCGAAAAGCAAAAGCTGGATGTATTATGTCGATTGTTGGACATGCAGAATCCGGATCTGGCTATTGTGTTCGGCCGCACCAAGCGCCGGGTAGATGAAATTGCAGAAGTCTTAAGCAGCCGTGGCTATTCTGCCGAAGGGCTGCACGGTGATTTGAGCCAGAATAATAGAGATACTATCATGCGCAAGTTTAAAGCCGGAGACATAGAGATCCTGGTGGCAACCGATGTAGCTGCACGTGGTCTGGACATAACTGGGGTTACGCATATTTACAATTTTGATATACCGCAGGACTCTGAGAGCTATGTGCATCGCATTGGCAGAACCGGGCGGGCTGGAGAAGCCGGCTTAGCTATGACTCTGGTTACTCCACGGGAACTAAATCATCTCAAGAACATTGAACAAATTACCAAGAGCAAAATAATACGCAAACCTGTACCTACAGTAAGTGAAGCTTTTGCCGGGTTGCAGCAGGTAGTTGTGGATAAGCTGCTGGAAGTTATGCAAGCAGAAGATACCAAGGAATATAAAAGACTGGCGGAGGACCTGTTAGAAGAACATGATTCCGTCAGCCTCTTGTCAGCTGCCCTGAAAATATTGACTCGAGAACCAGTAAATGCTCCATTGAAGGTGTTATCAGATGCTCCCCCCATTGCCATAAAAAGTCCGGCTAAACCTAAAAGCCAGAACCGCAATTATGGTCGCAAGGATAACGCCAGCAATCCCAGAAATCCTAGGAATAATAGAAACCCCAACCCAAGATAAAGGTTTCAAAAACAGTAACGGTGTAATAAGAAGGAGGTGTACTATGTTGAGTATCCCTCCTTTTTTTAGTGATGGGAGGAGTAATAGATTATCCCATGAATCAATAGACTTTCAACTGTGAACGATCAAACTAAGCCTGCCTAAATAGTCCCGGCTCTATTTCTGCTACTGCCCCCAACTCCACAAGATGGCGAAGGTGATTTCTGATGGTCATTTTCTCCCAAAACTCTTCATAGTCATTCAGTTGTTCAGGAAAAGTCAGCCGGTAGTCTGCTAATTGAGTAATGGTATGGGCTTGCCTTAAAAGATCATAAATCCTGGCTTCACGGTCTAAAACAACCTGAATATAGCTGTCCAATTGGCTGAGAATTCCTTCAGTTTGCATGCGGCGATGGGAAGGAATCAGTATCCGGGGATTGATTTCCTTAATACGTTTTACAGAGGCGATTAGATCGCCTACACTGCCGCTATTGCTGTTATACCAGGGACCGTTCTTAACCAGATCTATATCACCAGAGAATAATACATTGGCTTTTTCAAAGTAAAAACCGTAATGCCCGGCAGTATGTCCTGGCAGATGGATGGCTTGAATAGTAGTAATACCTGCCGAAATCTTTTCTAAATCGCTAAAAGTGGTCAGGGGAATAATTCTAAAACCCGGTTGGACAGGAACATCTTCGGGCAGGGTAACGACTTTGCCGTAAAGCTCGCGGGGGTTGCCAGGCATGAGTTCATCCCATAGATCATAGCCGTGGAACCTAATATATTCTTTTTGATCCTGATAGGTTGATCGTTCTTCCTGGCCAGCCTTCAGGTCAGCATTAGGGAAAAAGCTCGTTCCATGCACGTGATCAAAATGGAAGTGACTGATTAATCCTATTTTAATCTGATCTTTAGGTATATCGGCAAAGGCATTTCCGCCTGCTCCCAGATCTATTACAGTAGGGAGCTCGTCATCTATGTATAAACAATTACCATAGGGATAACGTGGAACATGGGGGGCTACCAGCCCTATTTTACTGGTTATAGGTATTAACAAATTGGATGCCCCCTATCTTATTGATAGCACGAGATTCATTGTCATTTGCAACGAAGTGAAGCAACCTTAATCGTGCCGCCAGGTGTATATGCAGTTCCCGTCGGGGGATTCTTCCCCCAAGGTGGCGACGTAAAAAGTCTCACCATAACAGTTATGGCTAATTAATCATTGTCGCAGGGTTTCCAGATATTCCTGGGCGGAGCGAACCTGGTTCCGACCTCTATTTTTGGCCAGGTACAGGGCACTATCGGCCAGTTTGTACAGGGAATCCATGGTGTTGCCGTCGTTGGGGAAGCTAGCTGCCCCAATACTAATGGTTATATTTAAGGCTTCACCGTAATCACCGTGGATCACTTGCATGGAAGCTATCGCCTCGCGGAAACGTTCGGCCAAAGCTATAGCATCCTGGGTATCAGTGTCTGGCAATACCAGAACAAATTCTTCCCCGCCATAGCGAGCTACTAAATCTGAGCTTCGAGCTGTTGCACGGATAGTGGCCGCCAGTTCTCTTAATACCAGGTCACCCACATCATGTCCATATTCATCATTAACCCGTTTGAACAAATCTATATCAGCCATCAATAAAGACAGGGGCTTTTCGTAGCGTTGGGCTACAGCCAGTTGTTCCTGCAGATACTGATCCAGAAAACGTCGGTTTTTCAAGCCGGTAAGTGGGTCTTCAAAAGCCCTGGCCTGGAGCAGTTTCAGCAAGCGGATATTAGTTACAGCTGGTCCGATGAGATTAAGATAGACGGACAAATATTCAACCCTGTCATGGTTCCAGTAATGTTCCTCAGGACTCCCTAGTCCTACCACCCCAGATACCTTGCCGCCGGCCAGGAAGGGTATGCAGATATGGCTTTTAACCAGGCGGGTATCTACTTGCAGGCAGGGTAAATCGTTACTGTCGTTGTATACTATCATTCGCCCAGTCAGCATGGGCTTACATTTTTCATGCTCCAAAAAAGTACGGCTTATTAAATTGTTGGTAAAGCTAATGCTTTCCATACAATTACCGGTATCCGTAAAAACGTTTAGTTCTATCTGGTTGAGAATTAAATCGCGCTTTAGATTCTGCTTCAACAGCAGGTACACTTCGTCTTCGTCAGTACATTCCTGTAATTTTTGGGCAAAAAGGCGCAGATGATAACTTTCCTTGCTGCGCTGGCGTTCGTGGTCAAAAAGCTGCTTTAATCTGCTCGTATTTCCGGTTACTATTATGAAGAACATTGCCATAAGCAGAGCAGTCAACAGAGATACATTACCCACCCAGGCAGGCAGATAATTATATTGGGTTTTGGCCAAGGCTACTACCTGGTAGCCTATTATTTTAGCTTGCGCATTAAAAATAGAGCGAGACACCGTTACATAATTTTCTTCGCCCATTTTCATTTCCCCTAAATAGCCACGACCGTTAAATATGATAGACTCAGTCATATTCTGGCTCATTTTTTGAGGAAACCTGGTCATATCGCTATCGGTGATAGAGGAAACACAATTCTCCCCTTGATAGATAGCATTGAAAACCTGCCTCTGGTTAAAAATACCCTGCATAAGTTCTTGATTATCGTTAAGCACCAGGCCTGCACATAGGGCACCCAGGACCTGGCCGTCTTTTCCTATCACCGGCACAATTACCAGTTGGGTAAGGGCACCTTCCTTAATTAAGAGGCTATTTGATTCCAGTCGGGCAATCACATTAAGTCCAATCTGAGATAGATCGCTTTTAGTGATTATCTCAGTAGTTACTATAGGGCTTCCTGATACTATAGCCTGTTGGATTAAGCCGTTAAGTGAGAGGGGGACTGGGTTTTTGTCATTTCCCCGCAGTGAACTGATAATACTGCCATGCTTATCTAAAACAGCCCATAGTTCTACATAATCACGCTCCTGCTGCCACCCATATATTAACTGGTTTAAGAGCGCGCTATCACGATTTACAATGGCTTCCTGAATATACTGCTCGGTTGCAGCCTGGCTCATGCCATACTTCATTTGCTGCAGACGAATCTGAAATTGGTCTGAGGCAGAGATGCACAGGCGTTCCAGTTCAACTTCGGCTTGCTGTTGAACCACCGAAGACACCTGATTATATACAAAGTAACCAAAAGCAGCGCTGACCAGTATTCCCAAAAGAAAAAGCCAGTAAGCGGAACGGGGTAAAGGAGAAATAAATAGATTATCGGTATTTTTGTTTATCTTAATCACATCCCGAAAGCTTGTGAACCAATCCTTCGCCATATAATAGTATATTCCTCCTTTTTCTTATGGAAATTGTTCGAGAAGAAATACGGAGGGAGCAGATTGAAAAAGAATTTACAGGTCCGGCCCGTTGTAGTAATTTAAGGGATAATAGATGGTAATATTTGAACAATAATCTGGTTATAAATCGAGAGAAGGTTAGATAGGACTAACCAGGAGGTACATGTGATGAATGATGTCGTATTTTTCTTGAACTTAGGGATTTTAGTACTGCTAGTGCTGTTAATCTTACTGCAGATAAGGCTGGCACGGAAAGTCAACTCTAGACCAATCCTTGAGCACTTACTGCAATTAGATAACCGCCTGGCCGGTATTGAGAAAGCCCAGGAAAGCTTGACTGCCAGTCTACGCAGTGAAGTATCTGTTTTGCGCAGCGAAAGCAGTACTAATGCGCGCAATGCGCGGGAAGAAGCCAATAGTAACCTGGTCAGCTTCCAGAATTCCATGCTATCTCGTATGGCTGAAATTGCTGGTCTGCAAAAAAACCAGTTGGATACATTTTCTCAGCAACTGGGTACCTTAACCCAAACCACCGAGAGCCGCATGGAAGCAGTGCGTCAGACGGTAGAAGATAAGCTCAGAACATTACAGGAGGATAACAGCCAGAAATTAGAGCAGATGCGAGCTACAGTGGACGAGAAGCTGCATGCTACCTTGGAGCAGCGTCTAGGTGAATCCTTTAAGCTGGTCAGTGATCGGCTGGAAATGGTGCATCAGGGTTTGGGCGAGATGCAGACCCTGGCAACCGGGGTGGGAGATTTAAAAAAGGTCTTAACAAATGTGAAAACCAGAGGTATATGGGGAGAAATTCAACTGGCTGCCATATTGGAAGAGATACTGACTTCAGAGCAATTTGCTGTCAATGTAATCACCCGGCCAGCTAGTAATGAGCGGGTGGACTTTGCTGTTAAGCTGCCGGGCAAACAGGCCGAGGAAGAATGTGTATGGTTACCGATTGATGCCAAGTTTCCGCAGGAGGACTATCTCCGTCTGGTGGATGCCTGCGAACAAGGCAACCCGGCATTGGCGGAAGAGGCTGGCAAGCAGCTGGAAAACAGGATAAAATTAGAGGCCAAAAGTATTCGGGATAAGTATGTTAACCCACCCCATACCACCGATTTTGGTATTATGTTTTTGCCCACTGAGAGCCTGTATGCCGAGGTAGTGAAAAGACCCGATCTGCTGAATCTGCTGCAACGGGATTATCGTGTAATCGTAACCGGTCCCAGTACCATGGCTGCGTTGCTGAACAGCCTGTCAATTGGTTTTCGAACTCTGGCGATTGAGAAAAGATCCAGTGAGGTGTGGAGTTTATTAGGTGCGGTTAAAAATGAATTTGGCAAGTTCGGGGAGGTTTTAGAAAAAACCCGCAAAAAACTGGATGAAGCCAGTAATAGCTTGGAAACAGCTTCACGTAAATCGCGCACCATTGAGAGGCGTTTAAAACAGGTGCAGGAAATCCCCAGCGATAGCCAGGCAGGATTAGGTTTAGAGAATCTGGAAGACGAGGAGGGTTTCAATATACCGTATCAGACAGTATAACATTTCTGAATGTTGCACCCTTCGGGTATTACATATGCTCCCTGTGGT
>CAZEDT010000109.1:0-5843 GCA_964510795.1 uncultured Syntrophomonas sp.
GTAATACCCGAAGGGTGCAACATTCAGAAATGTTATACTTTCTGATACGGTAAAATGGCCTCAGGCCTTTCCTGCTGGCACACAGCTATAGATTAGGCGTGTACCTTGCTTGAACTTATAAAGCTCTAATAAGGAAAAAGCGAACACTCAGTTAAATTAGATGTGTAAAAGTAGTGGTGTGCAGGTTAGAACTGATTTGATCAGCGATGATGCTATTATTTAATAGGAATAAAAATGTCAAACTGGGATCTATCATCATCTGGACCCAGAAATCGATCATCATAACATTCGAAGTCATCTCGCAGATCCAGCTCGTAACCTGAATATGGAATCCATGTACCCCAGATATAATCGTACGTCATCATCAAATTATTAATCTTACCCTTATGGGTAAATACCGCGTATTTGCCCCCCCTCAGCAGCTTGGCAACCATGCCCTCAGGAATATCTTCCGGCTGGTTTACTTCAACCCCAACGATTTCGTTGTACTCGCTGTCCTCATTGAACTCGGTCATAGCATAAAGAGGGTCCACCTCGCAGATTCCATATCCCCTGAATGGGATAGTACGGTTTCTTATCTCATTAATCCTAGGATTAAAAGATTTCCACATCTCAGGAATTTTGTTCGTTCGTATGGTTGTCTTGTCCCGAATACCAACGATCATAACCGGATCTCGCTCTATTATTTGAGGTCGCACCGTAACCGCATCATAAAGATGCTTTAATCGGATGCTGCTTAGTTGCTTCTTTTCTCCCATGATTACATCAATACGATTATTCCGGTAATAACCCGGCGTTTGTTGATATACTTTTTTGAATGCCCGGTTAAATGCTTCCTGTGATTCAAACTGGTACAAAATTGCTATATCCAGAATCTTCTTATCTGTGTATATAAGGTCATGCGCTGCTCGGCTTAACCGCCTTGATCGGAGATAGTTGCCTGCCGTCTCCCCGACCACTGCTTCAAATACTCTGTGAAAATGATAATAGGAGTAGCCAGCTATGCTGGCTACCTCATCTACTTTTATATCGTCACACAACTTGTCCTCAATAAATACGATGGCTTTTTCAAGCTGTTCCAAATAATTCATAATCCCCTACCCTCAAATCATCTCGTAGAATTCCGGGTCCATCTTTTCCCTTTCTAGAATAACTGGATATTCAATCTGTTTAACCTCATCTTGAACCCGCAATGTATGCCATTGATTTAATGCAGGCGAACCAAAACACATTTCAACCGTTCCTTCATTTAAATCAAAAACCATACCCCTCAAGTTTCCAAAGAATTCATCATAATAATGGCAACATAATCCATCGGGATATTTCCTGGATAGAAGTGCCTGCAGGTCTTCCTTGGTTATATTCGTTTGCTCCTTTAGACTACTGCCAATAAGCTCATACCTAATCACTGAATTTCGCATGCTCATCGGGTCATAGTGCTTCAGTTCAGGCAAATGAACATGGTTAGTAGAACAAAGAAACTGCTCCTCGGTAGATACATCTATTCGTTTTACTGCCTTCTCACCGTTAAAGGTTTCTAACAATACCGCCTTACCAGCTTTGTCAGCCATGAGCATATTAATATTGTAGGCGATGGGCATCTGTTGCGCAAAGTAAACCGCCTCATCGACATTCTTGCAGTTTTCCAAAATGGAGCGTATCACCGCCCAGAATTGCAGCCCGATAATAGCCGGTTTTCTGGCAAACTCCATTTCACCTACCGGTAACCCTGCTGAAGTCTGACTAACTGCCAGTCCATGTTCATTCATCCCGTCTGCTCGTCCGAACTGCATAAGTGCTGAACCGATATGAGCATATCTACCGCTAATCATGGTAGTATAAAGGGTCATATCATCTACTTGATCGCTAAAGTCATAGTTGCGCGCCATGAGAACATGTCCATTGCTGGTCATAGAAGGTAATAGAACCATCTGGCTACAGCCTGGTCTCAAATAAGTCATTAAATAGTACAGTACCTGACTGGTCGGTATTTTCAGCGTATCCGCGAATCCAGCGATCTCCTCATTTATCCCTGGACAAAATTCCTGAAAGAGGCCATACATTTTCTTCTCCTCTTCCATTGTATAAGCAGCCTCCTTCGAACACAGCTTGTCTGCCAACCCAAGTACGTTCAGAACCATATTGCCGAGCATTGTTCCCACTTCATAATTACTTCCTTGCAGTTGGATGTGATATGCTTTGGTCTCATACATATCTGTCCCCTCCTTTCTTCGATAACCATATTGTCACCGATTTCGCAAGGAGCTGTTTGATATATTCTGCTATTTTCCGAGGCTAAGCTTTATTGCATCCAGAAGGAAGAAATAGAAAAAACCTGATTAACAAGTTCGCTAAACAGGTTACCTCATATATCGTAGTTTGCTTTTTAAATAACTCAACTTTCGCAGTTTATAGATTATGGGCAGCAAAAGTGAACAGGGGGACGGTTCTCTTGTTCATCCAGTTAAGGTGCTAGGGGATGAACAAGAGAACCGTCCCCCTGTTCACTTTTGCTGCCCATCTTTACTCAACCTCAGGCTCGGTAATTGGGAAATAACAATACCGCACAGCATCAGTGCACATCCGATAATCTCTTGTCCGCCCATTCTCTCTCCCAGCAGTAGAAAACCTCCAATCACCGCAAATACCGTTTCCATGCTTAAAATAATGGCAGCATGAGCTGCGGGAGCGTGTTTCTGCCCAACCACCTGGAGGGTGTAGGCAATTCCCACTGAGCAAATCCCGCCATACAGAATAGGTACTGCCGCTGCTATCAGACTGTTAATAGCGATTGTCTCGGTAATTACCGCCGTCAAAAGGCTGAGTACGGAACAGGTTAAGCACTGTAAACATGACAACTTTAAAACGTCGACCCGGCTGGAAAAATACCCGATGATGAGGATATGAAATGACCAAAATAAGGCCCCGATTAACTCCAGCATGTCTCCGAATTGGATAGAAGCCGATTTCTGGATACAAAGAAAATAGAGCCCTATGAGAGCCAGAATGCAGCCCAGCCATGTACCTCCACCTACTTTTTGCCGCAGGAACATACCTATGACCGGTACCAGCACTATGTACAGGCAGGTTACAAAAGCCGCTTTGCCCGCGGTAGTGTATATGAGACCTATTTGCTGCAAGGAAGCTCCTAAAAACAACACCGTACCAGCCAGTATCCCCGGCAGTACTGCATTTTTCAAGCTCGTTGGGGAGGATTGGGAATCATTGCGAAAATAAAATATCAGCGGAAGCAGCGATAAGCTGCCCAACAGGAATCGCACCCCATTGAAAGTAAAAGGTCCTACGTGCTCCATCCCTACTCTTTGCGCTACGAAAGCAAATCCCCAGATGGCTGCGGCAAACAGGAGCAATAGATTGGATTTAATAACACTCACAAGCTGGTTTCCTTTCGTTACTTAAATAATTATCTAGATATTGCAATAAATGATGCTAAGACTTAAAAGGAGTGAACAAACTCCCCTTCTATTTATCAAAATACCTTAAATATGGCCAATAAAAAAGCCCTTTCTTCTTAAAAATAAAGAAACAGCTTTTCACACTTATTTCTAACCATTCCTATTAAATCAACTGGGTTAATATAAGCCATTTTTTTACAACGGCATCACTTCCAACCCCGAAGCCTATGACTTGGGCTTTAGTATACGTACCAGGTGGTTAAAATCGCCGTTCCCGGCAAACTCTAATTCAAATTGTTCGGGAGCAGTTTTTTGCGGTCGATATTTATGGTAATAATCATTACTGACCTCAGCCATGACCTTTTTTCCCCCGACATTAAAAAGGAAGTAGTAGCGGCCGTCCAGAGATTTAATCCGCTGCTTTAAACTTGCCGTAGTGGTGAAGGTTTTAAACTGGTTCTCATTCCGGGCATCGGCCAGAGTGGGATATACGGAAAGTACTTCCCAACCCTTGGAAACGTATTTTATTTTTAACTGTTCTTTATTCCAACTGGGTCGTGCAGTATATGTTTCTACTACTCCTACCAGAGCACCGACTTTCTGTCCCTGATTGGCCTGCTGGTAGAAATCAATGGTCGTCTGGGCCTCCAACGGTGAAGCGGAAATCGATGGGACTGAAAGGCGCAAGTAATTGCTGTCATCTTCCTGTATTTTGTCGACTACTACCGCCTCCATAACCTGAACTTCAGTCGTATTGTAAATGTCCCTGGCTTCAGGCACAAAAGTATCTGCCAGCATTATTACCAACAAGAATGCAACCAACGAGTATAATAAAATTACCTTTTTATGCTTTTCCCAAAAACTCATAACCTTACACCTCCACAAAAGTAGGCGCTACCACAGCATAACGATTGGTAATCGGCGCCCCTAGTCTGGTATATACCCCCCCAAAAGAATCACCCACCAGGAAAGTCCCCAAAATTGGGTAAGCAACCTGAAAATACTTAGCGCAACTATTATGCAGGCTAATATCTAACGGGGCAATATCAACATAATCCTGATAGACCAGGTTCTGCTCCGCCAGGTTAGGAATATCCTGCGCTTTGATTTGATAAGAAAATTGTACCCCTTGACCTTCCCTTCCCCAATAAGGCTTGATCACACAGGGATGACCGGGCCAATTGAGGTAGGTAGGAACCACATACTGGCGTATTAACTGCTCTTCTTCAGGAAGATAGAAGCCCTGCTCCAGAAGCTGCCAGACCAAGGCCAAAAATGCTTTGCTCTGAGCTATCAAAGCCGAGGGTGGATTTATCATAAGCAGCTTGTTCATGGCCGGTAAGAACCGTCGATATTGTTTGTCATCAGCTATCCATTCCAAGGGGTAGTGACGGTAGCAGGCCTGTAACTCCTGTCCATAAAGATGCAGGCTGCCATCTTTTAGGCTCAGACCAGAAACATCACCGATAATTGCGTTTTCTATCCCCTGGCCAAGTATTTCCTGCATATACATAAGATGAAACCAATCTTCTTCACAGCTGGGGCAGCCTATTAGGCCAATGGTCTTTATATCGCGAACGGAGGTCTCCTTAAGCAAAGTACTAAATTGCGCAGCCAGAAGATCCGGCAGCCCTTTATTGGGATCTTCGGTATCAGGATAATAAGGGTACAGCAATTGATTTAAGACACTGGATTCTAATCCTGCCGGGGTATCGGTATTTAACTCTAACAAGCGCAGCTGACCAGCCCTATCAATAGCCCAATCAAAGCGTCCCAGAAAGCTCAGCCATTCTCCCTGGTCCTGGGCCAGCAGGTCATGCAAAGGTTGGGGAATAGCTAGCAGGGGTGCAAAAAGATGCAGGTTCTGCTGTATAAGCTGCCGGGTTTTTACAAATATCCTCCCCAATGCTTCGGTCGTCATGACCAGTTCTTCGTATTTATCCCGTGAAAGCTTTACTGCATCCAGGGCAAAGGACTCCCATTCACCTGTGTAACTGGGGGTATAATTAAATTTAAAAGCCGCTTGCAGAGCCATCTCGTTCCATAAACTACGGTAAGCGGATTCGTTTTGGAACAAACACTGGGCTTCCAGGGCAGGACGCGGTGTTGGACGCACACCTACCGGCGAAAACCAGCCCTCATCATCCTGACTTAAATAATCTGAAGACCAACGCACACAAAGCCCGCTGAAAACCCCACAGCTAAAATATACTCCAAAGTTACCAAAGGCAATGCTATCTTCGTAGCGGTAACCGTTAAAAGCAGGAACGACCCGGCGTTTAATCGGAACAAACTCCTGCATGACATAAATCAGCGGAGAAGCAGCAATTTCTTCCAGGGTTCCCAGCCATTCCTCTTTATCCATCATGGCCCCAATACTAACCCCTTCACTGTAGCGCCCAAAAACTGGTTTTACCACCCAACGTT
>CAZEDT010000110.1:0-5700 GCA_964510795.1 uncultured Syntrophomonas sp.
TCGTGGTCCATTGGTCCACCCCTTCCTAAAAACTAAAGCTATTCTATCCTTTCAGAAGCTTCTTTGTCAAACTTCTTATTGGCAAGCCTATCCAGATATGCCTGCAATATATTGACCGCTGCCAACTTGTCGATAATCCCTTTGCGTTTCTGGCGGGAAACATCCGCACTGATAAGAACGCGTTGCGCACTTACCGTACTTAATCTTTCATCCCAATAGTCAATGGGCCTGTGCACATAGTCCCCCAATATCCTGCCAAATTCTTTTATTTCCTCGGCTTTGGGGCCGGCAGTTCCATTCATATTAAGCGGATAGCCCAAAACAATCTGTTCAACTTCAAACTCCGCACATATCTTGGCAATGGATTCTAAATCCACACTCAGTTTGCCCCTATTTAAAACTGAATGACCCTGGGCTGTCCATCCCATGGGATCGCTAATCGCTATCCCAATCCGCTTAACACCCACATCTAAGCCCATTATTCTCATAAACATCAATCCCTATACTAATTCAATACTAAGACTTAAGAAAAACCTTACACATGTGCATGTCAGGGGACGGTTTCTTGACACACATCTACTGTTTTTTTAAAGGTATGTCAAATAACCGTCCCCTGCAAAGACACAAAATTGCCATTGCCGCCAAGAGTACTTCTGGGAAGGTCTTATTCGCCCAGATATTTTTTTATAAGTACTTCCATTATTTCATCTCGATCTACCTTGCAAATTAGATTACGGGCCTGACTATGGCTGGTTATGTAGGCAGGATCCCCGGATATCATATATCCAACCAATTGGTTGATAGGGTTATACCCTTTCTCCGCCAAAGCTTCATAAACAGCCTTTAATATAGTCTGCACCTGATCCTCATCGTCCCGCTGGCGTTTAAAACTTACCGTGTGTTCACCTGGACCTTGAGGCATACTAACACCCCCTTAATACCAGGTTATTTCTACATCGTTAGCAACAAATCCTTTGTTTAGGAGATGGATTTTTCAACCATTTCCCGTGCGGTTGCCAGAGCCTCTTTTAGTTTAGCGGTATCCTTGCCGCCCGCCTGAGCCATATCAGGGCGTCCGCCGCCACCGCCACCGGTAACCTTGGCTGCTGCACCAATAATTTTACCTACATGAATCCCCTGCTCAACCATATCCTTGCTGGCAAAACCCACCAGTGCTACTTTGTCTTCAATAACCGCACCGAGTACCACTACTGCTTTACCCAGTTTGTCCCTTAGCATTTCGGCATTCTGGCGTAAGTTGTTGGCATCTTCGCTCTGCAATTCTGCTATCAGTATTTTACTCCCGTTAAGTTCGTAAGCCTGCCCCAATATATCATCACTGGAAGCTTTCGATAGCCGTGCCTTTAAGGCCTCAATCTCTTTGTCTCTCTCCTTAATAGTACGGTTCAAAACCTCAATCCTATGAAAAAGCTCAGACGGGACTGTCCGCAGACTGGCAGCGGCTTCCTTTAGCTGACTTTCACTTCTGTTCAAATAAGCTAAAGCATGGCGGCCTGTCATGGCCTCAATGCGTCTTAAACCTGACCCTACACTGCCCTCACTCAATATTTTGAAAAGGCCAATTTGCCCGGTATTGCTAACATGAGCTCCACCGCAGAGTTCCATACTAAAATCAGCTACTTCCACTATCCGAACTTCATCACCATACTTTTCTCCGAATAGGGCAGTAGCTCCCATTTCTCTGGCCTTATCAATAGACGTAAGGGTAGTTTCGACTGCATACATTTCTAAAATAGCTTCATTGACCATTTTTTCAATTTTTATCAGCTCATCCTCACTTACAGCCGCCAGATGGGAAAAGTCAAACCGCAATCTCTCCGGTTCCACTAAAGATCCTTTCTGCTGGGCATGCTCACCCACTATTGTCCGGAGTGCCCTATGCAAGAGATGGGTAGCCGTATGGTTACGGGATATATCCATTCTTCTTGCCTGGTCGAGTTCCAAACGAACCTCATCACCCTCGCGGAGACTGCCTGATAATTTGCCACTATGAATAATCCAGCCAGCAATTTTCTGGACATCATAGACTTCCACACGACCTCCAGCAGCTGTTATTATACCTGTATCAGCTATTTCTCCGCCGCTCTCTGCATAGAAGGGGGTACTGGAGGTTACTAATATAATATCGGTGTCGTTAGCAAATTTAACTCGTTCATCAACTTTGATGATAGCCACCACCTGGGAATTGTCCTCGAAACGATCGTATCCGCAGAAACTGCTGGGCGGGATATCATGCAAAAGTTCGGCCAACAGCTGATCACGGGCAAAGGCATTGTCGCTCTTGTGAGCCTGACGCGCCCTCTTTCTTTGGGCTTCCATCATCTCCTTAAAGCCTTCAGTATCCACCGTAAAATTATTCTCCTCAGCCATATCTTCAGTTAAATCCAGGGGAAAGCCATAGGTATCATAAAGCATAAAGGCTTCTTCACCGCCAATAATGTTAACACCCTGGTGTTTAGCATTGGCTATTATTTCGCCGACTTTTTTAACCCCTTCATTTAAGGTAACCAGGAAGCGTTCTTCTTCCATACGGATAACGTCTTTTACAAATTCCTTCTTCTCGACCAGTTGTGGATATGCATCTGCCATCAAATCAGTAACTATATCAACATTTTTGTATAGAAAAGGTTCATCAATACCCAGGAATTGTCCAAACCGTACTGCCCGACGCAGTATTCTCCTTAGTACATAGCCTCGCCCATCATTGCTGGGTAATACTCCATCAGCGATAAGGAAAGTGCAGGCCCGGCTGTGATCAGCAATTACTCGGAAGGGAAAGCCGGCTTCGCCCCGGTCATATTGTTGGCCTGTCAATTCCTCCATGCCTTTAATAATAGGCACAAAGAGGTCAGTATCATAATTACTATCTACTCCCTGCAAAATGGAAGTTATTCTTTCCAGTCCCATACCCGTATCTATGCTGGGCCGAGGCAAAGGTGTCATTATTCCGTTTTCATCGCGATTGTACTGCATAAAAACCAGGTTCCAGATTTCCAGCCAGCGATCACAATCGCAAACTCCCAGACCGCAATCAGGATGGCCACAGGAATAGGCCGGGCCACGGTCAAAGTGGATTTCACTGCAGGGGCCACAGGGGCCGGTATCACCCATGCTCCAGAAGTTTTCTTTTTCACCCATGCGGATAATTCTTGCAGCCGAGACGTCAGTCTCTTGCTGCCATAAGGTAAAAGCGTCGTCATCGTCCTCGAAAATAGTAACCCATAATTTATCCTTGGGAAGTTTAACTTCTTCGGTTAGATAATTCCAGGCAAATTTTATCGCCTCAGCTTTAAAATAATCTCCAAAGGAGAAATTGCCCAACATCTCAAAAAATGTATGATGCCGGGGGGTTCTGCCTACCGTATCCAGGTCATTATGTTTTCCGCCAGCCCGTACACATTTTTGCGAAGTAGTTGCCCGCACATAATTGCGCCGATCAATACCCAGAAAAACGTCCTTAAACTGGTTCATGCCCGCGTTAGTAAACAGCAGGGTGGGATCATTTACGGGAACCAATGAAGAACTCTCCACCGCTGTGTGTTGTCTCTGCTCAAAGTAATCTAAAAAGCTCCTGCGGATTTCACTACTTGTCCACACCAGATTGGCCTCCTCTTTTCCTCTAATTCTTACCTAACTATTTTCTTTTATATAGGTAGCGATGTCAATAATGCCCTAATCAGTCCACAAATTTCAGATATAAGTAGGATAGTATTATTCGTAGTGCAGCGGTCAAGGGTACAGCAATCAACATTCCCAGAATACCCAGTAATTCGCCGCCTGCCAGCAGAGCAAAAACTATAGTCAGAGGATGCATGCCCAGACGTTCCCCAATAATTTTCGGAGTTATAAAATTTGATTCCACCTGTTGGATAATAATAATGGCTATAATCATATATAAACCAGCCCGCCCGGATTGAACCAGCGCCAAAACCACCGCCGGTATCCCACCCAAAATAGGGCCGAAATACGGAACCAGGTTGCTAATGCCAGAAATAATACCGATAACCAGTGCAAAGTCTACTCCTATGATAGTAGCCGCCAGACCTGTAAAAATCCCCACCAGAGTAGAAACAAATAAATGCCCTTTCAGGTATTCAATCAATACATCGTCAATCTTCCCGGCTAGGAAACTCATATCCCGACGTCCGGCTGGGGGCAATAGTTTGAGGAATGCTTCCCGGATTTTATCCCAGTCATTAATAATATAGACCGCCAGTATGGGTGCAAAAACTATTATTAGAGCCTTACTGAAAAAATTATAAATACTGCCCACGAATGCCTTAAGTACGGAATAAATGTAATTTTCAATCCTGAGGGTATTCTCCTGTACCATTTCATCTAACCTACCGGGCAAATGCAGATTATGCATACGGGTGGAAAATTCCTGTACCTGGGCAGCATAAGCCGGTAACATGGTTGCCACCTCAGTCAGTTCCTTGACCAGCCGTGGAATGGCTAACCACATTAGCAGCCCTAACAAGGCTATGGCAACTATATAAATAATCACAATTGCCCATATTCTCTTCATACCCTTCCGCTCAAAGAAAATAACCGGTCGATATAAGAAGTAGGCTACGATACCACCCACTAAAAATGTGTACACCACCTCGTGGATTAAATATACAAAATAAAAGGTGGCAAGTATAACCACCCCTAATAGAATATAACGAAAGTTCTTATTGCCCAGCCACATACCGTACCTCACTTGTTTTGCAGGTTCTAGATCCCCATAGAAGATAGCCGGACGTCCTCCTATTTCTTAGTAGTATTCCGGCTGACTCATCTATCAAAAGGCTGCCATTCTCGGCTGCCCAGGGGCATGAAGACGCTTCATTTGCCTCAATCTTAACCCCCCCACTTCAACAGAGTCTATTATAAAATTCCGGCTGACTCATCCATAGCCAAAAGACTGCCGTCCTCGGCTACCTCGTACAGATTAACTCGACCATGGGCATAATTGAATTCCAGAAAACAGTTCCAGCAATAATACTGATCACTTCCAACTTTACCCACCTGTAAACCTCCACATACCGGACATTTAAAAGTCATTATTATCCCTTCCTTCCTGATCAACCACCGCCGTAAGCGGGCTGGCCCAACTCAACTGGGCCAAGGGAATTTCGCTGCGTCCATCCAGCATGTCTTTAATCACACCGGATGACACTTCCACTCCCCAGACTTTTTTTTTATCTCTTTTTATGATAAAATCGCTCACGACCCCTAATTCTTTACCATATTTATCAAAAACCAGATCTCCAATTTTTTTATTATATATTGACAATTCTTCCCCATGCGCATAGGATTTCATACTTGCCTTATCATAAATAAGTACGGCTCCCTCACCAATCGCAAAATCATCATAAAAAACCAAGCAATGTTTTTCCTCATTGCTGATTACCACCAGATAGATAATTTTATAATCATCTCCAACCACCGCTTTTTCAACCCGCCCCAAATTCTCCGCCGTATCAGCCAGTAGTACCGGTAAATTCTCCATATTCCGCACCTTCAATATATGACCCCCTTTTTAAAACGGAAGCACCCCAGAACCATTCATATTGTCTCCCTAAAAATACAAAAAAATGTAACCTGCACATTTATGACTTAGTAATCAAGTTTCGCAGTAGACTAATAATGCGCAGTAAGGGGGAACCGGGTTTTGCGGTTGCCTGGAAGCTG
>CAZEDT010000111.1:0-5597 GCA_964510795.1 uncultured Syntrophomonas sp.
TAGCCTCTCTCCAGCGGTTCAATAACAAATTTACCGTAGTTGGACGAAAGGTCCTGTTCAACCCGCTCTATCCGCGGCTTTTCCATCTCTAGCACTAATTATCCCCTCCTTCTCTCTTAGAGGTTAGTTTTAAGATAGATTATCTAGAGTATAGTTCTACGATGAGTTGTTCACTAACCGCTGTATCTATCTGCTCTCTAGTCGGTAATGACAGTACCCTGCCAGTTAAAGCATCTACATTGACTTCTAACCATTCCGGCGGAGTTTTGTAAGCTCCAGCAGCTTTAATTTCGTCGAACTTCGCAGAACCTGCACTGCCTTCTTTTACCTGTATAACATCTCCTGCCTTTACCAGCATAGAAGGTATATTAGCCTTTTTGCCGTTCAGGGTGAAATGATCGTGGTTTACCAGTTGGCGTGCTTCCTTACGTGAGCTGGCCAGTCCCAATCTAAAAACGACATTATCAAGACGTCTTTCCAGTAAGGCCAGTAAATTTTCACCGGTAATCCCCTTTTGGCGGTCACCTTTCTTAAAGGCATTACGGAATTGTTTTTCGCTGACGCCGTACATCCGCTTGGTCTTCTGTTTTTCTCTTAATTGTAGCCCGTATTCACTAGTCTTCTGCTTACGTTTTTGACCATGTTGTCCGGGTACGAAGGGTCTTTTTTCAACCGCACATTTAGCGGAATAGCAGCGATCTCCTTTAAGAAATAGCTTTTCTCCCTCGCGGCGGCACTGACGGCAAACTGAATCAGTATATCTTCCCACTTAAACTAATACCTCCTTAAACCCTTCTTCTTTTAGGCGGCCTGCATCCATTGTGTGGAATAGGAGTAACGTCTTTGATAACGCTTACTTCCAAGCCCGCTGCCTGTAAAGATCGAATGGCGGCTTCACGTCCGGCACCTGGTCCTTTTACATAGCATTCTACTTCTTTAAGACCATGCTCCATAGCTGCTCTGGCCGCATTTTCGGCTGCCTGCTGGGCTGCAAATGGGGTACTCTTACGGGATCCCTTAAATCCAGCCGTTCCAGCACTGGCCCAGGATATGGCATTTCCATGTTTATCGGTAATTGAAATAATTGTATTGTTAAAGGTCGACTTGATGTGCGCAATACCTTCTGCAATGTTCTTCTTCTCACGCCGCTTAACCCGCGTGGTTGTTCTTCGTGCCACTCAATTATCCCCCTTCTAAAGGCTATTTCTTCTTGCCACCAGCAGTACGTTTGGGACCTTTACGGGTGCGGGCATTGGTCTTGGTGTTCTGCCCACGAACCGGTAAACCGCGCCGATGACGGATGCCCCTGTAGCAGCCTAGATCCATGAGCCTCTTGATGCTCATGCTAACGTCTCTGCGCAGGTCACCTTCAACCGTATATTGTTTATCGATAATAGTTCTTAATTTTGAAACTTCTTCCTCGGTAAGATCTTTCACCCTGGTATTAGGGTTTATACCTGCTTCAGCCAATATTTTCTGAGATGAGGATTTCCCAATACCAAAAATGTAAGTAAGGGATATTTCTACTCTCTTATCGCGGGGTAAGTCAACACCAGCTATTCTCGCCAAGTTTTTTCACTTCCTTTAGATATTGTTGGCGCTGTCGCGCTTTAGCCCTGTTTCTGTTTGTGCTTGGGATTTTCGCATATCACCATTACTTTACCTTCACGTTTAATGATTTTGCATTTTTCACACATAGGTTTTACAGATGGTTTTACTTTCATTAAACTAACCTCCTTATTAACGGTGGAAAAGCTTCCTACTTGAAACGATATGTTATTCTACCACGGTTCAAATCATAGGGCGATAGTTCTACCATTACTCGGTCACCCGGTAAAATTCTAATAAAATTCATACGCATCTTTCCCGATATGTGGGCGAGGACCTTATGGCCATTCTCCAGTTCCACCGTGAACATAGCGTTAGGCAACGGTTCCAGAACTTTACCCTCTACCTCAATAACGTCATCTTTAGCCATTTACCAGACCTCCTTCCCCTCTGATTCTCCTTTTTCAAGTATCCGCTTCAAATTTTTTTTGATTATATGGTTGTCAGGAAATTCTCCTCTATTTAAATAGTCAATGACCTCATCAGCTGTCATATTACTAAAACTCAAATGCCGTACATTTTTCATTTTAGGATTCTCGATTTTACGTAAATCACCGTCACTAACGATAACATATCGATCATTAACCACCCGGACAATTACAAATGCTTTACCGCTATCCCGCCCAGTCTTGGAGAATACCACTCTGCCCAACATGGTTTCAGAATTCATTAGTCACCCCCATTACCTCAAGGTAAGTATTTCAGGTCCCTGCTCCCAGACAACAATGCTGTGCTCAAAGTGTGCGGATGGTAAACCATCTTTGGTAACTACAGTCCATTCATCATTTTTGATGTAAACCTGATACCTACCTTGATTTAGCATAGGCTCTATTGCCAGCACCATTCCTTCTTTCAACACCGGGCCGCTGATCCTCTTGCCATAATTAGGTATGGGTGGGTCCTCATGCATGGCTTTGCCAATACCGTGCCCGACAAAATCTCTTACTACCGAAAACCCATTACTCTCGGCAAAAGTCTGAATTGCATTGGATACGCATCCTAACCTGTTGCCTACCAGAGCCTGTTCAATCCCATTCAACAGGGACTGTTCGGTTACCTGAATGAGTTTACTTAACTGGGGTTCCACTTCACCAACCGCTACAGTTATCGCGGAATCACCAGCATATCCATCCAGCATCACGCCAAAATCAATACTGATGATATCACCTTCCTGAAGGACTCTGCTGCCCGGTATCCCGTGAACCACCTCTTCATTTACAGAAGCACAGATGGCACCTTTAAAAGGTTTGCCCCTACGGGGATGGGGATAATTCTGAAATACAGGGACAGCATTTCTTTTCCTGCTCTCCTCCACGGCCAGTTCATTTAGCTCAGCGGTGGTGATTCCTGGCCTAACTGCTGCTTCAAGTATACTAAGAACCTCGGCTACTACTCGCCCGGATCTCCGCATCTTCTCTATATCTTCGCGGGTCTTTATAATGATCATTTAGAATTTCTCCAGCACTCTCTTTACATCCTCAAATACTATCTGGGGATCACGATTGCCATTAATAGTCTGTAATGTCCCTTGTTTAGAATAGTAGTCTAAAAGGGGCTGGGTCTGTTCCATATAAACCTCTAGCCGTTTTTTAACGGTTTCTTCTTTGTCATCACTGCGCTGCAGCAGCTCTGCTCCACATTTATCACATAGTCCCGCAGCTACCGGAGGATTAAACTTAGTATTGTATACGGTTTTACACTTGGAGCAGCTTACCCTGCCGGTCATACGGTCCAGTAGTATTTCCTCCGGTACATTAATGTCCAGAGCAACCTCTACCTTCTTGCCCATCTTGGCCATAACCTGGTCCAGCGCTTCGGCCTGAGGTATTGTGCGTGGAAATCCATCCAGCATAAAGCCTTGGGCACAGTCCGGCTGGGCCAATCTTTCCTCAACTACCCCAATAGTAACCTCATCAGGAACCAACTTCCCAGCATCCATGTACTTCTTGGCTTCCAAGCCCATAACAGTCGCATTGCTTACTGCTTCCCTGAACATATCCCCGGTGGAAATATGAAGAATAGGGTAGGCCGCTTTAATATACTCTGCCTGGGTTCCTTTACCGGCACCGGGGGGGCCCATAAGGATAATGTTCATTGATAATCATCTCCTATTTTACAAAACCTTCGTAACTTCTTAACAACAGATGTGACTCTATCTGCTTCATGGTGTCAAGTGCAACTCCAACTACAATCAATAGAGCTGTTCCGCCAAACCAAAGACTTGTTACTCCAGTTATAGCAATTACGAAATTAGGTAAAACCGCTATCAGTGCCAGGAAAACCCCTCCCACCAGAGTGAGTCGGGATAGAATCTTATCTATATACTCGGCAGTGGGTCTACCAGGTCTGATTCCAGGAACAAATCCACCATTTTTCTTGATGTTGTCTGCCACATCCAGTGGGTTAAATATAATCGCCACATAGAAATAGGTAAAGAATACAATTAGGCCAGCATAGCAAATATTGTAGAGCACGCTGCCGAAATTGAAATACCCGTTAATAAATTGATTATATCCAGACGTTGGTGACATCCAAGCACCAATGGTAGCCGGAAACATACACAAAGACATTGCAAAAATTATTGGTATAACCCCGGCGGCATTAACCTTCAAGGGTAGAAAAGTGGTTTGGCCACCGTACATTTTTCTTCCTACCATCCGCTTGGCATATTGAATAGGTAACCTTCTCTGGCCTTCGTTCATAGCGATTACCGCTATTATAACTGCCAAAATGACAACAATAAGTAAAATAACATTGAAGAACCCGATTATTCCTCCAGATACTTCCGAAGCAACACCAGTAATCTGCTGGGGAATACGAGCCACTATACCGCAGAAAATGATCAGTGATATTCCATTACCTATGCCATTCTCGGTAATCATTTCACCAATCCACATCAACATTGCTGTTCCTGCCGTTAAGGAAAGCGCAATAACTAAATAAGAAGTTATGCCTGGACTGATTACGGCGCCGGCCTTGGTCAAAGCTGCTGCCATACCAATGGACTGGATAAGTCCCAGTACCACGGTTCCGTACCTGGTGTACTGAGCAATCTTCTTACGGCCTTCTTCGCCCTCTTTATTGAGCTCCTCCAATTTTGGTACAACCACAGTCAGCAGCTGCATTATGATCGAGGCGTTGATATAGGGCGCTATACTCATAGCAAAGATACTAAAACGTTTAAATGCTCCTCCAGATATGATATCAAAAAAACCAAATAGCTGGCCCTTTAATAACTCCTGGATGGCATCCGGGTTAATTCCCGGAACCGGTATATGAGCTCCTACCCTGAATATGAGCAACATACCCAGGGTAAAGAGTAGTTTCTTGCGTAAGTCTCCAACTTTAAAGGCTTGCTGAAATGAATTAATCAATTAAATCACCTCAATCGTGCCACCTCTGGCTGCAATTTTGTCTTCCGCCTGCTTGCTCGCCTTATGCACCTGTACAGTCAGTTTCTTTTCCAGCTCACCGTCGCCAAGTAATTTGACAGCGACGTTAAGTTTTTTAATTAGTCCGGCTTGCTTAAGAACGTCAACCGTAACTACCATACCGTCTTCAAAAATATTCAAATCTTTAACGTTTACAATAGACCATTCTTTTTTGAATATGTTTGTAAAACCTCTTTTGGGTATGCGCCTCTGTAATGGCATCTGACCACCTTCGAAACCTAGCCGAACTCCTCCGCCCGAACGGGCTTTCTGCCCTTTGTGCCCACGACAAGAAGTTTTTCCATGTCCTGACCCAGTGCCTCTGCCCACTCTTTTGGCGCTTGTATTGGCCCCCGGCGGAGATTTTAATTCGTCTAACCTCACTGTAAAACCTCCCTATACTTAATCTAGCTCTTCTACGCTAACTAGATGTCTTACCTTGTAAATTTGTCCCCTGAGTTGTTCGGAATCTTCCTTAATTACTACCTGATTAAGCTTCCTTAATCCCAGGCTTTTAATGGTCAATCTCTGGGTTTGAGGGTAACCAATAAAGCTTTT
>CAZEDT010000112.1:0-5503 GCA_964510795.1 uncultured Syntrophomonas sp.
AAGCCGGGGCTGGATTCAGTGTCGTCGCCAGTGAAATACGCAAATTATCCGACGAGTCCAAAGAAACAGTAGGCAAAATACGTAACCTCACTGCCAATATTGACAAAAAAGTTCAGCAAACCATAAAAAGAAGCGAGTCCAATATGCGTTCCAGCGAAGAGCAGGCCGCGGCTACTGAAGAAGTATCGGCCAGTGTCCAAGAAATAACTTCAATGGCTCATAGCCTAACCGAATTAGCACGCAAGCTTAACTAAGCAATCTCCTAAAATATACAACTTATGAGGCCCAGAACAACAACTAAGCCCCAAGGTGATTAATCACTCCTTGGGGCTCCTAAATTTCCTTTTTCTCAGCAGGATTTCTGGTATTTTCGTCGAATTAAACAAACAGATGGCAAAATGCTATCATATGTTATTATTTTTTTTGCACCATTCTATTTCCTGATGAGCTTCTGTACAGAAGTATTTACCGGGAATTCAAGTCCTCACTTCTTATACCGATTTTAAAATTTAATATCACTCCGAGCTGTCACCACCTAAAGCTTAAATGCTATGGCAAACAGCCATTGGGTAATTCGGAAACGAATCTGCCTCCCATTGCGGAAAGGAGTCATGCGCTTAACCGCTGTTCTGAATAAAATTCAGAACCTGCTGTTTAGTTATGCTTGGCATCTTCTTGCAGTGGGTTGTTGTTTTTTATAGTAATTTTTTATGGATGGGAGGTGAAAAGATGTCCAATTACCAGGATATTATTGCCGACTGCAAAAACAAAAAAGGCGGTATCATTGAAGCATTTCATGCAATTCAGGAGCAATACAACTACATTCCCAAAGCAGCTTTGCAGGAAGCAGCCAAACAGTTTGGCGTCTCTGAAGCCCAGGCCTACGGAGTAGCTACCTTTTATTCCTATCTATCGGTGGAGAAAAGAGGCCGTTATATTATTCGTATGTGTGAAAGCGCGCCTTGCCACGTAGCCGGAGCTGATGAAGTCCTCAATGAACTGGAAAGCGTACTGGGAATTAAAGTCGGTGAAACTACTGCCGATGGGAAATTCACTTTAGAGCTTACTGAATGTGTGGGCCAATGTCAAGCGACACCGGTAATCACTGTTAATAGCGAACCTCATTTCAACGTAAACAGAGACAAGCTAGCAGATATTTTAGCAAGCTGCAAATAACTTTAAAGGGGGGTGTGCAAGATGGCTGAGGAGAAAAGAGTGTTATTGGAGTATGCTGATAAAATTGACCCTAAAAAAGCTGATGACTATATAAAAGTCGGCGGCTATAAAGGTCTGGAGAAAGCTCGCTCGATGAGCAAGAAAGAGCTAATTGAAGAAGTAAAAAAGTCTGGTTTGCGGGGTCGCGGCGGAGCCGGCTTTAATGCTGGAATGAAGTGGAGCTTTGTTCCGCAACATGCTGAAATCAAATATGTGGTATGTAATTTTGACGAAGGTGAACCCGGAACCTACAAAGACCGTATAATTGCCGAAAAAAATGCCCAGGCGCTATTGGAAGGAATGGCTATCTGCGGAACAGCAATAGCTTCCAATCAAGGCTATATTTATTGTCGTGGAGAATATCCCTTGGTAGTTAAAATGTTAAAGGAAGCTGTTCAAAGTGCCAAGGCCAGCGGAGCTTTGGGTGATTTTAATATAGAAGTACGCATGGGCGCGGGTGCCTATGTATGTGGTGAAGAAACTGCCTTGATTGAATCAATCGAAGGCCACCGTGGTGAGCCCAGATTTAAACCTCCATTTCCTGGCGTAGAAGGATTATGGGCTGCGCCAACCGTAGTCAATAACGTAGAAACCTTTGCCTGCCTGCCCTATATCTTAACTAATGGAGCGGAATGGTTTGCCGGCATCGGGGCGGCTAAATATCCCGGCACCAAGGTACTAACACTTACCGGTGACATTGAAAATCCTACTTATTTTGAAGTTCCCACTGACTATCTGTTGCGGGATGTTATATACAAACTCGGCGGTGGAGTAAAGGGCGGCAAGAAATTCAAGGCAGTTCAAGTAGGCGGGACCTCAGGTGCATTTATTCCCGAGGTAAATCTGGATACTCCCATAGATTTCGATTCCATGAGTGCTATCGGAGCTGCCCTGGGTTCAGGAGCAGTATTTGTAATGGACGAGAGCCGGGACATTGTGGATATCGTGACCAGAATATCCAAGTTCTTTGAGCATGAATCCTGTGGCAAATGTAATCCCTGCCGCGAAGGCACCTGGCGCTGCCATGAAATAATGACCAGGATTAATTCCGGCCAAGCCAGCCAGAAGGATATTGATAATCTGATGATTTTATCCCGGGTTATGAAGAAAGCTGCCCTATGCGGGTTAGGACAGGCTGCACCAATTCCCATCGACTCAACGCTGAAGCACTTTGGTAATGAATATAGTAGCAAGCTCATTTAATTCAGACGAAAGGAGGTAAAGCAATGATAAAACTTACGGTTAATGGTCGAGAACTTGAAGTACCCAGAGGTACTATGTTGTTGGATGCCTGCCAGCAAGCAGGAGCAGACATTCCCACCTTTTGCTATGATCCCGATTTACGCTTGGCCGGTTCCTGCCGGATGTGTGTAGTAGAAGCTCAAGGACGAAACAACCTGCTGGCATCCTGTGTAACCCCCTGCGAAAATAATATGGTAATAAACACTGAAAGCTCGGATGTAGTCGAGGCTAGAAAAATTGTTCTGGAACTGTTGCTGGCACGCCATAAAATTAATTGCCATGTTTGTGAAAAAGTAGGCGAGTGTAAACTGCAGGATTATTGCTATCGTTATGGAGTAGATGAATCACGTTTTGCAGGAAATGCTGGCCATTTTGAGATGGAAGACCCCAACCCCTTCATTGCACGGGATTACGAAAAATGCATCATGTGTACCCGCTGTGTAAGAGCCTGCGAAGAGATTACCGGTGCTGAGGCTATTAATGTCAAGGAACGGGGATGCCATGCCAAAATTTCCACCGTGTTTGATGGCAAGCTGGCTGACTCCACCTGCGTATTCTGTGGCCAGTGTGTAATGGTTTGTCCGGTCGGGGCTTTGACCAGCAAAGTCTCGATGGGTAAAGGCCGACCTGCCCAATGCGAAAAAGTTCTCACCACCTGTACCTATTGCGGAACTGGTTGTACATTGGAACTCAACGTCAATAATGACAAAGTTGTGGGCGTCAGCTCCAACCGCGATGCAAACCTTAGTCCGGTCAACAAGGGCGCTTTATGTGTTAAGGGTCGTTTCGGATGGGATTTCATCCATTCTGAAGATAGGTTAACCAGTCCTTTAATAAAGGAAAATGGTGAATTCCGTACTGCATCCTGGGATGAAGCCCTGGATTTTGCGGCTAATAAGCTAAAAGGCATAAAGGAACAATATGGGCCTGATTCAATAGCCATGTTTAGCTCGGCCCGGGTTACCAATGAAGAAAATTACCTGGCTCAGAAGCTAATGAGAGCAGTCATTGGCACCAACAATGTTGATCATTGTGCCCGTCTCTGACACTCCGTTACTGTCGCCGGTCTGGGGGCAGCATTCGGTAGTGGCGCAATGACCAATACTATTGGAGAATTGGAAAAAGATGCGACTGCTATCTTCCTTATTGGAACCAACACCACAGAAAATCATCCCATTATCGGTTATAAAATCAAGAAGAATGTGCGGGAAAATGGTGCTAAACTTATAGTAGCCGATCCGCGTAGAATTGATCTGGCGGAAATAGCTGATGTATATATGCAGTTTAGGCCAGGTACTGACGTCGCCCTTCTCAACGGGATGATGAACGTAATTATAAACGAAAATCTAATTGATCAGGAATTTGTTGATAAGCGGACCGAAGCGTATGCGGATATGAAGCAGGTAGTGGAAAAATATACTCCTGCAATAGTTTCGGCTATAACGGGAGTACCGGCTGAAGATATTATCAAAGCCGCCCGCATTTATGCGGAAGCTGAAGCAGCATCTGTCTGTTATGCCATGGGCCTTACTCAACATCATACCGGAACTGATAATGTAAAATCCGTCTGCAACCTGGCTCTTTTAACCGGTAATCTAGGTCGACCAGGCACCGGCGTCAACCCTCTGCGGGGACAAAACAATGTGCAGGGAGCCTGCGACATGGGCGCTTTGCCAGTATGTTACCCGGCCTATCAAGCGGTAAGTGTAGATGCTAACCGGGAGAAATTTGAAAAAGCCTGGGGTGTAAAATTGTCTCCTAACAATGGACTAACTTTGACGGCGGCAATTAACAAAGCTCATCATGGTGAATTAAAGGCCCTGTATGTATTGGGTGAAAACCCCATGGTAAGTGATCCTGACAGCAAACACGTAGGCGAATCGCTGGATCACTTGGATCTCTTGATTGTTCAGGACATTTTCCTGACTGAAACGGCGCAAAAAGCTGATGTAGTATTCCCGGGAGTAACCTGGGCCGAAAAAAATGGTACGTTTTCCAATACTGAAAGAAGGGTTCAGAGAGTGCGTCAAGCCATTAGCACCCGCGGCGATGCTCGCCAGGATTGGCAGATACTCTGTGAGCTGTCTGCCCGTCTGGGATATCCCATGAACTATGCTTCACCGGAAGAAATTTTTGAAGAAATTCGTACTGTTACTCCTTCATACGCAGGCATCAATTATGATCGTATAGAAGGCAAAGGATTGCATTGGCCATGTCCGAACGAGGAACATCCTGGTACTCCCATATTACACGGGGAGAAATTCAATCGCGGACTGGGTTTATTCCATGCGATAGAGTTTAAAGAACCCTTTGAAATGCCTGATGAGGAATATCCATTAATACTCAGTACCGGGCGCAGCTTATTCCACTATCATACCGGAACCATGACCAGAAGGTCAGTAGCTCTTGATGCCCATATGCCAGCCAACGAAGTTCAAATCAACTTCAAGGCTGCTGCTGAATTAGGTATTAGAGATGAAGAAATGGTTCGGTTAACTACCCGCCGCGGCAGTATAGAGCTGAAGGCTAAGCTTACAGATATATTGAATGAGAATGTAATCTTCACATTCTTCCATTTTGAGGAAGCTTCTGCCAATGTATTGACTCATGCGGAAGTCTTTGATCCGGTAGCCGGGATTCCAGAATACAAAGTTTGTGCCGCGCGGCTGGAGAAGATAGTATAGGTTAAGTTCTTAGCTACGGTATACTTGGCATCTGATATTGATGCTGTAGACAAATAGAGAGAGATATATATAAATGAGAGAGGGGTAATAATATATGAATTTTCTAAGTCCAGCTGAAGTTGCAGGTGTGGCCTGCACAACCGGTGGAAAAAAATCAACCTTATCAATGCTGCAACTAATCATTTTGGGAATCCTGGCAGGAGCTTATATCGGTTTCGGTGCTAATTTAGCCACCGTAATTGGTAATGATACTGCTAAATTCCTGGGCAATGGTGTAGGACAGTTCTTATTTGGTGCTGTATTTAGCACCGGCCTGATGATGGTGGTTATCGGTGGAGCCGAACTATTTACCGGTAACAATA
>CAZEDT010000113.1:0-5311 GCA_964510795.1 uncultured Syntrophomonas sp.
AGAGACCTTTCTTAACATCAATAGATGCTACTATGCTTTGAGAGCCAAAATTCTTCGCTGCTTCGCTCAATAATTTGGGATTAGAATATAGCGACGTATTGAATGCGACTTTCTCAATGCCAATTTTAAAAAGTGCTTCAACCTGCTGAAGTGAGGTTATCCCTCCACCGTAACAGATAGGCATAAAGCATTCTCCTGTTAAATGCCGAAGATAGCTTATATTGGGCTCAGTTCTATTAGTAGATGCAGATATGTCCAGGATAATAATCTCATCGGCTTCCTTTTCATTAAATAACCTTAATGTGTTAATAGGATCACCTAAATACCTGGGGTTTTCAAAATGAACAGTCTTATACAAGCCGGTATTTTTCAACAGCAGACACGGAATGACTCTACTTCTATACATTTTGCATCTCCACAAAGTTCTTTAATAAATTCATGCCAAACTTATGGCTTTTTTCTGGGTGAAATTGTACTCCATAGATGTTCCCTCGGCCAATCACACTGGCAAACTGGTTTCCATATTTAGTAGTCGCTAAAACTTCACTTTGGTCTTCACATTCAACATAATATGAATGCACAAAATAATACCGCATATCCTGCAAGGAATTTCTAAATAACTGTGTATCCACTTTGGGAGAAATATAATCCCAACCCATATGGGGTATCTTCAGTTTTTCTCCGTACCAGTCAGATGAAAATCTGACTGTATGGGCTTTGAAAAATCCCAGGCCAGGAAGCGATCCTTCTTCACTGTCTTCGCTTAGTAGTTGCATACCTAGACATATTCCAAGTAATGGAGTTTTTGAATCAATTACCTTATCTCTTAATACATCTGCTATACCGAGTTCATGAAGATTTTTCATTCCATAATCAAACGCACCTACACCAGGTAATATTATCTTTTCTGCTTTTTGAAGGATTTCAGGGTCAGATGTTACTACTACCTCACTACCAATTTTTTTTAAGATATTCTCAATTGAAGCAACATTACCCATGTTGTAATCTATTACTGCAATCATTCTGCACCTCCTGGAATTATCTGAAATTACGTTTTTCCATACCAACCATTTGTGCTAGCTTTATTGCCGAACTTAAAAGAGTTAAACTTGATTTGTAATCCTTATAGGTTTTGTTTTCAATGTTCATCATTCCTTCGAATTCAGCCTTTGTAATCCCGAGCTTTGTTGCGATAAATTCCATATCTTGCATAGCTTCTTCAACTGGATAGGGTGGCTGTTTTAATATTTCCAACGCTTCTTCTCTCTTAATTTGACCTGTCAAAATAAGACTTGAGAAATGTGCCCGTCTCTTATCAAATCCAAACTTTTTAGGTAACCAATACCCCTCGTAAAATCTGGTGAAGGTGTTTTCATAATGCTTATTTTTATATCTCTCCCAGCCAAATCTATCGTGTAATTCCTTTATGGCATCTTCCTTAACATATGGTATTAAATTAAGGGGTTGAACTATTCTCATACCTTTAACATATCTATAGTACAAGCGATAATGGAACATTCCACATAATGGAAAAGTATCCAATGGATGTTCACCAAATTTTTTATGTATATCCTTTATTTGTTTTATATCATTAACATGTACCCACTCATTAGGTTCTCTAACACATTCAGTAGAATAATTTGCACCAGTCACAACATATTTGAAACCATTTTTTGCTCCATATTTATATAAAGCTGCAAATATTGCATGATCCTGCGGTGTATCCTGATAGGGTACTTGGGATTTAAAATAGGCAAGCTGCAAATCTTTCATTTCTTCCCAATCTACAATCTCTGTATACAGGTCTAAATCTAAACCTTTTACTAATCTCGCAATATTTTCATTAGCCACATTCAAATTCCAACCTGTATCCACACAAAATATTAGTGGTCTAAGTCCCCATTTTTCTTTGGCTAAATAAGCTGTATACGAGCTATCGACACCGCCGCTTAATCCAATCAAACAGTCATATGTCTTGTTTTTACCTTCTGTTCTAATTTTCTCAACTATCTTCTCTAACTCTTTGGCACCGATGTCATCTGGATGCCAGTTGGGCAATATATTGTTGTAATAATTATTGCAATGATCGCAGTAGCCCCTAGCATCAAATAGTATTTTCGAATCGGAGGTATCCATTACGCAGTTTGCGCAAACCTGGTATTTGCGTTCTTTCATTTCACTACTCCTTTTGAAAACAATATAGACAAAATCTCCCCTATACTATATGTCTCTTTTCCCATACAACCCTATCAACAATCTTCGTATAGCTCTGAATAATCTTAACCACCTTGATAGACACATTAGAATCCAGATAATCGGTTGCTATCATAGTAGGTTCATTGTTTTCCTGCATGGCTTTGGCAAGCTCAATGGCCTGTTCCACATCCTCGCTTGTTACCCCACCGACCACGACTGTTCCTTTATCTAACACCTCTGGTCGTTCTGTAGATGTTCTCAATAGTATTCCTGCAAAATCTAATATCGCACTCTCTTCGGAGAGGGTTCCGCTATCGGACAGGACACAAAACGCATTTTTTTGTAGTTTGTTATAATCAAGAAAACCAAAGGGTGGTAGGCTCCGCACCAAGGGATGGAAGATAACCGCCCTCTGCTCTATGAACTTTTTACTTCTAGGATGAGTTGAGTATATTACCGGCATCTGGTAACGTTCGGCGATATTATTGACAGCAGTCATGAGTGACATAAAGTTCGCTTCATTATCTATGTTTTCTTCTCTATGAGCGGATAAAAGAATATATTTGCCTGCTTCAAGTCCTAATCTGTCCAGAACATCGCTGGCATCAATTTTCTCCATATACTCCTGCAGGACTTCCTGCATAGGTGACCCAGTTACGAAGATATGTTCCTTTCTAATTCCTTCATATAATAAGTAACGTCTTGAATGCTCTGTATATGGCAGATTAATATCTGAAATATGGTCTACGATCTTACGATTAATCTCTTCGGGTACATTCTGGTCAAAACAGCGGTTTCCGGCTTCCATATGGAAAATCGGCACCTTAAGCCGTTTAGCAGATATAGCAGACAGAGCTGAATTGGTATCCCCTAGAATGAGCAACGCATCTGGCTTTCTCTTTTGCAGGACATCATAGGATTTGGCAATGATATTCCCCATGGTCTCCCCCAGAGTATTGCCTACGCTGTCCAGATAATGATCGGGCTCCCTTAGACCCAAGTCTTCGAAAAAGACCTGATTCAGGGTGTAATCCCAGTTCTGACCGGTATGGACCAGAATGTGATCAAAGTATTTATCACAGGCCTTGATTACTACAGAGAGCCTGATGATCTCGGGACGAGTACCAATTATGGTCATTAGCTTCAGCTTTTGCATTGGTGAGGAAGTCTCCTTTTAGCTGGTTTTATGCAACTATTGTTTAACTGTTTGTTTACTTTCTTCTACCTGTTGACTGCTTATCACACTACTGCATAGTAGGTATCCGGTTTTTCGGGTTTAAATGGTTCATCTGCCCAGAACAGGGTAACAAGTTCGCTTTCCCCGGTATTCGTTATCGAGTGGGTGTAACCCGTAGGAATATCTACTACTTCAGGTTTTTCTCCATCTACCTTGTATTCCAGGACTTCATTGCTATCGATGCGCCGGAATCTTATGACTGCTTCACCCTGAATAACGAGGAACTTTTCTACCTTGCTATGATGCCAATGGTTGCCTCGGGTAATGCCTGGCATAGTCTTAGATACGAAAATTTGTCCAAAGCTCTCTGATTTGATGAACTCTGCCAGCCAACCACGGTCGTCTTCTTTTTTATCCAGCTTATAGTAAAAATTGTTCTCGGGTAGGTAAGATATATATGTACCGTATAATGCTCGGTCAAATTCGCTGGCCAGGGAGGGCATCACCAGACTATCACGATTTTTTCTAAAGCTATATAGCTTGTCGGCTAGCTCACCCACCGCTACCTTATATGTCTTCGCAACATAGCAAAAATCCGTGTCTCTATTCTCCCTACCTTCCAAGGTGTTGAAAAATTCATCTACCAGATCATCTATATAGCACAAGGTGAGTTCGACATTCGGATCGTTAATGGTAATGTCTAAGTCTCGGGCAATATTATGACAGAAGGTAGCTGTGACACTGTTGTAGTTTGGCTTACACCATTTGCCAAATAGGTTTGGCAGGCGATAAACCATGACCCTAGCTCCGGTGGCTTCTGCATGAGCAAACACTTCCTCTTCACAAGCTTTTTTGCTTTCACCATAAGGATTATTTCTCTCCGCCTGGGTAGATGAAGTTACTACTATCGGACAGCTGTTCTTATGTTTTTTTAAATATTCCAATAGCTCACAGGTAAATCCCCGGTTGCCAAGATCGAATTCACTTTCATCCTGAGGACGATTTATGCCGGCCAGATGAAAGACAAAGTCGCATTCACCGGTATAGGCATCAAGGAATACTGGATCTACGTTTAGATCATATTCATATATCTGTTCATAGCCGCGGTTTTTCAGTTCAGCAATAAGATTTCTACCAACGAAGCCTTTTGCACCTGTTACCAGTATCCTCACCTTAAGCCCTCCGTTTCTGCAGCTCTTCCTCCATTATTTCCCGAGCTAAGCGCCTGGTCTTAGTTTCCTCCAAAGTCATTCGTGGGAAGGCCTTCCACCTGCTAAGTTCTTCCTGAATGTAATCAATTTTCAGAAGTTTTCCTTTTATCTCGTCCACCGTCAGGCGTTGGGTATTGTGAGAGTTATATTCATCTGAGCTCGACAGGCATAAGTTGCCGTCCACAAAATATTTATCATAATTTAGGTCACGCTGATCAGCAGGCACTCTGAAAAAGCCTTCCAGGTCATCAGCATGCAAATATTCTTCTTTGGTTAGCAGGGTCTCATAGAGCTTCTCCCCGTGACGGGTACCGATAGTTTTAAGTTCGTTATCGGCATCAAATAATTCTATTAATGCCTGGGCTAAGTCAGCTATCGTACTGGCTGGAGACTTCTGCACCATTATGTCACCCGCGCGGGCATTGGCGAAGGCAAATACAACTAGTTCCACCGCTTCGTCCAGGCTCATCAAGAATCTAGTCATGTTGGGATCAGTAATGGTTAGAGGTTGTCCACTCTTAATCTGTTCCACAAACAGAGGAATAACTGATCCTCTTGAAGCCATGACATTTCCATAGCGCGTAGCACAGATTAAGGTTTTATCCTCGGCAACGGTCCTTGCTCTGGCAACCATGACCTTTTCCATCATGGCCTTCGATATACCCATGGCATTGATGGGATAAGCGGCTTTGTCAGTTGACAGGCAGATTATTTTTTTAACTCCTGC
>CAZEDT010000114.1:0-4917 GCA_964510795.1 uncultured Syntrophomonas sp.
TTTTCCAGGAACCATTCATAGGAGCTTAATTGTACCTGGATCAGATTCGGTAGTTCGATTACATCTATAATCTGCGAATAAGTAAGTCTCTCCGCACTACCGTATTGTTCCATATGCGCCATTCACTTCACCCCTTCTAAAAATTGGCAAAAGAGTGAAAAGCAAGGCCTAACGATAATAAACCTCGCTTTTTTATCAAAGCTTAAATTACTAAACTCTCAACTTAAGACATTGCCACTAAATATATATAATGGCAATTATCAATGTTAGCACAATACACTTCCTCAGTCAAGAAGTCAATAAAAAAATAACTAAGGATACCTTTTCAGGTATAACAATGTATCGAAGTCAATAATAATATAATGTTCCCCTATTTTCTCCGTATTTATGTCTGGCTAAACTAAATCCCCCTCATCTTCCTCTATTTTCACGTTATCCAGTGAATAGGTCTCAGCAATGATGCGGTCAACGCGCCGCATACGAACTACAAAGAAGATAAACATTACTACTACCCCTATGGTTAATATGCAAATTCCCAGCATCAAACCATCAACGGTTAGCGCTTTCAAATTAAAGCTCGGGCTGAAGGCTGTCCCAGCATTCTTAATATGCCAGGTAGCTGTATTATTACTGGTTTTCTCGGCTGAGCTGGCTTGTATCGCACCGGGAACGTTTATTTTCAGATTCATTGATTCGGTATTTTGGAGACTGGCATACAAACCATCCTCTTCAACCTGAGAACTGGAACTTATTTCGGTTGCTTTACAGAAAATATAATTACTCTCGTGTATGTTTAAGGGCAATTTGTCTTTAAGACGACTATAATCCTCCCAACTTTTTATTGTACGCGAATAAATTTGCTGGGTTCCTTCACTCTTTCGCTGCCAGCTTGCATCCAAGTTTTGCATGGGCTGGCCTGATACAATTACTGACTCCTGCAGGGTGCCGTCTTCCTGCCATTGGATCTGCCACTCAGTCACACCTGCCATAGCGATGGGACTGGCAAGTAACCAAAAAAGCAGGCCTAGGATGATTTGTGAGAGATGTTTTCTCATAAATATCATTTCCCTTCTTCTTGCAGTCTATACCTAATTTTATACCACTAATCCAATATAATCCATAAGTTAAATGATTATGCCAGCAATTAATGGATTAGCGTACGTACCCTATTCCATCAGTCCATATTCGTTTAATTTGTAATAAAGTGAAGTACGGTGAATTCCTAAAAAATCAGCGGCCTTTTTTTTGTTGCCGGCGGCTTTTTCCATAGCATTTAGGATAGCTGCTCTCTCGGCAGCCTCTCGTGCTTCTTTTAATGTCAGCAGCGCTGTGCTTGGATTAGTCATATCTGCCACTTTACGACCTCCAAAACGCAGTAAGTTTTCAACACCAATAACACCCACCTTGGTATCCAAGCAGGCTCTGGCAATAACGATTTCAAGTTCCCTGACATTTCCTGGCCAATGGTAGTTTACCAGGACATTCATGGCTTCATGTGCTATCCCTTCTACATGGGTTCCAGTTTCAGCATTTTGTTCATTGATAAAGTGATCAACCAGTATGGGAATATCCTCCGGCCTTTCCCTCAGGGGAGGAATCTTTATCAGGAATACATTAAGCCGATAAAATAAGTCTCCTCGAAAAAGGTTATTCTTCATCAGCCTCCTCAAGTCTACGTTAGAAGCGGATATTATACGAACATCCGTTTTCAGAACCTCGGTTCCCCCTACCCGTTCAAACTCTTTTTCCTGCAGCACTCTAAGCAGTTTAGCCTGCAGGGCATATGGCAGTTCGCTTATTTCGTCAAGAAAAAGGCTGCCCTGCTTAGCTATTTCAAATTTACCAGGTTTACCCCCTTTTTTAGCTCCGGTGAATGCTCCTTCTTCATAGCCAAAAAACTCTGCTTCCATTAGGCTTTCCGGAATGCCGGCACAATTTACCCGTATCATGGGTCCATTGCGGCGCGGGCTTTCCTGGTGAATGGCATGAGCGAATAATTCTTTCCCGGTCCCGGTCTCACCATAGATGAATACCGGCGCTGAAGAACTAGCTATCTGCTCTGCTTTAGCTTTCGCTTCTAGTATGGGTACACTTTGGCCTATGATGGATTGCATTGAATAGCGGGCGGAATTGAGCTTTTGGACTGTTTCTTTGTAGTAGGAGAGTTCTGCATGTAAGGCGGAGAATTTGGCTATAAAATGCTGCATTTTATCGTAAGGGAATACGTTAAATCCTACAGCACCAATGATCTTATTATTGTAAATGATAGGAACCCGGGATACTATATGTCCCTTCCCCATTAACTCCCATCTGTCTGCAGTGATAGGTTTACCGGTTCGCATAACTTCCATCATCCGGGTCTGGGGAAAAACCTCCAAAATATTTTTCCCCAGCACATCTTCAGTCTTTACCCCCAGTTCTCGAGCATAATACTCAGTGAAAAGTTGTATTTTACCGCTTTCGTCAATAATAATAGCGCCGTCAAATCCTGAAAAAATGGTCTCCATACTATTCCAGAATTTTTCATCCATATCACTTAGCCCTGTCATGAGTCTCCCCCCTTATCTCCAGCACCTGGTATGGATTATGATGTCATCTATAAAATCTTTTTTATATACTGTTTTCATATTTATTATAGAAGTTTAGAGGGGGTTAAGAACTCGTTTTTTGTCACACCCAAATATATAGCTTAACAATGATGCTTAGAATGGAATACGATTCGTCTTGGACCAAATCTTCATCTCTTTGGCAGATTGAATCAGGTCTTCACGAAAGTCAGGATGGGCAATGTTTATTAATGACTCTGCTCTTCCCCAGATAGAACGTGCTTTCATATTTACTTTACCAAATTCGGTAACAACATATTGAACCTGGGTACGCGGAACAGTCACAATTCCTCCCGGAGTAAGCAGTGGTCTGATGCGAGAATAGAGTACTCCTTCTTTATCTTTATAAGTTGAAGAGAAAGCCAGGAAACTTTTGCCTCCTCTAGAATGAAAGGCTCCTATAACAAAGTCTAACTGCCCGCCAGTTCCAGATATTTGTCTTAAACCGAATGATTCTGAACAGACCTGGGTTAATAGATCAATTTCCAAAATATTGTTTATTGATAATACATTATCATTCCTAGCTACTCCTTCAGGGCTGTTGGTATCATAAACTGCAGAAGATGCACAGCGCGGGTTATTATCTAAAAATTCATAGGTTTGTTGGGTTCCAAGGGAGAAAGAATAAGTGCTCTTGTTTATATCCCGGGCTTTTTTAGCATTGGTTATCTTACCCGTCTCGTACATCTTAACCATCGCGTCACAGAACATTTCACTCTGGATCCCAAGTTCCTTTAAGTCGGATTCAGCAATCATGTTTCCTATCAGGTTGGGCAATGCTCCTATCCCCAATTGAATACAGGCGCCATCAACTATTTCCTCAACTATTAAGCTGGCAATCATTTTTTCTTCCGGGGTGGGGATAGGTGCAGGAGGAGTAACAAATACCGGCGAGTTGGAACCCTCAATTATATAATCGATTTCACTGATGTGAACATATTCATCACTCCCGCCCAGGCAGCGGGGCATATTTTCATTGACTTCTACAATAGCTATTTTACTATTCAAAGCCATACCCCGGTTATGAGAATTTCCTAAACCGAAATTAAAACAGCCTGCTTTATCCATGGGGGTCACCTGAGCTACCCATACATCAGGCCATACATGTGAGAAATCCGGGTTATATGCTAATATGGTTGCTTCATGATAATTGAAGGGAGAGTGGCAAGCCAATCCAAAATCCCCCGCTTTTCTGTCTATAGCTGTAAAATACCAACTGAAATATTGGAAGGTCTTTTGTTCAGGATCGCCTTTTATCACCTCCGGCACTGGCAATATGGTACCGGTTCCCCGTACGCTTACATTCTCCAAGCCCTCTCCTGCCCGTTTAGCAAGGGCCAGGTCAAAATCAACCGGCTTGGTAGCAAACATACCATAATCAACAATATGGTTAGATTGGACTAACTGAGCAGCCTTTTCAGCAGTTATTAATTTCTCTTTATAATCCAGCATATAATTACCCATAACAGTAATCCCTCCTTCTCAAGTCAAAAGCGTCATCCGTGCTCCTGGGTATTTTTTAGCTAATTTTATAATTGTTATTGCAAGAGCTGTGCCAGACAAACGAGAAGGATTTCTCGGGATATAGGTATGTCTTTTATAAAGAAATGAATTTTTGATTTTTTTAATGTAGGGTTTTTTCTACAGTGTTTATTGTTTTTACCTTGTGACCCTATTAGGTAGGCTATATAAGATTATTGTAGAGTAATTCCTACAGTTGTTGAAGTATCCTACAATAGGGACATGCTGGCAGCGGTTTATATTTATTAAGAAAACTCGGCTTACGCCGAGCCTTTAGGCGACAGCGGTCGCTCCTTGCCATCCTTGGCACCGCGACACTAGTCCATCCTTGGACGTCGGCTGCCTGAGTTTTCTTACCTATCGACCTTAAAAAACTTATACTTTCTGATACGGTAAAAAAAAGAGTGTCCCGAAGGACACTCTTTTTATTAAGTCTATTATTTAACTTCGACGCCAGCTCCAGCTTCTTCAAGCTTAGCTTTGATGTCATTAGCTTCGTCTTTATTGACTTTTTCTTTAACCGGTTTAGGTGCACCATCAACCAGATCTTTGGCTTCTTTAAGACCCAGGCCAGTGATTTCTCTAACCACTTTGATTACATTGATTTTTTTGTCTCCAGCTGACGTAAGGATAACATCAAATTCATATTGTTCTTCTACTACAGCAGCGGCAGCGGCAGGTGCTGCTGCAACAGCCATGGGGGCAGCTGCGCTGACACCGAATTCTTCTTCCAGGGCCTTAACCAGTTCGGATAACTCCAGAACCGTCAAACCTTTAACAACTTCAATAA
>CAZEDT010000115.1:0-4889 GCA_964510795.1 uncultured Syntrophomonas sp.
CGGTTGCCGGGTTTCATCGGGCCAGTCCCTCCACCACTCTGGATAAGAGTATTAAGTTATATTTTTTATTTTGATTGTCTATTTTAACACTTATGCTATAGGATTGTCATCTATTTTGTCAGGATTTTTTATTGAACTTTCCACTATGGTAGGTTCCAATTCAATTTCTTCTTGAACAACCTTCGGCTCTAAAGGATTAGGCACATCGGTTTTATAAACCGGTCTGGATGGCGTACTATCAACTTTGATGGCATCCTCAAACTCTTTGCGGACTCCGTTGGTAGCCTTTTTAAACTCATTGAGACCTTTCCCAATTGATTTTGCAGCATCAGGTAATTTACTAGGTCCCACAACTATCAAGGCAATCAACAATATAAGCATTAATTCCCATGGTCCAATGCTACCAAACATAATTTCCTCCTATTTACACTGAATATAACAAACAAAGGATACGCCTATATTGTACTCTTATTTGAGCATTTATAGCAATTTAAAATTATTAATTTGGAAGAGCTCGTTCAACCTAAGTTAAGAGCTTAGCTGTTCTGGCCGTTAAGGACAACTAAACCTCGTTTAGCTTATTAGTATTTTTCTCAATCCATTTCAGTAATAATCGTCATGTCAATTTATATTTCGAACAGGAAAATTTAGTACAGTCTTGATATTTGGCAGGAATTTACATTATTTTCTGCGAATAGTAATAATTAAAGAATGGTCAGGAGAAAATTATGCTTGCTAGCACCAATACTCTGGTAATCACTGGTATAGAAGCAGTCCCAGTCAAGGTGGAGGTAGATATCCAAAACGGTCTGCCCGCCTTTGAACTTGTCGGATTGGCTCAAGCCGCATTGAAGGAAGCCCGGGAAAGAGTTAAATCTGCGATAAAAAACTCCGGCTTTGATTTCCCCAACCGCAAAATCATTGTTAACCTGGCACCGGCTGATCTCAAGAAAGAAGGCAGTCATTTTGACCTGGCGATTGCTATTGGTATCCTTATAGCCTCGGAGCAATTAATAAACGTCCGGACAGAGAAGTATTTCTTCGCCGGTGAGGTGTCCCTGGATGGCAGCCTGCGCCAGATTCCCGGGGTTCTCCCAATGACTCTGGAACTGCTCAAATCAAATCCAGAGTGCATCTTTATTGCTCCACCCGGCAACAGCCAGGAAGCCAGCCTGGTAAATGAGGTTAATTCACTGACTGCTAACAACCTGCGGGAGGTATGCTATTACTTAGAAGGTATATCCGAGCTTCCAACCGTAAGTACCAGCAGTTGTCAGCGGGAAGGGTTGCCGGAGAATCAACCTGATTTTGCCGATGTGAAAGGACAGGAGACCGCTAAGAGAGGTATGCAGGTTGCAGCGGCTGGATCGCATAATATATTACTAATAGGGCCACCGGGGGGCGGAAAAACCATGCTGGCCAGACGTATGCCGAGTATTATGCCGGAAATGAGCAGAGAGGAAGTACTGGAAACCACCCGCATCTACTCAGCAGCTGGTCTGCTGGATGCGGATCATCCTCTAATTGACACCCGCCCTTTCCGGGCTCCTCATAAAAATGCCTCGGCCGCCAGCATAATCGGCGGGGGCAGAATCCCTCGTCCGGGAGAAATCTCCCTGGCCCAGAATGGAGTATTATTTCTAGATGAATTCCCTGAGTTTAGCCGGGATGTGCTGGAAGCACTTCGGCAACCGTTGGAAGATAAAGTGGTAACTGTAGCCCGAGCTCAGGCCACGCATACCTACCCGGCGGATTTCAGCCTGATCGCCAGTATGAACCCATGTCTCTGTGGATTTTTTGGCTCCGACCTGGAATGCACCTGCACCCCTTTACAGATTCAGAAATACCTGGGACGCATCAGTGGACCTCTCTTGGATAGGATGGATTTACATGTTGAGGTAAGCCGAGTCAATTATGAACAATTACGGGATCGCGGCAATGGTGAGAGTTCGATTGCCATGCGTGAAAAAGTGATGGTAGCCAGAGAGATACAGAAGAAGCGCTTTGCCCGCCATAAGATTAGCCTGAATTCGCAGATGCGACCGGCTGATGTAAAGAAATACTGTCGTTTGGATGAGGAATCAGAAACGCTTTTAAAGAACGCTTTCGATAAACTGAAAATGAGTGCCCGCGCCTATGATAGAATTCTCAAGGTGGCTCGCACCATCGCCGACCTGGAAGGGACGGAAAATATTATACTGCAACACCTGGGCGAGGCCCTGCAGTACCGGAGTTTGGATCGAAAATATTGGAAAGGATAGACTTATTCGTAATGGAACCTACCAGCCAGTTTGTAATCATATCCATATGTAATCATTCGCCCCCACCCAAATCACATTAGAATTGAATTTTGTCAATAACCCCGTTCCCTCGATAAGCTAAAAAATGATCATACACTGGTAGTTTCATTTGTCCATAACAACCTTATTATTGTCGGAATAAAAGTCAAAACTCTGCTGGTGTACATTTGATAGCATGATTAACTCTTTGACATGATACATGCCCGAGTATTTATAGTTAAAAAAACCGCTTCTAAGCTGAAAAACATAGAAGCAGTTTAATTTCTTACACCCAAATTGTTCTTCTTTTATTGGTGAGATAAAATGATAATTAGCTCTGTTCAATTAGGTTATCTGTATATTTTGGGAGAATTATACTTGTCTTTGATAAGATCCATTAATTCACTGGCTTTGTAAACTTCCAGCATATTTACATTTTTGAACAAGTCTGGCCTTGTAGACATTGGAATTAGAAATTCTCCTGACAGAGACTTAACGTAAATCAGGTCAATACGAGGCATCGTAGTACGAATATGTTTTACTGCGATTATTCCTTTAATACCTGCCTGCTTTATCGAACTGCTGATTTCTTTTTGGTGTGAGCTAAAACTAATATAATTCAAAGGCAGTTCCCGACCAACAATTACTGGTTGCCATTCACCCTCAAAAAAGGCAACTTTAGCCGTCTGTATTATCTGTCCTTCCTGGTTGATTAAAGGAACTTCCCAAATATAATTCTGATTAAAACATTTGGCAAATTCGTTGTTTGCATAAAAGCTTTGAACCCAATCCGGTTCAGTATCATAAACTTTGTATGGGGTTCCGATTGTAACCGGCACATCTTCTTTTGAAGACAATCCCCATTCAACATAATTGGAGCTAAAATCTTGTTGTATAGACTGCAGATTAGAATTCATGCAAGCCTCTACGTCTTTCTGTTCTTGGGCAAGAGATAGGAACTCATTAGCTATAATTAATATGTCATCAATAGATACAGCGTTTGTGGCTATAGGAATCGAAATTACTATTAGCATAACAATCAATGACATAATAAGTTTTCTTTTCATGATTTTCACCCCTCTTTCTTATTTCCACCAAGCAGAATTACAGTAACCTAACGTGTTTACAAGGTAATTATATGTTGCTCTGCTGTATAAGCCATCATAAGGGTCTGTATAATATATATATGGTGAAGGAGAACTAGCAAGATATCCTCTTATTGCTAATCCGTGTGCACCACCATGCATATTGGTAACTCCAGCTTCAATCGGCCCATTATTATCTGTCTGCCATTTAATGCCATTATATGTTAGAGCGCTCGCACTATAATTTCCCGATATACCAGTTTTAAGTTCTACCCCTGCTACAACATCATCTACACCTCCAGGTTGCCCAGTTGCTTGTGGAGACGGATATTTATCTCTATAAATGTCTTGTTCATAGGCCCAGCACCAGGTTGTGCTACTGTTGTTATTAACTAAATAATTGGCGATAATTGATGCAGCTGCGGACCAACATGCAAAATCGGATTGATATTGAGGAATGGATAAAGTTGTTGCAGACGCAAATGAAACGTTGGAAAAAATCATTAATATAGTTAAGCATAACATACCTACAAACCCGTTTGTAATCATATCCATATGTAATCATTCGCCCCCATCCAAACCACCTTAGAATTAAATGTTGTCAATAACCCCGTCCCCTCGACACATGCGTTACATATTGCCCCCGGATACTCCACTCGCTGCCTTAGTCCCCTAAAAGAATCATCTCCCGTTATCATTGTAACAGGAGATGATCCTGGGAAGTGGTTAGTTTTTGCAGTCAGTGGTGGCTGGGGACAGAACAGGAACAGGCTCCCCGGAGAGCCGTTGCTTGCTCTCGCAGGGGGGCTGTTCTGGTTTGGATTACCTGGTTCAGTTCAGCAATCAACCGCAATAAGTTGATAAGTCAGTGGCCTGATCCCATTGACTCCATACCTGTTTTAGTAATCGTTATGATCATTTAAGGTAAACAAAACAGGGCTGGAATTAGTCGTGCCGCCGGGGCCCGTTACTGATCGTATAGGCATAGTGATAGTTTTTGGCAGAGCAACTATTGCCGTTCCGGTGTACAATATCACATATTCATTGTAGTAACCTTCCGTATCAGTTGATACGGTCAAACTAGCTTCTGCAACGCCCAAAGATGTTGCCACCGCTGTCTTCACTGCCACAGAATAGTCAGCAAACAGACATGTACCGAAAAGAATTGAAAAACTGTCATTCTGAACCATTTTGCCATCATCCACTCCAGCGTTTGTGTACCAGTGAATCGGAGTATTATCAACTGTTGGTTCATCTGCAGTATATGCTTCAATTACTCCAGTAGTAACAGTGTAGTTTACTGGCTTGGTCTCAGAATGCCAGCCTTCTCAACTGGCTGTCTAGCTTGAAGTGATAACGGAATATGCAAAGTAAATCTGTTGAAATTGTGGATTTTTCAAGGCTTTGCGGGTTTTACTTTGCATATTCATTAACTTTGCATAAGGCGGCATATGAAAAGCTTTGCATTTTCCGCCTTGCGGCACTCCTTCGGGGCTTTCTTCAAACATTCCGCCTACCATAACTC
>CAZEDT010000116.1:0-4708 GCA_964510795.1 uncultured Syntrophomonas sp.
AACATATACCGCCAGGTGAAATGCCGGATGAGGAATATCCCTTCCTGCTTTCCACTGGCAGAATTCTATACCACTATAATGTTACTACTCCGTATTCTAAAGGCATTAGCAGCATCTGGGATCGTGAATGGGCAGAAGTTAATCCTTTGGATGCAGAGAAGCTCGGTCTGCAAACCGGCAGTCAGGTCAAAGTTTCCTCACGCCGGGGCGAAGCCGTTACTGCTGTTAAAGTTACTGATCGGGTATTGCCAGGCGTTATCTGGATGTCTTTCCATTATGCCGCCACCCCAACCAATGCTCTAACCAGTCATCATCTGGATCCGATCACCGGAACTGGAGAATATAAAGTTGCGGCTGTGAAGATCGAGAAGATTTAGGAGGCAATTAGATGCGCAAGGTGCCTGTAGAGGCTTCGGTAGGTATGGTATTAGGCTATGATGTTACGAAGATTGTCCCCGGACGTGAAAAATACCGGGCTTATCGTAGAGGACATATTATAACTACTGATGATATATCCAAACTTAGGGATATGGGAAAAGAACAGATCTATATCTGGGATTCCAGTGACAATACGGTGCACGAGGACGAAGCGGCCATACGACTGGCTCAATACGCAGTTGGTCCTGGTTTAAGCTGGACCGAACCTAATCAAGGCAAAGTAAATATTAAGGCCGAATATGATGGGTTGTTAAAGGTAGATGTAGAACAGCTAAATTGGTTAAACAACCTGGACAATATCGTTTTTGCTACCCTGCATAATGATCGGTTAGTGTTCGAAGGCCAGGTAGTAGCTGGGACCCGGGTGGTACCAGTGGCTATTGATCGAGAAACTATTGAAAAGGCTAAAGAACTTTGTTCTAAATCTCAGCCTTTGCTTATGGTGAAGCCCTTTAAAGAATTATGGGTCGGAGTGGTTACTACTGGTTCTGAGGTTAACAATGGCCGCATCAAGGATGGCTTTGCGAAAGTCATTCGTCAGAAAATAGCCCCTTTTGGGGGTCGTTGGATGGGACAGGTAATTGTTCCTGATGATCCGGATCTGATCACTAAAGAAATTCAGAACTTTATTGCCGAAGGAGCTCAGTTAGTGCTGGTTACCGGAGGAATGTCGGTAGATGCCGATGACGCCAGCCCGATTGGCATTAGGGGTACCGGAGCAGAAGTGGTTTTTTATGGAGCTCCGATTTTACCCGGCTCTCAGTTTATGCTGGCTTATCAGGGCCATGTACCTATCTGCGGCATTCCTGGAGGGGCTATCTTCAGTCGTAAAACTACTCTGGATTTGTTGCTGCCCAGAATTTTTACCGGTGACATTATTAGCCGACTGGATATTGCGGCCATGGGTCATGGGGGGCTTTGTGAAGAGTGTGCCATTTGTCACTTTCCCCAATGTTCTTTTGGAAAAACCAGCAAGTATTAGGAATGGAGGATCTGGCATTGCTAGTTAATATAAGTGTTGAAGATGCACAAATGCAGATTCTCAAGCACACCCAACTCTTATCTGAGGAAAAACTATCTTTGGTAGAATCCGCCGGTCGGGTTTGTTCCGTGGATATATTTGCTGATGCTGACCTCCCACCTTACGCACAATCTGCAGTTGATGGCTATGCAGTAGCTGAAAATACTGCAGATGGTAATGATACTTTTTGGCTGACCGGACATTTACAATCGGGTGAACATCCGTTGTCCCCTTTGCAATTCGGTCAGACGATTGGCGTTAAAACCGGGGGAAATTTGCCCCGCGGAACCAGGGCAGTTGTTCCTCATGAAAAGGTTGCTATCGAGGACAATTGTCTTAAAGCACTTGAAGAAATTAAAACCGGCAATAATATCAAGCAAGCCGGGGAAGATTTTGCTCAGGGTGAAAATTTAGTAGCCCGAGCTTCAATTCTAAGCCCCGCTCATATTAGCCTGTTGGCTGCCAATGGTAAAGATAAAATATCTGTTTATCGCCAACCTCGGGTGGCAGTACTCAGCCTCAGCAAAAATGTAATTGCCTGGAACTTGTTACCTGAAGCCGGCCAATTACGTGATAGTAATGGTCCTTTGCTGGGAGCCCTGCTGCAAAATGATGGCTGCGTACTGGTCGGCATGGAAACAGCAGTAGATAAAAGTACGGACTATCTTAAAAGCTGGATTTCAAACAACCTGGACCAGGTAGACATGCTTATCATTACCGGAGGAACCTATGCCGCAACAGATAATGAAGCTCGTTTGTTAATGGAAGCCATCGGAGCAGAGGTTCTTTATTGGGATGTTGCTCTTCAGCCCGGAAGTCACACGGGAGCAGCTATTTGGAACTCACGCTTGCTGTTGGTACTTTCTGGTAACCCAGCTGCCTGTGCGGTGGGCTACCAACTCTTTGCAGCTCCGGCTTTGCGAGCCATGCAGGGATTGAACCCTTATTTAGCCAGGCTTAAGGCCAGGTGTAGCAACGGTTTCGCTAAAAAATCCGGTTCGCGCAGATTTGTTCGGGGTCATGCCAGCTGGGATGAAAATGGCCTGCAGGTTAGTATTCTACCAGGCCAAAAGCCAAGTATGATTCGCTCATTGCTCAGCTGTAATGCCTTAATTGATTTGCCAGCAGGCACCCCCCCTGTCGAGGCGGGTTCCGAAGTGTCCATACTATGGCTTAATTCTCCATTTTAAGGAGTGACACTTAAAAAAGAAAATTTGTGATTTTATAAAACAAACAGGAGGTGAAGGGATAATGGCAGACTACCAAGAGATTATCAGCGCCTATAAAAATCTACCCGGTGGCCTGATTGAAGCGTATCATGCTATTCAGCGTGAATATAATTATATTCCAGAAGAAGCAGTATTTGCTGCTGCTCAAGCTTTTGATATCCCCAAGGCCCAAGCCTATGGAGTAGCTACTTTTTATTCCTACCTGAAGGTAGGTAAACGTGGAAAGTATGTAATCCGCATTTGCGAAAGTGCTCCTTGCCATATAGCCGGTGCTGATAAGGTCGTGGCTGCTCTGGAAAAGGAACTGGGTATTAAAATGGGTGAGACCACCGCAGATGGAAAGTTTACCCTGGAGTTTACCGAATGCGTAGGCCAATGTCAGGCTACCCCGGTTATCACCATTAATAGTAAACCCTATGGAGATGTAACCCCAGAAAAGCTGACTGCTATTCTGACGGAATACAAATAATTTACGAAAGGAGGTTAAATTGTGGCCGAGGAAATGCGTATTGTATTGCGTAACTGTGGGAAAATTGATCCTCTAAATATTGATGAATACATTGGTGTCGGTGGTTATAAGTCACTGGAGAAAGCCCGTAGTATGAGTCAAATCGATTTGATTGAAGAAGTTAAGAAGTCCGGTCTGCGCGGCAGAGGCGGCGCTGGTTTTAATTGCGGAATGAAATGGAGCTTCTCATACAAAATTGATACCGATCAAAAGTATGTGGTTTGTAATGCCGACGAAGGCGAGCCGGGTACCTATAAAGATCGTATCATCATGGAAAATGACCCCCAGACATTATTGGAAGGTATGGCCATTTGTGGCTATGCTATTGGTTCTAACAAAGGTTATATCTATTGCCGGGGCGAGTATCCTTATGTGGTCGATACTCTTAATAAGGCTATTGCTCAGGCTAAGGAAAAGGGTGTTCTGGGTGACTTTGATATCGAAGTCAGAATGGGTGCCGGTGCTTATGTTTGCGGTGAAGAAAGTGCTCTTATTGAATCCATTGAAGGACACCGCGGTGAGCCCCGCTTCAAACCCCCCTTCCCACCCGTAGAAGGCCTGTGGGGTAAACCCACCATCGTTAACAACGTCGAAACCTTTGCTAACATTCCGGCTATTCTGGAAAAGGGTGCTGAATGGTACAAAGGCATTGGAGCTGCTTCTTATCCCGGCACCAAAGTATTAACCCTGACCGGCGACGTAGTTAACCGTACCTTTATTGAAGTTCCGACCAACACTACTATTCGTGAAGTTGTTTTCGGCTTCGGCGGCGGTATTGTAGGCGGCAAGAAATTCAAGGCGGTGCAGATCGGTGGCACTTCAGGCGGCTTTATTCCCGAAGCTTTTCTGGATAACTCCATTGACTTCGATTCCATGACCGCTATCGGTGCGGTACTCGGATCTGGAGCCGTATTCGTTATGGATGAAACCCGCGACATGGTTGATGTGGTTGAGCGCATAGCCAAGTTCTTCGAACATGAATCCTGTGGTAAGTGTACCCCCTGTCGTGAAGGTACTAAACGGATGTATGAGATGATGCATAACGTCAATCAGGGTGCTGGCAGAGTGGGCGATCTGGATCTTATGGAAAAACTGGGCGGAGTAATGTCGGTGGCCTGTCTTTGTGGCTTAGGTCAGGCAGCTCCTGCTCCGGTACTTACAACTCTTAAACATTTTAAAGCCGATTATGCGGCCAAGTTTAATTAGGGGATTTTAATTAATTATTAGAGAGGGGAAAAATTTAGATGAACTTTTTAAGTCCAGCTGAAGTCGCCGGTGTGGCCTGCACAACCGGTGGAAAGAAATCAACCTTATCAATGCTGCAACTAATTATTTTGGGAATCCTGGCGGGAGCTTATATTGGTTTCGGTGCCAATCTAGCCACCGTAATCGGTAATGATACCGCTAAATTCCTGGGCAATGGTGTAGGACAGTTCTTATTTGGTGCTGTATTTAGTACCGGCCTGATGATGGTGGTTATCGGTGGAGCCGAACTATTTACCGGTAACAATA
>CAZEDT010000117.1:0-4243 GCA_964510795.1 uncultured Syntrophomonas sp.
ATTCAAAGGTACTAACATCAATAACCTGTTTTTCTTTGCCGACTCTCTTATAGAAACCACCCTTGGTCTTAGCACCAAGTAATTTTTTCTCAAGCATAGCAGGCAGAAATGCCGGTGGGGTGTACATGGCTTTTTCAGCCGGATCGCTTACATTGTGGCATACTTCTTCAGTTGACAATACAGCAATATCAACACCGACCATGTCAAATAATCCAAAGGTACCAATTTTGGGACGACCAATCGCAGCACCGGTCAGAGCATCAATATCGGGAACAGTCAGTCCCAATTCGAGCATCAGGTTACAGCAGGAAGGACCGGCCCAGTTGCCCAAACGGTTGGCTACGAATGCCGGGGTATCCTTGGCATAAACAATCCCTTTACCCAGGACTCTTTCGCCAAACTCGGCAAAGAAATCTACCATTTCGGGGTTCGTATCATTGCCGGGAATGAGTTCCAACAACTTCATATATCTAACGGGATTGAAGAAGTGAGTTCCCATCCAATTTTGTCTGAATTCCAAAGGAAAATCTTCAACGATTTTGTTGATAGAAATACTGGATGTGTTACTGGTTACAAAAGTACCGGGTTGAATATTAGCAGCAATATTCTTCAGAACAGCTTTTTTAATATCAATATTTTCCGGAACAACTTCAACTACCCAGTCACATTCAGCCAGGACACCGATATGGTCTTCGGTGTTGCCTATGGTTACCAAATCAGCATCAGCTTTGTTCATAAATGAAGCCGGTTTGGATTTCAACAGTGCCGCCTTGTTGTCGGCAGCAATTCTGTTTCTAAATGCGGGGCTGTCTGTGGTTAAGCCTGCGGCTTTTTCCTTATCAGTAAGTTCTCTGGGAACAATATCGAGCAGGTAACTGCGAATGCCAGCGTTGGCTAGATGTGCAGCAATACCTCCGCCCATGGTTCCTGAACCTATTATTGCAACTTTCCGAATTCTCTTTTTCAAAATTATTTACCTCCAATCTTACTATCCACTAAGGTTAGCCTTCTGCTATTAAAAAGGAAAAGGGTTGCTACTGGGATAAGTCACCGAATTAACAAAACACCCGTTATATTCTCCCCCCCTTCAAAATTCGTTTCGGGTTAACTCTGACATATATAACGCAATACCCTTTCCAGAGATATTGGAATGCCCTGGTCTGAGTATTATTGTCGTTCTATTAACTAAACATTACCATATTGTAACTATTCTACAAATTATTCAATAACCCTCCTTAACAGACTAATTTTTCAAATAAATATTATAAAAAGTAATTTAAGACAAATAATGTTAATTAATTTTGCCTTGTATTCATTTGGCTAATTGTTTGTAAGAAGATCAAATACAATAATAAAGGTCGGAACCAATAAATAGGTTCCGACCTTTTTGTAAAATGCATTTTCGATTTGTTGGAAAGGGATTTAAGAAGTCATTATTTAAAGTAGTTCACACCAGCCTCAAACAGAAGCTGGTCTTTTTCATTGGGTATATTAATATAAAGATTTTTGCCGATTCTTTCGGAGTGGGCCATTTTACCCAATATTCTACCGTCAGGGCTGGTAATTGCCTCTATTGCATAATCAGATCCATTGGGGTTAAAGCGGATGTCATAGGAGGGATGTCCTTCAGTATCCACATATTGAGCAGCAATTTGACCGTTGGCAAACATTTGGTTGATGTCTTCCTCGTTAGCTACAAACCGGCCTTCCCCGTGTGAGACGGCGATTTGATGAACATCTCCGACCTCTACATTGGCAAACCAGGGAGACAAAACAGAGGCTATTCTGGTTTGAACCATCATTGACATATGGCGGCCAATCCTGTTATATGTCAACGTGGGTTGGCTTGCGTCAATTTCCCGAATTTCACCATAGGGAACCAGGCCCAGCTTAATCAGAGCCTGAAAACCGTTGCAGATACCCAGCATCAGACCATCTCTGTTTTTCAGGAGATCCATCACCTCATCCCGTATGCGCGGGTTGCGGAAGACTGTAGCAATAAATTTTCCGGAACCTTCAGGTTCATCACCAGCACTGAAACCGCCCGGAAGCATGATGATTTGAGATTCCCTGATTTTTGCGGCCATGACTTTGATGGATTCTTCAATAGCCGCAGGAGTGAGATTTTTGATAATAAATAAATTGGCTTCGGCCCCTGCTAATTCAAATCTTTTTTTCGAGTCATATTCGCAGTTGGTACCCGGGAATACGGGGATAAATACACGGGGTTTGGCTACTGTTAATTTAGATTTGACCTGTCCGCGCTGATTATAAGACAGGACTGGGGGCGCTGCCAATTCTATTTCAGCCGTTTTGGTTGGAAATACTTTTTCCAGCGGTGTTTCCCAGGCGTCTTGGGCTTCCTGCAGGCTGAGGGTCATACCGCCGATTTCAATGGCTTCTTTTTCCTGAGTCTTACCCAGAATCCTGTAAGGAAGAGCGGCCAAGGCTTGCTGAACATCCACATCCAGAGGCATCTCCACAACCATACTGCCATAATCAGGAGAAAACAGCAGGGTGTTTAATTCGTCGGGTGTTAATGACTGGCCTGCCAGAGAGAAGCCGACCCGATTGCCAAAAGACATTTTGCTGATCGCCTCGGCGATACCGCCCCCGCGTACGGGATAGGCTGCCAGTATTTGGCCGGCATGAATCAACTGAGTGATTCGCTGATAGGTTTCACCCAGCAATGTAAAATCAGGCAGTTCGTATGAGTCCCTGTCGACAGTGATATATACTACCTGGCTGTTGGTTCCCTTGAATTCCGGGGAAATAACTTTTCTGATGTCAACCGTATCAACAGCGAAAGCCACCAGGGTGGGCGGAACATTCAGATCCATGAAGGTACCAGACATGCTGTCTTTCCCTCCAATGGCCGGGATCCCCAGTTTCATTTGGGCATAGTAGGCACCCAGTAGAGCAGCGAAGGGCTTACCCCATTTACTGCTGTCCGTCCCCAGCTTTTCGAAATACTCCTGAAGACTTAAGCGTATGGTCTGATAATTACCCCCCATGGCTACGATTTTGGATACGGCTTCGATCAGAGCATACATAGCGCCATGGTAGGGACTCCACTTAGCCATTTGGGGATTATAGCCATAGGCCATAAGTGTGCCGGTAGTGGTATCCCCGGATTCCACCGGCAATTTAGCAGCCATTCCAATAGCAGGAGTTGCCTGGTACTTGCCGCCGAATGGCATTAGAACTGTACCCGCCCCGATGGAGCTGTCAAAACGCTCAACCAATCCCAACTGGGAGCAGACATTCAAGTCCTGTAAATTTTTCAGCCAGGCTTCTTTAAGGTCTGAGGGATTGTTGGCTATCTTATTAGTGAAATAATTATCTTCGGTAGCCGGCTCCTGCACGCAGACTTCCGTATGCTGTTTCACCCCGTTGGTGTCTAAAAAGTCTCGGGCGATATCCACGATGGTGGTGTTGCGCCAGAGCATCTTCAGCCGTCTGTCCGAGGTTACTTCAGCGACCTCAACGGCTTCCAGGTTTTCTGATGCGGCCAATTCCTTAAAGAGATAGGCATTTTCTTTTGCTATAACAACTGCCATTCTTTCTTGGGATTCAGAAATAGCCAGCTCGGTTCCATCTAAACCTTCATATTTTTTGGGTACTGCATCCAGATGAATAACTAATCCATCCGTTAGTTCACCTATTGCTACAGAAACACCGCCTGCGCCAAAGTCATTGCATCTTTTGATGAGTTTGCTGGCATGGGGGTTTCTGAACAGCCGTTGTATTTTTCTTTCTGTTGGGGGGTTTCCTTTTTGAACTTCAGCCCCGCAGGTAAAGATGGATTCTTCAGTATGTTCCACGGAAGAACCGGTAGCTCCTCCGCAGCCATCCCGACCGGTTTGGCCGCCCAAAAGAATCACTACATCTCCGGCTGCCGGAGTTGCTCTGACAACGTTTACCCTGGGTGCTGCCCCGATGACCGCCCCGACTTCCATCCGTTTGGCAATAAAGGCTTCATCATATACTTCTGCTACTTGTCCTGTGGCCAGTCCAATCTGATTTCCGTAGGAACTGTACCCGGCTGCTGCACTGGTGGTAATTTTTCGCTGAGACAGCTTGCCCGGCAAGGTCTCTGATATACTAACCCGGGGATCACCGCTGCCAGTTACCCTCATGGCCTGGTAAACATAAACCCGGCCGGAAAGGGGATCTCGGATAGCGCCCCCCAGACATGTGGCAGCCCCGCCAAAAGGTTCGATTTCGGTGGGATGATTATGGG
>CAZEDT010000118.1:0-4121 GCA_964510795.1 uncultured Syntrophomonas sp.
CAGGTGGGGTTTACCTAGCCAAACAGTCACCTGTTTGCTGGTGAGCTCTTACCTCGCCGTTCCACCCTTACCCCGATGAGGGGCGGTTTATTTCTGTGGCACTTTCCTTGGGGTCACCCCCACTGGACGTTATCCAGCACCCTGCCCTATGGAGCTCCGACTTTCCTCGGGTAAATACCCGCGACTATCTGACTTACTTGCTCTAACATTATACACTGGGAAAGAGATTTGAGCAAAAAGAATCTTATCCAATAGTGTAAAAGAACAGCAAAAGGTAAAAAAAAATTTATAAAAAGCAGGAAATTACTTACTTTTAGAGAACTAATATAAAAAAGATAATTTTGGTCAGGACCTAGTCCTTTTTAGGCCATAAAATATCCTTGTTTTACATATTGCTAAGTAATAAAATATAAATTAGAGAGAAATAATATGAGGGGGGTGAAAAGGTGTTAGCCATTTTCGGTTCGGCTGCAGCAGAAGGAGGGGGAGGATTATTCCATAATCCATTGTTTTTGCTTCTGCTGGTTCTAGTTGTGACTTACATATTTTTGAAATTCTGTGGCTGGGCAAAGGGTTTTCAGTTGTCGGGTCAGTTGAAAAAGTGGCTGTTTATCCTTACAGGTTTGGGTCTAGTCATTTTCAATTATATGTATACCAGAGGAAATACGTTGGTTCATGAGTCTGGCGATTGGAGCGGAGCAACCATCGCATTATTAGGATCACTGATCTGGGTATTCATTTTTGCTTTTGCTTTAATGGCAGAAACCAAAACCGAATAAGATTTTAAGAAAACTCGACATACACCGCTACCTTAAAAGCGACCAGTGGGACCATCCGCTGTCGCCTAAAGGCTCGGCGTACGTCGAGTTTTCGTATTTTCTGATTAATTTACATAGAATAACGTGTTTCCCTTCAAGGCACGCAAGGATGAATAAAAAAATCCCCTGATACCACCAAAAAAGATGGAATCAAGGGGAGATCAGGAAAGGTATTTTAATTCACTATATTAATGCAAAATATATGCCGAAAAAGCGATCTAACAGAAAATTATTATTAAAAAAAGACAACGCCTGTAATAAAGGCGTTGTAGGACAGCTGTTAAGTTTATCTATAATTAAGAGAAGCCTTCATTTAAGAAGTGATCATATATTATGTATAATATGTGTTGCATATTTAATTACATTAATTTGACAGTTATGTTACATTTGATAAAAATCAGTTATGAATCTGGTACTCTTTCATTTTACGGTATAGGGTTTGACGTGATACGCCTAATTCATGTGATGTTCTGCTGATATTGCCGGCATTTCTGTCCAGCGAGTTGATTATGTTTGCTCTTTCTTGTTCAATTGCAAATAGCTTGCGGGCGAAGCGGCTAGTGACAGATTGAGAAAGTACATTTTTTGAATAAGTTTCTTCTCTAGTTCCGGCAGAAGAATTTGTATTCGTCATTAAGATTTCCCGGGGAAGATGGTCCAAAGTTATCCAGTCATCCTCAACCAGTAATAGTACTCGTTCTACAATGTTTTGGAGCTGTCGTATATTACCGGGCCAGTAGTAATCTTCCAAGCATTTAATAACTTCTTCATCGCACCCCCTGATAACTCGGTTAACTTTGGGGGACATATCTTGTAGAAAATGACTTAGCAACAGTTTTATATCGCCACGCCTTTCCCTTAGCGGAGGAAGTGATATTTGTACGACATTAAGACGGTAGTACAGATCTGCCCTAAACATACCCTCTTCTACCCGTTCAAGCAAGTTCTGATTGGTGGCGGCAATAATTCTTACATCAATTGGTCTCAGAGTATCTCCGCCTACCCTCATAATAGCCTTTTCCTGTATAGCGCGCAGTAAAATAGCCTGCTGTTCCAACGGCATATCACCGATTTCATCCAACAATAGTGTTCCTTGATTCGCCATTTCGAATTTTCCTGGTCTGCCGCCACGTCGAGCTCCTGTAAAGGCTCCTTCAGCGTAACCAAACAATTCGCTGCCTACCAGCTCTCTTGGTATGGCAGCACAATTAATAGCTACAAAAGGGCCGTTACGACGACTACTGGAATTATGAATGGCCTGAGCAAATACCTCTTTGCCCGTACCGCTTTCTGCCTGCAAAAGGACATTAGACATATTTTTCCCTGCTGCTAGAGCCAGTTTAACCGCTCTTTTAATATTTTTATCTTCACCAATTATGGATTCAAATGTGAAATTCGCCTGAGCTCCGGTAAATTTATTGATCAGTTGTTGAACCTGGGCTATAGGTCTAATGATAATGGTAGCCCCGATAACTTGATGATGCTGATTAAATATGGGCTTGCCTGAGCTGGTGACATGAATCTGACCGCACAAACCATCCAGCAGGATCTCCGCATCATAAAACTCCCTACCGGTTTCTAAGAGTTTAAGAGTGTTGGGTGCCTTGCCGCAAAACAAGTCAACCACATGTACGCCTATTATTTTGCTTTCATCTGGTTGCCCAATTATCTGTTTGGCCGCCGGATTCAAACGGGATATCCGACCATCCTGATTGAGTACTAAAACCCCGTCAGTCATGGTGTCGAAAACATTGGTTAACTCATTGTGCATTTTACTGAGCGCCTGCTGTTCTAACCGTAATTCCTTTTCATGGTACAGGTGGCAGTTTTCAGCCTTATTCAAATTATTATATACCGCTAAAGCCATTTGATAGCAGGAATTATAGCCACAGGCTGCGCAATTACGAAAATCCTTTTCTTCAACTTTATGCATATTGGTATATATATTCGCCAGTTGGCTTTCGCTCGGTATTTTTAATTGATTTTGCTTTGATAAATCACGGTAAAAATTATATGAATAATCTTCCATGCAAATTTGGTTGTTTAAGAAAATTTCCAGGTCGTTATTAGCCTGCCTATCACTTATTCCTTGTTCAGCCCGGGCAGCCATGGCATATTCAATCTCGTCAATAGATTTTTCTTGAGTAATACATCCAACTCCGCCATTACAACCCAGCTCACAACCTTGAATGTCTATAATTTGGGGCAGATTTCCATAGCCCCTGGCAATATTGGCTTCCAGATCCGCCAGGTACTTGCTAAAAACAATTGGTCCGCTTATCCTGGTAATACTACTAGGAAGAGTATCAGGATAATGATACAAGTATGATTCCTTAAGACCACCCGAACTGGAAAAATTGGCGGCGATTCCTGCCTGGACAGAATTATCAAATTGACCGTTCTCCAACATCTCTAAGTGAATATCGCTTTCTTGAAATATTTTGTTTAGCGAATGAAAAGTGACATTGTATTGAACAGCCTGGCTCTCTTGAAACTCTCTGCGCTTAGCAAGGCAAGGGGAGATGAATGCAATCTCCGCGTCAGGATGTAAAGTTTTAACATAAATCGCCAGGTTGTGTACAGGGCTGCCGATTGGAGCCAAATGATTAATTAGAAGCGGATGATGTAGTTCAATATAATTTACCACTGCCGGACAAGGCTGAGCTATTAACGGTAATTTCACCTTGCTATTCTTAATAGCGTGATGATAGCAGGCGATGCTTATTTCTGCTCCCAGGGATACATCGTATACTTTTTTTACTCCGAGGATTTTTAAGCCCGTAATTAATTTTGCTAAATCAAAGTTGCTCGGAGCAGATGGTGCAACCAGGGCAATTATTTCACGTTGCTGTAACGCAGCACTGAACTTAATACTATCGTCGATAAGATATCTAGCACTTTTAGTAATTAAGCCACCATGGCTTTTTATACAGGCTTCAATACAGCGTCCACACCCTATACACAAATTGTTATTAAATTTTACATGATCCCCACTGCCATCGCTGGCTACTTTTACCGGACATACTGCTATACACTGATGACAATTGGTACAATTCTCTGTTGTAATACCAATGACCTCTATTAAATTTTTCATAATATCCCCCAAAAAAACAACTTTTGGCACTCGTTTATGAGTTAAAAAATATCCCTGGTTAACTATTTAGATAACCAGGGACATTTCCTTAGGAATAATTATAACACAATCAGGTTATGACTAAGCCTTAATACCTTTGTCAGCTGCAACCTTAGCCTTTTTAGCACCCTTCATGTAAGTAGACCAGTAGAAGCTACCCACGAATATGC
>CAZEDT010000119.1:0-4041 GCA_964510795.1 uncultured Syntrophomonas sp.
ACAATCAACTTTTTTTCGCACTTCTTGTTCTCTTTGTTCTGTTTTATCAAGATCTGTCGCGTCGCTCGTTTCCGCGGCGCAAGAGTTATATTATCATCCCATTCGACAACTGTCAACGCTATTTGTCCCTTTTTTTGAATTAATACACTAGGTCGCGTGTCCCGATTTCGGGACTTTCATCCCAGATATAACTGTACTTTCATCACTATCATGAGCCAATTTTAACGGCATTTATTATTTCAATAAATTGGTGGGATTTTTATCTAAATTATTAGAACTAGACTTTTTCGACGTTAATACTAAAACCAATATCATTATGCACACGCTTCACGCTTTTAATTCCTTTATATAATTGCGATACAAACAGAAAAATATTCTGATGGGGAGATCCAACCTATGAAGTGAAAGAATAGTAAATTTACTTGCAGAAAATTAATAGGAAAAAGTAACTTTCGCATGGTGCAGATGAGGATGTATAATACCTCATCTTATCTTTATATTAATAATGTACTTTTGCATTAGTTTATTGAATTTATTTCCCCCAATTATTACTGCTTAATGAAAGGTAAATTGATGGGAGACTATCATGAACAGGCAGCGCTTGGTTGCTCAGCCGACATATCCTGTTAGTTAGGAGATCTAATGGGAGAGAACACCAGATGCTGCTAGTCTGTTAGGAGCATTTTAGATCATACCTTTGGATTAATCAACGGTATGGTCTTATATCTATACAAAGTTTGATGTGTCATTTCAGACAGCATTTCCAGCCGTAGGACTCTGGTCCCTGCCTATTAGCTATTCATAAATGACTGATGCTGCATTTAGTCCACAAGCAGATTAGTATTGGGTTAACTAATCTGCTCGTGAACGAATGATATAAGAACAGCCTATCCCCTTTACACGCTCTGAATGAATTGATTCATCTTTATATAACCCGAAACAAAAACCCTTTTCAGCTCAAATGGTGAAGTTTCCAAGCTGGCCCAGCCATTCTTAGTCGTTACAGCTAGTTCATAGCCTGCGTTTCTTACCTGCTCAACTATGGCCTTATCATAATGCCCCCCGGGATAACAGAATGTCTGTGCTGTTACCCCATGCTGGGCCAGATACTGTCTTGAGCCGGCTATCTCATGGTTTAGATCGGTACTTTTGACATCTAACAAGGATGGATGAGTCTGAGTATGGCTCCCTATTTCAATACCCTGGCTTTGCATATCCTTTATTTCATACCAGGTTAAGCGATTTTCACGACCAATAAAGTCGGTTATCACAAAAACAGTAGCACTAAACCCATAAGATTTTAGTATTGGCCAAGCCTGGGTATAGACTGATTTATAACCATCATCAAAGCTAATGGCAACAGTTTTTCCTACTGGTTCATTGGCTTGCATTAGCTTTTGGGCATGAGCTACGCTAACAACTCGATAGCCATTTTGATATAGATACTGCATTTGTTGGGCAAATAATTTTTTGGATACAAACAAAGAATTGGGTCCTGGACCAATTTCATGATAGATTAGAATAGGTATTTTTTTGTCCGATCTTTTAGGATTTTCTGCAAAACTTGATGATTCATTGCCTTTGAACTTATCCCCCGTAGTTACTGACGTATCTAGCATAGCGTCAATTAATCCTGGAATTTTTACAGTATCGGGTTGCCAGTAACTAACCATTAACTGCCCCTGAGCATTATACGTATTATAAGGTATACCAGGCAGAGTTTGACTTGCAATGGCATCACCTGTAAACAAGGATATCCAACTCGCCATCCTAATTATATCGCCAGTTTTCAGATCAGTTTCCACATATTGCAGCGATTCTTTTAGTATCTTGGGGAGTTTTACTATCTTGTCCGGTTTGGTTATTTCGTTTGCCAGGACTTTAATAAAATCCTGCTGCTGTTGGGCACGTCCAATATCAGCATTTGGATAACCGCGGAATCTAACCACTGACAGGGCTGCTTTGCCGTCCAAACGCTGCCTGCCAGCATGGAGATTAATACCCTCTGCTGGTTTATACATATCGCAAGGCACGTCAAAATCTACTCCACCCAATAAATCTATTAGGCGGGTAAATCCTTTGAAATCTACTTGAACATAGTTATCTATCTTAACTTGCATTAACTTTTCTACAGTTTTTACTGCCAGTTCAGGACCACCTGTAATGCTGGCAGAGTTAATCTTATCAAGTTTACTGCCTGGGACGTCGATCCTGGTATCACGGGGTATCCATATTAAAGCAGCCTTCTTTAGTCTAGGATCTATTGATGCTAAAATCATTGTATCTGACCGACACCACTTTTCGCCATTGCGGGCATCGATGCCGAGTAGAAGAATGTTAATTCTATCTTTTGATGATATATCCGTTGATTTAGAAGGAGCGTATGATGCCTCCTCAGCTTGGTTGGTATTGCCTTTCAAATCTTGAGCATTACTGTGGGTAATCAATGCTGTTCCAATACCTGTAGAGATGAGTATAATCAACAGAATAATGATTCCTGTTTTGATGTGATGAGACCGTTGTTTCATTTCCTTCAACTCCTAATGCTGCTATAACTTTGTGTAGTTCGTAAAGCGAAAGATTACGTTGAAATTATAAAGTAATTAATCTGTGAAATAGTTACAGAATAGTTAACGAGCAATGTTTATTTATTGGTATTAGTAACATATTTTTCTTACTTAGTTTTCAGCGCTAACTATATAAACCTGTTATTCATTGTTGTTAGTTTAGAATGGATGTAAGTGCATTTAGGCTTGGCGCAACTATTGCTTGGTTATTTAATTTTTAGCTGCCATCAATTCATCCAGGGTAACAAATCTATAGCCATCCTTTTGGTAGGCTTCTATAATTATTGGCAGGGCATCTACCGTCTTACTTCGATCAAGATTACCATCATGTCCCAAGATAATCATACCAGGAGCTGCCGCCCGAATAACCCTTTGGGCCATTTCCTGACTGGTTTTGAGCTTGGATCTTTCAATGCATATCGACCACAAAACAGTTTTATAGCCGCTCCGTGCAGCAATCTCCATAATATCCGGGTTACATATTCCCTTCGGCGGCCTGAAAAAATGTTGTTTCTTATGAGTTATACGCTCGACAGTATCTTCATTTTGCTGAATCTCTAACCAGATTTGCAGCTTACTGCATTGATCAAGGTCTGGATGGCTATTGGTGTGATTCTCTACTTCATGGCCACCGTTTATCATACGTGAAATCAATTCCGGATATTTTTGGGCATGACTACCGGTTACAAAAAAGGTTGCCGGTACGTGATAATTTCGTAGTATGTCCAATACCTGCGGAGTAAAACGTGGATCTGGGCCATCATCCAGGGTTAGGGCTACCAGTTTGCGTCCATTAGTGTTTACCCGGTACACGGGCTGGGGCGTATCGTTACCGGATAAATCAGTCTTATCAATCTTACTGGTATATTGTAAATCATCTGAGGCCGACAAGAACATTCCTGGTGTTAATATACAGCCTAAAGATAATAACACAACTACAATTATAACTGAGTTCCTTCGTTTCAAAGTTATTCTCCACCCTTCTTACTCTGCCGACAAAATATGTCCCTTACTCAGTAATTATATTGAAAATATACTAAGAGTAATTTACAAATTAGTTACAAATAGTAACGGTATTTAATGGTATATCTTAAGGCAAAGAAAGCTGTTCCTTTATTTAGAACAAATATGATGGAAGCTTAATATAAAGCAAAGAGTGACAGATAGCATGTTAACTGTCACTCATCAGATAAATTTAATTCCTGGCGACGACCGATCGACGGTGCCAATTTGGCACCTAGTGCCGCGAAATAAAAGCCCGAAGACCCTCCAGCAGCGCGACGCTGCCACATGGCAGCTAGTATCGGCGAATAGAAGGCGGAGCCTGACCGCCAGCGACCCACGGAATACTGCAGCAGGTATTCTGACTGGGAGAGTCAGCATAAACAAAACTGACAGATTATTATTAAACCTGTCAGTTTCAGAAAAAAATTAATTCCTGGCGACGACCGATCGACGGTGCCAGTTTGGCACC
>CAZEDT010000120.1:0-3767 GCA_964510795.1 uncultured Syntrophomonas sp.
GTCAATGAGGCTTCCTTGACAAGGGCATAGGAGCTATTTATAATACCATAAAGGTGATTTGCCTACAGTTAGGACAAGAGAGGATGGTCCAGTCACCCACTGATATAAAGTAGAATAGAGATGCCAAGAAACTGGTTTAATTGAGTTAAGAGCGAGCGTGTCTCGCTTTTAAAATTAGAATTGTTTAAGTTGTACAGCCAGGGCGGCTGTAACAGAACTTTTATGTTAGGAGAGATCATATGGCTGAGAGAGAAGAACGCGAGATTATTTTAACCAAGGAAGGGCTTGCTAAACTGGAGAATGAACTGGAGGTCCTGAAATCCACCCGGCGCGAAGAGGTGGCAGATCGGATCAAGCAGGCCATTGCCTTTGGCGACATATCTGAGAACTCAGAGTACGAAGATGCCAAGAATGAACAGGCTTTTATCGAGGGCAGGATACTTACCCTGGAAAAAACCCTGAAAAACTCACGCTTAATGACCGATGATGAAATTCGCACCGATGTAGTCTCTCTAGGCGCCAAGGTAACGCTGAAAGAGTTAAAATCAGGCCGGGAAGTAAATGTTACCCTGGTAGCTTCGGTAGAATCCAAATTAAAAGACGGTAAGATATCCGATGAATCTCCGGTAGGGAAGGCTATCATGGGCCAGCGGGTAGGTGCCGAGGTAAAGGTCGAAGCTCCAGCCGGCATTATAAAATACAAGATTATTAAAGTAGAAAGATAACGTCAGAAGGGTAACTTTTGTTAACTCGTTTGAGGGATAGGGACGTTGCCTTTAGGCGGTCAAGGCCTGCCAAGCTGGAAGTTAATCTGAAACTAGTAGAGGTGTATTTATGTCTGAGCATGATCAAAATCAAGAACTTAATATAAACGAACTCAAGAAAGTCCGACTGGAAAAACTGGATGAACTGCGGGAGATGGGCATTGACCCCTTCGGTACGAAATATATTCGTGATACCAGCACGCAGGATATTATGAATAACTTTGAGGAAATGGAAGGCAAAAAGGTAAGTATTGCTGGGCGTATCATGTCCAAGCGGCGCCACGGCAAGGCCGGTTTTGCTAACTTACAGGATTTATCCGGCAGCACTCAGCTATATTTTAAGAAAGACGATATCGGCGAAGAGAAGTACGAACTTTTCAAAAAGCTGGATATCGGTGATATTCTGGGGATTCAGGGCTATGTTTTTCGCACCCAGAAAGGCGAAATTACCGTTCATGTAGAGGATATGGAGTATCTCTCGAAATCCCTTAACCCCCTGCCGGAAAAATGGCATGGCTTGAAGGATGTCGAGCTGCGTTATCGCCAGCGTTACGTGGACCTGATCGTTAACCCCGAGGTACGGGACGTATTTATAAAAAGAAGTCAGATCATCAAGGCCATGCGTAATTATTTGGATGAGAAAGGTTTCCTGGAAGTAGAAACTCCCATGATGCAGCCTATCGCCGGTGGAGCAGCCGCGCGGCCCTTTATTACGCATCATAATGCTCTGGATATGAACCTTTATCTCCGCATTGCCCCCGAGCTGTACCTCAAGAGGCTGATTGTAGGTGGTATGGAGAAGGTCTACGAAATTAACCGCAACTTCAGAAACGAAGGTATCTCCACCCGGCACAACCCGGAATTTACTATGCTGGAACTTTATCAGGCTTATGCTGATTGGCAGGTAATGATGGAATTAACTGAGAACATGGTATCCTCGGTTGCGCTAGAGGTCAACGGCTCCATGCAGGCCGACTTCGAAGGGCAAATAATTGATTTTGCACCTCCCTGGCAGAGAATTACCATGCTGGATGCCATCAAACTACACACTGGACTGGATTTCACCGCCATCAAAACCGACGCTGAAGCCCAGGAAGCTGCCGCTAAATTGGGTCTGAAGGTTGATACGAAGAGCAGCCGCGGAGAGATTATAAATGAAGTATTTGAGGAGTTCGTGGAGGACAAGCTGGTTCAGCCGACCTTCGTGACCGGGCATCCGGTGGAAATATCTCCCCTGGCGAAAAGAAATGCCGAGCATCCGGAATATACTGACCGTTTTGAATTATTTATAATGCAACGGGAAATTGCCAACGCTTTTTCAGAGCTCAATGACCCCATCGATCAAAAAGGGCGCTTCCTGAAACAGGTGGAAAAACGCGCCGGAGGAGATTCCGAAGCTCATATGATGGATGAAGACTATATCAATGCCTTGGAGTACGGTATGCCTCCTGCCGGAGGATTGGGAATAGGAATTGACCGACTGGTGATGCTGATGACCAACTCACCTTCTATCCGGGACGTTATCCTTTTCCCCACCCTGAGAATAAAAGAGTAAGCAAAGTTGTCAAGGGGGAGGTCCCTTTGACAACTTTTTTACCGTATCAGCATAATATTTCTGAATGTTGCACCCTTCGGGTATTACATATGCTCCTGTGGTCGCAATTTAAGGAAACACCCTTCAGGTACTACAGATTTGACCTGAAGGTCAATATTATAAGGTTGATAGGTAAGAAAACTCAGGCAGCCGACGTCCAAGGATGGACTAGTGTCGCGGTGCCAAGGATGGCAAGGAGCGACCGCTGCCGCCTAAAGGCTCACCCTCCGGGTACTACTGATGTTCCACTGGTTGCCTTTAAGGTAGCGGCGTAACCGAGTTTTCTTAATAACTTAAAAAGTTGAGTGCCTGGCACCTGAAAGGGCTGTTTCTATGAAAGGTATTATTCTTGCTGGGGGGAGCGGAACACGGCTGTATCCTCTCACCCAGTGCATATCCAAACAACTGTTGCCGGTATATGATAAGCCTATGATTTATTATCCTTTGTCGGTGTTGATGCTGGCCGAGATCAAGGACATTTTGATTATTTCCACTCCCGAGGATACCCCGCGTTTTGAGAGTCTGCTGGGCAATGGCAACCAACTGGGGCTGTCAATTTCCTATGCCGTACAAGCCTCGCCGGATGGATTGGCCCAGGCTTTTATTATAGGAGAAGACTTCATTGGGAGTGACCGGGTAGCCATGGTTTTGGGAGATAACATTTTCTATGGGCAAGGTTTCACTCCGATGCTGCAGAGAGTAGCCGCTCGCCCAGAAGGGGCTACCATCTTTGCCTACCGGGTTAAAGATCCGGAACGCTTTGGGGTAGTGGAATTTGACGAGAAGTATCGGGCCCTATCACTGGAAGAGAAGCCGGCCCAGGCTAAATCAAATTTTGCCGTTACGGGGCTGTATTTTTATGATAATCAAGTGGTTGAATTGGCGAAGAGCCTGCGGCCATCGGCCCGGGGCGAACTGGAGATAACTGATTTAAATAGATTATATCTGCAACAAAATCAACTTAATGTAGAAATGCTGGGACGCGGATTTGCCTGGCTGGATACCGGTACTTTTGAAGCTCTGCAGCAGGCAGCGCAGTTTATTCAGACTGTACAGGAGCGCCAGGGATTTAAGGTGGCCTGTCTGGAAGAAATAGCTTATTACCGGCAATGGATCAGCAAGGAGCAAATGTTGGCCCTGGCCGAACCGCTGCGTAAAAATGAATACGGACAATACCTGGTGGATATCGCCACCAACCGACATACTAAATCCCTGGTAGATTAACTGTTTCTTAAAAAGTTAAAGTTTCGCAGTAGACTAATAATGCGAAGTAAGGATTATTTAGAAGTTAGTTATTTAGCACGATTTATTGCATTAGATCCGAAAGCTGGTTTTCCGGATCTTCTGAGGGCTTGGTGAAGGACGGATTTAGTGATTATGCCTGCTCCTATCTCCGGAGGCTCGTTCTA
>CAZEDT010000121.1:0-3586 GCA_964510795.1 uncultured Syntrophomonas sp.
GTCGTAGCACCTCTAATTCCTCTAACCCACATACTGTCATACCATCCTTCTGTGTTTTTTAAGCAATACTATTTATGCGACTGCACGGTGTCCTAATCCAATAGCCACCTCGTCCAGGTGCAAAAGCCCGATTCCAAAGAAAATGGCTACGCTGATATGATCCCCGTGGCGGGCAATACCTATCTTACCACCCACATTAAGTCCCAGAGCTTTAGGCATTATCTGAGCCAGGGCCTCACGAGTAGCACCAGCTACTGCTCCTTCATCAGCGTGGGTATCTTTAATTACGCCTTCACGCTTGGCAGCAACTACGGCCCGTTCTACTATTTTGGCAGCAGAGGTAATAAACTCTCCCCCATAGTCTACCGCCACGGCTTTAACATTGAATTCCTCCAATAAGGTTTTCTTTAGTACACCCTCATCTTGCCTGGACATGGAAAGTGCCATTCTAATTGCGCCTGTAGCTACTACTTTACTGCCTATTTCCACCGTCAATCCCACCCTACAATTAATTTGTTTTATTTTACTATAATTTTGCCTATCATTACTATACTCTGATTGGCTGTAAACACCTCACCTTTTACCGGAAAGGCTAAATTAGCGGAGGCGGAAGCTATAGTGAATTCAACCGGATAATTATATTTACGAGCATCTATTTCCACTGTATCTCCGGCATTTAGCCTTATTGTTACCTGATCACGTGAAAAGTTATAGCGCGCCTTGCCATTTATCAATATCACTGCCTCGGGTAAAGCAGCATGATTGTTAGGTGATATTTTAAGCACGGCATCAGGAGATTTGACGTTATCCATATTAGGAGAGGCGGAGTCTACTTTAGGCGCGCTGACTGGAGCAGGCAAGCTCTGACCTTCCATTCTCTCGCTCCAGCTCATGTAGAAACGTATGGGATCAGCAGTCATCAGCCCTTGGGCTACAACCACCAGCAACAGGCTTAAAACCGCCATACGAATTAGATATCTTTCAATTTTATTAATCATAAAAACAGACCATCTCCTCAGGCATATCTTCTGCTCTATCTTATGCCTGAGACTGGTCCTTTATCCATGCTTTGCGCTCCCAACTACCCAACTCCATAAAAAAGAATAACCTTTCACGTTCACCATAATCAGACGCAAAAGGTTATTTGTGTTAGTCTCAGTTAGTTTTTTTGGTTGTACACCAAAAGCATACCAGGTTTAATTGTGAATACTTTCTTTTCTACCACTCGCTCTGGGCATAGGCCACGCCTGCCAGGAAAGCCTCTTTATTCTTATCAATCACCGATTGTTTTTTACCCTTAAATATATTCTCAAAAATCTCCAGGACCTGTTCTATTTCCACCACACCAGTTTTCTCCAAATAGGCACCCAGCAGAATCATGTTGGCTCCACGCGGGTTATTAATTTCTTCAGCCAGTTTATTAACCGGCAATTCCAGCACTGTTAAATCATCTCTGGCTGGTTTTCTATCGACCAGGGAAGAATTCAAAACAATAGTACCATTAGGCTGGATTTTATTTTCAAATTTATCCAATGAAGGCCGATTCATGATGACCGCCATCATAGGATTTTCAGTAACCGGCGAGCTTATCTCTTCGTCAGCAATGGTTACGAGGCAGTTGGCAGTACCACCGCGCATTTCAGCTCCGTAAGATGGTACCCAGGAAACATTTTTTCCTGCACCCATGGCCGCATGGGTGAGGAATTGTCCCATAGACAACACGCCCTGTCCTCCAAATCCTGCAAATAGAACCTGCTTTTCCTTTTCCATCCTACTCTTCCTCCTTGACCTTGAATTCACCCAATGGATAATAGGGTATCATATCACTTTCCAACCATTCCAGTGCATCCAGGGGGCTTAGTCCCCAGTTGGTAGGACAGGAGGAAAGAACTTCTACCATGGTGAAACCCAAGCCCGCTTGTTGGACTTGCAAAGCTTTTTTTATGGCCTTTTTGGTTTTGATTACGTTAGCAGGATTATTTACTGCTGTCCGGCAAATATATGCCGATCCTTCATTTTGGGATAATAATTCCGCCATCTTGGCTGGATAGCCTTCCCACTCTTTTTTTCTGCCATAAGGACAAGTAGAGGTAACCTGTCCCAGCAAGGTGGTGGGAGCCATCTGACCTCCGGTCATTCCATAAATCGCATTATTGACAAATATTACGGTAATTTTTTCTCCCCGCAGGGAAGCATGAACAATTTCTCCCATACCAATTGATGCCAGGTCCCCATCCCCCTGGTAAGTAAAGACAGTGCTATCCGGGAGAAGCCTCTTAATAGCAGTACCGATAGCAGGTGCACGTCCATGCGCTGCTTCCAGCATATCACAATTAAAATAATCATAAGCCAGTACCGAACATCCTACCGGACAAATGCCGATGGCTTGTTCCCTAAGCTCCAATTCATCCAAGCACTCCGCTACCAGCCGATGAATAATACCATGAGTACATCCTGGACAGTAGTGAAACTTAGCATCGGTAAGACTCTCCGGCCTTCGCGCTACAACCTTCATTAGAATCCCTCCCTTTCCGCGATTAAGATGATTTCCCTTAAAATCTCTTCTGGGTTAGGGGTGATTCCTATACGTCCATAAAATTCCACTGGTGCCTGTCCGTCGAGAGCAAGCCTGACATCGTCAATCATCTGGCCCATGCTAATTTCGACCGATACAAATCTCTTGGCCGTTTGAGCAGCCTTACGTATATCTTCATCAGGAAATGGCCACAGGGTTATTGGGCGAATCAAGCCAACTTTAATACCCTTTTGGCGAGCTTCCATAACCGCTTTCTTAACAATTCTAGCCATGAGTCCAAAAGCTACCACAACCAGATCTGCATCCTCGGTCATGAAGGATTCAGCTCGTTTTTCCTTAAGACTAATTTCTTTATATTTATTGCTCAGGTGATGATTTCGTTCCTCCAGAAATTCCGCAGATAAGTGCAGGGTATTAACAATATTCGGTTTTCTGCCTTTACAACCGGTTATGGCCCAAGGTTTTTCAACAAAATCAGTTACCGCTTCACGTGCTATAATGGGTTCCATCATCTGTCCCAGGGTGCCCTCAGCCATGATCATGACGGGAATACGATATTTATCAGCCAAATCAAATCCTTCAATGGCAAAATCCATCATCTCTTGAACGCCTGAGGGAGCCAGTACTATTGTACGATAATCTCCATGTCCTCCACCACGTGTTGCCTGATAATAATCAGATTGAGCTGGCTGAATACCACCCAACCCCGGTCCACCACGTGATACATTGACTATTAAACAGGGCAATTCAGCTTCGGCAATAAAGGAGATACCTTCCTGCTTTAAACTTATGCCAGGCCCAGATGAGGCAGTCATTACCCTTAAACCGGTAGACGCTCCACCATAAACCATATTGATAGCTGCTAATTCGCTCTCCGCTTGTACAAATACCCCACCTATTTTCGGATATTTTCTCGCCATGTATTCAGCAATTTCACTGGAAGGGGTGATGGGGTAGCCAAAAAAACCTTTGCATCCAGCAATAATCGCACCTTCAGCCAGGGCTTCGTTGCCCTTCATTAAAATCTTTTGCATACCATCACTCCTTTTC
>CAZEDT010000122.1:0-3572 GCA_964510795.1 uncultured Syntrophomonas sp.
TACAGGTTCTTTAAGTAGTCAATTTTGCATTTACACGGAAGTTCTTACAAACCCGAGATAATAGATTTGGACCTAAAGTGAATATTATGAATGAGAAAGAGAGTGATAATATGGGTAGTAAAAATGTAGCTATTGTTCGTTGTATTTTTTGCTTTTGTTGTTTCCCTGTACTGGTTGCAATTTCAGTATTCATGATATGTTACAGTCCGCTATATTATTTGGTTTCCTTGTTTTTTCCTGCAAAAGCTGAATCTAAAAGAACTTATACCAAAGAACTAATAAGACCCACATTATCAAGAATGGAAATTGAACATGCTTAAGAAATGTTTCTCCCTATCCTTTGATAAATTTAAGATAATCGACAGTAAAGGCAGTTGACTACTGAGTGTAGTAAGCTGCCTTTTACTTCTGTCGATTTGATAATTATGAGAATGGAAATTTGAAAGAAAAACATCTTCAGTAATGAACAATCACACCCTTCCAGGTGTGATTGTCTTAGTTATTTCTAATTTGTTTATTTCCGCATTGATAGTAATTCTGCAAAAGCCTGCAGGGATGTCCGGGCCTGGCCAAAATCTGTCATTTGCTGATCCATACCAATCTTAATGTATGGTATACCAGCTTCATCCAAGCCTTTCTTGAGAGAAGGGAACTCCATTTCTTCAGGGTCACAGAATTGCATCATCATAATAACAACCCCCTGGGCACCACTTTCCTTCACTTTATCAGCTATATATCCCGGACGTTTGTTAATCTCCGGATCATACAATAAAGTATCATAATCATGGGCACTAAATTGAAGAGCGAGAGCCTTTATTAGATCCTCTTCAGTCTCAGATACATCTACACGAATATCAAATATTATTGCAGCAAAGTACGAAATCAGGTTGCGGCATGGGTTTTTCATCGGCATCATATCCCATAGATTCAGCATGCTCGCACATTCTTTGTCCGCCGTGTTTGGCTGAAATAGCTGCCGCTTGGTTCTCCGGATAACATACAGCCAAGCCTAAAGTTTCAGCTATTTCGGCAGGGAATTTTGAAGATGACCAACCAATTGGCTCGCCTCTTTTTTTAGCATCCCAGGCATTTTGATAAACCTGATCAACAACTGCCCTGAGTTTTTCTTTTGCGGGTACTCTTTCATTTTCCGACATGTTGTTCTCCTCGTTTTTTGTCCAATGACATTTCAGTGGCTAGTTTAACTATTTTTGGGCTTTCTGATGTGCAAACAGGGCTGCTCCCAATGCACCTGCATACTGCGCCAATGGAGATACATTTATTTTTTTACCCAACTCTTCTTCAAGTGATGTAACAACGCCTTGATTTCTGGCAACACCGCCAGTCATCACGACAGCATCCTCAATTCCCACACTTTTAGCAAGACCAGCTACCCTACCAGCTACTGATCTGTGAATTCCTCTCACAATATCACTGATGTTGGTCTTATTCGCTAATTGTGAAATAACCTCAGATTCAGCAAACACAGTGCAAGTGGAACTGATATTCACAACTTCTGTGGATTGCGCAGATAAACGTTCCAAATCATCAATCTTTACTTCCATTACCCGGGCCATAACATCAAGGAATCTACCGGTACCTGCTGCACACTTATTGTTCATAGTAAAACTGGTAAGCATTCCTTCATCACCGATTCGCAACACCTTAGCATCTTGGCCGCCGATATCGATAACAGTACGAACATCAGGAAATAAAAAATACGCTGCTTTAGCATGACAACTTAATTCGCTTAACTCCGAGTCAACCCAATCAATGGAATGACGTCCGTATCCAGTTGCTAAAATATAGCTCATATCTTCTTTACTAAGATTGCACCCATCAAGAACTGCTTCGATTGCGCGAGCTGGACCACTTGTGCCAGCACCCACTTCTATCAGAGACTTACTGATTATATCTTTTCCGTCCTTTAAGATAATGCACTTAGATGCGGTAGATCCAATGTCTATTCCTATTGTATAAATTTTTAATCCCACCTTTAAATCATCATGGACTAGAATAATATCATTTTTCCGTTTTCGTCAAACTTAACTTCTTCATATTCACCTATAGTCTCTATAGGCATAACTGCAGCTTCTACTGCAGCTTTGGACATGTACACTTCGTCCAGGTACTTGGTACTCCTGATTATAACCATACGGATATCATTATTATTTACCTGACCACACAGTTTCACACAGGCCTGAAATACACGATGATCATCATCAAGTACCATTGGCATACGCGAACTGCTGGGTTCTGTTGAAGTAAGGGTATTAACATAGGTACTCGTAAAATCTATTTTGTCATACATATGCTTAGGAATGAAGTCCGCTAATCCCATGCCATTGGCATTTCCTTCTGACTTTTCAGTAACATCCAAAACACCCAGCTTAACCGTAGTTGGTCCGCCAGTAGCAGCCGGAGTATGGAAACGCCCAATAATATTGGTATCCATCCCTGTACCACTGATCTCTTTTCCTATTTCGCCCACTATCAAAACATCGATTTTATCCAGAGCAATACATGGCATTTTTGACCAGGCTCTTTCCAAATATTCTAGCTCCTTAGCGAAAATCTCATCTTTGGAAGAAACATGTACTTCAGCCACATGGTTATACCCATTTTCAATCGTAGAAACACCGCATACAACGTTTAATTTATCAAGTGCAATCTTACCAATGGAAACAATGTTTTCAGCCATGTTTTCATACTTCAAGAAATGGGTTGCCTCAGCACCTTTTTGCTTGGCAAGCCCAATCGCCAGCATTTTGATTAATCCACTTTCAATTTTTCCCCGGAAGGATGTATGAGGTTTTACTCGATTATACAAAATAATACCATCGGCTTCACAAGCATTTTTGTCTATATAAACACCCAGTCCTTTGTCAGTAACTCCAATCTTTGTAACTTCCATAGAAGAAACAACCGGAGCACCAACAGTTTCCTCTGTAATACCATACCCAGCCAGAACTTTCGTCTGACCTTCAGCGGTAGCACCACCGTGACTGCCCATAGCTGGTACCAGGAATGGAATTCCACCTTTGGATTCAACAAATTTTACTATAGTTCTAACTACTGGGATATACTGATCAAGACCACGGCTGCCACAGGTAATAGCTATACGATTGCCAGGTGCAATAGGTATATTTTTTGTAATTAACTCTTCCATAAGTTTGTCTTCAACGTTTTCCTCAACGTCGTTATTGAAAAATTGTTTAACTTTTACTACCTTTGGTATCTTATATTCGTCGAGTAATTGGTTAATTTGATTCATCTAATAATCATCCCCTCTTAATATTAAATACATTTACCAAATAACATCATCTGCCAAAGCATGAATACCCCATAATACAGTAATTTGTCTCGACTTATTCAAAGATTAATTTGAACGTCTTTTAATATAATTTAATATAGCTTGTTTAATAACCTGCTTAAAGCTTTATTATTTTCTGTGTTTAAAGAACTAAAAACAACCCTAAATTATTTCCTGAATTGGTAAAATTATTTATCATTACGCCGGTTCTAAATAAAGGCATGTCCTGGATCAATTTCTTCACGCATAATACGAATAA
>CAZEDT010000123.1:0-3450 GCA_964510795.1 uncultured Syntrophomonas sp.
GTGGCCGTCAGCGGAAATGTAGGAGTCAGTGGCACGGTAGCCGTAAGTGGTAATGTAGGAGTAAGTGGAGACGTATATGTAACAAATTCCGGTGGAGCACCAATCTATGTAAATCTATATGCCAGAAACACACTTGATTCTGGACCTGTAACAACTCATGTAACGTCACTCTCCTCGGGGACTGTAGATGGAATTTGGGATGTTTTAGGTTATAATTCGTGGACGCTGGCAGTAAAATACAGTGGTGCCAGTGGAAGTCTGGTTACAACCAAATTGCAGATGTCAGCAGTTAGCGGTACAGATAATTTTGTGGATGATGGTTCGACCGTTAACTTCAGTGGAACCAACTGGCAATTTTTCACCCCTAACTACCATGTTAGATATGCACGTATTTACTATGTAGATGCAGCCGTATCTGATAGTGGAGACCTCTCGTTATGGTTCCAAGGAGAATACTAATCCTAGTATTATGAAGCCTATATTTTTCCAAAAAACAACAGGCAATATAAAATTGCCTGTTGTTTTTTGGAGTTAAGTAAATATCAGAATTGTATTCATTCTCTTGAGTCCGATGTGGTTGGTTATATTTATTATCCCCCTTATCCCCCCCAGCGATTTGCTGATATTTATTTATCAGTGATTATCAGTTGAGCAACCGCCATAACAGCTCCCTCACCCCCGCCTAACGGCAGCACATAATCCACCTCTTCCTGTAAATCTAAAGGCGTATTGTTGAGCGCGAAGCGTAAGCCTAGTTGTCTAAAGGTATCCCAATCTCGCACATCATTTAAAATACAGGCAATTTCATTATAGTCGACTTCATAAGTATGCCTGATTCTATCTATAATCTCCCTCAGACTATCCAGTTTTGAGTACCTGGCCTGAATGCCCATTTTACTGGCAACAGTTTCGGTCAGTGAATCCTTCTCCGGGCTGATTATAAATGTAGGAATTCCTTTGGCATGCAAAGCGAGAATCCCGGTACGATCTTTAAGATGGAATTTCTGAAATTCATCGCCGGTGGAAGAATAATAGATGGTTCCATCAGTAAGGATTTCAACACCATCAATTAGCAATATTTTTATCTGGGCGGATTTTTTACGCACGCTGCGGATTGCATAAAAATTCTTAATAGACTTACTAATTTCTTGATAAGTGGGCTTTAGGCGATATATGTCCTGTTCACAATTAATAAGATAAGGCTGAAATTCTTTTTCCATCATCTGGGCTTTGCGGATGGGGTCAGTTTCAGCAGAAACTGCGGGAACTGCGAGTATTAATGATTCCAAAGCTACTCTGTTCATAGGGGTGATAAAGCTGGCAAAAAACTGATTGTTCCGCAAATTATCCATACTCTCGTTAAACATATCATAGCTTCGTCCTATGGCTAAGGGATCGCCGCATTCCATCAGTTGGCTGATATTCTGCAAATTCCGTTTGCATTTCTCCAGCAGCTGAGTGACTTTAGTGAAAGCGGCATCCATGGTGAGGCTTTGAGCATGTAAATATTCCAGGTCATAACTGCATTCGGCAGATTCCAGCCATTTATCTGCAACTACCCGTTCCTGCAAGCGTTCTGGTATTAATTGCTCCAGGCTCTGGTACTTAGTGCCTTCGATATGGGCACCGCATTGAGTTGTATTTATTACCTGCCATTCTTGATGGTGATGCAGGTAAAACTCCAGTTGTTGTCTCATCCGTACAAAGGTAGGATTGCTGGGTATCTCTTTTCCATTTACATCTTTAACCATAACTGCATTACTAAGATCTTGCTCACTGGTTTGGGCCGGGTGATAAGTCGCACCACTGGCATAGGTATGCCCGTCTTTATAAGCCAGGTTCTGGCCAACCAGAATTATCGGGTTAAAACCCAGCTTGCCCAAAAGCTGCAGTGCAATGACAGCAATGGTTGATGCATCCATGATAAACTCAAGTCTCTCTCCGTTTACAGGTTTACAATAAAAGGCAGCCAGAGTGTCCTGGCTTATTAGCATATGAGCTTTGGGGCCAGGATAAGTTTCCAAAGTTTCATATCCCACTGTGCTGCCAAAGATAAGAGGAATAGACTTGATACCTTTTTCCAGGACTTCTTTACAGACTATTTGATTTTCCGCGGTTGGATCATAACTACAGGCCGCATCAGGGTAAATATCGTGTTGCAGAAGAAAATTTAAAGCAGTTCCCACTGAAAAGATATAAGCCAGGCCTTCATCCTTAATCTTTCTCAGATTTTCAATTTCCTCTGCTACTGATGGTCCGGAAGCTACTAAAAGAGCTGGTTTATTTTTGAAAAAACCGGCTTTTTCCAGCAGAACGTTAGGACTACCCAGGACCTGCATTAGGTTTTTGCTGCTGTTTAAGGTCCAGCGTTTTTCAAACGCGGATACTGTAGCCAATGAGTTACGCTTTTCATTTATCTGATTTTCAAATTCCCTAAAGAAAATCTGACGTTTTTGGGGAAATATATTCTGATAGCTGGGCAAATCGATTACCAGAACCGAGCTGCGCAGGGTATTTACAAAAGTAGCACAGAAATTTATCAGGTCTTCGGGTTCACTTTCCAAATAGATATTTTTTATTAAATGACGGGGGATTTTTGACAAATCTACATGATGGAGAAACTGGCAGAATACCTCGGGAACTGACTCGTATAACGTGAAAGCGGTATGGGGGTATTGCTCAACGAAGACATGAATGTGATAGCCCAGGCCAATTCCGTAAAAAAGTATATCAGCATGCTCTTCTACATTTTTTTGCTTATCAATAGTATTTTTGGCTTCCTGGAGACACTGGTTGTGATCATGAATGAACTGATTGCCAAGTTTTAGAGTCATATTGCCATCGTGGGCAGGAAGCACCTCTAAAAGATCCTTATCCAGTTTTTTTTCTATTGCTAATACCTTTTGCCATATATCAGGAAATGATCCCTTTAACAGGCGCATATTCTTTGCAAACGTGACAACCCTCTCCTTTTACCAGCTATAAGCTTGCCTTAAAATGTATTTCCATCATAAATGCTTGAATTATTCTATGGTTTAAATGTAAAGAATGTGAGCAGTCGAAAAAGGATGGCCTGTTTATAGTGTACTTGGCAAATTTATGAAAAGTATCCAGAATCAAGCTGATTATAGATTTCCAAGAAGAACAGGTTCAGAACAACTTACATATACTGGTACAAAAAGAAGAAGGAGGATATTATGTCACATCATAAACATCATCATCACCACCATCATCCGCATCCTGATCCATGTTACCCAATTCATGAGATAATATGTCTGCTGAACAAGATTGCCCGTGGACAATGTGAGATTGAGCATGAAATTAATAATCCCCATTACGGTTTAAAGGAAATAAAAAAAGAAGTAAGGCATATTGAAAAATCAGTTCTCAGTCCGACCTATGGCCTGGCCGAGATCAAAACCGAAGTATTTGCGATAGAAAGCGCCGTAC
>CAZEDT010000124.1:0-3439 GCA_964510795.1 uncultured Syntrophomonas sp.
CCGTTTCACTGGTCGCACTTATGTTGCCGTGGTCTCCTTTGGCATATGTTACGGTTGAGGCGGTGTTGGCCTCGACAGTTATGGTTACTTTGCAATGATCTTCATTTTCTGGATCTTCGTTCAAAATAATTGTGTCAAATTCATATATGCCTGCAGTATTTGCAATAAAATAATAATCTTGAGTTTGTATAAGATAAAGGCCATTGACGCTACCGTATGAACCCTCTGCAATATTGGGCCCGCCATTACTATAGGCAATATCTCCATAGGTAGCGGTGGTACCAATGCGTGGCCTGCCAAATCCTATCTGATCCCCATCTACAATGGGCCTACCACTGAGGATATCAGAATAGGTAATATGGTAATATACACCGACATTTGCCTTTTCAGTAATGGTTTTATTATAATTCGCAGCGTATGCCTTTTGTGTACTTAGAGAAAGTATGCCAGTCACCACAACAATTGTAATCAATACCACTAGAATTTTTTTGTATGCATGTTTCATAATAATGATTCACCTCTTATATATTCATTTATTCACTTTCTGGTTACACCGGTGGTTACACCGGGACGTTCTTTCTGCACGTTACGCTGCGTTACGCTGGGACGTTCTTTTTGTAACACAATAAAACTAATAACGTTAGTTGGGATCCACTGAAAATACTAATGGGTCTTTTGGGGTACTGCCTGACCAGGAACCATGTACATATGCTGGTTCAGGAAAACAAGCATGGGGTATTTCCCATCATAATTCGGATTAAGACGAGTTACTCTATTGATATAACTCAAGGGGTTAAAACTCATCAAACAACTTTGGTTACAAGGGAACATAGCACTGTTACAAGAAGAACGTCCCGGTGTAACGCCTAAATATACACTGCGTGCTGTAGCAACGTGATGCGTATGTTATGCACGATTGCGTATATATACTCAATAAAATGGACTTTTCACACAGCCTGACGTTCTTTTTGTAACACAACAAAACTAATAACGTTAATTGGGGCCCACCGTATGTATCACGGGGACGGTTCTTCTGTCATGTTACATATTGCGCTTACATGATAATTCAGAATCAAAGTAATTTTATTATCACTGCCTTACCCATCTCGCGCCTTCTCCACCACCCTCTCCAGCTGCTTGCGCTTAACCGGCTTGAGCAGGTAATCATAAAGCCCCAGTTCATAGGCTTTAACTGCACTTGTCTGGGTCTGGCTCATCAAGACTACCTTCACGCTCTGGTCAATGATCTTGATTTTCCGGTATGGCTCTGTCCAGGGCAGATCTTTGCCATCGGCATCCAAAAATACCACATCAACGGGTTCATGCTCCAGGTACGCTAAAGCATCATTAGGGCTTGGAAATGCCTGGCAGGCTTCCAGCTCAATTCTTTCCACATATCCAGTAATCCGCTGTCGGTTTTCAATTACTACCACCTGCAAAATTTACACTTCCTGTCCTCGACCTTTTGGATAGACTCTCTTCATTTTGAATAATACAACAATGAATCTTTACAAAATCTTTACACCAATTTATGTCAATAGCTTCAAAAAACTAAAGCAAGCCGCGTAAATCATGCATTTACGCGGCTTGCTACACGAGCCAAATATTATCAGCAATACTCAGAAGTCTTAATAATCGATTTATAATTCTTTGTACTTATTTCAATAGGTCGGGATAATCTCTCATTCCATGAAGAACTCTGTATACTACGACCTCGTTATCGATTATCTTATTTGCTGCGGATGGCTTGGTACCTTCGGTCTGTTGATCAAAACATCTCATCTACATCAATAAGCCGTATGTCCCGCTGCCTGGCTGCTTTATTTACCTCCTGGGTGAAACCGTTTTTGGAAAAAAGATAGTAGTATATTTTCGCCGTCTTTTTGCTGGGCATAAATTTCGCCAATGCAGCGTTCATATCTGCAAGATCAAAGCTCGTGTTTTTAAACTTGCATTCCCCTAGAAGGAAATGATTTTTGTCCCGGTCGGTTGCCATGATATCAAGTTCATCATTTTTATTCCACCAACGTCCGATTCTGGTAAAGCGGAAGGGCAACTCGTTTTGCCGGTTTAAGCGCCTCAAATATTCCCGGCAGACGTCCTCGTAGAGGCGGGAGGTATACTGCTCCAATTCAGGCTTTATAGCATAATCATAGATGCCGTCCACATCTCCTGATTCCAGTTCGGAGATATTAGGGAATAAAAATGCGTACCAAAAGCAAAAAAAGTTATCGGCGATCTGATACAAGCCCCTCTGCACGTTGGCTTGCTCCTTGATGCCATCAGCTACCGGGAATTCTCGCCGGACGATACCCAAATCAATGAGGTTTTTGAGGTATACCGTGAGCTTATTTTTATCAATCTGAGTCTTTTGAAAAATGTCATTTAACTTGGTGTTACCCAGTGCCACTGCGGCAATGATGGTGTTATAAACGGTAGTCTCCCGCAGCTCCTGCCGCATAAGGAATTCCACCTCGCTGTAAAGGATGCTGCCCCTTTGCAGGATACTCCGCTTAATGTTCTCCTCAAGAGGCTGGCTCTGGTCAAACTGCTTAAGATAATGGGGAATTCCCCCTAAGATAGCGTAGGCGGTGATTTTGTCCAAATTAGAGTAATCAGGAAAGAACTGAGCGGCTTCGTAAAAATCCATTTGATTCATTTTGAGAATACCGGTTGCCCTGCCGTAGAGGGGGTTCTTCTCGGCTAATATTTCCTTTTCAATAAAGGACATGGCACTGCCACAAAGTATTATCATTACATCCTCGTTTTTGAGGCCGCTGTCCCACAGGTTTTGCAGAACCGACGGGATGGATGAATTGTTTTTGACCATGTAAGAAAATTCATCTATTACCAGTACTTTTTTCCCATCAGCAGGAATCTCTGCAACGCTGTTCAAGGCCTGCTCCCAATCGGAAAAAGTTTTGATATATTTAGCTGCCGGTATACTTTTGTCCAGCAGGCGTCGGCTGAATGCCCGCAATTGCTGTTCATCGGTACACTCTGTGCAGGAGTAAAAAACATTTTCCTTGCCCTCACAAAATTTACGCAAGGTCTCCGTTTTTCCCACCCTCCGGCGACCGTACAGGACCACCAGCTGCCCTCCTGGAGCATGGTATTTCTCCTCCAAAAAAGCAAGCTCCTGTTTTCTTCCAATGAACATTCAGCGCCCCCCTATTTAATAAAATCATAATTATTATAATCGTAATTTGATATCATTATACTTCTCTACCTGGAAATTGCAAGGAGGCACTTACAAAAAGATGCCTGCTCACAAGCTTGGAGCAGGCATCTTTTAAGTTAAATTATTACCTGATGGAAGTAAGGGTGCTATCTGTCGAGTCCAACCCCTCGGCAGATAGATTTCTCTTATCGATTGCTTACTAAATCAATTTCGATTTTTGCAGCAGTTTTTGCACAATCACTGCTACTTCCGCCCGGG
>CAZEDT010000125.1:0-3425 GCA_964510795.1 uncultured Syntrophomonas sp.
GTCAGAACGCTGACGAATTGATGGAGAAAGTCCGCCAGGTAGGCCAGGAAATAAAAGATCTGGATGAGCAGCTAAAAGTAACCGAACTGGAGCTGGAGAAAATATTGCTGAATATCCCCAATATTCCTGACGAATCTGTACCGGTAGGGTCTGATGACAGCAGTAATATTGAAATTCGTAAATGGGGTGAGCCTCGTCAATTCAGCTTCGAACCACAGGCACATTGGGACATCGGACCGGGTTTGGATATTCTGGATTTTGAACGAGCCGCCAAACTATCCGGCGCCAGGTTTACCGTATACAAGGGCTGGGGAGCCAGATTAGAACGAGCCGTGAATAACTTCTTTCTGGATACCCATACCGGGGAGCATGGCTATCGGGAAATATTCCCCCCCTTCATGGTCAATGCCGAATGTATGCTGGGGACCGGACAGCTGCCCAAATTTGCTGATGATATGTTTAAAATTGAAGGTCGGGATATGTATATGGTTCCGACTGCCGAAGTCCCTTTAACCAATCTTTACCGGGAAGAAATCATTGATGGCAAAGACTTGCCGCTGTACATGACCGCCTACACCGCCTGTTTCCGAGCAGAAGCCGGCTCCCATGGTCGGGATACTCGGGGAATTATCCGCCAGCATCAATTTAACAAGGTTGAGCTGGTGAAAATTGTGGATGCTGAAAATTCCTACGACGAATTAGAGAAGATGACTCGTGATGCCGAGCGGGTTTTGCAATTACTGGAGCTGCCGCATCGGGTAGTGCTGCTAAGTACTGGAGATATGGGATTTTCTTCGGCTAAAACCTATGATATAGAAGTGTGGATGCCCAGTTATAATGAATACAAGGAAATATCATCCTGTTCTAATTGTATTGATTTTCAGGCGCGGCGCGCTAACATTCGTTATCGTCCGGCTCAGGGAGAGAAGGTACAGTATGTACATACCCTGAATGGCTCCGGAGTGGCCATAGGAAGAACGGTAGCAGCTATCCTGGAGAACTATCAGCAGGAAGATGGCTCTGTGGTTGTACCGAAGGTTTTGCGGCCATATATGCGGGGGTTGGAACTAATAAAAAACGGTGAGCGGTCATAGTAAATGCAACCTTTGACAGACTAAATTGGATCTGGTTGCATTTAGTTTTACAAAAAAGCAACACAAAACAGATAAAAATAACATTAAACCCAATTAATGGGAGTGCAAGAAAGAAACCACTGTGTTTGTGATCAACAAAAGGGTATGAGTTAGAGAGAGTTGCAAATAGCTGTTTTTCGGACAGAGTAAATGCAACCCTTAGATACTTCTATAAAATAGGTGCCTTGCGAGAAAAATAGCTACTATTTTTTCAATAACGATGGTTTAAGAATTATCTCATTAGCTGGAATTTTTTTAATCCCCAGCTTTGATAGAACATTAGACCCATAAAGAAATTCGAAGACCTCGATAGGGGGCTTATCATTGAGTTTTTCTCTAGAGTATGAATTAATGTGAGACATCATAAGATTGATGTCGGATTGGTCAAAAGCGTCAAAAGACCGTCCTTTAGGCAATATTTTTCTTATGAACTCATGATTAACTTCCACATGGGGTTTTTGATAAGAAGCACACGGATCACAGTAGAATACGCTAGTGCGCCTGGAGCCTTTTAAGTCCAACTCCAAAGCCTTAGGATTAGAGAACTCAGAACCATTGTCAGTAAGGATTACAGGAAACAAAGAGCGGAAGCGTTTAACTCCAAGAGTTTTATGCATTAGATTGAAGACGTCAATAACAGACTGGGCAGTATTCCTGTCTCTTATGAAAGCCAGCATCAAGTCGCAGGTTTTAAACATAAGGGTGAGCAGGACTTTACCGCCGATGCGGCCAATGACCGAATCCATTTCGACGGCCTGAATGCCGCCGGACTGATTGATGAACTCTAAATAATCAGCATAAGTGCGTCCGATGCGGCAAGCACGGTCGATCTTATGCTCAACCGGTTTTCTTTTTCTTGGTTTTAAACGGCAGACACGAGGCATGTCGATGTTTTTAGCCCTGAGAAGACCTCCAGCAACATAACGGTAGATGGATTTTTCGCTTACCCGGAATTCATTGGGGTTATTAGCGACGATATGATGGACTGATTGGCCATTCAAAATAAGGGGGCTGACAAACTCGTTTAACAACAAAAGCTCACCTTCGGAAATATTGGCTCCTGTTCTTGACTGAACCAGAGTTTCGCGGTACGCTTTATGCGCCTGATGGTGAAGATAGTACTTCCTTCGCAGGGTACACAGGCGCTCGTCGGCGCAGCCGTTGCAAACATAAGGCTGCGCCGATAGCTTTATGCATACATCTTCTTCGAAATCAGGGCAAAGATTGTTACACAGCCGACAAGAACGACAGATTTTGGTGCAATCGAGTTTATTCTCACAAAGGTAACGTTTATCACAATCATATCGCCTGGTACACCGGTTAGGTATTTTATAGGGAGCAGATTTATCGCTTATAACTGCATGAGCGCGGATTTCCCTTGAGATTGTTGATGCGCTTTTACCAAGTTTTGCAGCAATCTGCCTTAACGAAACCTGTTCTTTAAGAAGACGTTCAATATGTAGGCGTTCTTCATCTGTTAAATGCTTGTTCGTAGGCATAATAAACACTCCTGATCACCTCGCAAGGCATTAAAGAATAATACCTCATAAAGGGGATCACAAGAGTTCAAATTTGTAAGAATAAATGCAACTGCCTACTTTGTAAGATTAAACGCAACCATTCTCCCTTGGCTCGGTTGCATTTACTTTGTCTATTGAGCTAAACAATATAGGATACTGAACGATACAAAAAATCGTTTATTGAATCAAAGATCTATGTAATAATTAGACTAGCTTTTCAACAGTTGCGCGAACCCTGCTGCGCAATCATCGTGCAACGGTGTTTTAGAAACCGGAAATAAATTGCGGGGGAAGGAATAGGTTTTTTATGATAGAAAGATCAAAGCCGAGCCAAAAGACGACTAAAAAGAGAATAGATGGCAAGAGTTGGCTGCTATTGCTCTTCATACTTATGTTAATCGGGTTGGGATCGATGGTTGGTGTTTTGGCTTTCGTAGCCACTGATTTGCCCGTCTGGAATGAACAACAGTTAACTGGTGCTGATGCCACCCTGCTCTTTGATGATAAGGGACAAGTATTCTCACGCCTGCACGCTGAAGAGAATCGAACTGCAATAACATTGGAAAAGGTACCGGATCAGATGGTACAAGCTTTTATAGCTACCGAAGATCAAGATTTTTATCAGCATCACGGAGTGAATTTTAAAGGCATTGCCCGCGCTTTGCTAAGTAATATTCAATCCCGGGGTCTTACTGGTCAAGGTGCCAGTACCATTACTCAGCAATTGGCCAGAAATGCCTTTTTAACAGCAGATAAAACCTGGCAAAGAAAA
>CAZEDT010000126.1:0-3327 GCA_964510795.1 uncultured Syntrophomonas sp.
GCCTTAACCAGTTCGGATAACTCCAGAACCGTCAAACCTTTAACAACTTCAATAACTTCCTGAACTTTACTCATTATAAATAACCTCCAAAATTCTTATTTTTCTTTTATTGCCTTAGTTTATCGCTTTATGACAAGCGAACACCAAGTGCATGGACCGGGACGCTCCAACCTCTGGCATTTGACCTCTGTTCTAGCTGGCCTCTTTTTGCTCTCTGACTTGATCCAAAGCACGTACCAAACCGGTAATGTTGGCATTGAGGACGCGAACGAAAGAGGTAATGGGAGCCTGCATGGTTCCGAGTACTGTAGCAACCAACACATCGCGGGGCGGCAGATCCGCCAGGTTTTTAATCTTGTCAGCAGCTATGGTCTGACCTTCCAAAATCCCTAATTTAACTTCCAGATTCTTATGGGTTTTGGCAAAATCAAATAGGGTCTTGGCAGGACCAACCGGGTCTTCTTTACTGAAAACCACAGCATTGGGACCATTAATAAGCTCTACAGTATCTGCACAGCCAGCTTTTTGGAGAGCAAAACGAAGCATGGTGTTCTTAAGTACTTTAAATTCAACACCGGGAGCCCGTAATTTATTTCTTAGCTCAGTCATTTCGTCTACATTCAAGCCCCTGTAATCGGTAAAGACAACCAGCATAGCTTCATCTAGTTTTTGGAATATCTCTTCTACTACCATTTGTTTTTGGTCTAGTTTGGGCATTCATTTTTCACCCCCTTAATAATAATTTTTCTAGCTAGGCCTAAAGACCTACCGTGGTCAAAATCTCGTTTTCTTTATCTGCGGCAGTCATAATTAGAAATTAAAAAACCTCTGCAAATAGACTTGCAGAGGTTAATAAGCCTTTACGTCACTTAAGTAACGCTTAGATTACTATTGCATAAACCTCGGCAGGCAAACTCGCGTTTATTAAGACTTTCGTCACCAGCTATCTACAGTTTGTATTTTCAATTTTTATATTATGCCTATTCTACCTGTTGGTAGCCATAATTACAAGCGGATTAATTTTTATTCCTGGCCCCATGGTAGAACATATGCTTACCGAGCGCATGTACTGACCTTTAGCTGCAGCCGGCTTGGCCTTGATCAAGGCTTCAGCAAAGACATTCAGGTTTTCCTGTAGCTTGTCAACCTCAAAGGATACTCTCCCAATAGGGGCATGTATAATCGAGGTTTTGTCTACGCGGTATTCAATTCTACCTGCTTTGAGCTCATTTATGGTGCGCTCTATATCAAAGGTAACTGTACCAGACTTGGGGTTAGGCATTAAGCCTCTGGGACCGAGTATTTTTCCTAATTTACCTACCACAGCCATCATATCTGGGGTAGCCACAGCTACATCAAAATCAAACCAGCCGCCTTGGATTTTCTCAGCCAGTTCATCTCCACCCACATAATCTGCTCCAGCCTGTTCGGCTTCCTTAACCTTCTCACCCTTGGCAAAAACCAGTACTTTACGAGTTTTGCCGGTTCCATGGGGAAGGCTGACTGTGCCTCTTACCTGCTGATCAGCATGTCGGGGATCTACACCTAACTTGATATGAACTTCTACTGTTTCATCAAATTTAGCAGCAGCCATTTCTTTTACCAGGTTTAGTGCTTCCTGCGGTTCATATAGCTTGTTCTTTTCTACTTTTTGTATGGCATTTTTATAGGCCTTACTTCTTTTCATTCTATAAACCTCCTTGTGGTTAATTCGGATATAATCCTCCCACTTTGTACAACCTAGCGAATAACTGCCTTAAGAATAAAAGGCTAATCCACTACGGTTAAGCCCATACTACGGGCAGTTCCTTCAATCATTCTTACCGCAGCATCTAAATCAGCGGCATTCAGATCATCTTTTTTGGTTTCAGCAATCTCGACCAGTTTAGCCCGGCTTACCTTACCAACCTTTTTCTTATTAGGTTCACCAGATCCTTTTTCAACACTGGCAGCTTTTTTCAGTAAATCTGATGCTGGTGGGGATTTTAGTACAAATGAAAAAGATCTATCTTCGTAGACAGTTATCTCCACTGGTACAATAAAACCGGTCTGGTTAGCAGTCTTAGCGTTGTATTCTTTACAGAAACCCATGATGTTAACGCCATACTGACCAAGTGCAGGTCCCACAGGGGGTGCTGGTGTTGCCTTGCCTGCTTTAATTTGGAGAGAAACCTTTCCCATAACCCTTTTTGCCACAATTACACCTCCTTATATTTTGTCTATTTGTTCATAATCCAGTTCTACAGGAGTCTCTCTGCCGAACATGGAAATACTAACCCTTACTTTACCACGGTCAGGCAATAATTCCTTGACTGTGCCTTCGAAGTTTTCAAACGGCCCATTTTTGACACGTACATTTTCACCAATTTCAATGTCGATAATCCTGGGCTTCTGATCTACCAGACCCATCTGCCTTAGAATTTTGTTAATTTCTTCATCCTGCAAAGGAATAGGTTTGGTTCCGCTACCTACAAATCCTGTTACTCCAGGAGTATGATGGACAACATACCAAGACTCATCATCCATAATCATATTCACAATAACATAACCAGGAAATACTCGTTTGGTGGTAACTTTCTTTTTGCCACCCTTAAACTCTACTTCCTGTTCCTCAGGAATGATAATCTGGAATATTTTATCCTGCATGTTCATGGATTCCACCCGTTTGGTCAAATCCACTTTAATCTTGTTCTCATACCCGGAATAGGTGTGAACTACATACCATTCACCCCTTTTTTCGCTGAGCGTATCTGCCGAAACGGTTGTATTTTCAACAGGCATTGCAGGTTTCTCCTTCAAATTCGATTGATTCTGGGCGGCCAAAGTAACCACCTCCTCCTTATGCAAAGGCATCCATTAACGCTGTAAGCAGGTATGACAATCCTTTGTCAAAAAGCCAAATAATTAACGATATCAACGCTACTGAAAAAAGAACTACTCCAGTATAGGCCATTAATTGGTTACGCCCCGGCCAATGTACTTTCTTCAGTTCATTGTATACGCTGGAAAAATATTCGCGGGTGTTTCCCAACCATATTTTGAAACCGTTTTCTTGTTGTGCAGGGGTATTATTCTTAGCCACTATTTTTCACATCCCCAGGTTTACTTAATCTCTTTATGGACTGTATGGCTATTGCAAAATTTGCAATACTTCCTTACTTCCAATTTCTCGGTAGTTTTTTTCTTATCCTTGGTAGTCTGATAATTGCGCTGTTTACAGTCAGTGCAAGCTAATGTAATGCCTACCCTCACCATGACACCTCCATCCTATGTATAAAAATACTACAATACTCTAGCACATGCTTACAAGCAATGTCAATAGCACAG
>CAZEDT010000127.1:0-3298 GCA_964510795.1 uncultured Syntrophomonas sp.
AGCACTGAGGATAAAGACATTATTCGCAATCTGGTGGAGATTAAGGACCTGGTGGAACTATCCAGGCGGTTGGAGGCCTTGCCGGTTCCAGATTTATTAAAGGAGACCATAGCTCGTTTACCTATTCTGCATGGAGGCCTGGAGGTTTTAACCAAAATTCCTTATGTGGAGAAAAATCAGGCCGCTGCGCAGGCAGTAGAGGAGTTAATTCAGGTATATGATGCCCTAAAAGCATTTGGAGTAGAAGATCATATTGTTATTGATATGGGAGTTTTAAGAGATCTGGAGCTGGATTATTATACAGGAGTCATTTTTGAAGGCTATTCTCCTGAGCTTGGCTATGGACTGCTGGGTGGCGGACGTTATGACAACCTTTTAGGTCAGTTTGGATTTTCTTGTCCGGCGACTGGTTTTGCCCTGGGAATGGATCGTCTGGCACTGGTTTTAGCCAATCAGGAACAGGAACCTCCGCACTATCTGCTGGGAGGAAGGAACCTAAGGTCGATGGTAATCAAAGCAGAGCAATTAAGGGGTGAGGGAAAAATCGTTGAACTGGATGTGGAGGCCAATAGCCGTTCACTTTTGCAGGATAAGATCAAAGATCGCGATGATTTGATATTAATATACCTGGATGATGAATAAGTAATTGGGGAGGAAAGCGCACGATGGAAAACTGTCTTACTATTGCCCTATCCAAGGGCACTTTATTAAAGCCGACCGTTGAACTTCTAAAGCAGGCCGAACTTCCCTGTGAGGGTATTACTGCAGATAGCCGTAATATGATTTTTAGTTTTGCGGGTAATCCTCAAATTAAATATATAATTTGCCGCCCTACTGATGTCCCTGCTTATGTGGAGCACGGTGCGGCAGACCTGGGATTTGCAGGTAAAGACGTAATTGTTGAACAGGGTAAGGATCTTTTCGAAATGGCAGACCTGGGATATGGTTATTGTCGTTTTGTAGTAGCTGTTCCGGCTGAAATGAAGGATATGACTCTCCAGGATTTAAACTATAAACGGGTAGCTACTAAATTTCCAGCTGTAGCTGAGAGGTTTTTCCGGTCTAAGGGTCTTCAGGTGGAGATCATCACCCTGCACGGAAATATTGAACTAGCCCCGCTCATGGGACTTTCAGATATGATTGTGGATATAGTATCCTCGGGCCGAACCCTGCGGGAAAACAACCTGGTAGAATTAGTTAGCATTATGGATTCCACTACCCGTTTAGTGGCCAATCGAGTTAGTTACCGTACCAAGTACCAGGACATACAGCCCTTAATAGAAAAAATGCAGACGATTGTGAAAGGTGGATTAATGAATGAAAATTCGTAGACTAAACCAGCCAGAGGACATCAGCAGTTTCTTAAGTGTACATGAATTGGATATGAAACAATATGAGGAAAGTGTACAGAACATAGCGTCTGAGGTAAGAGCAAAAGGCAATCAAGCCGTTTTCGAGTTCACCGGTCGTTTTGATGGTGCTGCGATTACCGAAGATAATTTCATGGTGAGTGAAATTGAAATCGAAGAGGCCTATGATCTGGTAGATGATGAGTATATTATGGCATTGCGCAAGGCTATAGATAATATCGATTATTTCCATGGTAAACAGCTTAAGAATTCCTGGATGGAACCGGATGAAAAGGGTAATATACTGGGGCAGGTCTATCGTCCGCTGGAGAGAGTGGGTATTTACGTGCCAGGGGGAACAGCGGCATATCCGTCTTCCGTTTTAATGAATGCTATTCCCGCCCAGGTAGCCGGGGTGGAGGAAATTGCCATGGTTACGCCTCCGGATCGCAATGGAAAAATGAATCCCTATACGCTGGTAGCAGCAGCGGAACTGGGCATAAGCGAAATCTATAAGATGGGTGGAGCTCAGGCTATATTTGCTCTGGCCTGGGGCACTGAAACGATTGATAAGGTTGATTTGATCAGCGGTCCTGGCAATATTTACGTTACTTTAGCCAAGAAGATGGTCTATGGTGATGTGAATATTGATATGCTGGCTGGTCCCAGTGAAATCTTAATTGTGGCAGACAGCACCGCGAAACCTGCTTATCTGGCGGCCGATATGATGTCCCAGGCGGAACATGATGTACTGGCGCGCAGTATTCTGGTGACTGACAATGAAGCCTTGCTGGACGAAGTTGAAAAGGAATTAGAAAAGCAGATAGCAGGTCTGTCGCGTCGGGATATTATTGAAAAATCACTGGCTGATTATGGGGCCATGATTCTGGTAAATGATATAAACCAGGCCTGCCAGGTGGCTAATCAGGTAGCTCCGGAACATTTGGAACTTATGGTAGATAAGCCTTTTGAAATCCTTAGTAAAATACATAACGCCGGGGCTATTTTCATGGGCAGCAACACCCCGGAACCAGTGGGCGACTATATAGCCGGTCCCAATCACATTCTGCCCACCGGTGGAACTGCACGGTTTTATTCTCCGGTAACGGTAGATACCTTTATGAAAGCATCCAGCATTATCTACTATTCCCGCGAAGGAATGGAAGAGGATGCTGACGATATCATTAAACTGGCGGAAGTGGAGGGACTGACAGCTCATGCCAATTGCCTGCGGGTAAGAAAGGAGCGCTAGTATGGAGGGGAATCGTATCGGTAGGGTAGCTCGAAAAACTAAAGAAACCGATATTGAACTGGAACTAAGCTTGGACGGGAGCGGTATTAATCAGATAGATACTCCCGTGCCATTTCTGAACCACATGCTGACATTATTTTCTGTACATAGTAGATTTAACCTTAACGTTTCGGCTCGGGGAGATATCGAGGTAGATGATCACCACACAGTTGAGGATATCGGTATATGTTTAGGGCAGGCACTTAAAGAGGCGTTAGGAGAAAAACAGGGTATCAATCGTTATGGAGAGGCTGTCATACCCATGGATGAAACTCTGGCCCGGGTGGTACTGGATTTGTCGGGGAGGCCTTATCTGGTTTACCAGGCGCAAATACCATCACCCCAGCTAGGAAGCCTGGCGGCCGAGACGGTCAAGGAATTCTTTCAGGCGGTGGTTAATCAGGCGGGGATCAACCTGCATATTGACTTGTTACGAGGCGATAATTCGCATCACATAGTAGAAGCAATTTTTAAAGCCTTCGCCCGAGCCTTGCGGCAGGCAGTAATGATAGCACCAGGTGTGGAAGGGGTATGGTCTTCCAAAGGACAGTTATAACTGAACTATCGACAGTAGACTAATTATGCGCAGTAAGAGGAGAACGCGGGTTGACAAGGGGACGGGGTTGTTGACACCCCCTATGATACCGGTTGGGGTGTC
>CAZEDT010000128.1:0-3172 GCA_964510795.1 uncultured Syntrophomonas sp.
AGCTGACGCTGAAACTCTGGGAGATATAATGATCTATCTGGACCAAGGCAGGATTAAGAAAACTCGGCTTACGCCGAGCCTTTAGGCGACAGCGGATGCCTGAGTTTTCTTACCTATTTTCCTTAATTGCGACCACAGGGAGCATATGTAATACCCGAAGGGTGCAACATTTAGAAATGTTATACTTTCTGCCCTGAAAAAAGATTTTTCATTCATCAGTGGTGCCGCTTCGCGGCATGGGGGTCTGATACGGCAAGAAACCAACCTTGGTTGAACTATATTTATAATTATACATAATAAATATACTTTATATAATGTATATTTATTATGTTATTGGATAACTGTCCAACTGATAAAGGCTAATAAACATATCGCGCTGCATATGTTTATTAGCCTTTTTTGTTCATAAAGATAATAGCAGCATGTATTTTTACTAAATTTTTACATTTACTAGTGAAATATTGGCAAATTTTTAAATATAGCAGGATATTCCTATATTTTGTAGAACATTATACATATAATATTTTTTTAATATCCTTACACCCCGTGAAATAAATTTGCTAGATGCAAACTAAACTCCGAGTTGATCTGCCTAAAGCTTAAGGTTATGGCGGCTTAACCGTTAGGGTAAATCTGGAAACGGATTTGCCTCCCTTGCTTGGAAAGGAGTTTTGGTCGGATAAAGACCAGATTGGACCTATCAAGGTTAAATTGTGTTATTTTAATCCTTGAAAGGCCATTACCAACACCTCCAGCCCAGGCGGCTGGAGGTGTTTTTTCTGGTCGCAATTAAAAATTCAGAGGGAGTGATGGAAGTGGAACTAGTGAAACTGAACATCAACGGAAAGGAGGTTGAAGCTCCTCAAGGCAGTACTGTTTTGCAGGCTGCCGAATTGGCTGGTATCGATATTCCCAGACTTTGCTATGATCCAGAATTAAGTAAAATGGGTTCATGCCGTATGTGCGTAGTTGAAGTAAAGGGCAATCGTCTGCTGCCAGCGTCATGTGTAACCCCCATATTTCCGGGAATGGAAGTCCAAACCGAGTCCCCGGCAGTAGTGGAAGCAAGGAAAACTATTCTGGAATTATTGATTGCTAATCACCCCATGGACTGCATGACTTGTGATAAATTAGGGGATTGCAAGTTAGCCGATTATTGTTATAAATACGGTGTCAAGGAAAGTCCCTATGCAGGTGAGAAACATCATTATGCTATCGATGATAGCAATCCTTTCATTATTCGCGATCTTAACAAATGTGTTCTATGCGGAGCTTGCGTAAGAGCCTGTGAAGAACTGACCGGGCAGGATAACCTTTCCTATTTAAACCGCGGTTTTCATCGCAAGGCCACGACCGCTGCTGATGTTCCCTACATTGAATCGGATTGCGTATTCTGTGGTCAATGTGTGGCTGTTTGTCCTACTGGAGCTTTAACTGAAAAAACGATGTCTGGCGAGGCTCGCCGCTGGGATATTGATCGGGTACAAACCACCTGTCCCTTCTGCGGCACCGGCTGTAATTTTGACTTGGCCGTAAAAGAGGGCAAAGTTATCGGTGTACTTTCCAACCCGAAAGCACCGGTTAATGGACGCTCTCTCTGTGTCAAAGGCCGCTTTGGCTGGGACTATATCTATAATGAAAACCGTCTTACCAAACCTCTAATCAAAAAGAATGGTCAGTTTGAGGAAGCTTCCTGGGATGAAGCTTTTGATTTAATTGCCCTGCGCTTGAATGAAATTAAGGATAAATACGGTTCAGATTCTTTTGCTGCTTTAAGTTCAGCACGTTGTACTAATGAAGAAAACTACTTGGTGCAAAAGTTTACTCGCGCATATATGGGGACAAATAATGTCGACCATTGCGCCCGTACCTGACACGCTCCCACAGTAGCCGGTCTGGCTACAACCTTTGGTAGCGGTGCTATGACCAATCCCATCAGCGATATCACCAATGAGGTTGAGTTAATGTTCCTGATCGGAACCAATGCAACGGAAGCTCATCCGGTTATTGGTTACAAAATGAGACAAGCGGCTCGTAAGGGAGCCAAGATGGTCGTTTGCGACCCCCGTCATATTGACCTGGTAGATGAAGCCGATTACTGGCTGCGCCAAAAACCGGGTACTGATATACCCCTGCTAAACGGATTAATGCATATAATCATCAAAGAAGGCTTGGAAGATAAAAAATTTATTGAGGAACGTACTGAGAACTATGAAGAACTCAAAGCCATTGTGGCTGACTACAATCCGGAAAGAGTTGCTGAACTAACCGGGCTGGCAGTCGAAGATCTCTATGCAGTTGCTCGTCTTTATGCTACTACCGACAAAGCCATGATATTCTATACCCTGGGAATAACTGAACACATTTGCGGAACCCGCAATGTTATGAGCTGTGCCAACCTGGCAATGTTAACCGGCCATCTGGGTCGTCCCGGAACCGGTGTTTGCCCGATGCGCGGACAGAATAATGTTCAGGGAGCCTGTGATATGGGCGCTCTTCCCAATGTATATTCAGGCTATCAGAGTGTAACCGTTGAAGCCAACCAGGAAAAATTTGAAAAAGCCTGGGGTGGTAAGATTCCTACCAAAGTAGGCCTTAAAATTCCAGAAATGTTCGGGGCTGCTCATGATGGCAAAGTGAAGGCCATGTACATTCTGGGTGAAAATCCAGTCTTGACTGATCCTGATGCCAACCATATCCGCGGTGCACTGGAACATCTGGAATTTTTAGTTGTTCAGGAACTGTTCCTGACCGAAACAGCTGCTTATGCAGATGTAGTCCTCCCAGCAGCCAGTTTTGCTGAATGCGATGGTACCTTTACCAATACCGAACGCCGGGTACAAAGAGTGCGTAAAGCTATTGCGCCCATTCCCGGTCAAGCTAACTGGCAAACCATTTGTCAGATGGTTAGTCGGATTGGTTACCCCATGAGCTATGAAAGCCCCAGACAGATTTGGGATGAGATGGCTTCCCTGTCGCCTTCCATGAATGGTATCAATTACGACCGACTGGAGAACGAAAGTCTGCAGTGGCCTTGTCCAAATACTGAACATCCCGGCACACCCTTCCTGCATGCTGGTAAGTTTACTCGTGGACTGGGACTCTTCCAACCCTCTGAACATATACCGCCAGGTGAAATGCCGGATGAGGAATATCCCTTCCTGCTTTCCAC
>CAZEDT010000129.1:0-3124 GCA_964510795.1 uncultured Syntrophomonas sp.
GCCTAGTCCGGATGCACCTCCGGTTACCAGTGCTACTAAACCATTGATGTCCATTTAATATCCCCCTTTTTTATAAATTTGCATAACTAAGGGTATTATACCAAATATTTCAAATATTCATATGCTTATTTTGTCGTTATCCATGAATTGTATTTAATAAGAAAACTCGGCTTACGCCGAGCCTTTAGGCGACTGCGGATGCCTGAGTTTTCTTACCTATCAACATTCAGGAATGTTATACTTTCTGATACGGTAAGAAAACAGCCTCTGTTTTAAAAACAAAAGCTGCTTTCAGTTCTGAAAAAATGGCTGCTAGCTTTAGCTTTGTGGACTTGAAGTACCGGTTGCAGTACCTGTCGTACTGTCATTGTTTACCGGTACAGTCGTAGTATTGTCTGCCAGAGTTGGGCTAGGTGTAATATCCGTACCAGTGGTGGAGGTTGTTGGCTGCTCCTGGTTAGAGGCTGTTTCTTCTGATGTTGCAGGGTCTGTACTGTTTTCATCTTCTTCGACCTTTTCTACAGCATTGGCTAGCATAGCAGCCATTTCTGCCCTGGTAACAGAGCTATTGGGGTTGAATTTGCCATCCGGGCTACCATTAATAATACCAGCCTTTTTGAGGGCTAAAATATAGCCAATATCTTCTGCACTAATATATTTCCCGTCTGTAAAACCCAGCTTATCCCCAGTTACCGGCTCAAGTTTGAGGGCTTTGGCCAGCATCACAGCTACCTGAGCACGATTGGCCTGAACCTGACTGTGAAAACGGTTTATATTTATAATTTTTAAAGATGCAGCCTGAGCAGCTGTTTTTTTAGCCCATTGGGGTACATCAGAATTGTTGACTTCCTCAGTGATTGCCGGCTCCTGGTCTGAGACAGGAGTCTCAGTCGGGGTTACAGTATCCTCGACATTCACTGTATCTGCCAGGTTAACTACCATAGTCATAGCCTCAGCGTTGCTTACCTGGGCATCGGGTTTAAATGTTCCATCCTGATATCCGCTTAATAAACCCAGGCTTTGTATTTTGGCTATATCTTTATTAGCCCAGTGGGTAGTACTATCTTTAAAGGTTTTCTTTTCTGTTTGCTTCTGTCGCTCCTGCAGTTTATTAATGATTTGCTGTTTTTGTTCAGCCGGCATGTTTTTCAGATCACTGCCTTGGACCGATTTTTCTCCAGACGGTTTTACCGTTTTTATTTCCTGCCCATTGAATTTATCTTTGGAACTAACGGATGGGTTTGACTTATCTGGCGAATCTTTGGTTGTTTTATTCGAAACTGATGAACTCTTTGCACTAGCGCTTCCACTACTGTTGGAACTCGAGGCAGACTTAGCTAAAACCGGAGCACTAACTAACCCAAGTAATATGATTAGTGCTAGAAATGTTAGACCATACTTTTTCACAACTTCAACCTCCTCATTTTCGATCTCATATTGCATAATCGCCCATAATTCTCCTATATATATTCTACTCTCTGTTGTATCTATCCCGCATGGGACTTAAGCCACAATTACACAAGTGCTTTAGTACATTTTTCCTCCTGTGACCTAACCAGCAAATATTAGTAGTAATCAGTAATACATGGTTTAAAATAAAAAATAAAGCACCAAGCAGTAAGAGCATTACTGTTGATGCTTATGAACAGTTATTTGGTTTCTTAAGGAATATCCATTATTTACAATATTATGAGCTCCGGGCCAGTTGATCTATAGCTGTCAGAACCTTGCTTATATCTTCACGGTCAGTAAAATAACCGGGGCTGAGCCGACATGCACCTCTTTCCAAGGTACCTATAGTCTGATGAGCCAGGGGAGCACAGTGCAGCCCCGAACGGGTAGTAATGCCGAACTTATAGTCCAAGCTGGTGCTTAACTCCCCGCAATCCAAATTATCAATATTAAACGCCAAAACCGCAGTTTGCCTTTGACTATCAGCGGGACCATATAGCGTAATTCCAGGCATCTGCCTTAAGCCGTCTAAAAGCAGGTCAGTTAAATGCTGTTCATGGGCTCGAATCCGGTCTAAGCCCTTATCAAAGATAAACTGCAAGCCTGCTCCCAGACCAGCAATACCAGGCGCATTCAGGGTTCCGCTTTCCAATGCATCAGGCATGAAATCAGGCTGCTCCAGATGTTCCGAAAGAGATCCTGTGCCGCCTTCCTTAAGCGGCTTAATCTGTATGTTAGGGCTTATATATAGGCCCCCGGTTCCCTGAGGGCCAAGCAGACCCTTATGTCCAGTAAAAGCCAGGATGTCAATATTGTCCATCTCAACATCAATCGGCAAAACTCCAGCTGTTTGCGCACTATCCACCATGAAAGTAATTTGATTGGTCCGTGCAATACTTCCTATCTCTTTAATAGGCATTATGGTGCCTGTAAGATTGGAGGCATGGAGCATGCAAATCAACCGGGTGTTACTTTTTATAGCCCGGCGTATATCATCCGGGTCCAGACTGCCATCCTGGGCACAGGCAACCTGGGTCCACTCAATTCCCTGCTGACGCAATACAAAAAGTGGTCTGGCTACGGCATTATGTTCCATACTGCTGGTAATTACATGATCACCAGGTCGCAGTAATCCTTTTAAGCCGATATTCAATGCTTCGGTAACATTTAATGTATAAGCAATGTCTGAACTGTCCTTTATATTAAAAAGGCGGGCCAAAGAATCTCTGGTATCCAGCAGCATAGACCCTGCCCGAAGAGTCTGTTGATTAGTTCCCCGTCCTGGATTGCCGCCCATATTGCGATTGAAATGGTCTACCGCCTGGTAAACACTCTCCGGTTTTGGATAAGAGGTGGCAGCATTATCCATATAAGTAGTTGTCACTGGATATTACCCCTTCCTTAGAATCAGCTTAATCAAGCGATTTTATTATAGCATATGTAAAAAACACCCTGTTGATATCTCAACCTTCGCATTTGACTAATAATGCGACGTAAGAGGGGGACCGGGATTACGGTTTTCTGAGAGCTTGGGTGATGGACAAATTCAGTAATTCTGCCTGCTCCAGGCTCCGTAGGCTCGGGCTGTCAACTACTTGCCAGGCGAGTTCCGGGGGGTGCCCGGCCAACCGCCCGTCCGTGGGCGGTGACCGGCGAGGAACGTCCTGTTCCT
>CAZEDT010000130.1:0-3120 GCA_964510795.1 uncultured Syntrophomonas sp.
ATCGACTTGTCAGGTAATTCATTTTCCCCGTGGCAAAAGGAGCAACTACCGTTCATTAATTGAATCAGCCCTATTGGATTTGATCGACTATGCCCGAAAGTATTTTCCTAGCTGGGAAAACGCTGGGCAAGCCAAGTTTCTGTCTTATTCTCAAGGAGGGGAGATAAATCCTAAATTTGCCCCATTATTCTGGGAATGGTATGTGCTTAATTATCGCTTCTATAATGACGTGTCTCCATTGATTGATTTTTATTTTGTGGAAATGGAAGATATTCTGACTTCTCAGGCTAAAATGGTTTATGAGTCTCTGAAACATTCCTTTATCAGTATTTTTCAAGTGACCTGGATTAGAAATAATACTGTAGCTGCGCGAGATATATTTTGCGGGGAAGAGCATATTATTGAGAGAGATTTCGGATCGGTAACGCAGTTTATAGAAGCAGGCACCTTGTTATTAACTCGCATGATAAAAATAGGAAATATTTCAATGGTTACCGGACGTCCCATAATAGTTAATGCTGAACAGAAGGCCTATCTCTGTGATGAAGTGAATTCCTTGCATTTAGCTCAAACTAGCGGAGAGATTGGAAATATAAGGATATTTCTAAGGGAATGTGCGGAGATTACCTGCGGATTGGCTATGGACCTGGTGCAGGGTATTAGAAAAAATCGGGTAAAAATAAGGACGCTGAGTCTAAGAAACCTAAACCGTAAAGTTTTGATTGAAAAACTGATTAAAAATAAAAATTTCAAGCTATTAGATCGGCATGATCGCTGGTTGAAATTTACTTGGTCTGAGGGGCAGGGTTTATTCAAACGAATGTATTTTGGTGAAGAACTGCTTATTTTGGCTGCGGATGAAACTGGCGATATTATCATGGCGCTGAGCTTTTTTGAAGAAATAACTGAATATGACAGCACTGAAGTAGAATGGATAGATGGCATATTTTTACTGAGTCCTGAAGATGAAGAAGAAATCCAGATGGAAATCATGTACGATAAATATCTGGATGAATGGCTCAGTCTGCCGCATCCCGAATTAGCTGATTTGACACCGGTAGAAGCTATCAAAGATATTCGCGGTCGAGTACTTTTGGAGAATTTGCTCAGTGATTTGGAAATGCGGGAGTCAAGAGCGAAGAGCCGCGGCGAGTATTATTACCCTACTTCCGTAATCCGTAAGCAGCTGGGTTTAGATAAAAATAAGGTCTACAAAGAGTTATTTCATCCCAAAGCTATTGCTGTTAAGGTGGAAAAACATCGGGCTCGTCAGCTATTAAGCCCTTATATTACAACCTATAATTGGTTAAATGAAGAATATGCCACGGTAGCGGCTACTCTTTTTGATATCTATATAAATCAAAATATGGATATGAAGAAGCTGGCGTGGATGTTATATATGTGGAATGAATTTACCACAGTACACCGACCACGTGTTTCGCGTACCTATAGTTGGATAGCTGCTTTGGAGCACACCTTATCTGCAGTTCTAGGTGAAGATTTAAGTTATGCCCGGGTAGCACGTTCTTTCGGGGTGTCGATAACTCTGGTAAGCAGAAATGCTTATATCATGGGAAGACATTTTCAGCAGTTTCCCAATGATTTCAAACTTGAGATAATGAATTATCCTGCCTGGCAAGACCTGGATAATTACGAAATGGTGCAATCCTATGAAGAAGTTTTTCAGCATTTGAATTTTTATGCTTATTCTCTGGGTGATGAAGATCGGATAAATAGGAATGAAATGAGTAACCGCTATCACGATGTAGTAAATACCGAAGGACGTTTCTGGGATGATTTATATCAAAAGATTTATAGAGAGTTCTTCCAAAACCACTACCTGCTAGATTATGCCAGCCAATCTGGATCTACAATAATGAATCATTTTTGGGACAAACAGGCCAGCCGCTTTCCGCCTTATCTGCGAACTGCTGCATTTAATATGATGATGAGTTATGTGGGTGCTTATCGTATTAGTCCGGTCGGAAAAAGCAGTCTGATCTTCGAAGACATATTTACAGGTGAAAAGTCCGAGGTTTATGGGCGTTTTGGTGATAATGTTCATGAAAATATAATCCCTGGTATGATTGGTATTTGCAGATTAATGCCCCTGGGAAAAAAACTTTGGGTGAGTGACCCTATGTTTATTGTTCTGAATGATATACAGGAACTTTGGGATAAGAATCTTCAGATTTTGATGGAAGATGTGCGAATTTATGATGTCAGTGATTACCGTTATCTGAAAAACCGAGGTGATTGTATCGTCAAAGCCTACATTATTTCCGTGGATGAGTTTGAAAAAGAGGCCGTTACCCTTATTAATCAACCTCTGCAATTGGATTGGCAATATGCCTATGTTCTAAATCAGTTTACTGCCTGTGAACTGCTTAATCAAAGCAAGCATTTTCGACCATTATATCAGGATAATCAGCGCTGCAGCTTTATGTGGGACCGATTCTTTAATTGTGGCAACTATCAGTGGGGCTATCTTCTGATAGAAGATAATACTATTGTAATATCTGCACCACCCGGTAAAGACCTGGAGCTATTTACTAAGGATGTGCGCCGGGTCTTTAAATGTAGAGACATTCTGATGGCTTTCAGAACTGTTGAGGCGGGAATTAGGACACTGAAGAAAATGGAAAACTATATGGTGGCTGATTTAGCCGAGTTTTTTGATAAAAACCCAGCTTTATCCTTGGCTATACTCAAGCAGGATTCATTTAAGGATGAAGAAAGTGAGTGGCAGCAGGGCATGTTTCTGTTGCGATTTGGAGCCTTATTAATGGATTATTTGGAATCCAGAGAATCTGATTAGTGTCAGATAGCACCAACATCACCAAGAAAGTATGACTGAAATTAAATACTTTTTAATACTTAGCAGGATGATTAAACCTGGCAGGTATGGGTAATAATGCAAGTATACAAGCTAACAGGCGTGCCAGTTAGTTGTATTGTTTGAGTAGTTGGACGGACTAGGTGCCCTTCTGATAAAGACACTTAAACAAAAAAAATTTACTATACAGAAAACCTTGACTTTTGGGGGGGTTTTTATTTATTCTTTTATGTAGTAAATGTTTGCGTGCGGAAGTGGCTCAGTGGTAGAGCATCGCCTTGCCA
>CAZEDT010000131.1:0-2016 GCA_964510795.1 uncultured Syntrophomonas sp.
CAAGTTCTTCAATGGACATTTCCAGAACTTTATCTTTCTTTTCCTCTTCCTTCTCGACCAATATCTCTACCTCAGCATAAGTATCGTCAATTTCGGTAAAGAGGTTGAGGTACTGAATAAGTATTTGCGCCGACAAGCTTATAGCTTCTTCGGGTTTAATACTTCCATTGGTCCACACTTCCAGGATTAGCTTATCATAGTCGGTTCGTTTGCCAACCCGGGCATTATCTACGACGTAATTAACCTTGGTAACTGGTGTGTATATAGAGTCAATTGGCAGCACGCCTACTCCGGCATCGTTCTTGTATGGTTGCTGATCGGCACTCACATAACCACGACCCTTTTCAACGGTCATCTCAATTTCAAGCTTTCCGTCTTCATCCAGGGTAGCTATATGTAGATCAGGATTTAGTATTTCTACTTCTCCATCCGGTACCATATCGCCAGCGCATACGTCTTTCTTGCCTTTTTGCTCTAAATGTATAATCTTGCGTTCATTACCATCGTAACGGAGAACCATTTGCTTAATGTTCAAAATCATCTCGGTGGTGTCTTCAAGAACCCCAGGAATAGTAGAAAATTCATGCAGGACTCCGTCAATCTTAATTGATGTAACAGCAGATCCTGGCAATGAAGATAGTAATACCCTGCGCAGAGCATTACCCAATGTGGTACCATAGCCTCTCTCCAGCGGTTCTATTACAAATTTACCGTAGTTGGACGAAAGATCTTGTTCAACCCGCTCTATCCGGGGTTTTTCCATCTCTAGCACTACTTATCCCTCCTTCTCTATTAGAGGTTATTTTAAAGATAGATTATCTAGAGTATAGTTCTACGATGAGTTGTTCACTTACCGCTGTATCTATCTGTTCTCTATTTGGTAATGCTAATACACTGCCACTCAGATTCTCTACATCAACTTGCAGCCATTCCGGTGGTGTCTTATAGGCGGCAGCAGCCTTAATTTCTTCAAATTTAGGTGAATTAGCACTGCCTGCTTTTACCTGTATAGTATCTCCCGCCTTAACCAGCATGGAAGGAATATTAGCTTTTTTCCCATTAATGGTAAAGTGATCATGATTAACCAACTGACGTGCTTCCTTACGAGAATTGGCCAGTCCAAGTCTGAAAACTACATTATCCAAGCGTCTCTCCAGTAATGCCAGCAAGTTTTCACCGGTGATGCCCTGTTGGCGATCCGCTTTCTTAAAGGAATTACGGAACTGCTTTTCGCTAACTCCATAGGTACGCTTGGTCTTTTGTTTCTCTCTTAACTGCAGTCCGTATTCACTGGTCTTTTGCTTACGTTTTTGACCATGTTGTCCAGGTACGAAGGGTCGTTTCTCGACTGCACACTTGGCTGAATAACAACGATCACCTTTCAGGAATAACTTTACTCCCTCACGACGACATTGGCGGCAGACTGATTCTGTATATCTTCCCACTTAAACTAATACCTCCTTAAACCCTTCTTCTTTTGGGTGGTCTGCATCCATTATGTGGAATAGGAGTTACGTCTTTAATAACACTTACTTCTAATCCGGCTGCCTGTAAAGACCGAATGGCTGCTTCACGTCCTGCACCAGGACCTTTTACAAAACACTCAACTTCTTTAAGACCATGCTCCATGGCTGCCCGGGCACATGTTTCAGCCGCTTGCTGGGCAGCAAAGGGTGTGCTTTTACGCGATCCCTTAAAACCAGACGTTCCCGCACTGGCCCAAGCGATAGCATTGCCGTGTTTATCAGTTATTGAAATAATGGTATTGTTAAAGGTTGACTTAATATGCGCAATACCTTCTGCAATATTCTTTTTTTCACGCCTTTTAACCCGCGTGGTTGTCTTTCGTACCACTTATTTATACCCCTTCTAAAGCCTATTTCTTCTTGCCGCCGGCTGTACGTTTAGGTCCCTTCCGGGTACGGGCATTGTTTTTGGTGTTTGTCCCTCTAACCGGGAATCCACTACGGTGATGGAACGCTCTGTAGCTCACCATGTCAGTCACCCTATTTGTGC
>CAZEDT010000132.1:0-1995 GCA_964510795.1 uncultured Syntrophomonas sp.
AGTCGTTTTTTTAGTTTTCATTTACATTTCCTCCCTCAAATACTTTTGTTATCAATTAAGAGTCTAGCAGTCGATTGTAAAACGCCAATTGCTCGGATCTTAAGACTTCCTGCTGGCAATGTAAATTAAATGTAAATACCTATTATTCATCAATCAACCCTTGAACCCGTGGGATTGGCTCAAGTTGCCTTTAAGGAAGCCCGCGAAAGAGTTAAATCTGCCCTAAAAAACTCGGGCTTTGATTTTCCCAACCGCAAAATCATCGTTAACCTGGCACCGGCTGATCTCAAAAAAGAAGGCAGGCATTTTGATTTGGCTATTGCTCTGGGCATCCTAATAGCATCCGAACAATTAATAAACACCCTGACCGAGAAGTATTTCTTCGCCGGTGAGATGTCCCCGGATGGCAGCCTGCGCCAGATACCCGGAGTCCTACCTATGTGTTTGAACTGCTCAAATCAGATCCTGAGTGCATCTTTATTGCTCCGCCTGGCAACAGCCAGGAAGCCAGCCTGGTAAACGAAGTTTATTCGCTGACTGCTAATAACCTGCAGAAGGTATGCGATTACTTGGTAGGCATGTCGAATCTTCCAGCCGTAAGTGATAGCAGTTATCAGCGGGAAGGGATAACGGAAAATCAACCTGATTTTGCCGATGTGAAAGGACAGGAGACAGCTAAAAGAGGTATGCAGGTTGCAGCCTGGATTCTCGGCAACTCATAACAAGGTAGGCGGCTCCACTCCAAGCTTGATATAAAGATCCTTTTGCTTCTCCAGCACTTCACCCACACGAAATTTATGACCCGGATAGCTGAAACATTCGATTACATCAAGTTTGTCCAGCAACTGCTGCATTGTATAATCTTTATACAACCTTTGTTCCTGCATCTTCTTGTTGATGTAAGAGATAAATATGAGGGCGACAAATTCAACAAACAGCTTACCGTCCAAGCTACGCTCAGAAGATACCAGAAGACGTCGCATGTTCAGTCGCTCCTTGATGTTTCCAAATGCCTTTTCTACAACATCCTTCATTCGATAAATCTTAAGGGCTGTGAAGGCTTCCATTTTTTCATTGCTTGCCAGTGCGAAATAACCAAAATACCGTTTGGCCTCACGGATAGCATCATTCTTTACTGTTACTTGGATACCGCGCTTAGGCGTTTTCTTGATCTCAAAGTACTTCTGGTAGTCTTTTTCATGGCTTTCATTCTTTTCTCCGCAAATCAGCTCGTTGTAGTACTCCGAAATCTTATTATCGAAATTTCGTTCATTCTCAGCTCCTTTATCGATATTGTAGTACAGGTACAAATACATCCTACGCTTTTCAGTTAGGGTGTCGCCTTTGTAGGGACGACCTTGCGTATAGGTCCATTCTATGGGAACTGTGTAGCCATAGGTATCCAAACTTTGTTCATAGTTTTGAAACTGACGGATATCGTCATGGACTGCATCCAATTCCTTGCGGATTAGGGTCAGGGATATTCGAACGCCAATCAGAAATTTCAAGTGGTCACGGTACAGACCGTTAATATTGGCTTCGCTATAAAACCCCCGATCCATGACCAGCTTGATCTTGCCTAATCCCAAGACATCCAAGTCGGCAAGCAGGCTTTTTACGGTTTTGACATCAGGTATGTTTCCTGCAAGCTTGCGATAGTAAAACGGCAATCCAGATTCTTCACCGAAGACAAGCAAAAGATTGAGCTGCGCGAGGCGATCGTTTTCTTTGTTTTTTCCGTACTGGATTTGGTTCAGTATTTCAGAGTAACTGGAAATACTGGTGCTGTCATAAGCCCAATATTCTTTTTCTATGCGTCGCTTCCCTTGAAGACGAAAGAACTGAGTAACGGCTTCATCGGTAATCGATGCGAACAATTCGCTGCTACGCGGCGACGAAATATCTTTGCCATAGGGGTGATTATGGGTCATTCCCCATTTTTCAAATCGGTACAACGGGTTATTGTTTTCGAGGATCAAGTAATAGGCTATGGAT